>JBAYJD010000016.1:0-56755 GCA_041665305.1 Elusimicrobiales bacterium
CGGGAAATGCTGATGGATCGCATTTCGCTTATTGATTTATTAAATCTAAACGAGGCAAGGCTGGCTAAACTGCGGTGTCAAGAGCAACAGTTGTTGTTTCAAGTTTAACCGGACAGGTCTGAACCGTCACTCCTTGTTATAACCCAACTCTTAGCACGATATTATAGTGCCCGCCCCTTGACTTGTCAAGGTGTGCAAAGAAGAGCAGCGACCGCTTATTTAGACAAATAGGGACAGCGACCATTTATTGAATGGTCGCTGCCCCTATTTTCGCCCTACTACTATGGAATTATCGGAAAAAGATCCGTATTGCATAAAAGGCGCCTGACGCCTTTTATCCGGTTATTTGGGAGCGATTGAGAATTTATAGACAAAACCGGCATTTATTCCGTACATGATGGTGTTACTTGCCGGTTCATAGGCTGTCGCGTAAGGGGTTCCGCCCATGATGGTTACGGCGCCGGTGTTGCTTTGACCTATGGCGGAATGCTCATACCAGGGCGTCAGCAGAAAAAACCATTTTTCGCTGCGAGCGTACTCGATCGGCGCCGAAAACCTGTAACCGGTTTTATTACCGAGTTTAAGCGTCAGGTCGCTATCCGCGCCCATCCTGGCAAAACCTATAACTATTTCCCCCCCGGTCATTATTTTTACGCAGGCGTCCAGGCCTATGGAAAACTTCTCCCCGGACCTAAAATCGGCCCGCAGGCCCACCGGATAGTAATTCCAGGAATAAGTTTCCAGATACTCGGAGGCTGTCCCCGCTCCCAGGGTCCGTTCCCAGGTGCGGCGGCCTATGCCCGCATACCCTGTCAGGCGGACCGCCCCGGCCGGCAGAACATAACCCACCACGGCTGACCCGTCGGTAAAGCTATTCCCGGTCGTCCCGGTCACAGGAACTCCGGCCTGGGTGGTGCCGTCATAGTTCGTGTCCCCGCCGCCTGCTTCCACGGAGAGCGCCGCCAACATGCGTTTTTTGTGGTAGCCGTATTTTAAAAGTATGCCCGGCACCCACCCTTTTTCGGTGCTTTTTAAAGGCGCCGGCACGGTTTCTTTATAATCAAAATTGGTAACGGTAAGCAAAGCGTCAAGGGAGTGATACCGGGCCGGATCAGGCTTGCGGACCCGTGAGGGAGTCTCCGCCGGCGCTGCGGAAGCGTCAGGCCGCGGTACGGAATTGCGCATCACTTTTTTTATATCTGTGAATTTTATTTCCCGCCACTCATTCTCCATCTCAATTGTCACGGCGGCGCCGCTTTCCGAGGTTATCCTGCCCTTCATCAGTTTACCATCGTTCAGATAGATGACATCCTGCGCAAAAATATCCACCGGGAACAGAAGTATCGCCAGGGTTAAAATCGCCGATTTTTTCATATTTTCATTCCATTCCCGCATCCTGCCGGATCTGCCGTCGATCTGAGGCGGCATAAAAAACGGGAACAGATACCGATCTTATCCGAACTGCCGGTATTCGTTATGGATCACCGGTTAGCTGGAATTAAAACAGTATCTGTCCCCGCTAGCGCCGGCTTTAAAGCTTCCAGCCTATTTTTGCCATCAGGTTAAAGACATAAACGCTGCCGAAGTTCGTGAAGATCGCGCGCGTCGCGGTTTCATCCACGCCGGAACCGCTTATACCCGCGGACACACCCCATAACATATTTCCGGAAAGGTCCCCCTCGACTCCCAGATCCGCGGTAAAGGCCATTCCTCCGGAAGAGGAATCTATGGCGGTGGTCCCGTCGGACCTTTTAGCCAGAAGAGCAGTCTGGCCTCTGCCCACTCCGAGCAGCGAGTAAACACGGACCGGGCTCGCCGGATTAAAGACATATCTGATTATTCCCAGTATGGCGGACATGTCCCCGCTCATCGTATAGCTGCTGAAAGTCTTTTCGCCGAATGTTCTATGCGCGACTTCAACGCCGATTCCGAAATTAGGGGCTATATGGTACACATACTGGCCGCTAAGAACCGCGCCTGAACCGAGCACCGATTGGTTGTTTCCCCAGCTATCCGTCACATAATTAAGCGGGATCCCGAGTCCAAGCCCCAGGTTGACGATCTGGGAGCCTTGCGGGATCCGGGTGAGCGCCTGTTTCGGCTGCGCCTCGGGGGTCTCCCGCTTGATCTCTTTGATCTCTTCCCGTTTTACTTCCTTCCACTCGTTATCCATCTCTAGGGTCACGCTGGTTCCGCTTTCCGATGTTATCTTGCCTTTCAATATTTTACCGTCGTTCAAATAAAGGGCATCCTGCGCGCAGAGCAACGCCGGGACCATAAGAACCGCTAAGATTAAAATCGCCGATCTTTTCATGTTTTCTCCTGTTATTATATATCGTTGATCGGCCCGAAATTAAGGCAAGAATAAGCAAGAAGAGGCAGGTCCGGCAACCGTGATCTTCATATTATATTTAATTTCACAATTTAAAGAAATACCTCGAAATGCATAAACGACCCTGCTTTTTGTATCATAGCGATAGGATTTTATCACCCCTGCCACGAATAAAAATTTTGCGCTGTTATATCCCGTTCCTGAAAGCTCTGCCGAAATATCGGAACACCGGCATCGGGAAGGAACTAGGAGCCTGTCCGTCATATGCTGAAAAAAATGAACTTGTCCCGATATGCTGCGGTTATAGAAAAGCTTTATTTTGATTCAACGAGTCCTTACCCGGTGCAACAGGAAAGCAGTTTACAGCTGTCCTATAAAACCAAATGCCGATTCTGCGAGATAACCCCCGAGGTCCGCAGAAAAATAGCGGGAATAAAGCCGGAAAACCTGGATGAGTGGGCCATCGCCCAGATTTGGGCTGAAGTGTTTATGAGGACTCCCTTCATGGGCTTGGGGAATATGGCTGTGGATCACTTTAAGGGAAAACAAAAAAGCAAGAAAACACAGTTAAAAACCTATTGGCCGCTCCTTCACCCCTGGGTCCATAAAATTGAAAACTGGATCCACGGGGACATGACCGCAAGCTTGTACTCTCAGATCTTAGAGGAAGACCCCAAGACGGTTTATCCTTATGTGAGGACTTGGGCTCTTTCCGGCGAACCGTGGAAAAAGAGGATGGGGATGGTAAGCCTGCTCTATTACAAAGCTTGTCGAAAAAATATTTTACCCGCAAAAAATATCAATTACTTTTTTGGTGTAATTGCCCGTTAGGAAAAACGGAAGCAGCGCCCCCCCTTACTGCATACTGCATGAAGCCGGATTGAAGCGGTATAACTCGCTCCCTATCCGCATCGCCAGGGTTGTTGAGGCGCTGCTGCCGGATGGTATCGCGGGCGCGTTATCATCGACATACTTCGTCACCCATCTGCCGTTTCCGCAATAGCCGAACAGGTCATCCCCGTCATAGGCCAGCGCCCCGCCGTTCCCGGCTATGGTCGCGGAGAAGGAGGACAGATCGTCCGCCGTGTTGGTGTAAAAAGCGTGGCGCGGCCCGTCAAACACTATCATATCGTCGCCATCATACATTATGGCGGTATTTACCCCGCATGAAATGGAGGCTTTGGCGAAATTATCGTCCGCAGGGTAACTGTAATCCCGATTTTCATATTTTATCAGAAAATCGTCGCCGTCATAGCTGCAGGACAGGCCTATAGGTTCGGAAGTCTGGGTTATCTGGCAATTATCCGGATTTAATGAATAATTCTCCCGGTTAATGATCATGCCTACGCCGCGGCCGTTGGGCGCTATCTGGGCCGAGGCGCTGTAATTGTCCTCGGGGCCGGAGGATGTTATCCAGCGGCGGGAAGCGGCGCAATAACCGTAAAGGTCGTCACCGTCCCAGGCCAGTACGGCCGCGGGGCTGGCTATAACTTCGGCCGTGGAGGCGTTGTCGTCCACGGATTTTGTTTCAAAGGAGTCCGTGTCCGCATTATAAAGAATAAGGTCGTCGCCGTCGTAAAAGACAGCCAGGCTGCCGGCGGCTGAAAGGCGGGCGGTAGACGCGTTGTCATCGGCGAAGATGGTTTTGAAATTTTTTGTGCGGGGGTTGAAAACTATCAAGTCGTCCCCGTCGTACATGGCGGAAACTTTATCAGAGCAGCTGACTATGGCCGTTCCGCTGTCGTCGTCAGCCGTGGCCCTGTATTTTGTGCCCTGATAAACGACATAAAAATCATCTCCGTCATAATAACAGTTGTCATATTCTTTGGTCGGGGTGCGGCTCACGGACGGTTTGTCCATCATGCGCACGGGCTCTACCGGGGAGGGAACGCCTGTTACGGCGATTTCCGGAGCAAGAAGCTTAATATCTTTAAAGGCCGCCTTTTCCAGAGCCGATTGCGCGCAGACGACACTTGAAAGGCCCAGCGTAAAAACAAACTGCGTCAGCAACTTCTTCATAATATTACCTCCAAACACATGTAACGCCCAGGCGTTAGTTTATAACATTTAAAATATTTCCGAATAGAGTCATAAGACCTACAACGCCCTGGGCACTAAGGGAAACGGCAGATAAAAAACCGACAAAAAAACCTCCGAATCGTATTTGTCGATCGGAGGCAAAGTGGCGGGGTCTACAGGATTCGAAACCGCTTCCACAAAGTCCAATTGTGGCGTTTGATCGGTGTTTTGTTAATTGAACTTTAAAAGGCCCAAGCTTTAACAAAATGTCGTAAAACGACATTTTACCCCTGTTGCGCGCGCCTGGCCTGCCTTTGACGGCCCGTGCCTTTGCCGGTCAGATGCGAAGCCAGCGCATCCCGCTCGGTTACGGCGTTCGCTTCGGAAACCGGTTGTTTGAGAACTTCCGTCAGATAGGTCCGCAGCAATTCCCGCAGGTGCGAGCGGGAAATGGCGTGCGTTTGTCCGGTCCGCGCGTAAAGCCAGTCGCTTAAGGCCATAAAGCTCCGGAAAGGGCTTGGGGCGGCGCAGATCAGCCTGGAGGTTTCCACGAAAACCCCGCTGTTGGAGATCAGGTCCCAGTACCGGGAAAACCGGCGCAGCCTTTGCATGGTGAAAAAATCCAGAAGTTTGTTCTGCCGCAGTTCATAGGGCGGGTAAGGGCTGTAGACCATCCCCCAGGCCGCGTCGTGGCGCGAGACCGGCGCTCCGCGCAGGCGTTTAAGGATCCCGACCTGTATTTCGTGCGGGTCCAGGGCCGCAAGTCTGTCGAAGCCCGCGGCAAAACCGGCCAGATCCTCCCCCGGCAGGCCTATGATCAGATCCGCATGAAGATGCGCGCCGGTTTCGCGGCGCAGGCGCAGGAGGTTCCGTTCCGCGGCGGCATTATCCTGCCGGCGGTTGATGCGCGCGGCCGCGGCCTCGTTAAAAGTTTGTATCCCCACCTCAAGCTGTATGGAGCCGGCGGGGAATTTTTTTATCCGGGCATAAAGTTCGTCCGGGAACCGGTCCGGGACCATTTCGAAATGCAGGAACATTCCGGGGGCGTGATGTTCAAGAAAAAAATCAAGAATAGCGCAGGCTTTCTTCAGGTCCAGGTTGAAGGTGCGGTCCACGAACTTAAAGCGGCGGGCTCCGCGCTCCAACAGCCTGCCCCACGCGGCGAACAGCCCCTCCAGCGGGAACTCGCGCACGGTTTTATCAAGCGAGGATAGACAAAAATCGCAGGCGAAGGGGCATCCCCTGGAAGCTTCGACGTAGATCACTCTGTTGGAGAGATCTTCATCGGTGTACAAGTCATAAGGCAAGGCCAGCAGGCCGGGGTCCGGCGCGATAGCCGCGATGATCTTGCCGGCCGGCGGACGCCCCGCAAGCAGCTCGCGGCACAGGGCGGCGAAAGCCAGTTCCCCCTCGCCCGTTATTACGAAGTCCGCGTCGCGGCAGATCTGCTGCCCGGCGGTCTCATGACCGACCTCCGGGCCTCCGAGAATGATCATAAGTTCCGGACGCAGCCGCTTAAGTTCGGCCGCCAGCATGGCGCATTCGCGGGCGTTCCAGACATATACGCCTATACCTACGATCCGCGGTTCCAGCGAAAGTATGGCTTCGATTATCTCCGGCGTCCGCTGTTCAACGCCGAACTCCAGAAGCGCGGCCCTGGTTTTAAGCTCGCCCAGGTTCGCCATAAGACAGCGCAGCCCGAATGCGCAATGTCCATACCCGGCGTTCAGGGTCGTAAGGATAATCTCGGTCATTGATGTTCAATTATAGACAACAACCGGCACAGGCCTCAAGAAATTGGGCCTAAATGCCTATTTTTTTATAAGCCATCCGGCCTGAATTTGTGCCTTTTCTGCCCATGACGCTTTACGCGGACCGGTTTATAATATGCGCATGAAAAAAATATCCTTCAGTACTGCATCATTGGCGGTTTTGTCCACATTTTCTTTTTCTCTCTCGGCGCCGACCGGCGCCTGGAGCTGGGATCAGTTCGGGAAATACCGGCTTAATTCTCACAGCGTGTTGACGGGGTCCGCTATTGAGGGCGCCAATAGCGAGCTGCGTTCCAAACATGGGGCGGCGATCGAGGCCTGGCTGAAAGACCTGGACCAGAGACCGGTTACGGGGCCTGTGCCTAAAAATTTCGACATGAGTATCAAGACCCTGAAAGGCGGTTTTTATAGTTCCGACGATCTTGACGACTCCACTCTTTTGACCTCGAACAGGGTTCAGTTGGGGAATACCGCGGCGGACTATCCGTACCGGCTTAACCTTCCCGAATCCTCCAAGTCCGATCTTTTCAAGTTTTACTGCCGGGTCTGGTCGGACCACCTGGGGATCGACCTTCACACCTCCACCTGCGAAAACTTTAATCCGACAGGCATGGGGATGCCCGTTCATTTTTTAAGGACCTACCAGGAAACCGGCGGCGTCCCTCCGGTCAGGCTCGACTCGGCGCGCCGGTCCTGCGATAAAGCGGTGGGCATAGTCAAAGAGTTTACGGGCAGAGCCTGGAAGGAATGGCTGAACGGGACCAATGCCGCCGGCAGGAGCGAAGCGTTGCGCGCCTACGAGCTTATGTATTTTTCACTCGGCGTGGCCGCGCACGCTATCGAGGACTCATTTACTCCGGCGCACACGCAGAGATCGGTTCAGGATCCGCGCGTTATCGAAGACCTGTGCTACTATTACGACAACAAGCTCCTGCCGCCGGCGGTAGCGGGGGCCTGCGTTCATCTCGTGGGGTTGAACGCGGACCCGAGGGACAGCATATATTTTAAAGGCAACGCCGCCTACCCAGGCACCGCCGAACCGGCTAAACTCGCGGCCAAGGCCGCCCAGGCTTACCTGACGATGTTCGGCAGCCTGGCTCTGGATGAGATCAAAGGCGGCGGCGGCTCTTTAGACGAAGCTATGGAAGAGTTCCTTATAAAAGGCCGCGGGGAAGGCCAGGGTTATTTCGACTGCTCAACGCTGTCTAAATAGCCTGGGCGGACCGCTTCCCGGGTCGACCGGCAACCGTGGCAGGCGGCGGAGCAAGCCCCATGCGTGCGCGCGTTGCCGCGCGCACCCGATAAAACGGCCCCTCCATGGGCCGTTTTATATTATATTGGTGCGCTGGAATTTGCGGGCTATTTCCGACGGGGAAATATAAAAAAGCGTGGGACGGCCGTGCGGACAGTGAAAACTGTCCCTGGTCCCCTTCAGGTCCGTGATCAGGCGCAGCGCCTCCGGCGGCTTGATATAATCATGCGCTTTCACCGACTTCTTACACGCCATCGTCGCCACGGTATTGCGCTTCAGATCTTCGGAAGCTTTCTCGGGCTCGCCCAGCACCTGCGCCATATAGCCCAGGAATTCGCTCAGCGCCTCCGGCGTAAAATAGAACAAAGCCGGCGTGGAATGCAGGCGCAGGGTCGCGGCGCCGAACCGCTCTATCTCGAAGCCGGCCTTGTCCAGCCAGTCTTTCCACTTTAACACCGTCTCGATCTGGGAACGGGGAAGTTCCACCGACACCGGCAGCATCAACGGCTGCACCTTTATAGAACCCGAGGAAAACTCCTCCAGGTACTTCTCGAACAAGATCCGTTCCTGCGCCGCGTGCTGGTCCATCACCAGCAGGCCGCCGCCGGACTCGAACAAAAGATAACTCTTGGCTATCTGCCCCAGATAAGAGATCGGCGGCAGATACCAGTTGGGCGTCTCCCCGTTTTCCTGTGAACAAGGCTCAAGCTGAAGCGTTTCCCGGCTGAACAGGTCCGGCCCCTGGACGGAAGTTTCGCCGCTTTGCCCGGCCCCCGGCTCGGCCGCGCCGGAAGCTCCGCCAGCGGCCGGCTCGGTCAGGGCCACGGAAGCCGTCTGTTTTTTAAGCAGCTCGTTGTAAACCGTGCTGGAGATCTTCCTGAAGATTTCGCCCTCCGAGGCGAATTTTACATCTTTCTTCTGCGGGTGGATATTTACATCGAAATCGGCGGGATCCAGGTCCAGAAAAAGAACGCAGGCAGGGTGCTTATCGCCGCGCATGGTATCGTAGCCGCGATAAAGCGCCTGCTGCGCCACGCGCGAAGTCACGGGGCGTTTATTAACGAAAAAAAGCTGGTTAAGGCGGGTGGCCGACAGGGAGTCCGGCCTGGAAATAAGCCCGTAAATGGAGATGGCCGGATTCCTGCCCTCCACCTTGATCAGTCCCTGGTGGATATTTTTGCCCAGGATCACACCCGCGCGGTCTTTCAGGGCCGCCCAGAAATCCTCTCCGCCGGGCGGCAGGGAAAAGATCTCGGTCCCGTCTATGGCAAGGGTGAAGCCCGTATTAAGATTAGCCAGGGCCGCTTCCTCCACCGTGCGGATCAGATGGGCGCGTTCGGAAGGCTCGCTTTTCATGAACTTGGCGCGGGCCGGCGTGTTGAAAAAAAGGTCGGAGACTTCGACCGTAGTGCCTTTCACGGGAGGGGTTTTGGCCTCGGAAAGCAGCCGCCCGCCCTCGCCGGAAATGGAATGCCCGGTTTCGGCGCCGGGCCTGAAGCTGGTAATGGCCAGCTTTGAAACCGCGAAAATGGAATACAGCGCTTCGCCGCGGAAACCGAAGGTGGCTATAGCGTCCAGATCCTCAAAGGTCCTTATCTTGCTGGTGGCGTGGCGGCCCACGGAAAGTTTCAGATCCTCCAGGTCCATGCCTTTGCCGTCGTCGTTGACCCGGATAAGCCGCTTGCCGGCCTTTTTGATATCGACGGTTATCCGCGTCGCGCCCGCATCCACAGCGTTCTCCAGCAATTCCTTTAAAACGGAAGCGGGGCGTTCTATCACCTCTCCGGCGGCTATTTTGGAAATGACCTCTTCAGGCAGCAATTGTATTTCGGACATAAGGAGATTTTACTTTTTTAAGCCCTGCTTTGGCGATCCGCTTGTCCGATAGCGTGCCCGGCAGTCCCATGCCCCCGGCACGCCCGCGAACTTACAGGCCTGCCGTTCCCTTTTTCCCTGGACAGCATCAACAACTGTCTTTGTCAGGTTGCAGAAACCACCGGGCGGGTTAATTACGCTTTATCATAATTAAGGGTGGGGATATGTTGAATATAGAATAAGCGGCAGGTGAATAAATTGGAGCGGGTGACGACGGGGATTGGCTGTAGGGGCATCCGGAGCCCGACTTTTACATTCAGGAGGGCGAGGATAAGGGCGGCCGCGCTGGCCGACCCGGCCCCGGAAGCCAACCCCGTCGGCAGGACCCGCGAACTGCCAGGCCTGCCGTTTCCTTAAAAGTACGACAGCTGGGCCCAAAATACCCAGGCGGTGGTAGGGCCGTGTGCCCTGGTCTGCCGGATACCGGCAGGCTACACTATTACTGGAGAACAATTCATGAAATATAACCGGTTGATCCTGGGATTCGGTTTATTGTTCCACACAACACCGGCCGGAGCGCGGCCTGCTCCCGGAACGGCCGCGGCCGTCAACCTGGTCATTTCCGTAGATTGGGAGGGCGACGCGCTGACCCCCGGCAATCTTAAAGCCGTGAAACAGTTCCGGGCCAAAAATCCGGACATTAAGATAGTCCATTTTCTGAACGCCGCTTATTTCACCAAACCCGGCGCGCGCGCCGGGACGGTCGCTGCGGCCATGAGGTCGGTTTTAAAGGAAGGCGACCAGCTCGGTCTGCATTTGCACGGCTGGGAAAGCCTGTTTACCCAAACCGGAGCGCCGTACCGAGATTCGCCGAGTTTTTGGTATGAGAACGGATCCGGCTCCGCCGCGACTGACGGAGCAGACCGTGGCTGGGATATCATGATCAGCGCTTATACCGTTGACGAACTGCGCAGCGTCCTGCGTTACAGCCTGGGCGTCCTGCGCAAGAACGGGTTTGACGGGATCAAAGCGTTCAGGGCGGGCGGCTGGACGGCCGCGCCTAATGTCCTTGAAGCCCTGGAGCTTGAAGGATTTAAACAGGAAAGCTCGGCGGTAACCGTCCCCCTGATCGAAAGGGAGGCGGGAGACAGGCCCATTTACCCGTATCTATCTCAGCTTTGGCCGGACATCAACATACGCTCTCTGCCTTATACGATCAGCGCCGGAGCCGGGCATCTTACTGAATTCCCGGACACCTTCGCTTTAGCCGATTATGTCACAGGCGCGGAAGCGGCCGGACTTTATAAACGGCTCGCAGCCTCAAAGACCGGGCAAAAGGAGCTCTATGTCCATTACGGCTTCCACATTGAGACCGCCGCCTTATATCTGGACAGGGTCCAGGAAGCCGTTTCCGGAATAAAAGCCCAGGCCGCCGCCTCCGGCCGCAACCTGAGATCCGTAGTCTTTGACGATTTAAATCCTTAAAAATTTTTGCGGCAAAAATTTTTAGTCCCGGATTCGATTGGGACTAACGGCCGTGTTTACCGGGCCTTAGGGCCCAGGCGCTTTTGCGGCACGCGGACTATACTATAACAACAACGGGTACATGATCTTGGTTAGGGGAGAAACATTATGAACAAAGTTATTACGATAGCGATGTTAACTATGTTGTCGGGAGCGGCTTACGCTGATTCCGCGTTAAGCCAGGCCGGTTTGGGGAAGATCCAGATCGAGCTGCCGGCGCCGAAAGTCATGAAAGTCGACCAGCACAAAACTCCGCCCATCCCGGCCATAGGCAAAGAGTCTATTGTCGTGGATAAAAATGATGAAACCGGTGTTGTCGATGCGGTTTTACCTGGCGGGAAAGCCGTTGTTTGTCGTTACAGCCGGTCTTTCAATCGCGGGCTCTTAGGAGAGCCGGCCTATAACTGTAAAACTGAGGAAATTAACAGTCTTGGAGTGGAAATTTCCAGCTATAACGGGGTTCAGAAATACGACACCGTTGTCGTCAGCGACAACAATACCGTTTGGGTGGTCGACGCGGTTTTCTCCAACGGAAAAGCCCAGATTTGCCGCAAAGGTATGCTTGGGCACACCTGTCGCGTTAAGGGAACGGATATTCTGAAGAAGGCCGTAAACCCACAGTCGGACAGGAAATTGCTATAGCAAAGGCTCCGCCGGCTGAAACGGATCACAGCTTGTCTCTGCAATTATCCCGGCACGCAACATTGAAAAGAGCCTTTCGACCGTACCGGCGCCGGCGCGATTCAGCTCCGCGCCGTCCAGTTCCGTGACCGGATTTATAAGACGGAGGCTGTTGGTCATAAAAACCGCGTCCGCCCTCATCAGTTCCCCAACCCCCAACGGTTCTTCGCGCGGCTCAAGGCCGAGCCCCGGCGCGCAGGCCAGAACATGCTTGCGCGCGATCCCGGCCAGAACGCCTTCCGAACCGGGCGGCGTGACAAGTGTTGAGCCGCGGAGAATAAAAATATTGCCGATACCGGCGCAGGCGACACGGCCGGAGTTATTAAGCATAAGCGCCTCATCGGCTCCGCGCGAGGCGGCCTCCCGGGCCGCAAGGATGTTGTCGAGATACGACAGCGTCTTCATCCGCGACGAAGGCGACCCTTCATTACGGCGGACCGTTGAAACCGCAAGCCGGACCGGAGCGTAGACAATTCCGTAGGGCAGCGGGGTGAAGCCGGCCAGTACGACAGCTTCGCCCGTTCCACCGGCGGCCAGGCCGCGCGCGCATCCGCCGCGCGCCACGGTGAGGCGGAGAATACCCAGCCCCGGGCCGCATGCCGCGAGGGCCTCGCGTTCGAGAGCCGCGCGGTCCGCCCTCAGGCCTAAAAAAGAAATACCCGGCATCAGCCGGTCAAGATGGTCCTGCAGCCAGACCGGCCGGCCGTTAAGCGTCAGAACCGTTTCGAACGCTCCGTCTCCCAGCAGCAGCCCGCGCGGAACGGGCGGCGGCGGAGACCCGCCGCTACGGTCCCATCCCTTTGAACGCGCGCGCCTCACTTAAGCTCCTTCAGGAAGTTGCGTAAAAGCTCATAGCCATGCTCGGTCAGTATGGATTCCGGGTGGAATTGCACGCCATAGGTCGGGTGGGACCTGTGCCTCAGCGCCATGATCTCGCCTTCCTCGGAACGCGCCGTGACCTCCAGCTCCGGCCCCTCCTCCCCCACTATCAGCGAATGGTACCTGCCCGCTTTAAACCCGTCCGGGATCCCGGCAAAAAGACCCGTCCCGTCATGCAAAATGCGCGAAGAGTCCCCATGCATCGGCCGCCGCGCCCGGACGACTTTTCCTCCGAAAGCCTCGCCGATACATTGATGACCGAGACAGATACCCAGGATCGGCGTCCTGCCCGAGAATCTGCGCAGCAGGTCCATGGAGCCGCCCGCCGAACGCGGTGTGCAGGGGCCGGGAGAGATCACCAGCGCGTCCATAACAAGATCGCCGCGCGAAACTTCATCCCTCCGCCTCACGCGCGTGCGTTCGCCCAACTCCTCAAAATAGCGCGCTATGTTGTGAACAAAAGAGTCGTAATTGTCTATTATCAGGATCATCGGTCCCCGAAAGCCTCCATAAGCCGCTCCACCTTCGCCATGGTCTCGTCATACTCCGCGGCCGGGTCGGATCCAGCCGTGATCCCTCCTCCGCCCTGGAAACTTGCGGCGCCGCCGGCGAACATCGCGCTTCGGATGGCGATATTCAGGTCCATAGTGCCGTTTGCGCCGAAAAAGCCTATCGAACCGCAATAGACGCCGCGCGGCCGCCCCTCTATCTCTGCGATCACTTCCATGGCCCTGATCTTCGGCGCTCCGGTTATGGACCCCCCCGGGAAGCACGCCCCCAGCAGGTCGCCACGGGTGCGGTTTTCCGACAGCCGCCCGGTTACGACCGAGGTCAGATGATGGACGGCCGCGTAACTTTCAAGCCCGCACAGCACCGGCACGGAGACGGAACCCGGATCGCAGACGCGCGAAAGGTCGTTGCGCAGAATGTCCACGATCATGACATTCTCGGCCCGGTCCTTGCGGCTAGTAAGCAGTTCCTCCATCAGCGCCGCGTCCCGCCCGGGGTCAGGATCTCTCCGGCGCGTGCCTTTTATAGGCCTGGCTTCCGCCAGCCGGCCGTCGAAACTGAGGAATCGTTCCGGCGAGCTTGACGCGAGCGCAAGCCCTTCATGCTCCATGAACGCGGAGAACGGGGCCGGGTTAAGAGCGCGAAGCCGGAGGTAGAAAGCGAGCGCGTCGAACTTCTCCGGCAGCCGGGCGCTGAAACACTGCGAGATATTGGCCTGAAAGATATCTCCGGCCAGGATATAATCGACGGTCCGTTTCACGGAGGCCTCATAACCCGCCCGCGTAAAATTGGACTTCCACCCGCCGACGCGGCTTTCGCGCGGCAAAACGGGCCCGGGGCCGGAAAGGAGTTGTTCCAGGCCGTCCGCCCTTTCCGCCGCTTTCAGGCCGTGGAACCCGGCGGCAATAATGAACGCGCGCCCGTGTTCATGGTCGAAGGCGGCGACCGCGTCATAAAAATTCAGCACAAGTTCCGGGCACAGGCCGGGAGATTCGGCGATCCTGGCGCCAGGCTCAAGCGTCCTGCCGAATTCGTAACCGATATACCCCATGAATCCGCCCTGGAAAGGCGGCAGGCCGCTAAGACCGGCCGTACGGTTCTCCGCCAGGACCCTGTCCAGGACGCGCAGCGCGGGCCCGGATTGGGCCTCTCCATTCCAGACGGTCATGCCGTCCCTGACGATAAGGGAGGCCGCCGGGTCGCAGGACAGATAAGAATAGCGCCCAAGCCGCGGATGCCGCATGGAACTGTCAAGCAGCATCATGCTTTTTCGGCCGGCGAGCCTTACCGCCAGGACCGAGGGCTCCGCGTACGGGATCTCCCGGACATGAGGTTTTGTTTTCATAAATATCCCCCTATGATACAAAATACGAAGTCCCATGGCAGGGTGGGTCTTTTTCCTCTGATAAACTTCCCTTTGTGCCCATGCGCCGGCCGGATTAACAGCCGATACTGTTTTTATACCCATATCCGGTCCGGAAGCGAGGTAATTACATGGCGCACAATAAAGTAATGTTCTGGTTATCTACGTTCCTTGCAGTTTCTCTCACGGGCGCGGCTGTCGCGCGCGCGGGAGCCGCCCGCGCGCCGAAACTCGTCGGGGCGGAATATCTTCTTCACGCGGGGGGCCGGTCGGTCCTGACGGAGGATATCAACCAGCACGGCATCGCGCAGGAGATCTGGGACAAATTCATCATGTCGGGCACCGGGAACAACTATAGCCTCCCCCCCTTTCGCCGCGGCCTTTACGGGATCATCCCGGAAGACCTCGCCAACATCTCTCTTTACGGCCTGGATCAATGGGCCAAAGGCCGCGAGAACTGGGTGATGATCATCCATGTGAAGGACGAATGCCGTCAAAAAAGATCGGTGGTGACGAACTATGAGCTTGTTTATGACGAACCGCCGGTGACGGACCCTTTCACCAAGTGGCTGAAAGCGCAAAAAAAAGAAAAGACCCTGATCCAGGAGACAGGGCAGCCCTGCCTTGAAGAGGGCCTTGATAAATTATGGAATGTCGGCACCTTCTTCGGCCTGGACGATGCCGATGAATCCATGAAACAACGGTCACGGACCTGCGGAGGCGTTATTCAGGACTTCTTTGTCCAGACGGACGCCAAGCTGGTGGTAGACACGGCGAACGGCGATCCCTACGACCCTTCCAGCTGGGCCATCCGGGACCGTTCCTGCATCGAGGATATCACGGGGACTCCGGAAGATCTTTTTAAAGGCATTTTCCTCGGCGGGCTTTCAAAGAAAGGGCCGCCGGTCGAATTGTTCGGGGATCTGGCCAAACCGGGCGACCGTCCCTGGGTGACCCTTATGCTTATGGTAAGCATCTTCGGCGAGGCCCCCGGGTTCTTAACAGCGGACTGGGCCCATGTGGTAAGGGAGTTCACGACCAAAACCCGGCTTCAGTACATCGACCAGGGTATTCAGGATTTTAAGGAAGAGCCGCACAAGATGAGGAATTCCGAATTCGAGATAGTCGGCTATCATCTGTTGAACGCCACGGCCGCCTGCGCCAAAAACGGAAAACTACCCGAGCTGCAGGGGCTTTATAAAAGTTTCGCGGACTGGTATTACGCCCGCGACGGCAAACTTTGCGCCGACCGGGACCTGAACGATCCGGTCTGCCGCTGGGGCGGCGTACCGGCCATGAAGGGAGACGCTTCCAAGCCGGACCTCATGAACTGGGGGCATACCTCCTCGGTCCTTTCGCTGCTGAAAGAAGCAAGGGAGCTTTGCGGAGCTCCCCGGTAAGCCGCGGCGGCGGGACCGCGCGGCGTCAGGTTAACCTTTTTTTCCAGCCTATAAGGGTGTTAAGCGCCTGAAGAGGGGTGAGGTTGTCCGGTTCGCATAACTTTATCTCGTCCAGAACGGGGTGTTCCGAAAAAATGGGCAGCATGGGCGCAGTGTCCTCGGTCCCGCCCTTCACTTCTATATTGCCCTTGGTCTCAAGGACATGCAGGATCTCTTTGGCGCGCCGTATGGCCGCGTCCGGCAGGCCGGCCAGCTGCGCCACATGGATGCCGTAAGACTTGTCGGCGGGCCCGGCGGAGATCTTGTGCAGGAAAACCACTTCCGTCTTGCCGGCGGAGTTGGTCCACTCTTTCACCGAGATATTGAAGTTCCGTATGCCGGGGAATTTTTCGGCCAGCTCGGTCAGCTCGAAATAATGCGTCGCGAACAACACCTTGGGCCCGCCGGACGCCTTATGCAGGTGCTCCACCACGGCCCAGGCGATGGAAATACCGTCGAATGTGGAGGTGCCGCGGCCGACCTCATCCAATAGGATCAGGCTCCTGGGCGTGGCCAGGTTCAGGATGGAAGCGGTCTCGCGCATCTCCACCATGAACGTGGATTCGCCGCGGGAAAGCCTGTCCTGGGCGCCTATGCGGGTCATGATGCGGTCGGTCACGCCTATGACGGCCGAGCGGGCCGGCACAAAGCCGCCCATCTGGGCCATGATCACGATAAGCGCGCTTTGGCGCAGGTAGACGCTCTTGCCGCTCATGTTGGGGCCGGTCAGGATGATGATCTGCGGATCCTTGTCGCCTATATTCAGGTCGTTCGGCACGAATGAACCCGCCGGCAGGTACCGTTCGGCCACCGGGTGCCGGCCTTCTTCTATGACAAGCCCGGCCCCGGAGGACATTACGGGCCGTACGAAATCGTATTTCAGGGCGCTCTCGGCCAGGGCGTAAAAAACATCCAGTTCCGCGACAGCCAGGGCGAAAATCCGCAGTTCTTTCAAATTCCCCAGCAGCAGTTCCCGGATCTCGCCGAAGAGGTGAGTCTCAAGCTTGAGCATCCGTTCTTCCGCGCCCAGGATCTTGGATTCCAGGACCTTAAGCTCTTCGGTGATGAACCGCTCGGCGTTGACCAGGGTCTGCTTGCGCGTGTAATAATGGGGGACCTTCGGCAAATGCGTCCGGGTCACTTCCAGGTAATAGCCGAAAACCGAATTATAGCCTACTTTCAGCGAGGGGATCTGGGTTTTCTCTCTTTCAGCGGCTTCGATCCCGGCCAGGGCCTGCTGGCTGTTCTTGCGCAGGCCGCGAAGCTCGTCCAGTTCCGCGTTATAATTTTCCCTGATAACCCCGCCGTCGGAAAGCCTGGCGGGAGGCGTTTCAGTTATGGCGCGGTCCAGGACCGTACGCAAGGCGGAGAGGGCGGGCGAAACCGTTTCCACCCGGCCGGCCAGTTCCGGCACGCATTCAAAAAACTCGGGGGATTTTAAAAGCGGCTTCAGATGCGCCAACTGGCCCAGGGCTTTGCGGACTGCCGCTGCGTCCCTTGGGAGGGCGCTCCCGTTTATCACACGGCCGAGCACGCGCTCTATGTCCGGGACCTGGGCAAGGATCCCGGCGAGAGCCTCCCTGGCCTCCCGGTTCCCCGCCAGAAAGGCGGTGAACTGGGCGCGGCCGTTTATAGCGTGCAGTTCGGTCAGCGGCTCAAGGATCCATTTTTTAAGCATCCTGGAGCCCATGGAAGTTTTTGTGGCGTCCAGCACGCCCCAAAGGGTCCTGGAATCCTCGCCGTATTCCGCGTTGACCAGTTCCAGGGTCTTGATAGCCGACTCGTCCAGCTGCATCCTGTTGGACGGCTCGAAAAAAGCCGGGGAGAAAGATTCCCGCAGGCCCGGCTGATTCTCCCTGATATACGCTATGGCGTTAAGCGCGGTTTTAAGCGCCAGTTTATTGTTCTGCCAGACGGCTCCTTTCTGCCAGGCCGCGGTCTGTTCTATTATTGCCGCCGGGGCGCCGGAACCCGCCGGTGAAGGCCATTCGCTCAGGACGGCGCCGTTGGAGCTTAAAACCCGTTTGCGTATTTCGGCCAGGGTATCGGCGCCGCCGATTATT
Organism: Elusimicrobiales bacterium; assembly: GCA_041665305.1. GTDB lineage: Bacteria > Elusimicrobiota > Elusimicrobia > Elusimicrobiales > UBA9959 > YA12-FULL-51-18. The sequence goes on from JBAYJD010000016.1 coordinate 17,650, forward strand.
TCCGAAGGGGCGACCTTTGAAAGCAGGGAGGCGAGCTGGTAAAGGTCCGGGTCGTTCAAATTCTGCGTTGAGAAAAACTCGCCCGTAGAGGCTTCGATGTAGGAAAGTCCCCAGCCTACGATGTCTATCTCCACGGCGGCCAGGTAATTAGCCGTTTTGGTCTGAAGAAGTTCATCCTCTACGATAGTGCCGGGAGTGATGAGCCGCACCACCTCGCGCTTGAACAGCTTGGATCTTTTCGCCTCTTCCGTGGAAGGAGCTATCTGCTCGCAAATGGCGACCTTGCGGCCCGCGGCTAGAAGCCTGGCTATATAACCCGAAGAAGAATGATAGGGGATGCCGCACATGGGCACGCCCCCCCTGGAAGTGAGCACCACTCCCAGGAGCCCGCTTGCGGTCCTGGCGTCGTCGGCGAACATTTCATAAAAATCGCCCAACCTGAAAAACAAGACCGCGTGAGGGTACGAACTTTTGAGCGCGGCATATTGCTGCATCAGGGGCGTATCGGGGATATTGAAAGTTTTGTTCATAACATGGGTTCACCGCGCCGGGCGCTGCGAAAGATATTGTAGCAAAAGAGCTTTGGCCTCATTAAGACCCGGCGCCTTCATAAAATCGCCGCGCAGCGCGGAGGAGTTGGGAAACCCCTTCAGCCAGTAGCCCACCAGTTTGCGGGCGCGCACCACTCCCTCGTCGCCGCCATAGAGGGCCGTATTAAGTTCGAGGAACCGGATAAACAACCGTATGCGCCGCGCCGGGTCGGCGGCGCGGCCGGTAAGTTGTTCCGCGGCGGACCCGGCTTCCGGGCCCGCCTCATGAAGCCGGCCGCTCAAACCCTCCGCGATCTCTAAAAAAACGGCGGGGTCCTCCACGGCGGCGCGGCCGATGGCGACGCCGGCGCAGCCCGTCTCAAGTATTTTAGCCGCGGCCGCGGCCGTACCGACCCCGCCGTTGCCGAAAACCGGTATTTTTACGGCGGCGGCGGTGGCGGCAAAGGCGTCATAGTCCACCGGGCCGGTGTGGAAACTGGAAGCGGGGCGGCCGTGCAGAGTGATGGCGGAGGCGCCCGCGCCCTCTATCACGCGGGCCAGACGCGGACTGAGAACCATATCGGCCGTGAGCCCGCACCGGATCTTTACCGTAACCGGAGCTTTAACCGCGTTAACGGCTTTTTTAACTATGGCCTCCAGTATTAACGGCTCTTTCATAAGAGCCGCGCCGGAGCCTGAACGAAGAACTTTTTTCATGGGACAGCCCGCGTTTATGTCCACAATATCGGCGCCCAGCTCCACGGCGAGCCTGGCCGCGGCCGCCATGCTTTCGGGGTCGGCGCCGAAGAGCTGCATGGCGATGGGATGCTCGGAGGGGCGGACCTCCAGCAATTTCAGGGATTTTTTATTCCCGTACCGGATGCTTTCGGCCGAAACCATCTCGCTGACCACCAGCCCCGCGCCGCCCTCTATGCAAAGAGACCTGAACGCGGCGTTGGTTATGCCCGCCATGGGCGCGAGAGCCAGATTATTCCTAAGCTCCACGGAGCCTATTTTAAGCGCTTTTATAAGATGTTTCACGGTTTATCGATGAACTATCACGGTAGAATGGAATAGTTGCCGTCGTGGCCTGTGGTGAAATCCCGCGGAGCTCTTTTTTCCACGCTCCGGATCTCGGCGCGGGAAGCGCCGGTCTCGGTCAGGATCTTGAGCTGAAATCCGGAAGCCTGCCGCTCCACGGACAGCATTGACTCCAGGCTGGTGAATTTAAGGGACATGGGATTGGCCGCGACCTTTAAAACCGCTTCCGTCCCGGGCGGCGGAGGAAGGAACGCGGACTTCTTTGCGGTTTTAAGCCTGGCATATGCATGAAAAGCCTGGTGGGCGATGATGCCGGCGCACCAGGGCATAGACCTGAAGGCCTGGGCGTTGGAAACGGCGGCCACGGGCCGGCCGGCGTCCAGATAAAAACCGGTCTTATCCTCGTTACGGATCACATAAAGCTGATCCCTGATAAAAAGGAAGGTCGCCCGGTCGGCCATCCAGATCAGTTTCAGCGCGCCCCTGACCTGGCTCCTGAATTCCGGAGGGCCCTGGATCTCCAGGGCGGCCAGGGCGCGGGTCTCCTCCTGCTCAGGACCGACCGCGGGCGCCGCCGCGGGAAGGGAGCCGCCCGTGTTCAGGACCTGAGGCTCCCTGCCGGAATACTCCTCCGTCTTATGCCCGGACACATACCAGAACACCGCCGCTCCCAGGGCGAGAAGCGGCATGAGGACAAGGACTTTATGGGACGGGTTCATTTCAGGGCTTTCACATAATGTTTGTAGAAAGCCTGCAGTTCGCTGTCGGGATTCTGGAATTCAAGGAGATGCTTTTTGCAGCCGCGCCGGGCGCAGATCTGCACCTGGCCGCCTTCCTTAAGATCAAGGGCCACCATCTGCGCCCCGCAAATGTCGCATTTTCTGGTGCTCTTAAGATCGGCTTTGCAATGAGGGCAGCGAAAGCCGGGTATTTTACCGATCGACACGCCGAGCGCGGAGTCCGTCAGATAGCTGCCGTAAGCCGCGCTCATATGAAGAGGCGCGTTCTTTCCGGCATACGAAAGATTGACGAGAATGGAGGCTGCGTCGTCCAGTTTCTTTTTTGGATCCATCAGCGATTTGCCGCAATACGGACACTTTACGGAAACATTTATCATTTTTCCTCCCGACCCGCCATGAGGCCGAAAAATACGGTCCTTGCCCACCCGGGCCGAAAGCGCCGGGCAGGCCTATATAATATCAAATTAATTCCGGGTCACTTCACTCTGAGCCACCGCTGGGTCCTGTAGAAGAATCCGATGTAGCCCCGTACCGTCAGGACGTCCCCTTTGACCCATAATTTGCATTTGTAGGTTTTGCCGTTATCCGGGTCCATGATCGTTCCGCCGGCGTAGCCGTCGCCGAAGTCCTTATCCCGCTTTCCCGAACTTTTCATATCCCGCAAGAAGATCATGCCGACTATCGGCTTGTTTTTTAAGATCCCCGCGCATTTTTCACAAAGCAGGTCCTGCGGTTTGAGCATTAATTCAACGGCCTTGCCGAAATAGGCCCCGTCTTTCTCATAGATCTCCACATGGGATTTCACTTTGCCCTTGTCGGGGCCCTCATCAGCTACGGTCGCCCAGGTCCCGGTAACGGTATTTTCCGCTTTTACGGGGACGCCCGCGAACAACCCGATAAGCGCGAAAACAACCGGCTTCACTAAGATTTTTTTCATAACTCCTCTCTTTGTATCGGCTATCTTCAGCCGTCAGTACATATTATGGCATGTTTTCGCATTAAGAATTTATGGACAGCCGTGGACCTGAAGGCCTATCGGGGATCCGCCATTTGCCGGAGTAAACCAGGTATTTGGACCCTAACCCGATCTCCTGGGTTTTGATAAACTATCGGCATAGAACAACCGCCCGGCAATTTGCGCTTCTTTAAATTAAAAAAATGCACGGCAGGCGATACCAATGAAAAAAATCTTACTCGCGGCGGCTTTTACCCTGGCGGGACCGGCAAACTGCCGCCCGGCGGAAACCGCGCTGAATGAACTTAGAGCCGCCCCGACGCCCTCGGCGCTTCAAATCTCCGCCTCGGATCCCGATATCCCCGCGTTACCGGCGGAGCCGGCGAATACAGGCGCCGCAAAAAATCGGGCCGCCGCCGGCCAAACGAACCCTGTTACGGCCGTCGAATTTTATTCCTCGTTTAATAAGGACGGCTTTTCGGATAAACTTGCCATAGAGGTCCCCCCCGGCGCGAAAAGCATGCAGATCGAAATTTATTCCGATGCCGCCGGCGTTCCTCTTGTAACGGATCTTTTCAGGACCGGTGCGGACGGCGCCGTGCGGGAAACTTTAATTTCTTACACGGTAGAAAAAGGCTTCGATCCCGATCAGTTGAGGAATATTAAATCGTTCAGCGGAGAACCGGGGCCTTTTTTAAGCCCTAACCGCACGATCTATTGTCTTCACGGCTATGGGTCGGCCGTGGTTCCGAACAACCCCGGCGTCGTTTTAACTCCCGGCGCCTGGAAAGTCAGGGTTAAGGATGTCTCCGGAAATTTGACGACTCCGAAATTTAAATTGCGGGCTCTCTTCAGGGTCCCGGACAAAACCGCAAGGAAAAGAGTTTTGCCGCTTAACCTGTATTTTTCAGGCGCCGCCGGCTGGACCCAGGAGGCCTATAGATCCAAACGCGCGGACCTAACGGATTTTCTCGGCGCCCTTACAGGGATCTTCGCGGCCGCCGGGATAGACCTTCAGATCGCGGCGGTTACGGATCTCGGCGGCGCCTCCCAAAACCCGGGCGGTTTGGAAGTGAATACTTTTGAGCAGGTCGAAAGCCTGTTAAACACGGGCTCCGCCACGAACGGCATAAATTTGTTTTTTCTCCGGACGGTACTGGGCGGGCTGGGCGGTTTCGCCTCCGGGATCGGAGGCCCGGCCTTATCCCCGGGCTACACTTTCGGGGGAATAGCGCTGTCGGAGCCGAACACCCGTTATCCCAGGATCTTCGCCAATACCGTGGCCCATGAGCTCGGTCATTACCTGGGCCTCTATCACGACCGGGAACTGGGAACCCTCATATCCGATCAGATCCCCGACACTACGCCCGACAGGAAGCTCGTCAACATCATGAGTTCGCGCGAGCCTAACGATCCCGGGCAGATACGGGAATTCACGCCCCAGCAGATCGAAGTGATCTCCCGCCACCCGGCGGTCATCGAGATCCCGTAAAGAAAAAGGCCTCGTGCCTTTTACCGAGCCCCGCGCAGCGCGGGACTCACTTGTAGAATCTTTTGGCTTCTTTCTGAAAGTCCAGCAGGTATGGAATGTACGGGGCCAGGGCTTGATTGCCGGGGATCTCTTTGTAATCCGGACCGTGCAGCTGCAACCCGCCCTTATACGCCTCCAGCGGCATCACCAGGGCGTAATTATCCTTTATCAGGGCTGAAGTATCCCACGAGAACGCCGTGACGAAAGCCCTGTCGGACCTGTCAAAAAGGTCCTTGCCGCTGGAGTAGTCGGCGGGCGCGTTCCGTACCCCGGCCAACTTCATGAGCGTGGGCGCTATATCCACATGGCTGGTGACCGCCTTTATCACGCCGGGAGCGCGGCCGGGCAGATAAAACACCAGCGGCACCTTCACTTCTTCGGCGCTGTAAGCGCGGTTGTGCCCATGATAGCCTTTCTCAAAGAAAGCCTCGCCATGGTCCCCCATCACCAGCACGGCCGTGTCTTTCAGCCCGCCCAGGCGCTCCAGCGTTTTCAGGATGCTCCCCGCCAGCGAATCTTCGAAATAGAGGGAGTTCTTGTATTTATTAAAAAGAGGCAGGATGGTCGCCTGGTTCAAAGTCAGGTAATTCACATCCGCCCCGGCCGGCGTGAATCTCTCGAAACCCGCCGGATAAACATAACTGCCGTGCGAAGAATCGTAAAAGATAAAAGCCAGATACGGCTTGTCCTTCTTGCGGTTAACGGCGAAATCCAGGAACTTTTCCGTTATCGCTATATCCTTTCCGACCTGGCCTTCGGCTTTGGGCAGGTCGTAAATATTTTCCCTCGGCACATTCACGAAACAGGTTTTATTGAACTCCGGAAAACTGAGCTCCGCTCCGGCGAACAGCCGCACCTCGTAGCCCTGGGCCTTAAGAACATCCATCAGGACCGGGCCGCGGCGTTCTCCCAGCATCGAAAACCAGTAGTTCCCGTACATGCCGTAAAAAATTGAAAAAATTCCGAACCGCGTACAGTTACCGCCGCTGTAATGGTCGTTAAACACCGAAGCTCTTTTCGAAAAGGCCCACAGCTCGGGAGTTATTTCCTTATCCAGCATGTCGTAGCGGAACGAATCCAGCACGATGATCAGGATATTAAGCGGCTTTTTCGGCGGGACCGTTTCCAGCGGCCGCTTGGGATAATCCAGTTTGGAATCTTCCTTGCTTATATGGACCGTAACCTCTTCATCCAGTTTCACCCCCAGATATTTACTGGCGAAGGTCCTGATCTTAAGCGGCTGATATAAGGGGAGAAGTTTGGCGTTGCTCGTAATATGGACATTATCGTAAAGGGTCCCCCAGGCGAACAACCCTTTGTCCAGCGCTACCAAGAATAAAAAAACCGCCAATAACGATTTCCATCTCCCGCGCAAAATCGCTGCGATCCCCTTATTGCCGGCCGCCGAGCGCACGGACGCTTTATAAAACCAAAATTCCGCGGCAAGCAACGCCGCGGCGATGCCGAAGAACAGCACAAGGATGCCGGGCCCCTGGTCCAGGGATTTAAGGCCGCCGGGTGTAAAGATCAGATTAACGACCATCGAATTAAGGTGAAAACGGAAGATCTTATAAATGGCGACATCCAGCACCAGGATCAATTGGATAACAGCCGCAAACGGGATAAAAATCGCAGCCCCGGTTCCGGCAAAATAAGGGACCAACGACACCGCCAGCAAGGCGGCATAGATCATAAAAGTATTGGACAGATAAGCCGTGACGGAAAACGCTATCTCCACCGGGTGGGACCCGACGAACATGAAATATCCCAGGCCGATCAGCAGGGACAGCAGAAAATTAAGGCTGAGAAAGGATGCTAGGGAAATAAAACCGTGTTTTTTCATAACTTAAATAAAAACTTCCTGACACGCGGCTTAACAATTGTACTATTTTATTTTCCGCAGGCGGTTTTTAAAGGGCCTAGTCCCTGCTGGGCCTTTTCCCGGCAAGCCCTGAGCCTTATGGCCCTTACCGCACACGTTGTCCGGAGGTAAACTGTACACAAGCGGGCTGCACAAAAAGGCCGCGCCTGTTGGTTTTATAAACAGGCCCGCAGTCGACCGTTCAAAATAAGGAGGCCTGTATGGTCATCGTTGAGTCTTACCCTGTCGCGATCTTGATGTGTTTTATAACCATGCTGTGTTGGGGTTCCTGGGCCAACACGCAGAAGCTGGCCGGCAAACAATGGCCCTTCCAGCTTTTTTACTGGGATTACGCCGTCGGCGTTCTTCTTCTTTCCCTGTTGTCGGCTTTCACCATGGGGAGCATGGGAACGGCGGGCCGCGGGTTCCTGGCGGATCTGAGCCAGGCGGACGGCGCGGCGCTTTGGTCCGCGTTCCTGGGCGGGATCATTTTCAATCTCTCGAATATTCTTCTGGTGGCGGCTATCGACATCGCGGGAATGGCCGTTGCGTTCCCTATAGGCGTGGGCCTGGCCCTTGCCCTTGGCGTGATAACGACCTACCTGACAAAACCTGAAGGCGATCCGACGATCCTGTTCCTGGGAGTGGCGGGAGTAGTGATAGCCATTCTGGTGGACGCATTGGCCTACAAACGCCTTACCTCCGGGCAAAAAACAACCGCCAAGGGCATACTCCTTTCCATCGTCGCGGGCGTTCTGATGGGCTTCTTTTATCGCTTCGTAGTGGCCGCCATGTCCGCTGATTTTGCGATCCTGGAACCCGGAAAATTAAGCCCCTACACGGCGGTCGCGCTTTTTTCCGCCGGACTGCTGCTTTCCAATTTTCTGTGGAACAGCCTGGTTATGATCAAGCCTTTTGTGGGCGAACCGGTGCCTTTCGGCGATTATTTCAGCAAGGGCAGCCTGAAACTCCATCTGACGGGCATTCTGGGCGGGGCCATCTGGAACATCGGAATGTCCCTGAGCATTCTCGCTTCCGGAGCGGCCGGGCCGGCCATTTCCTACGGACTGGGACAGGGGGCGACGATGGTGGCGGCTTTCTGGGGGGTCTTTGTATGGAAAGAATTTAAAAATGCCCCGGCAGGCACCAATAAACTGCTGGTCCTGATGTTCATTTCTTATGCCGTCGGCCTGACGCTTCTGATCGCCGCCAGAAGTTATTGAACTTGAAAAGGAGCTGAACCTATGTCCAAACCTATCGTAGTCGTAGGCAGTCTTAACATGGATTTTGTGGTGCGGATGAAGCAATTGCCGGCGCGCGGGGAAACCTTGAACGGCTGGGGCTTCCAGATGCTGCCCGGGGGAAAAGGCGCGAACCAGGCCTGCGCCGCCGCCAGACTGGGAGGCAACGCAAAAATGGTGGGCCGTGTGGGCGCGGACATCTTTGGAGACCAGCAAAGAACGAGCCTTAAGGCGGCCGGGGTGGACACTTCCCAGATCATGAGCACCGAGGACGAAGCGACCGGAGTGGCCCTTATCTTCGTCGAGAACGGGGGCCAGAACATGATCGCCATAGCGGCGGGCGCCAACGGACGGCTGCTTGCGCGCGACCTGGAAACCGCCGCCCCGCTTTTTACCCCGGAAGGCTATCTGCTGCTGCAGCTGGAAACCCCGCTTGAAACCGTCATGGCGGCCGCCGCTCTGGGCCGATCGCGCGCGATGACCACCATCCTCGATCCGGCGCCGGCGCGGCCGCTCCCTCCCGGCCTGCTCAGCCAGGTGGATATCCTGACCCCGAACGAAACCGAAGCGCTGGTCCTGCTGGGCAGGCCCGCCCATGAGCTCGGAGCGGGCGAGGCGGACGAATTGGCGCGGGAACTGCTGAAACTCGGCCCCCGGCAGGTCATCATCAAGCTCGGCGCTAAAGGCGCCTGGTGGAGCGACGGCCGGACTAACCGCCATTTTCCCGCCCCGAAAGTGGAAGCCGTGGACGCCACCGCGGCCGGCGACACCTTTAACGGCGCGCTGGCGGTGGCGCTGGCCGAAGGGAAAACCGTGGCGGACGCGATCCCCTTCGCCAACGCGGCGGCGGCCCTCTCCGTGACGCAAGTCGGAGCCCAGGCCTCCATCCCCGCCCGCGGCCGGGTAACGGAATTTCTCTCGGCCCGCCCCTGACGGAGAAAGCGCGGCAGGCGCCCCCGCCCTGAAGAGCGGGGGTATGATAGAAATTGTTGCCGCAAAAATTTTTATATACTCTATGTACTATGGACCTGAAAAAGATCTCCGTCTGGCTTGAAGAAAACGGCCACCCCAAATTCCGCTTAAAACAGATCACGGACGCGGTCTACAAAAAAGGCGCCGCGGCTTTTGATGAGATCACGGAGCTGCCGGAACCGCTCAGGAACGCCATAAAAGAAAAATTCCGCATTCTGGCTATAGAGCCGGATATTATTTTGGAATCCCGCGCCGGCGACGCCGTAAAAGGGTCTTTCCGGCTGAAGGACAGGAACAGGATAGAATCCGTGCTGCTTAATCTTTTTCCGGGTAAGTGGAGCATCTGCGTCTCCACCCAGGTGGGCTGCCCGGTGCAATGCGTTTTCTGCGCCACCGGACGCAGGGGCCTAAAACGCAATCTTTCCCCGGATGAGATAGTTTCGCAATATCTCTTCTGGGCCAATTATCTTAAGAAACACCGCCCCGGCGAAAAGATAGGCGGCGTGGTATATATGGGAATGGGCGAGCCGTTCCTGAACTACGAAGCCGTGGCCGACAGCCTGAAAACACTGACGGATCCCGGCCTTATCGGCCTGGGGGACAGGCACATCTCGGTTTCCACGGTCGGACATGTGCCCGGCATCCGCCGCTTCGCCAGGGATTTCCCCCAGGTAAACCTGGCCGTCTCGCTGCACGCGGTGGACAACGAATTAAGGTCCCGCCTGGTGCCCCTGAACGATAAATATCCGCTCGACCAGATCTCCAAGGCCCTCAAGGATTATATTTACGCCACCAAGCGCAAAGTTTTCATCGAGTATGTGATGCTCGGCGGACTGAACGATTCGCAGTCCTGCGCCAGAAAACTCGCCGACTGGCTTAAGAGCGTCGCCGCGCCCAAATATTTCACGGTAAATCTTATTCCTTACAACGCTACCGACCGCGAATATAAAGCCCCGGCCAAAGAGCGCGTCGAATCCTTCTCGAACCTGCTGCTTACGCTCAACCTCTCCGCCACCGTGCGCAAAAGCCTGGGCGCCGACATTGCCGGCGCCTGCGGCCAGTTAGCCTGCAAATAAACCGGTCCGGGGTAAAACTCCGGACCGGTTTATTTGCCATCACCGTACGGACTTGGATTAGAAAGACGACAGGGCCGAATTAGTATTATGTCCCCCGATATAAGGGCCCTTTGGCCCTTACCTCCGCTCATATAAGCCGCTACACTATTGACGCGGCTGGAGGGATCATGCGTCTTTTACTAGCTTTTTTAATGTTGCAGCAGTGCACGGCCTGCTTTGCTTTGACGGAGGTAGAAAAAAGAAAACTGGTTGAGAATGCGGAAACGCTGGCCGGGAAATATGCCGCCGCGGCGGCCGATTATCTGAACAAACATTCGTACCTCGAAACCTCCCTGTCGTACCCCATCTCCGCCTATGAAATTCTTAGGGACAGGCTTTCGGGTTCGGCCGTGCAAATACTGTTACAATCGGAAGCTCCTGCCGCCAACCGGCGGCATTGTAACGAACGCCGGCCTTCCGCCATCTATATCGGATCGGCTCTGGTCGTATGCGACGCCGGATTTCTTAAAATTCAGGATCTTGGCTCCGAACTGGCCGGCAACATATTGCACGAGGAGGCGCATGGCGTACAGGCTCAAGATTTGGGCGGACTTAACGGTGGAATAGATCAGGAATGCCTGGCCAGTGAAATGGCCGGCGTTGTAATGCTTCTTTCAAAACAATATGCCGTTGAAAACGACTACACTATCGACCGACGCTGCAACAAAGCCGTCAGCGTATTCCGAACCGTCCATTCGGATCTTAAAAACACTTCAACACAACTGGCCCCGGGCCAGTTCCTGGCCGTGGACCCGAAACTTGGCGTTACGGACCTCAAAGTGACGCCCGCAACATATCTTCAGTTCGACACGACGAACGCCGAAGTCGTAAAGAAACTTAAAAAAGCGGACCGCTGGAGAATTGTCGAGGTTTCACCGGCGGATTTATATGGAGACCTTGAATCCCGCGGGACGACCGCGCAGGCGACAAAAATAATTTTACGCGACGCCGAGTCTTCGCTGGAAACAGTTTTGACGCTGACCTCCGAAGGTTTAAATATTTATACCGATGATTTCGAAGCCGCCTTTAGCCGCAAAATAACGATAAGTTCCAGAGATTAAAGTTCCGGTGACAGCATACTTATCCTTCGCGTATCATGAATAAAATACGCTGTCCCCAGAGTCATTCGGAAAGAAAAAAACGAAAACCTTTGCCGGGAACCGATTGTATCGCCTCAGCCAGGTCGCGCGGGAGCTTCTTTCTTAAATTGTATATGTGCGTGTCTACCAGATGATCTACGGCGACTGTGTCCCACAAACCTGAAAGAATAAATTTGCGGCTAAGGATTTTCGGCCGGTTTTTTACCAAAGTGTATAAAAGATCGAATTCTCTTACGGTCAGGGTGCTTATCGTTTCGCCTTTGTATTTAACAAGGCGGGTTTCCAGTTCTATCGCAAGAGACCCGGCGGTTATTTTCCCCGTCGGCGCGCCGTTCTTATCCAGATCCACCCGTTTTAACAGCGCGGTCACCCACATAAGCAGTTCGCCGGAGGAGATAGGCTTGTTTAGATATTGATCCGCCCCGGAAGAAAATCCAAGCACTTTTGTGTCTATGTCGGCGTGGCCTGTAAGGATTATGATAGGCGTGGAGCCCAAAGACTTGTGCGCGCGTATTTTTTTACAAAGGTCAAGCCCTGAACCGTCAGGAAGATCAATGTCCACTATAACCAAAGCCGGATGATTATTATGAAAAATGTTGAAACCGGCGCTTATAAGATCGGAGATCGTCACATCATAGCCGGACTCGGCAAGCGTGAATTTGATCACCATCGCTAATTCCGCGTCGTCTTCAACTATCAGGATTTGTTTTTTCATCAGCTTCTATAAACCGCCGGCGGAGACAATTTCAGCGGCCTGTGTATTATAACAAAAGCCGCCCTCTAACTGCGATCTTCATAATTGGATTTACAAGGAAAATACAACATCGCCATCTCTGGGCCTTTGGGCCTATACGCGCTTGGGCCTATGGGGCGCTTTCTATTGTAAACTTCTTTCATTGACAAAGCCCCAAATACCCCTTACACTATAACATGATCGTTCCGTACTATAAAGCGAAGGTCCAGACGACGCGTGTCCTCATAGCCGCGGTTATTGCATCAATATCCGTGCAAGCCGCCTATGCGGGGCTGATACCGTCGCTGGCCGCTTCGGGAGGAGAGCAGGCTGCGGTGCAGTACCTTTCGAACGCTCCCCGATCATTGGCGCTGGGCGGCATCCTTCCTTCATGGGAACCGCTCCGGGCTGAAACCGTGCTGGCACAGCCCGGCAGCCTTGGACTTCTGGACCGCATGGGCGGATTCGTTTCACAGATGAACTTGTTCGAGGACGCGAGTTTTCGTGCGGCCGGTTTTTCCCTCCCGCTGCGCTCGCATATGACTCTTGGGGCCGGACTTTACCAGCTGGCAAGCGGCAATGCGGACGCGAGGAATGAAACAGGCGTAATAACCGGCAGTTTTAAGAACCAGGAAACCCTTATCCGCATAAGCTGCGGACGGGCCATTCTCTCCGGCCTGTCAATGGGCGGAAATTTTGATTATATGAAAATGAGCCTGGCCGATGCCTCCCACGGATTCGCGGCCTTCGGCCTGGGCGGCGCCTGGAGGCCCCGCGGTTCCGATTTCAGCATGGACCTTACGGCCACGAACATCGCGTCGAAGGTCCTGGGCGATACCTCCGACACCCTGCCCCTGGGCATCAACGCAGGCGTTTCATACAGCGTAATGCACGATATAGCCGCCATCTACTTTGGCGCGGAACTTAAACCCGGCTTCGGTTATGAAACGGGCATCGACTGGGCCATAGGACGCCTCTTATCGCTTCATTTAGGCAGGAAAAATGATATAAACGGCGTAGGCCTAGGCGCGAACCTGGGTAGGAATTACCATTTAGGCTATACTTTGAACATGCACGATTTAGGCATGATCCATCAAATGACGCTGTCTATAACGCTTGGCGAGGACCAAACGACCAGGCGGCAAACGGACACGGAAGCGCTTTACGCGGAAGCGGATAAAGCCATGCAAAACGGAAAATACGGCGAAACACTGGCGGCCTTGCGCAAATCCGAAGTGTATACGCCTCTTCCCGCAGACAGGGAACTGGTCAAAAAGCAGCTTAAGAAGGTGGTTGCAGGAGGCGTGGAAGAGGTCTCCGGGTCGGACAATAACATTTACCTGCTGCGCCGCGGCGTGCAGTTCTATGCCGGCGGAAATGAGGATATGGCGCGCACGGCGTTTCAGACCGTGCTCGCGCGCGTCCCCGAACATCCGGTCGGCCGCCGTCTTATGGCGCTCCTGCCGGTATTGAACGCGCAAGGCATTACACTGCAACAAACGGCGGACTTCAGCGGGTCGGACCCCGTACGGTTGAAGCTTTACCAGATCCAGCGTTATTACCAGCAGAAAGAGTATGACCGCGCGCTAAAAGAGTGCCAGGAACTTCTTGTTCTTAACCCGCGGGAGGTTTTGGCGCTCGTGCAGATGGGTTCCATCTATTGGACGATGGGACTGAAGAAAGAAGCGGAGGAGGCCTGGAAACGGGCGGCGGAATTTGAACCGGACAATCCGGAGGTAAAAAAATCCATAGATTTCATGAACCAGGAGAAATAAGATGAAAAAAACAACAAGGATCTTCCTGGCAGCGGTCATTCTAGTATGCGGCGCCGGTCTACGGTCCGGGGCTGAAATGAACCTCGATGATAAGTCCACTCTTGAGGCCCGTATAGCCCTTGAACTTTCCACGATACTTGACAAATTCCTGGGCGCGGAGAAATCGCATGTCACCGTTTTTGTGGACGCCGAAGCGGAAGAGATCGGCGGCGCCGCTCCCGCGGACAAAAATAAGGCCGTCCCTACGCCGAACAGGAATAAAAAGGGGAAAGGCTCTCTCCAGCAATGGCTTTGGAAAGACCTGGCCCGCAAGCCGAAGGTATCGGTGATGCCCGGTTTTATGCTGCCGCAGGAGGTGACGGTGACGGAAGCGGTGCATAAAAACGCGGACCGAGAAACGCCCAAAACCAAGGAACTTAAACCGGAAAAACCGGCAGCCGAGCCCGCCATCATGATCCGGATCAAACGGGTGGTGGTATCGGTCGTTCTTGACCGTTCCGTATCGGACCAGGACCTTGAGAAAGTTAAGGTGCTGGCCGCTGAGATCCTAGGGCTTGATCCGGACCGCGGCGATCTGCTGAATGTTTACAGACTCTCGTTCGTCCCCTGGTGGAAACAGCTTTTTACCAGCGCCGCCATGTTTGAACGGATACTGCCTTTCCTGCTCTGGGGGTTTATGGCGGCGGGAATAATTTTGTTGTCCGCCTTCCTGGTGCAGCGCCAGCTTGACAGATGGATGGGATTCGCCCATCCGGGCAAAAAGGTCACTATTATAAAAACTCCGCCCGAAAGCGCCACGCCCGCGGACGGCCCCGCAGCGGTGGAAGGGGCGCTGAAGAATAAAAATACCGAGGCAAAAGAGGAAGAAACGGAAGAGGAAAAACCGGTTGAGCTAACGGTCGAGCCCGGCTTCCAGAAGCCTTTTGCCTATATAAACCCTCAAAACATCGAGCGGCTGGCGACCCTGCTTCAGGAACTTGGATATCCGGCTTCCTCAATAGCCATAGTGCTTGGTTTCTTACCGATAGAATTGCGCACCGCGATGCTACAGTATCTGGACCCCAGATTACAGCAGGATGTAATGCAACTGATGTGCAAAATGCATAAAGTGGCGCCTGAAATGCTGCTGACATTCGACGCTCAGTTGAAGGAAACCATAGCGCATTCCTACGGAGGCATAGTCGACACCACGGAATGGATGGAAGAGATGCCGGCGGCGCAATGCGAGGCGTACCTCAGCTTTCTTGAAAAGGTTGATTCCGCGAAGGCGCAGGCGATAAGGAACCGCCTGATCCGTTTTGAAGATCTGCTTATCCTGCCGGCGGAACAACTGCCCACCCTTGTTCACGCGGTACCGGTCAAGGAGTGGGGCGTCGCGCTCTCGGGGACAGGAGCGGCTTCGAGCCCTATACTCGCGATTATGCCTGAAGAATCTCAAAATGTTCTGCGCCAGAGGCTGGCCCTTGAACACCTCTCGCCGGAAACGGTTATGCAGGCCCGTTCGAAAATTCTTTCGCAGGCAAGAGAGCTTGCGCACCAGGGAAGATTAAAGCTGACGGTCTCCGCGCGCGCGCAGCAGCCGGCCGCAGGCCTGGAGATGGCTATCGAACGGACGGTAAATTTAACGGATAGTCCTCCGTCCGTTCCAGGCCAGCTTCCTCCGGTGATACGGTTCGAGAAATAAACCTCCGGGGCCAGGCGGCGCGGACCTTACCCCCCGCAGTATATAGCGGTATATAAAGGCGTTCTATGAAGCGGAAACTTTTCATGTGGCGCATACGCGCATCAAAATCGCAATGGAGAACCGCTCTGGTCCGACGCCGGGCGGTATTCGTGCCGCTTTTCTTGGCCGCGGCGGTCTTACAGCCGGCCAAGGCCGCGGCGGCTTTTGTCGATTCCTGGCACTACTGGACCGACGGTCTTACGGCAGCCAGATATTCGGACTACGACCAGGGCAAAGCCGTACTTTATGATGCCGGCTCGGGCGCTCTGCTGGCCTGGGGACGCCTGGACGATACCGCGCAATACGGGGGGACCAAGCATTGGCTGGGAATGCTGAACCCTAACGCCGGCGTCCTGATTTCCACCCCGCCCTGGACCCAGGCTGGGGCCGTTCAACTGGGCCACTGGGATAACGGCGGGATCTTCCCCAGGGGCGGAGTTGCCCTGGCGCCGGGCTTTATCTATGCGGCCGCGGAACAATCAAGCCGGGGCGGCGACATCCTGTTGCTGCGGATCAACCTTTTGTCCGGCGCAACCAACGCCATAACGCTCTCGGGAGCCGGAACCTGCGCGGATTCCGCGCAGGAAATTGTTTATGACACGGCCACAGCGACATTATTCGCCGCCGGTTTTGAAGGCGACTGTTCAAGCGGCACATTTAAAGCCAGAAGCTGGGTGGCGGCCGTACCGGGCGCCGCCGCCAATCCCGCATTCACGCTAATAAAGACCTCCACGGTCTCCGTCGCCGCAACCGGCTGGCCGAACCGTATCAAACTGGACAGAGCCGGCCGGCTTTACGCCAATCTTTATACAGGGCAGAACGCCGGAACGATAAGACTGGTGGAGCTGAATAAAGCCACCCTTAAAGCCGGCGCGACCTATAACTTTAACCTGGGTCCCGAAGCCGTGCTTTATGATTTCGGCTTTAATCGCAGGAACGGGGATCTCTATATGACCGGCTTTTTGGACGGCAGCCCGGAAGCCGGGTTCCAGGAACGGCCGTTCCTCGCGCGCTACGCGCTGCCCTCGGTCACGCCGGTCTGGGTGGCCACTTTCTCCTGGTCCTCAGGGAACACCTGTCTCCCGGCCAGGCTGCAGGACCTGGCTTTCGCTGATAACGGCGCTGTCTACGCGGCGGGGTCGTCCGAAGGCGGGAGCGCGCTTGTTTTATTCAGCGAAGCGGGCGAGATCCTTGACGGCACATATCCGTTCTGGCCCGAATTCTCGCTGTCCGATATAGCTTTGGACAATCTGGGCGGAGTTTATCTTGCCGGCGTACATAACCTTAATCTATCTTTCAGCAAATGGACTTCAAGCGGCCAAGCCTCGCTTTCCAGCTGCAGTAAAGCCGCCATCCAAGAAACGCTCTGCGCCGACGGTCTGGACAACGACGGGGATAAGCTGGCCGATTGCGCGGACTCCGACTGCATAGCTTATTCCGCCTGCATCCCGCCCGCGCCGAGGCCGCTCAACGCATACAGTTATCCCAATCCTTTCGACTCGCGGTACCAGGAAGCTCATCTGCACTGGGAACTACCGCGCGACGCGCCGGTAAAGGTCGCTCTTTACGACGCTTTGGGCAGGACAGTGCGGTCGTGGGAATTCGCGGCCGGCTCGCAGGGCGGCCGCCAGGGCGTAAATGAAACCGTATGGGACGGGACCAACTCGTCGGGAGAAAAAGTAAAGCAAGGCATTTATATCATGCTGTTTGAGGCCGCCGGCGTCGGCAAAAGGACCGCGCGCGTGGGGGTAAAACGATGAACCGCGCCGTGAAAGCGGTGATCTTCCTGGGTTGCGTCTTTTCCGCGTGCGCCGCGCCCGGGTACGCGGAAACCACGCTTAAGCGGAACTGGCTTTTCGCCTATAACGGCGACGGCTACACGGGCGTCGAAACGCATGCCGTGGCGCTGGACGAAGACGGCAACTTTTATCTCGGCGGCCAATACGGCTGTCCAGGCACCATCCCGTGCTATTATGTGGAATCCCGCACCCCGGAGGATACCTATCGTTGGGCGTATAAATATCTGACCAGCATCATTTATCCCTCCGACCAGTTTACGCGCGGCTTGGCGGCCGACAAGCTTGGGAACATCTACGCCGCGGGGTCCATGGTCACCGACAATGCGGGACGGGACCTCTTTGTTCAGAAGTTCAACCGCGCCGACGGAGTTCTGTTGTGGACAAGAACCCTGGACGGTCCGGCCCGCTCAAACGACGAAGGCTACGGGGTGGCGCTCGACGCCGCGGGCGATCTCATCGTCGCAGGAGCGGCTGGGTGGGTCGGCCGCGGAATGGACGCCTGGGTGGGGAAATACGATTCCGCCGGCAACCGCCTCTGGGAGCTGGTGCTTGACGGGGGCGCCAATGCGAACGATGCGGCTTACGGCGTGTGCGCGGACGCCGCGGGCCGGATATATGCCGTGGGCGCTTTTTCCACGCAGGGCGCCGGCAAACAGATCTGGGTGGCGAAATATTCCAGCGACGGCGCGCCGCTGGCTCAGGCCGTTTACGGCGGAGCCGGCGACGACGAGGCGACCGCCTGCGCCGTCGGAAAAGACGGCACGCTTTTCGTTTCAGGCGCCGTGGCGGGTCCGGCGGCGGCGGCGACGCAGACCATACGGACCCATGCCTGGCTGAGAGCCTATAAAGTCGCCGCCGACACCGAGCTGACGGAACTTGCGACCGTGGTCGACGAAACGAATTGGAGCAGGGCTAACGGTCTCGCGACGGCCGCCATGCCGTCGAACCAGCAGATCGTTTATACGGTCGGGGAAATCGCAGGCTCGGACGAAACCACGACCGACGCGCAGATCGTGCGCAGGGTCTTCGACGCAGGCAGCGCCTCCTGGAAGAACAGATGGGACGCCATCTATAACGGCCGGGCGAATTTATCCGACGCCGCCTACGGCGCGGCGGTGGACGCGCACGGCAATCTTGTGGCCGCGGGTTTTGAAACCGTAACCGATTCCACCGGTACGGAGGTCCGGGTGGACTGGTACCGGCAATATGACGCCTGGATGCTGGCGGAAAGTTCAACGGCCTATAAATCCCAAGGGTTAGCCGACGGCGCCGACGGGTTTTACGCGCTTTACCTTGACGCGGATAACAAGCTTCTATACGCGGCGGGGACCAACTACGCAAAAAAAACCGTAACGGACGCCAGTTTGCAGGTATTCAATACCGAAACCGGCAACTATATGGGTTCCTGGAAAGGCAATACGCCGGGCTGGGACACCCCTTTTAGTCTTCAACGGGATACTTCGGGGTATTTCTATATGTCCGGGATGAACGGACAAACCATGTGGAAGATCAAAACAGACAACGACAGCGGCAAACCTAACGGCATGGCCTGGCGCAGCGTATATGTGCGTAATCCAGGCATGACCAACGAATATATTTATGATTCGGCCCTGCTGCCGGACCGCACGCTTATAACGGCGGGCATAGGTGGAAGGAACGGCACATTCGTCGACATTTTGGTGACCAAGTGGGATACCAAAACCTGCGATTCGGCGCCGCAGGAATCATTATGCGTCCCCGCCGTCCTTTGGTACGATTATGTAAGCTCTCCCGGAGCGAACACCGATGCCGGGCTCGCTATAGCTGTCGACAAAGACGGTAATTCCTATATAGCCGGCTATATCTTTACCACCGCCCAGAACAACAATATCTGGCTGGCTAAATACAGCCCGGCCGGCATCCGGCTCTGGACCCGTGAAGTCGACGGACTTTTGCACGGCATAGATGCGGCCTATACTATAGCCTTCAACCCCAAGAACGACGGGCTCTACGCGGCCGGGTACAAAACCCTGTCCGACTATGGGGCCGATATCTGGCTCGCGCGGATTAATAAAGAAGATGGGACCGTTCTCTGGGAAACCTTATGGGACGGACCCGGAAGCCAAAGCGACGCGGCCTTAGTCGTGAACTTCAACCTTGCGGGCAATCCTTTTGTAGCGGGCTACTCGGACAGAAAAAACCCCTCCGGCAAAACGGTCAGGGACGCCGCTATTCTCAAATATGACCAGGACGGCAAACTGATAGAGGCCCACACATTCGGACTGCCAGGTGCGTCCGGCGTCGTGATAGAGGACATACAGCTTGACGACCGAGGCAACATCTACGCCGCGGGAGTAATGAACGTGCCCACAAGGACCAACCTCGACGGTTGGGCGGCTAAATTTTCTTTTGAACCGGTGGTCCAGCCTCCGGCTCCGGCGCCGGGCCCCCCCTGCGCTCTTTATACCTATCCTAACCCGGCCGACCCCGAGGTCAACCCGGTTACCCTGCACTGGGAACTGCCCTGGGATGCGGCGGTGCATCTTGCGCTTTACGACCAGCTCGGGCAGATCGTAAAGACCTGGGAATACTCTTTAGGCGCGCCGGGCGGACGTAAAGGGATCAACGAAACGCCCTGGGACGGGAATAATTCTTCCGGCGCAAGGACCCGGCAGGGGATGTATTATCTCAGAATGTCGGCCGACCCGCTCGGCTGCAAGGAAGTATCCCGTATCGGCATTAAACGCTGACCCCCCTAAACGCCCTCTTGCCGCAAGAATTTTCAAGTAAGCAAGGCTTCGTTTTTTAGAAAATTGGTACAATATGTCCATCGATCTATATATAGAGCCGCGCTTCCGGATATTACTATCAAGGAGACAATATGGATTTAGCGTCGCTGATGGGTTATGGCATGGCCGCAACCGTCATACTTTACGGAATGGGCCAGAATAGGAACAATTTCATAAACCACGAAGGTCTGGCCATAGTCGTAGGCGGAACCGTGGCTTTGCTGCTTATCAGTTTTTCCATGCCGCAACTGTTCCGCGCGCTGAAAGCTTTGAGGCTTGTTTTTTTCCCGTCCAAGCTGCCTTCGGACCAGGAGATAGTTTCCGAAATGATGAGTCTGGCGGAGCAAGCCCGCCGCGGCGGGATTTCCTCAATGAAGCCGCCGGCCAAAGAGTCTCTTTCCTTTCTAGCCTTCGCGGTCAGAACGGCATTGGAAAAGCCGGAACTTGACAATGCGAAACGCGTACTTGAAGACGCCCTCACCCAACAGGAAAGCCGCCACGCGAAAGTGACGGGGGTTTTTGTTTCCATGGCGGCATTGGGGCCGCTGTTGGGCCTGCTCGGCACGGTGATAGGCATTATACAGGTGCTGCGTAATATTTCAAATCCCAAGGTGCTGGGGCCCTCAATGGCCGTGGCGCTTACGGCGACCTTTTACGGCATCGCCATATCGGCGGTCATAGCGACTCCCATAGCCAACAAACTCACGGAGCGAAGCGCCAGCGAGCGCCGCACCTGGATGATGATCATGGTCGGGATCCTTGATATTCTCGGCGGAGCCATTCCGCTTGAGGTTGAGAGGCATCTTCAAGCCTTTTCGCAAAGCAAGGCGGTCAAGTGAAACGCGAGAATTCTCTGCAGGAGATGGAACTGCGGATGGCCAAGTCCCACGCTTGGGCGGTTCCATACGCCGATTTCATCAGCAATATGATGGTGCTGTTCCTGATGTTGTTCAGTTTCCTGCTTGAAAAAAACCAGGGCGGCAGGCCTCTTATCCAGGAAAGTCTCGGGAAAATGGAGGAACAGTTCGGAGGTTCCATTTCAAAAGAAAGGCTTAACCGCCTAACCAGGCAGAAAGAGGAATCGGACCTGGTCCAGAACCTGGAAAAAGGCATGAAGGAACAAGGAATGGCGGATATGGCGCAGGTCCAGGTGGATGCGAAGTATATAAAATTAGTTCTAAAAGCGCCGGTGCTCTTTGCTTCCGGCAGCGCGGAGCTTAAACCCGAGGCCGCCAACCTCCTCCAGGGGATAGCGGACCAGCTTAAAAAAACCTCCGCCGAAATAATAGTGGCGGGACATTCGGACAATGTCCCGATCAAAAGCGGAAAATATTTAAGCAACCTGGAGCTTTCCATGGGCCGGGCTTATTCAGTGGTTTTGGAATTTCAGCGGCAGGGGGTGCCGGCTCAGCGCCTGACCTGCACCGGCTACGGAGAATACCGGCCCGTGGGCAACAATTTAACCAGCGCAGGCCGGGCAGCTAACCGCCGCATAGAGATAAGCCTGCTGAGAGAGGAATGACCTATCCGGCCCGGCCGGCGCCGGCCTTCCTACAGTTTCCTTTTATCCATCAGGGCTTTGAGGGCTTCGGCCATGGCTGAGACCGGCTTGTCGTCGGCTCTTTGCCGCGGGGGCGCGGCGGGGCGGGATGGGCGGTTTTCACGAAGCTGGGCTTGCGCTTCCTGACGGGCGGCCTGCCTGTCCTCCCTGGCGCCTATTACGGGATTTGTTTTCATGGAAAGGGCTATGCGCTTGCGTTGGGCGTCGACATCCAGCACGGTAACCTTCACCCGCTGGCGGACTTTTACCACGGAGGCTGCGTCCTGCACGAAATTATCGGAAAGTTCGCTTATATGGACCAGTCCGTCCTGATGCACTCCGATATCCACAAAAGCCCCGAAAGCCGCGACATTGGTCACTATACCGGGCAGTTTCATGCCGGGCAGCACATCCTCCAGCTTTTGCACATCGCCGAAACTGAAAGCCTCGAATTGCTCGCGCGGGTCGCGGCCGGGTTTGGCAAGTTCGGCCACTATATCCTTCAGCGTGGGCGCTCCCACATCTCCGGAAATATATTTTGAAAGGTCTATTTTCGCCCGCAGCGCCGCATCCGCCATTAGGCCGCCCACCGAACAACCCAGGTCCTCGGCCATTTTTTTAACTATCGGATAGCGTTCCGGGTGGACGGCGCTTGAATCCAGCGGATCCTTCCCCCCCCGAATCCGCAAAAAACCGGCCGCCTGCTCGAACGCCTTGGGGCCGAGCCTGGGTACTTTTTTCAAAGCCGCCCTGGACTCGAAAGCGCCGTTGGCGTTCCTGTGTTCTACGATGTTTTTGGCCAGGGCCGGGCCCAGCCCCGACACATAGGAGAGAAGTTCCCTGCTCGCGGTGTTAAGCTCCACGCCCACGCTGTTCACGCAGCTTATCACCGTATCGTCCAGGCTTTTCTTAAGCTCGGGCTGGTCCACATCGTGCTGGTACTGTCCTACGCCTATGGCCTTGGGATCTATCTTCACCAGTTCGGCCAGCGGGTCCATCAGCCGGCGGCCTATGGAAACCGCTCCGCGCACCGTTATATCCTCGTCCGGGAATTCCTCGCGGGCGGCCTGCGATGCGGAATACACCGACGCGCCGGACTCGTTCACCATCACCGCCAGAACCCCGTCCAGCTTCAGGCCTTTAATAAATTCTTCGGTCTCGCGGCCTGCGGTGCCGTTGCCTATGGCTATGACTTCGGTCTTAAACCGCCCGCAAAGGTTTTTTATTTTGGACGCGGCCTCGGCTTCCCTGCTATCGCCCTGGCTTGGGTAGATAACATCGTGGTGAAGCAGCTTGCCTTGTTTATCAAGACATACTATCTTGCAGCCGGTCCTAAATCCCGGGTCCACTCCGAGGACATTTTTGTGGCCGAGCGGCGACGCCATCAGGATCTCGCGCAGATTGCGGGCAAAAACGCCTATAGCTTCCTTTTCCGCCCGTTTTTTGGTCTCAAGACGGACTTCGGTCTCCATAGAAAGGGACATAAGCCGGCGGTAGGCGTCCTCCACGGAGCTCTTCACCTGGACGGAGCAGGCGTTCCCGCCTTTGACGAACAGCGGGATCAGAGACGCCAGCGCCTCCTCTTCCGGCACTTCGATGCGCATCGTCAGGAAACCTTCTTTTTCCCCGCGCCGCATGGCCAGCACGCGGTGGGAAGGAGCCTTCATGGCCGGCTCCTTCCAGTCGAAATAATCCTTATATTTTATGCCTTCGGCCTCTTTTCCCGTCATCACCCTGGAGTGATACATGCTTTTAGAAAAGAAAATCTCCCTCAGGCGGGCCCGGGCCGTTTCATCCTCGCTGACGCATTCGGCGATTATATCGCGGGCGCCCGCCAGGGCTTCTTCCGCGTCCTTAACGCCGTTCTCCGCGCTCACATAGGCCGCGGCCAGGACGGACGGAGTTTCCGGTCCCTGCGCGAATACGGCGTCAGCCAGCGGTTCCAGCCCTTTTTCTTTCGCTATCGCGGCGCGGGTGCGTTTTTTGGGCCGGTAAGGCAGGTAGAGATCCTCAAGCTTTGAGAGCGCGGCCGCGCCCTCAAGCCTGGACTTAAGTTCATCGGTCAAAAGATTGCGTTCCGCCAGCGATTTGATCATGGCCGCGCGGCGGTCGTCAAGCTCCTTAAGCTGGGCCATGCGGTCGCGAATGGCGGTCAACTGCACCTCGTCGAGGTTGCCTGTGGCTTCCTTACGGTATCTGGCGACGAAAGGAATGGTGGCGTCCTCGCCGAAGAGCGCGGCGGCGGCCCGCACCCCGGATTCGGCAAGCGACAATTCTTTTGCCACGCGGGAAACATAAAATTCGTTCATAACTCCCTCCACAATAACGGATCCATGTTATATTTTATGATATATGATCCCGGGGACAGTATACTTATCTCCCGCCATCTATGAATTAAATATACTATCCCCCGACGATAATGCGGCAAGGCGTGAAAAAGGCCGGGGGGGGAAGCCCGGCCTTTTTCGGTAGATCTGTGAAACTTAGTTAGTGGTCGCGAATTTTAAAGTAATGGCCTTCTCGTTGAAACTGGAACCGACCATGTGAATATCCCCGAATAATTTCCTGGAATCGAACAGCTTTTTGGCCAGATAAAGTTTTATGGATGCGGCCGAGATATGCGTGTGCATGGTCATATCCTCTTTATCATAACTGAAATCTATTATATCGCAGGCCCTAAGCGGCGTATTGGTCTCCACCAGGCTGCTGTTAAGCGAATCCGTGATCCCGTCGGTCATCAAATTTATTATATCGCCCACCGTCTCCTTCATATTGAAAGAAGGTCCGATGTCCGGCACCGGCACCTCCTTTGGTATGCCGGTAAGCCCGGCGGTAGGCGACCCGGAGGCATGCAGCTCTATGCGCTGGATCTTGATCGCGAACCTGTCATTCCCCTCAAAATAGGGTTTAAGGGTAAGGACCGGCTCAAGTATTATGCCGTTATGGTCTATCCGGATATTTACGATCCTGAGCACATCTCCGGATCCCTCCAATATGGGCGCGGCCGGATCTATTATGGAAAACCATTGTTTGGATTCAGCCATTCCGGCCAGGGTTTTTTTTATAGCTTTAAACGGGATCGTTATGCCGACTTCCATGCCCAGGAATTCTTCGGAAACGGCTTTCGGACGCTTGGGCCGTGGCATATTAACCGTTTGAAGCCCTCCTGCGCGCACATCGCCGGCCGAAACGGAACCGAGGTTGAATTCCGCGGGAGCCGGCCGGACTAAAAGGAAGACCGCGGCTGTCAGGATACCCGCCGTCGAAGTTTTTTTGATCAGGTTATTCATAATTTATCTCCCGCTATGCCGTCTTAAAACTCGAATCCCAAACACATATAACCCTGCCCCACCCTCAACTTATTTATCGTTACGCCCCTGACGAAGGAAGGGAGAAAAGCGCTGTTCGTTAACTTGAGTTCCACCGTATTCCCATCCAGTTTCTTGGCGGACATCGCCTGAGTGAGGCCTTTTTTAGCCATAACGGTATCCACCATCAATGCGAGGACCTTGTTTTGCAACACCTCGTTGAGCTTAGAGGGAATGCCGAAACCGTAGGCTTTATTAACAGTCACTTTTTCAAAACGGATAGCTATAGTGTTAGGCGCGGTAAGGGCCGGAGTGAATTCTATGCTGGCGTAAACCTCCAGTTTTAAATATTTACTATTCCGCATGGTATCTTTAAAGGAAACCACGACGCGGCCGTTGGAGAGGAATTCAACCCCGCCGCGATAGTCCTTCGGAGCCAGGTCGTACTCCCCGCCTTCGGCGTACTTGCGCAGAAAATTCGTCATCATCCCGTCGGAAATCGCGAAGTTGTAGCCTGGCATCCGGCCCATCTCGATGCCGGAACCGGATCTGACGCTCAGCACTAAACCGTTGTCGTCAAAACCAAAGGCCGTCAGGCTGACCTTGCCGGTCAGGCCCGGCAGCAGGGGAGCGATGAAATCAGGGGTGATGGTGACGCGCAGGGTCCAGGAGATCCTGTCATAAGTAAAAGAAATAACATCTTCCGCCCTAAGGTCTACCTTGTTGGCGGCGAAAGCTTCATCCATCGTTTCACGCAGCGAGGCCATCAAGCTGTTGGCCAGGGAAGCCATAATGTCGTTTTTACCGATATCGTTCATTCCTTTAGGCCCGAAAGAAAGTTCCGTATCCACCCTGGGGAACCTGATGAGCAGATGGTTGGGCCCGTAAAATACGGGCAGGATCTGGACCGTCGGCTCTATCTCCATGCCGCGGAAGGCGATGGAGACATTGGTAAACACTATATGATCGCCCTGGCGGGACAACACCGGCTTGGCCTGGTCTATGACCTTCATAGTGTCGGAAAGACCGGCCATCCGTTTGTTAAGCTCTGAAAAAGGGATCTTCAAGCTCATATCCATCGATGGTTTCGATCTGGAAATAGTGTTCGCGTCGGGTCTGGCCGGAACCGGCACAAAGATGGCGGCATTCCGGGAATTCAGCAGGTCCGAAACATTTACGGGATCGGGATTAAATTCGCCGGCGAACCCGGAGGACACGGCGCACAGGAAGGTTATCATCGAGAAGATCGCTTTTTTCATATATTGTTCTCCCTTGATCATGTATAGAGTGTAACACCGGAGAGCTTAAATTCACAGAGCACAACGACCCAGGCCCTATAGGTCCATGGGGAACCCTTGGATCAGGGCACTTCAGTCCACGGTTGTCTATAATTTATAAGGAAACGGAGGCACGCAAATTCGCGAGCGCCGGTGGGTAAGTGTACCGCGCACTTAATGTCTCCTATCCTTGAATAGCCAGGAAGCATGCAGCGGGCGGCCTAAAATGCGCGGGTCCGTAAGCCTCCGGCTTACGGACCCGCAGCGAAATTTAAACGGAGAATACGTCGTTTTACGATATTTTATCCGGAGCCCGCCAGCGGCAGGGTGAAATAGAATGTGGCGCCCTTCCCCTCTTCGCTGTTGACCCAAAGCTTTCCGCCGTGAAGCGCGACGAACTCTTTTACGATAGCCAGTCCCAGCCCCACCCCCTCCTGCGGTTCGTCCAAGGTTTTCCGGGTTTCCAATTGCACGAATTTATCGAATATTTTCTTCAGGGAGTCCTTCGGTATGCCGCAGCCCGTATCCCGCACCCCCACCACGATCTGCCCTTCCTGATTCGCGGCCGCGGAAACCGCCACCGTTATCGAACCGCCTTTCGGGGTCGATTTGATGGCGTTGGAGATAAGGTTGGTAAGCACCTGGACGATACGCGCGTGGTCGGCCATTACCATAAGATCCGGGACAGGAGGCCGGACGATAAGTTTAAGCCCTTTTGTTCCGGCCCACGGCAGAAGCCCCTCGCCGGCCTCGTTAAGCATCCCCGCCAACGACGCGCTTTCCGGATGCACGGTCATTTTGCCGGACTGAAGTTTGGAAAAATCCAGGATGCCGCGGATCATCTGGGTCAGCCGCTGGGTGTTCCTGACGCTTATGGCCAGGAATCTGCTCTCGACGGTGTCAAGTTTGCCGGAGGCGGTGTCGACCAGCATCTCCAGCGCGGAGTTTATGGAGGCAAGCGGAGATTGCAGGTCATGCGTGACACGCGAAAGGAACTCCACCTGCATGCGCTGCGCCTCCTTGAACTTGGTAATCTCGGGGAGCGTGGAGTACGCGCCGACCACCCGCCCCTCGTCATCCTCCAGCAAAGCCATGGAGCGCCGCATGGCGCTGCGGACATGCTCATCCCCGCTGACATGGACTTCTCCGGAAAGCGGCTTACCTCCGGACAGGTCCATGTCGCCGGTGAGGGTCAGCACATGCTCTCCCGGATTGACGCTTTCGCTGATATGCCTGCCTACCGCCTCGACCAGGCGTTTTCCGGATATTGCCTCGGCCGCCGGGTTCATCATCAGCACTTTGCCTTCTTTGTCCACCACCACCTTGCCCTCCGCGACCCTGGAGAGGACTTTTTCCGTCCGGGTACGGGTATTCAGGATGCGCTCTTTTTCCGCCGACAATTCTCCGGTCGCCAGGCGGACCTGCCGGTCCATGGTTTCGTGTATCAGTTTCAAGGCGTCCTTGTAAGCGCGCAGGCGCTCCCGCGGATCTTTTACGGCCGATTCCACAAGCTTCGTAAAAAGCCCGCCGAAATCCGTATTAACCGGGACGCCCCCGGCCCGCGCCGCCTCATCCGGCGCGGGCGGCGGCAGCGTCGCTGAGACGGCGGCCCCGGCCCCCGTGGACACGCGGTCCGGCGCCGGAGCTACGCCGCCGGAAGGACGGTTCTCCCGCTCCCGCCGGCCGGATTCCTGGAACGAGGCGGAAACCGCCGGTCCCTGCGCCGCTTTTGAAAGCGGCCCCGGCGCTTCAGGCACGGCGCAAGACGGGGCATAACCCGGGTCCTTGATATAATGCACGGTCTCCGTATGAATGTTCTTAACCCCCTTTTGGAGCAGCGCCTCATTTAACCCTCCCCCCGGCTGTTTGTTGGACGAAGCGCTTAAAAATTCACATAAAGCGCCGAATTCAAAAGGCCCGGCGCCATACAGGAAGGTGAGATTCTGAATACCGTGAGTCCTGAAAAAACCGTTAAGGTTGCGGGCCTCCTGAGTCGCCGCGGGAACGCCCAGCTCATTAAAATACCAGCTGTCTTCCATGTAATGTATCGTAACGGAGCCGGCTTTTTTGGCCGCCAGGATCAGCCTCAGAAGAGCGCAGATCTTGCGCAGCGCCTCTATCACGACCGGATGGCCCAAAGTATAAAGCGCGGAGCTTTTTATTAATTTGGACAGCATCGCCACAAATTCGGAGCAGAGCTCCGGATAGGACATGGCGTACCTGCCGTATGCCGTGAGGTACGCATCCAGCCCCTCTTCAAGTTTCTCCGGTTCCGGCGGTTCCATATGGATCACCCCATCATAATCTTCAGCGCCTCTTGAATGGAAGTGTGCCCGTTGATCACGGCGTTGAGGGTGGATTGCCGCAGGCTGGTCATGCCTTCGCTGACGGCCAGCTCGGACAGCGCGTCCACATCCCTGCCTGTGATTATAAGCTGCCTCATGGCGGAGCTTTCCACCGGCATCACTTCAAAAACCGCTTTGCGTCCCGAATATCCCTGGTTGCAATCCGGACATCCCACGGCATGGTAAACCGTCCGCAAACGGCCGGCTTCTTCATCCGTAAGAAATTTCCTGTTTTCGTCGGTAAGGCGCCCCGGCGCTTTGCAGCGCGGACAAAGCGTGCGCACCAGCCTCTGGGCGATAACAAGCTTGACGCTGGCCGCCAGCAGATACGGGGCGACGCCCATATGCGTCATCCGCACCACGGTGGCGGGCGCGCTATTGGTGTGCAGCGTGGAAAACACCAGATGGCCCGTGATGGACGCTTTGATGGCTATTTCCGCCGTTTCCAGGTCACGGATCTCTCCCACCAGCATGATATCCGGATCCTGGCGGAGGAACGCCCTCAGCGTCGATTCGAAAGTTAAACCAACACTCGGCCGTATTTTGACCTGATTAATGTTAGGCACTTCATACTCCACCGGATCTTCGGCCGTCATGATATTTACATCCGGCCTGTTGAGAACATTTATCATGGTATACAGGGTGGTCGTCTTTCCGCTCCCGGTCGGCCCAGTGACCAGGACAAGGCCGTTCGGGCTTTTAAGCGCGGTTTCCGAGGCTTTCAGCTCCCTGTCCGACATGTCCAGCTGGGAGAGGCTCGTATTAAGCTTGCTCTGCCCCAGAATGCGCAGCACTATTTTCTCGCCTTTTATGCACGGAAGCGTGCTTACCCTGAATTCGATTTTCTGCCCTCTTATCTGCACCCGGAACTGGCCGTCCTGCGGCAAACGCTTTTCGGTTATGACCAGGCTGCTCATGATCTTTATGCGGGCCGTTAAACGGGGATGGATGGAAATTGGCAGAGTGGTAAGCTGTTTCAGCACGCCGTCTACGCGCACCCTGACTATCACACGGTTTTCATTCGGCTCTATATGGATATCGGAGGCGCGCATACCTACGGCCGCCATAAGTATTTTATTGACCCGTTGTATCAGCGGGGAATCGTTGGTCAGATTTTCAAGGCCCTGCGCGTCCTGCTGCTCCTCCTTGCGCTCGCTCACGCTGTCAAGGATCTCAAGCTCGTGAGCGTCTTCCGCAAGCAGTTCGTCTATTTCCGGGACCGGCGCCGTAGGCGCGCTTTCGGCCGGCGGCCGGAACTCTACCGACGGCCCTGCGAGAGCGCCGGCCTCCTCCGGCAGGGAGATCTTCGCACGCTCCGGCACGGACGCTTCCGGAGGCGGCCCCCCCTGCCGCAGCATCGCCTCCCCGGGCCGGACCTCCGGCGCCGCCTCCGCCGGCTCGAACCGCTCAATAGACAAAGCGGCGGGCCGCGGCGGCGGGCCCGGGGAGGCCTCAGCGCTCCGGACCGTGGGAACCTGTTTTTTTTCCGGCGCCGGCGCGCGGCCGGGATTCAACGCCCTCGCGATGCTCTCCAGCAATTTGGCGTTCGAGACCGGTTTTTCAAGGAAATCGGCGATATCCATATCCAGCGTTTTCAAATGCTGGCGGTTGACGGCGCCGGTGAACATTATGATGCGCAGCTTTCTGGTCTCGAAATTGCTGCGGACTTCCTGAATAAGCTCATACCCGTTCATTTTGGGCATGTTAAAATCCACCAGCGCGAGATCCGGACCGGCCGTATTTATAATGGAAAGAGCCTGCGCCCCGTCGCCGGCCTCAAGGACCCGGTAATGGTTCACCGTCAGCAGATGTTTTATGAGTTCCCTGTAATCCTTATTGTCATCCACCACCAGGACGGTTTTGAGGCCTGCGGCCGGGGAGGCGGCAGGAGAAGGCCGCGCGTTCGCCGGGGAACAGCTCTGCGGGCTCCCGAACATCGCGTTCGCATCCGCGACCGGGTCGTTAGAAAATACCGTTTCCATAACGCCCCCCGTACCGCTCCGCGATCCCCTCACGCTTCGGCCCGGACCGGCAGGCCCGGGCGGACTCGCCTATAGTATACGGCCGCGGCGGGCCGTTTACAATCGGCAAATCCCGCTTTATATTGACTTTCTTCCGTCTATTTTAAAAAACACCGCGGACAGCGGAGGCAGGGTCAGGCTGAGGGAATAAGGACGGCCGTGCGAAGGGACTTCCTCGGCGGCGGCGCCGCCCAGGTTCCCCAACCCGCCGCCCCAGTAGTCCGGAGCGTCGCTGTTGAGCAGCTCCTTCCAAAATCCGCCGCACGGCACGCCGAGCCGGTAGTTGAACCGCGGTACGGAGGTAAAATTACAGACCGCCAGGATCGTCTCCCCGGCCTTCCCGCCTTTTCTCAGGAAGGCCAGCACGCTTTGCTGCGAATCGTTGGCGTCGATCCACTCGAAACCGGCGGGATTGCAGTTCTGTTCATACAAAGCCGGCTCGGACCGGTAAAGCCGGTTAAGGTCCCGCACCCATTTCAGCATTCCGGCATGAGGTTCCAGCCCGGCCAGATGCCAATCCAGGCTCCGGTCATGGTCCCATTCCCGGCATTGAGCGAACTCGCCCCCCATAAAAAGCAGTTTTTGCCCCGGAGAGGCGAACATAGCGCCGTAGAGAAGCCTTAAATTCGCGAACTTCTGCCAGGCATCCCCGGCCATCCTGTTCAGGAGCGAACCTTTGCCGTGGACCACCTCGTCGTGGGACAGGGGCAGCACATAATTTTCGCTGAAGGCGTAAAGCATGCGGAAGGTAAGGATATTATGATGGTACTTCCGATAGACCGGATCTTTGGACAGGTACTGGAGCGTATCGTTCATCCAGCCCATGTCCCATTTCAGTCCGAACCCAAGGCCGCCGAGATAGGTCGGCCGCGAAACCATCGGCCAGGCCGTGGATTCCTCCGCGTAAGTCTGCACCTCCGGATAGTTCTCGTATACCACGCGATTGAACTGCCGGAGGAAAGCGATGGCTTCCAGGTTTTCGTTGCCGCCGTGGCGGTTGGGGATCCACTCGCCCGGTTTGCGGGAATAATCCAGGTAAAGCATGGACGCCACGGCGTCCACCCGCAGGCCGTCGGCGTGATATTTGTCCAGCCAGAACATGGCGCTGCTCAGGAGGAAACTGCGGACCTCGTTGCGGCCGAAATTGAAGATGGAACTGTTCCAGTCCGGATGCACTCCCTGTTTGGGATCGGCATGTTCGTAAAGATGCGTGCCGTCGAAATATTCCAGGCCGTGCGCGTCGGACGGAAAATGGGCCGGCACCCAGTCGAGGATCACGCCGATGCCGTCCTGATGAAGCCGGTCTATCAGGTACATAAGGTCCTGCGGCGTCCCGTAGCGGCTGGTGGGAGAAAAATAGCCTACCGTCTGGTATCCCCACGACCCGTAGAACGGATGTTCCGTGACCGGCATCAGCTCCACATGGGTGAACCCCATTTGTTTCACATACCCCGGCAGCTGCTCGGCCAGTTCGCGGTAAGTGAGCGGACGGTTCCCGTCCTCCGGAACCCGCCGCCAGGAACCGGCGTGGACTTCGTAGATGGAAACGGGGCTTTTCAGGGCGTTGGCCGGCCCCCGGCTGCCCATCCACTGAGCGTCGCCCCACGCATAATCCAGCGGCCAGACCACGGACGCCGTCCTGGGCGGGACTTCCGAGGCGAACGCCAGCGGGTCGGCTTTTTCACCGTGAAAACCGGCGTATCTGGAAACAATGTGATACTTATAATTGTGGCCTTTTTTCACTCCCGGAATAAACCCTTCCCAGATTCCGGACCCGGGCCTCTCCTTCAAAGCGTCCCGGGTTTTATTCCAGCCGTTAAAATCCCCCATCACGAAAACGGCTCTGGCGTTCGGAGCCCAGACGGCGAAACGGGTCCCCTCGGAGGCGCCGTCGGCGGCCGCATGGGCGCCGAACTTTTCGTAAAGCCTCACATGGTTCCCTTCGTTGAACAGATAAACATCCTGGTCGGTGAGCTCTTGCATTGGGTCTTTTGCTCTTGTCATTGTTTTATGGTTATTGTTAATCAGGGCTTTCAAGCCGCTCTTTGGCCGTTTTCTCAGCCAAGGCCCTGGCGGCCTTAGCCTTGTCTATCTGCCCCGCGGTGGTCCTGAGATAATCGCCGGGCGCGGTTAAAAGATTTCCGGCAGCCGCCGGAGCGGCGGGCGCGGCGGCCTGCGCCTTCGGCGCGGGGACCGTTTCCGCCGGCGGAACCTTGTTGCCGCAGGCCGCGCACAACGCCCAAGCCGCCGGTATTAAAATAATTTTTTTCATCCGTCCCTCCTTTGCACGCATACCAGACTTATGCCCTTCCGGCATCCAGTAAACCGCGCGCCAGAAGATATTCGGCTATTTCCACGGAATTAAGGGCCGCGCCCTTGTACAGGTTATCCGAAACTATCCAGAGCTGAAATTCATTGGACGAAGTGCGTGACAGTCTTAAACGGCCGGCTTTTACGCCGGAGGTTTTCACGCTGTCCAGCGGAGTGGGATATTTATACGGGTCCGAGGCGAACTCAAGGCCGCGGGTCCTGCGGAGCAGGCTCTCAAGCAGGCCTAAATTCCATTTTTTAGCGGTCTTGACCCAGACGCTTAAGGAATGCCCCCTGATAACGGGCACGCGCACAGCCGTGGAACTTATCTTTATTCCCGGCGCGGCCCAGATCTTTTTAAGTTCGGCCTCGACCTTGGCCTCTTCCACGCTCATGCCGTTCTTATCAAAACCTCCGACCTGCGGGAAGAGGTTGAAAGCGATGGGGCGCGGGAAGGCGCGGCCCTTAAGCGCGGGAACCTCGCCTCGTTTAAAATAATAACTAAGTTCATCTTCCAGTTGTTTTATGGCGCTCTTGCCGGCGCCGGAAACCGCCTGGTAAGTGGCTATCCTCAGTTCCTCTATGTTAAGAGCCTTGTGAATGCGGTTCAAGGCCACGGCCGCGCCGGTCAGCGTGCAATTGGGCCCGGCTATGAGCCTTTTATCCGGTTTTATCTCGCCGGCA
Organism: Elusimicrobiales bacterium; assembly: GCA_041665305.1. GTDB lineage: Bacteria > Elusimicrobiota > Elusimicrobia > Elusimicrobiales > UBA9959 > YA12-FULL-51-18. The sequence goes on from JBAYJD010000016.1 coordinate 51,019, forward strand.
TTGATTTCGGGGATGACCAGGGGAACCCCTTTATCCAGACGGAACCTGGAGGAATCGTCTATGCACCAGACGCCGGAGCCGGCGAGTTCTTTGGCGAACCGGGCCGAAACCTCGTCGGTGGAAACAAAAAACACCAGGCCGGCTTTTTTAAGCGCCGCGAACGACGGTTTACGGCAGGCGTATCTTTTACCTTTAAAGACCACCGCGGCCGCGGTCCGTCCGGAATTGAACGGCGTAAAAATCCCGACCGGGAACCGGCGCCGTTCAAGCAAGGTTAAAAGCTCCCCGCCCACCAGCCCGGAAGCTCCGACGACAGCGACATTTATTTTTTTAGACATACATAAACCCGCCGCGGGTCATTGCCCGCCCGCCTGGACCGCGGCCGGGATCGTTATCTCCCTGGAGTAACCAGTGTTCTCAAGGCCGTCCACGGCGGCCCCCCGCAGGTAGAACATATCCTTTGAAAGTTCATCCCGCTTCAGGGAACAGAAATAAGGCGCGCGGAACAGGTACCGGCTGATCCGGGACCACTCGAATTTATCATATGACATTTCGATCCAGGCCGCGCGGATATCCTCGCCTATCGCCGAGAAAGAAACAAGGATGTTCCCGGAGGCCACCTCGCCCATAAAACCCTTGATAAAAACCTTATAATCGTTGCGCGGCACCAGTTTTAGGGCGAGAGCGGGCTTAATGCCGGCGATGGGCGTTTCCAGAACCTCTTCCCCCGACGGAGGATTGCCGCGGATGGAACGGTTCAACCACACATTCTCTTCTTTATCGTCGGATAACGCGGCCGCTATGATGGGAGAACTGGAAGCGGCGGTGAAATAGCGGGAGGCGGACCAGAGGGCCAGGTAATTCGGCTTTTCGGTCGAAACGCGCGAAAGCGGGATCTCGGTCCAGAACCAGTTGGCGGAGTCGACTCCGTCCAGGGAATCATTGGGGAGCGCCTCAAGCGGCAGATCGACCGCGTCGACCAAAAAATACATATTGTTGGAGTTGAACGCGGGCGCCTGGTTGACGGCCATGTAGATCTTGCCGGGCAGGGGCCTTTTATCCCATGACTGCGGCCAGGATATTATCTTGGCCCTGCCGAGTTTGGCGCCGATATACGCCTTTGAGTAGCCCCCGGCGGCCACCGGCGGCAGCTTTACGATCCAGCTGTTATTGTAGCCGACATACCAATCCGCGTTGAACCCGCCGTTGGCGTACATGTAGAACCGGCTGACATCCTTGGCAAGGGCGACATAGGCAGGCACGGGCGACTTGGCGGTATACGCCGTACCCTTATCCGCGGAGACCGGGGCGGACTGTGCGGCCAGAACGCCGCGGAATAAAAATAAAAGCAATCCGAGTATTTTCATTTTATTTTTTCAGGATCCGCGTTATCCTGTCGAAATCGTCCAGCGAATAGTAATGCAGGATTACTTTGCCGTTCTCCGGAGTGTTCCCTGGAACTATCTCGACCTTGGCGCCGAGATGTTTCTCCAGCCTGGCTTCCATATCGGTTATCTCGGGGCTCTTGTGCCGGCCTTCCCCGGCGGCGCGCGGCCGGCGCGCGTGGAAATTCTGGGCATAGGCCTCTATCTCACGCACTGAGATCTTGTCCGTAAGGATCCGTTCATAAGCTTCCTTGCGCCTGCCTTTGTCCGGGATCGAAATGAGGGCGCGGGCGTGCCCCTCGCTGATAGCCCCGGCCTGTATGCCTTTCCGGATATCTTCCTCCAGCTCCAGGAGCCTTAAGGTGTTGGAGACGGCGGACTTGGACTTTCCAAGCTTTCTGGCGATGTCCGTCTGGGAGATAGAGAACTCATCCATAAGCTGTTTATATGCCAAAGCGTGGTCTATGGCGTTCAGGTCCTCGCGCTGGATGTTCTCGATAAGGGACAGGCCGAATTTCTGCTGGTCGGAGAGGTCCTTCTTTACGATGGCCTCCACTTCCTTCAAACCCGCGGACTTGCAGGCGCGCCAGCGGCGCTCCCCGGCGATCAGCTCAAAAGAGCCGTCGGCGTCTTTCCACACGCTTATGGGCTGCAAAAGGCCGTGTTCCTTAATAGACTGCACAAGCTCGGCCAGAGGCGCGGCGTCGAAGGTTTTCCTCGGCTGCCAGCGATTGGGCCTTATGGTATCTATCGGGATCTTCTGCACCGTATCATTGGAAATATCATTGTTCTGCACCTTCGATATCAAAGCGTCTATCCCCTTGCCTAATGCCTGCCTCATAAATATCTCCTCCGCAAAAATTTTAAATTATCCTTATTACATATAACTTTTTTGCGAACTTAACCGCCGAAATCATAATCCATCTGGGATTCTTCCCTCACATAAAGGGCCGATTCCTTATAAGCCTCCGTGTTGACTCCGCGGCGCCCGAGGAACTCTATAGCCAGGTTTTTATACGCCAGCGCACCGGTAGAACTGGGGTCGTACACGAAAATGGGCTGGCCGAAGCTCGGCGCCTCGGCCAGACGAACATTTCTGGGGATCACGGTCTTGTAAAGTTTGTCGCCGTAATATTTGGAGATCTCCCGCTGCACCTGATTGGCAAGATTGATACGGGAATCGTACATGGTTATAATGCCGCCGTCTATCTTAAGGTTCGGATTAAGAGCCTGGCGGATCTTTTCCACCGTGTTCATGAAATATGTAAGGCCTTCCATGGCGTAATATTCGCATTGCACCGGAGTGATGACCGAATCCGAGGCGTTCAGCGCGTTTACGGTCAGCAGACCAAGGGACGGAGGGCAGTCGATAATAATGAACTTGTACATATCCCGCAGCCTGTCCAGCGACCGCTTAAGCACCGATTCGCGGGAGAACTCGCTGACCAGCTCTATTTCAGCCCCGGCCAGATTGTGGCTGGTAGGAACTATGTCCAGCCACTCCACCGAGGTTTGCCTCACGGCATTCTCTATCTCGGCATGACCGCACAGCACATCATATATATTGTTATTCCTTTTGGTAATATCCACGCCCAGACCGGAAGTAGAATTGCTCTGGGGATCGAAATCTATAAGAAGCGTTTCATAATCGAAGGCAGCCAATGCCACAGCCAGATTAATAGTGGTGGTGGTTTTCCCCACCCCCCCTTTTTGATTAGCTATCGCTATTATTTCGGCCATATCGTCTCCGGTAGATCATTAAGGTTGGAACAATTATGGAATGTCGTCTCACGACATTCTATACCATTAATGAAGGCTCCGTCAAGCGGTTCAATAAAATGTCGTAAAACGACATTTTATCGTATACGGCACGGGGTTTTATCCATCCCCGTGGTAAAATAGTTTTCATGTGAAAACTATTATGGCAAGAGAAAGCGCGGCCGTTTGAACGGCGCTGCATTCACCCTTTCATGGTGTTTTTAGTCACGCGCTGAACCGCCGAATAGTTTCCACGTGGGAACTATTCGGCGTCCATTCGTTCGGCGGCTTCCTCAGCGCTCATATTCCCCTTTTCCACTTCCTCCAGGATCTTTCTAACATTTGCGGGGATGCGCGGCTCAGCGCCGCAATCACACCTGGGCGCCCACCAGTGGCTGCCGAAAAGAGCCCTCCACACGCTCAGAAGGCCGATCGCCACAATAACAAGCGGCCAATCCTTATAAAAGCTGAACGAAACGGCCACCAAACCGTAATTGTGGCCCCACAGCAGCAGACCGATAGAGATCACAAAAAGGCCCCAGAAAAATTTTCTCAGACTAAATGCGAACATAAATTCCTCCCAGGTTAAAGCGGACCGAGAACAACGGCCGTCTTATTCGATCGAAATTTCGACCTTATTGCCGCCATCGTTAATATCGACTATTTTTCCGATCTCCCCAAGCTCAAGAGCCTCGCGGATCCTCTCAGGGTCAAGCGCGTAGCCTTTCTCCCTGAGCTTCTGTCCGATCTTCTGCTCGATGAACGGCGCCATGAATTTAGACCAGGCTATGGGAATGTTTACATTGATCTTCGCCTCGGGCGACCCCACCTCGTAAACCCTTATCTTAAGAAAGCGCCCCCCGCTTTTAGCGGAGCGGGCGTCCTTTCCCTCAAGCCTGGACAACGATTCCAGAAGCTCCATGGCCTCTGCGGAAGAAATTTTTTTTTCTTCCAGCATTTTAAGTATTTTTATTTTCTCTTCATTCATAATTTCTCCGTCCTTACCCCTCCAGATTTTTAAGCAGCGCTATGGCCTCGCCGGCCGGAATTTCCCCCCTCTCCAGTTTTTCAACTATCTCCAGCCGGCGGCGCCTTGCCTCGCTTTGCGGATGGCTTAATCCAAGTTTTGCCAGCACGGCCTCCAGCCTGGACTTCACTGTGGGATAAGATATGCCCATGCACCGCTCCACTTCCTTTATGCTACCCCTGGCTGACAAAAAAACTTTAAGAAATCGGCCATCCTCTTCATTTAAGGACGCCAATTCCGGCAATTCAAAGTTTCCTTTGATAGAGGTCTTGCACTCGTCGCAGCAAAGCTCCGTCACCGTTATTTTTCCGCTACATGAAGGACATTTAACAGGAATATTCATTTTATAAACCTTTTTATTTAATATGTTAATTGTTTGGTTAACTATTACAATTATACCACATATGCACGCCATTGTCAACACATATACTAACCTAAAAGTTTCAAAGGAACATACATATCTAAGCGAGCGCAGATACCGCGTGCACCAATGCAAAAGGGCCGGGAATCGCTCCCGGCCCTTTCCACAGCCCCACACTTCCTATATTATTAAAAGTCCCCGCTGCCGGTATCGTCAGGACCGCCGCTGCCGCCGCTTCCTGACCCGCCGTCGGGATTATCCGAGCCTCCGCTGTCGGGGCCGTCAGGATCGCCACCGTGGCCGCCGGTACCGTCGGGGTCGACGATGCCGTCGTCTCCGCCGCAGCCATCGGGGCAGTCAGCCGCGGCAAGCCCTCTGCTTACCACCCGCGTACAAAGATATTTAGCCCAGGAATATCCCGCTCCAGCGACCTTTATATACCCCCCCATCCCACCGTTAACCTCATAACCGCCTGTTACAAGGGATTTCTCGGCATAAAAAGGAGAAATAACCCCCTCCGCGTAAGCCGTATGATCGGGATCCTTCACATTCAGCCTTAAAAAACCTTGCATCGCGCCGCCCGGTTTGGGCTTATACTCGGTATCTACAAGGTATTTTTCGGTTACCGGTCGTTTAACCTTAAAAGAAAGAAGGAAGGGATTATTGTCGCCGTTCACCTCCAATTGTATGGATTTTATACCATAAGGGCCGTTTTTATTCGTACTTACGCACTGGTAGCTGTATTGCCCGGATATTTTTTCAGGCGACACTTCCAATGCCGGCGCGGACGAACCCGCCTCAACCACAGCCGCTTTCACATTCTCGGCCTTAACAGCCTGCAACTTAAAAAGCTCTTCGGCATACGCTCCGCCGGTCAACAGTGAAACACCGATCGCCAACATAACTTTTTTCATCTCTGATCTCCTTGTCCAGCAGTTTCTAAAACAACCGCCGGACGGTCCAAAAAGCCCGGCGGCATTACGGCACTGCGCTTAGTATAGCTTTATCACACTCGAGCGCGTCAGAGGCGAAAGGCCTATAAAGCAATTGTTTTTAGACCTATAACTTCATAGGCCAATTGGCACTAGGAGCCTGTCCGACATAAGGTTTTTAAGGCGAAATTGACGGTTTTGAGGCCGAACCGAAGTTGCGCGAAACGCGCAGGCTCCAATGAACCTGTAAGTTTCGCGCAACAAAGGTGCAGGC
>JBAYJD010000017.1:0-53268 GCA_041665305.1 Elusimicrobiales bacterium
ACTGGTCTGGGAGGCGACGGCAGGCGCGGGCGGTTCGGTCGTGTGGCCGGGCAAGAATAACTCGGGCGGCCAAGCCGCCAGCGGCCTGTACCTGGCGTATGTGAAGTCCGGCAAGGATGAGAAAGTTCTCAAGCTGTCGGTGGTAAGGTAGCGGTAAACCCCGCCGGCCGGGCGGGGTTTACATCTTGAAGTCCCAGCCTAGGTAGAATTCGCGCGCTTTGGGGTCGTTTAACAGGACCTCCGCCGTGCCTTCTATCAGGATCTGACCGTTGTAAATGAGATAGGCCCTGTCGGTGATGGAAAGCGTCTCCCGTACATTGTGGTCGGTTATCAATACGCCGATGCCTTTGTCCTTCAGATGCCTGATAATGTTCTTAAGTTCGCTCACCGTTATCGGGTCTATGCCCACGAAGGGCTCGTCAAGCAGGATTATCTTCGGTTCGTTGATCATCACCCTGGCCACTTCCAGGCGCCGTTTTTCGCCGCCGGAAAGCGTCCAGGCTTTCTGTTTCTTCAGCTTTATCAGGCCGAATTCCGTTAAGAGGGACTCCACGCGGTTGTTGAGCGCGGTTTTGTCTCGTGTGGTCCGTTCCAGGATCGCCACCAGGTTGTCTTCCACGGTCAGGCCGCGGAAGACGGTAGGCTCCTGCGCCAGATAACCGATGCCGCCCCTGGCCCGCAGGTACATGGGCATGCCGGAAACATCCTTCCCGTCTATAAAAACCTTCCCCGAATCGGGCTCAAGAAAGCCTACCAGCATGTGGAATGTGGTGGTCTTTCCTGCGCCGTTCGGGCCCAGGAGGCCGCAAACCTCGCCCGACCTGATGTCCAGGCTTATGCCGTTCACGACTTGCCTGCGGTTAAAACTTTTTTCCAGCAGCTCGGAGTTAAGTTTCATAATTATTTCATCTCCGCGCCGGCGTCTCAACGGCTTTTACCCAGCCGGCGACATGATCCTGCAGCTTTACATCCCCGGTATCCTTGAAATATTTTATCTTTTCTCCGGTCATCGCGAAGTCGTGGCCGTCCCTGTTGCCCGCCGCCACGGGGGTCGAACCGTAGATCAGAAAAGACCGCTCCCGGTCGCTGTAGAAAGCGTTGGCCGAGAAAAGCTCCATCGTTTCCGTCCGCATATAGAAGTCGCCCAGGAAATCCATGGAACCTTTCGCGTTGTCGGCGTTGATGCGGTCGCAGCGGCCGTTGAGCGCCTTGCCGTCGGCGGCCAGGTGTTTCATCCTGATAAGGTCCCGGCCCCGGAAAAGTTCGGCATATTCCCGGTTTTCATCGTAGGTGCCGTTATCGCAATAAAGCTCTATATTGGAGCCGTCAGGAAATTTACGCAGGCAATAGACGGAACCGCGCAGCGTCCAGAGCCTCGGTTTACGGTCATAGACGGCGTGATCGGCCTTAAGATTGTAGTCCGCGTTGCGGAAAGAAACGTCTCCGTCGAAAATTTCCCGGTTTTTTACGCGGTCCATCGTCCATTTTTCGCTTTTCACCACCGAACCTCTCAAAGGATCGGCGGCGGCCCCGGCGCGCGGCGCCGCCGGGGCAAGGGCGCAAAGACAGAAGGCCAGAACGGGCGTAAAACGGCGAAGCTTCAAGGGCGCAAAGCCCCGCGACGGCGGCCCGCCCGCCGCTCTCTCTCCTATGTCCATGCGCCCTGTTCTATTCATTTTTTCCCAAAGTCGTGGTTTCCTGCCGGGTTATCACTATTTCGGACAGGTCCGGATTCGCCGTGAAGCCGAGCCCGTGGGTAACGGTCTTTCCTTTGAGGATCGTTACGGGGTCGTCGGTCCAGATCTTGTTCTTTTCCGAACTGAAAAAAAGCCTGGCGGTCAACAGGGTCATCCCGTCGGTTTCGGAGTCCACGCGGACCGCCTTTTCAAGCTGGGCGTCCTTTTTGGTCATGTTCAGGAAGCCCGTTTCCGCATTGAGCCTGGAGGTCAGGCGGTTGTTTTCGAACATGTCCATCTTCGGATGATCGAAGTAGATCCTGGTCTCGCCGTCTTCGAACCGCGCCGTTTTGGAGGCCAGCGTCCATTTCAGCTGATTATCGTCCACCTGGGAAAACCGGACTCCGGTCATCAGGCTTGCTCCTTCCCGCACCGCCCCCGCCGGTCCGGCGGCGCCGCCGGAACAGGCCGAGAGGGCAAGGGGGAGGAGGAGCGCTAATGCGGTGAGTTTCAGATCAGGCCTTCTTTTAAAAGATCTTTTTCATCTATGATCCCGACCGGCCGGGAGGTCCTGCGGTCTATGACCGGCAGATTGTCTATTTTTTTTGCGGAGATAAGTTTGGCGGCTTCTATCGCCATCGTGTCGGGATGGACGCAGACCGGCCTGGCGGTCATGAGCGTTTCGATAGGGGAGGAAAGGGCGGCTTTGCCGCGTTCCAGGCTCCGGCGCAGGTCTCCGTCGGTAAAAAAACCGACAAGACGGCCGCGCTTGTCGGCGATGGAGACCGCTCCGGCCCTGGTCGCGGTCATCGCGGCCAGCGCGGCTTTCAGGGTGGCTCCGGAGCGCACCACCGGGTTCTCCCGGCCCTTATGCATCAGGTCGGATACGCGCAGGTTTAAAAGCTTGCCCAGATTCCCGCCTGGATGGAGACGGGCGAAATTGGAAAGTTTAAAACCTTTCGCGCGCATCAGTGTTATGGCTATGGCGTCGCCCACGGCCAGCATGGCCGCCGTGGAGGAGGTGGGCACGGTATTGTACGGACATGCTTCCTTGCGGATATTGAGACTGAGGACGATATCGGAGCTTCGCGCGAGCCTGGAGCCCGGATTGTTGGTGAGGGAAATTATTTTCAGGCCTTCCTTCCTGAGCAGGGGGAGGAGCCTGGCCGTTTCTTCGGTTTCGCCGGAGTAGGACAGCGCCAGGATAATGTCGTCGCCGGCTATCAGTCCCATATCCCCGTGCAGCGACTCCACGGGGTGGATATACACGCTGGGGGTCCCGGTGGAGGAGAGCGTGGACGCTATTTTTCTGGCGATGAGGCCGGATTTGCCCACGCCCAGCACCACCACCTTGCCGCTCGCGGCCAGCAGGAGCCGCACGGCCCGTACAAAGTCCCCGCCGATACCCCGGGCGGCCGATTTTAACGCTACGGCCTCCTGGGTTACCACGGATCTGGCGGACCTGAGTATGAACGCGTCGGAAATTTTTTTCATTTTAAACCCGTTCTTACGGCGCCGGGACCCTGTGCGGATTGAGCCAGGGGGTCATTTCGGCGGGGATCTTCCGCTGGCTGTAGGGCGGCGGCAGTTTGTGAAGCAGCCAGCTCACCGTGAAAAAAAAGACGGTAACCGAGATATAGATCCAGGAAAGGGTCTTTAAATGCCATCTCCAGTCCGGGAACCAGACCGGGGACAGGGTAAGGTCCCGGCCGCATTTTTTGCAGAATCTGAGCGTAGCTTTGTTGTCCTGTCCGCAGTTCAAGCATTTCATAATGGTTTATCCTTTCAGCGGTTCGCGCTTCGACAGTTTTATGGCCAGCCTGTCTATCTGGTTGAGCATGTCCACGGCCGCCGGAACGAGCTTCAGTTTCAGGGAATTGGGCCCGTCGGAGAGGGCTTTGGCCGGATCGGGATGGGCTTCGAAAAAGATGCCCGCGATCTTGAGCGCCGCCGCCGCCCTGGCCAGCGGCAGGGCCAGTTTCGCGTCCCCGCCGGTGGATTTCCCCAAGGCGCCGGGCCTCTGCACCGAATGGGTGCAGTCGAAGATCACGGGATAGCCGAAGCCTTTCATGATCTCCATGGCGCGCATATCCACCACCAGGTTCCCGTAGCCGAAGAAGGTTCCGCGTTCCGTCAGGAGGATGTTCCTGTTTCCGCGCGATTCGATCTTTGAGATGATATTCCCCATATCCCAGGGGGCCAGGAACTGGCCTTTTTTAACATTAACGGCCCGTCCCGTGTCGGCGCAGGCGAACAGCAGGTCCGTCTGGCGGCAGAGGAAAGCCGGGACCTGGAGTATGTCGGCCGCTTCCGCCACGCGGGCCGCCTGGGAGGGCTCGTGCACATCTATCAGCACCGGCACGGAGAGGCGGCGCTTTAGGTCTTTCAGGAAATCAAGCGCCGTTTCCATCGGGATGCCTCGGAAAGAGGCGTGCGAGGTGCGGTTGGCTTTGTCGAAAGAGGCTTTCAGCACGAAGGAAGTGCCGAGGTTCCCGAAGATCTTTTTAAGGCGCGCGGCTTCGGCGGCGTAAGTTTTCAGCGATTCCATGACGCAGGGGCCGGCTATATAAACGAGAGGGGCGTCATTGCAGAACACCGCGGTCTTTACTTTTACGCTCGCCTGGGTCATAGTATGACCGCCTCCCGCGCGGACGGAGCGCCATGCCTTACTGCCGCGGCTATGAATTCCCTGAAAAGCGGGTGGGGATTGAGCGGGCGTGATTTAAGCTCCGGGTGGAACTGGACGCCGACGAACCACGGGTGCCCTTTCAACTCCACGATCTCGGGAAGGCCTTTTTCTTTGTAGAGGCCGCTGACCAGCATTCCCCGTTTTTCGTAGGCTTTGATATACCGGTTGTTGAATTCGTAGCGGTGGCGGTGGCGTTCGGAGATGAGCTGGGAGCCGTAGATCCCGGCGGCCAGCGAACCCGCTTTCAGGCGGCAGGGATACGCTCCGAGGCGCATGGTGCCGCCTTTTTCCTTCACGCCTTTCTGTTCCGCCATGAGGTCCACTACCGGGTAGGGGGTCCTGGGGGAGAATTCGGCGGAATGCGCTTTCTTGTAGCCGAGCACGGCGCGCGCGAACTCTATGACCGCGCACTGCATTCCCAGGCAGATGCCCAGGAACGGAACGCCGTTCTCCCACGCGTAGCGCACCACGCTTATTTTGCCTTCTATGCCACGGTCGCCGAAACCGCCGGGGACTATGATGCCCGCGGCCTTGGACAGCCGCTCCATGCAGTCCTTTTCCTCTACATCCACGAAATCAAGCTCCATCCGCGCGCAGTTGGCAATGGCGCCGTGGTGGATGGCTTCCACGAGGGATTTGTACGAATCTTTCAGCTTGGTGTATTTGCCGGCTATGGCGATGCGCACGCCCTGGGCCTTTTCGGCGGCTTTCAGTTTTTCAAGGAAAGCGGTCCATTCCTCAAAATCCCATTTCTTGCTTCTGAGCCGCAGCAGCATCATGATCTGCTCGTCTATCCCCTGCTGCTTGAGCACATTCGGGACGGCGTAGATGGAGAAGCTGTTGGGGGCCTCTATCACAGCTTCGTCGGGCACGCTGGTGAAAAGGGCTATCTTATTGCGGATCTCCTTGCCGAGAGGCTTTTCGGTGCGGCAGACGATAATGTCCGGGTCTATGCCGATCTCGCGCAGCTTGTTGACCGAATGTTGTGTAGGCTTGGTCTTAAGCTCGTCGCTGGCGGAAAGATAGGGGACCAGGGTCACATGGATGTACATCACATCCGTGCGCGTCCTGTCCGGACGCATCTGCCTGGCCGCTTCCAGGAACGGAAGGCTTTCGATGTCGCCCACGGTCCCGCCGATCTCTATGATGGTGATGTCGAAGCCTTCTCCGGCTTTGTAGAACCTTTTTTTGATCTCGTCGGTGATATGGGGGATGACCTGGACGGTCTGCCCGAGATAGAGGCCCTCGCGCTCTTTTCCTATCACGGTCTGATAGATCTGCCCGGCGGTCATATTGTTGGCGCGGCGGGTGTCTATCTCAAGGAACCGTTCGTAATAGCCCAGGTCCAGGTCCGTCTCGGCGCCGTCGTCGGTCACGAACACCTCTCCGTGCTGGAAGGGCGCCATGGTCCCGGCGTCCACATTAATGTACGGGTCGCATTTCAGGATATTGACCGACAACCCGTGCGCCTTCAACAGGCGGCCCACGGAAGCGGCCGTTATCCCTTTGCCCAGTGAACTGACCACGCCGCCGGTTACGAAGATGTATTTTGTCATTCTGTGGTTTTCCCCGTTACGGGCCGTCTTGCGGGCGGCCGCGTTCAAATAAGGACCTACGGGCGGCGGTTGCCGCGCTTCACGAACCTTTCCGCCGCTTCCAGGTCCGCCGGCGTGTCTATGGCCGGCCCCAGGACCTTTACGACCGCAACGCCTATGCTCATCCCGTTTTCCAGGGCGCGCAGCTGCTCCAGGCGTTCCAGCCGCTCAAGCGCGCTCGGTTTAAGCTTTACAAAACGGTCCAGCGCCGCCCGCCGGTAGATATAGAAGCCGCAGTGTTTATACAGCGGCGGACCTTTCAGGTCCGAGAGCGGGTGGCGGAAGGGTATGGGGGAACGGGAGAAGTAAAGCGCGCGTCCCTCGCTGTTCATCGCTATTTTGACGCAGTTGGGGTTTGAGATCTCCGCCTGGTCCGTGATCGGCGCGCAGGCGGTGGCGATGTCGAAGCCCGCGCTCATTCGCTTAAAAGCCGCCAGCAGGGTCCCGGCGCGCATGAACGGTTCATCGCCCTGAAAATTAATGATGAATTTCTTTCGGGAGCCTTTCGCGGCCTCATAAACCCGGTCCGTGCCGGAAGCGCACTTCGGGCTTGTCAGTACCGCGTCCGCGCCGATCCCTTTGGCGAATTCAAGCACGCGGGCGTCTTCGGTGGCTATTAGCACGGGACCCAGGCCGGACCTGACGGCCGCTTCATGGCACCACTGGAGCACGGCTTTGCCGCGCAGCCTGGCCAGCACCTTGCCGGGAAAGCGCTGGGAGTTATAGCGGGCGGGGATAACTATCAGGCAGTTTTTGTCCATGATCTGATATTGTCCAGAAGTTCTTCTTTCCCTACGGAGGCGGTGCCGAGCTTTCCGACCACGATGCCCGCCGCGAAGTTCGAGATAAGGGCGGCGTCTTCCAGGGCGGCGCCCGCAGCCGTAGCCAGGGCCAGGGTGGAGATGACAGTATCTCCCGCTCCGGTGACATCGTATACTTCGCGGGCCTTGGTGGGGATGTGCAGCACCTTCATCCTGCCGCCGGCATTGTTAAAAAGGGTCATGCCGTGTTCGCCCTGCGTTATCAGAAGCGATCTGCAGCCGAGCGTGCGGACTATTTTCCGGCCGAGGTCTTCGACCGCGTCCTGTCCGTCTTTCTGGATCAGGCGCATACCCTGCCAGGCTTCCATGGTGTTGGGGGTAAGGCAGGTCACTTTTTTGTAACGGGCGAAGTGCTCGGTTTTCGGGTCCACGAACACGGGCACGCCGCGCCCGCCGGCCAGTTTTACGGCGGCCCCGATGACGGCCGGGGTAAGGAGTCCTTTGCCGTAATCCGAGAGTATCAGCGCCCCGGCGCCGGCTTTAAGCTGGAGGTCCAGCGCGTTCAGCACGGATCTTTGCATGGAAGGGGTAAGTTTAAGCTCGGGTTCCCGGTCAAAGCGGACCACCTGCTGGTGTTCGGCTACGACACGGGTCTTTTCGATGGTAAAAATGGAGGGGTCGCTTATCAGGGAACCTGTTTCCACGCCTTCCGCCTCGAGGATGCCGGAAAGTTCCCGCGCGGCGCCGTCGTTGCCCGTAATGGAAATAAGGGCCGGTATTGCGCCCAGCGCGGCTAGGTTTGCGGCTACATTGCCCGAGCCGCCGGCCACTATGCGTTCTTCCCGCACTTTAACTATAGGCACGGGGGCTTCGGGGGACATGCGGCGTACAGTGCCCCGTATATAGCGGTCCAGCATCACATCGCCCAGTACCGCCACGCGTTTCGAACTGAAATCGTTGATTATTCCGCGAAGCCTGCTGAAAGCGGCGTTATCCATGACTAAATTATACTAAAAGGAAAAGGTAGCTGCTACCTATTCCTCGCCGAACCCGAGCGGGAGCGCGTCCACGGCAGACAGGATTCGAGAATAAGAATCACAAAACTACCGGAGGTATCCGCAGATTTCAAGGATTTTCGCAGATTGCGGAGGTTAATCTGGTGTTGTTATCCTGTATATCCTGTCCATCCATGTGAATATTTCGCATAAACGGTCACCGTGGACGATAGCGTGCCCGGCAGCACCATGCCTCCGGCACGCCCGCGAACTTGCAGGCCTGCCGTTTCCTTATGTGAATTTAGAACGATGGGCCCACAGGTGCGGTAGGCCCTTTACCCCGTACAACCTGCCTCTTGTGCTCATGCCGAGGACTCGTCGATCTTCGATACTATAGCGGAAGGAACTTAAACTTCGGCGCGTTTTAAGGAGGTGCCGTGGCCCGTGGTGTGCTCGCATCGTTCATTCTCGTCATCGCCCTGGTATTTTCCGTCAGCGCCTCCGCCGCCGATTACGGCGTTCTAGCGGCGAAGGAAATGCGCATTATGGCGGCGCAGTTCAAGGGCCGCATGGCCGGTACGGCGCAGGAAGACGCCGCGGCCGGATACCTGGCCGGCCGCTTCCGGGAGATGGGCTACAAGACCTCGGTCTTACCGTTCAAGCACGCCTATGAATTTAAGAAGTCGGATGGAAGTACGGGGACCCGAGATCTTTTCTCGCGTAATGTCGTAGCGGTCAAGCCCGGAGCGTGGGATAAGACCGTGATCGTCGGCGCGCATTTCGACACATACGCGCCGCTGTCAGAAGGCGAGATCGGAGGGCCGGGGGGGCCCGACCTTGAAGGGCTGGACGACAACGCTTCCGGCGTCGGCATGCTTCTGGAACTGGCCGACCGGCTTAAAGATGTTCAGACCGCAGACACGGTCGTTTTTATAGCCTTCGGCGCGGAGGAAACGGGTTCCCTCGGCGCGAAAAGCTACATCGAGAGAATGACGATGGTCGATTGCTGGAAGGCGGTCGTTATGATCAATATAGACGGTCTGATCACCGGCGACAAAATATACTTTCATGCGGGCCGGAATACTACGGCCAGAGAGCCGAAAGCCGGCTTCGCGCGCGACAGGGCGCTTGCCATCGCCGAAAAGCTCGGTATCGCCGCCGAGACCAATCCGGGTTTGAATGTGAAATACCCTAAGGGCACCGGCTGCTGCTCCGACGCCGTGCCGTTCGATATGGCCGGCGTCCCTGTGCTGGAGGTCGAAGCGAGCAACTGGGATATCGGCGACCGGAGCGGCAGGAAGCAGACGGACGATCCGGCGCTCAAGGACGGCATTAGCTGGCATCTCCCCGGCGTCGACAATCCCTGGAACCTGGAGCGGGTGTTGCCGGGGCGGATCGAGCGCCGCGCGCGCGACTTCAGCCGCATCCTTACTCCGCTGGTGATAGAACTCGCGGACGGCGTCTATTGAGCCCCAAGGATCATTCCAGGCGGCGTTTGACAAGCTTGGCGGTTACGGAGCCGAGGAAGATCTCGGCTTTCAGGATGAGCGGCAGGCGCAGCTCGTCGTCGGTTATCCAGACCAGCATCTTTTTCCCTTTTTTGGCCACGAAGAGGCCGTCATCACCCAGCTGCGGCTCCACCAGTACGCATTGGAACCTGCCGTAAGCGGTGGATTCTTTTTCGCGCTTGTGGAATTTTATGTTCATGCGCCAGTTCCGCTTGGTGTTGACGGTTATTTCCCGGCGGGTGCCGGGCTTCATCTCCATGGTCCGGACCAGATAGAGGGAGGAAAGCACATCGCTGACCGGCCCTTCCAGAGGCCCTTCCACGGGCGCGGCGGTTTTAGACTTGCCCATTTTCTCGCCGTGGAACGTCCCGGCCTTATTGTCGAAGACGATCCATTCGTTGGAAGCGTAATTCCCCTCGCGGAGGTTCTTGTAATAGCCGAAGGAGTACAGGTCGCGGAGGTCCATCCATGATTCGTTGAGATCGTTTACGGCGTAAAATTTCTGTATAAAAGCGGAAGACTTCGCTCCCGAAACGATGTGGTAGGCCGGCCGGCCGTCTATCATGACTATCTTATCTATCCGCAGGTAGGCCGAACCCACATTAACCAGCCCCCAGTAGATCGAGTATTCCAGATATTCCCTGTTCCAGTCCCTGCGTACGGCGGCGGTGTCCGCGGACACCGCCGGTTCGAGGGCGGCATATGGATGGACGAGTCCGGCCGGTTTTTCCTGGGCTTGAAGCGGAGCCGCGCAGGCCGCCGCGAGGGCCGCGGCGCGAAGCAGGCGGTCGATCCTGATCGTATAGTTCGGGATAATTTTCATTCGGATCCTTGAACGGTCCGGATTTAAAAACCGTAGTTTATGCGCGCCCAGATGACGGCCGCGGCGGCGGCCATGCCAGCCATGCCCCTCCACTCCTTGTTCTTCAGGAAAACTTCCAGAGAATAGGCTTTGCGGTCCAGGAATCCTGCGAGGGCGCGCGGCCGGGGCAGTATGGAGTTGACGCGGGACATGTATTCCAAAAACTGGGCGCCGTATTCGCCGAGCAGGAACTCCTCCTCGGCTTTTATCTGGACCCTGTAGATGAGCGTGAAGGAGACGGCTGTGACCAGCCAGGCCAGCCCCGTGCGCAGCGGCGCCTCGGGATTTGAAAGGGCGATGAGAAGGCCCAGCACCATGACCCCGGTGCCCAGATAAAGGGGGTTGCGGACCGCGGCGTAGGGTCCGGTAACGGTAAGCGTCCTGGATTTTACTATCGCCGCCGAGGCCAGGACGCGGATGAGCTGCCCCAGGAACATTACGCAGATGCCGGCCGAGAAGAACGCCCAGCCGGCCGGCCGGGCCAGCATTATGACCGCTATGGCGGTGATCTGCGAAACAAGTATCCTTTTTTTCATAGTTCCTTCCTTATGTCCCGTTTTGCCGGCGGCTTCGGATCCATTTTGCCGCCGCCAGGAGGTCGGCCTTCACCGCGCGGCCTGCGGCAAGCCCGGGATTTTCCCGCAGTTCGCTCATGCCGTGGCCGGTCCTGACCAGTACGGACGCGAGCCCAAGCCCGTCCGCGAGTTTCATGTCCGATCCTTTGTCGCCGATAACTATGGATCGGGGCAGGTCCACGAGGTGATGCCGCAGCGCTTCCTTTACAAGTCCGCCGGACGGCTTGCGGCAGGCGCAGCCCGCGTCCGGCGCATGGGGGCAGAAATACACTCCGTCCGGTTCTATGCCCTCGGCGCGCAGCTCTTTAACAAGCTTCATGTTTATGGCTTTCGACCTGGCCAGCGTCATGTAGCCCCTGCCCACCCCGGCCTGGTTGGTGACCACGATGAGCCGGTAACCGAGGGCGGCCAGGAGGCGCAGGGCTTTAAAAGCGAAGACATAGAATTTAAGCCCGCGCGGGTCGGTGAGGTAGAAGCCGGGACGGTCATGGATGAGCGTCCCATCCCTGTCAAGGAATACGGCCGGGCGTCGCAGGTCCTTTCCGGTTTTCCGTATATAAGCGATCATGTTCCCTTTTTTACGGAGGTTATGACATCCATCAGGCGCTTGTGCCCGTCGCACAGGAATACGATCTTCACCGAGAGGATGAACACGTCCCCTTTCAGGATCTGCGCCCAATCTGAAGGAAAGCGCGCGAAATCCTTGTAAGTGGTGATGACCGGCCTCCCTTCGCGCGTGGCCTGGACGGCGGCCAGTTCGTCGCGGGTGAAATGGTGATGGTCCGGGTAGCGCCAGATCTGGGCCGGGACGGCTTTAAGGCCGACAAGGGAATCTTCAAAGGACTGCGGATCCCCTATGCCGGAAAGCGCCACCACTTTTTTGCCGCGAAATTCCGAAAGAGGGAGCTTTTCCTTCTTAAGCCCGTCCACGAAGGCCTCGGGGGAATGCATGCTTTCTATCACGGCCGCGGAAGGGCTTATTTTTTTTATTTCACCCTTGAGGGTTTCCAGCCCGGTTTCGGTGGCGTGTTCGCAATGCGACAGGACGATCGCGTCCGCCCTGGCCAGGCCCGCCGGGGTTTCGCGCAGGTTGCCCAGCGGGAGCAGGTTGTCGCTGGAGAAAGGCATGGTCGTGTTTATCAGGACGATATTCCTGTCGCGGTGCAGCCTGAAGAACTGGTAGCCGTCGTCCATCAGCAGACAGTCGCTTTTGAATTTTTCCAGCGCCGCGAGACCGGACTGGTAGCGGTCGGAGGAGACCAGTACCGGGATGGCGTAGTCTCTGAGCATTTTATAGATCATCAGGGCTTCGTCGCCGGCCTCCTCCGGCGAAAAGGCTTCGCCTTCGGCCAGGATGGTCAGCTTTCCGCCCGGGGCGCGCCGTTTGTAGCCGCGGATAAGAACGGCGGGGTTATAGCCGGCTTTTTTAAGCTCCATGGCGGCCATGACCACCGTGGAGGTTTTGCCTGTTCCGCCGGCCGAGAGATTGCCGAAGCAGATGACCGGCACGGGAAGTTTATAGGTTTTGATAAAACCGCCGGCGTAAAGCGCGCGGCGCAGGGCTATCACACAGATATAAAGGAGCGAAAGCGCGCGCAGCAGCAGGCGGCCCGCCGCCTTTTTTTTCAATCCGTCGCGGATTTTTTTTGCGTTCATAAGTTCAGATCCCGAGGCCGAGCTCCCCGGCCATAAGGATAAGTTTAGCAAATACTGATCCGGGTGAAAGCTCTCTCAGGCATCCGAGGGCGCGGTCATCCGGACATTCGTTCTTCTGGCAGGCGAGGCAGGGCAGTTGTTCGTTCCTTATGACCTGGTGCTTCGGGTCGCCCGGCGGGGTCCAGCTTTCCGGCCGGCTTGAGCCGTAGATCCCGAGGGTCGGGACTCCGGAGGCCTGGGCGATGTGCTTGGCGCCGTTGCAGTTGGAGACCAGGAGCGCGGTCTGCCGCAGCAGCGCCGACAGCCTGGAAAGAGTGGGGGTTTCAGGCGCGAGGATAACGGCCGGGCGGCCGGCCGCGCGCACGATCCCTTCCGCCAGCGGCCTTTCGCCGGGTCCCCAGAGGACCAGGACGGCGGCCTTTGTGTTTTGGGCGATCAGCGAGGCCAGGCGCGCGTAATGCTCGGCGGGCCACAGGCGGGTCTTCCGCCGCGAGGCCGGGGAAAAAGCTATGACCGGCCTTTTTCCCGCGGTTTCCGCAGGGCCGGTCCGGCCGGCGCGGAGAAGTTCCGCGGCCGCCGCGGCGGCCCAGTCCAGATCGGCGGCGGCGGGATATACTTTCGGATACGGGTAGAAAAGGTTCTTCAGGCCTAGCTGGCTCAGAAGGTCTATTTTAAAAAAAGGATTATATTCGCGCTGGCCCGCCCGCAGGCGCAGTTTGAAATTATAGGCCCAGGAGGAGTAAGTGTAGGCCGGTCCGGCTTTTATCGCGGCTCCGCTCAGGGCCGTTACGAGCGCGGAGCGGGGATTGGACATGAGGTCTATCACAAGATCATAGCCGCGCCGCCGCGCTTCTAAAAGCCATTTCAAAGGTTTCGCCGCGTCATAGACCAGGATCTCATCGATGGCAGGGTTGCGCGCCAGGGCCTGGTCGGCCGGAGCCTGGGTGAGAAAATCCAGTTTCGCGCAGGGGAAATTGGCCTTCAGCACTTCCGCGGCGGGGGCGCTCAGCAGCACATCCCCGATCTGACGGAATTGTATAAGCAGAATTTTTTCAGGTGTAAAATCCATTATGCGGTCCCGGCCATCCCTGTGCGCCGCAGGCTGAGCCGCGGGTCACGCTTTAAAACAGTCTTGACGCTCCGCGCTCCAGATGGAACTTAAGGTCCAGGTTCGTGTCTCCGCGTTTTATGAAAAGACGGTCGATAGGGCCCGCTTCCCTGTTCCACGGCCAGGGCGTTTTGCCCTGCCTGAAACTGAAATCCAGGACATAGCCGGCTTTGAGCGCCAGGGCCCGCACCGCCGGGGAGTAGGCTCCGGCCCCGTACGGATAGGCGAAAACGGACATTTCCCTGCCCAGCGCGGCTTCAAGCTGCTTCTTGGATTCCGTCAGTTCCCAGGCCGCGTCCTCAAGCGGAAGTTTTTCAAGGTTCGGGTGGCTCATGGTGTGGGAGCCGAACTCGATGACGCCGCTTTCCTGCATCTCCCGGAGCATGGCCAGGCCCGCCATGTCGATCCAGGGCTCCGTTTCCGGGTTATGCCAGAGATTGGCCTTGCCGATGGTGTTGTAAACCACGAAAATATTCCCTTTGGCGCCGAGCTCGCGCAGGATCCCGTAGGCGTGGGTGTAGTTGTTCTCATAGCCGTCGTCGAAGGTTATAAGCACCGCTTTTTCGGGCAGCGGTTTTTTGTTTTTATAAGCCTTCACCACATCCGAGAACAGCACCGTGACATAACCGTGGGCGCCCAGCCAGGCCACCTGCGAACGGAATTTTTCCGGCGTAACCCACAGGTCCTTGAGTTTCGAGCCCGCGGGGGGGATCCCTATTTTATGGTAGACCAGCACCGGCAGGCCGGAGACCGCGCCGCGCCACCAGGTCCAACGGGCGCTGGCGAGCGCCGCGCCTGAGAACGCGGCTATGCTTAGAAGTTCTTTTATCATGTGGTTTCCTTCGTTTTGTCCAGGATATGCTTCGCGGCGGCCAGGACCCTGTCCGGGGTTATCATCCTCATGCAGAGGAAGTGCCCGCGCGGGCATTTCCTGGAGCCGTGCAGGGCGCAGGGGCGGCAGGCCAGTTCTTCCTCCAGCACCACGTTCTTCCCGCCGTAGGGGAAGAAGCCGAGTTCGCGCGTGGTCGGGCCGAAGACCGCCGCCACCGGCACGCCGAAAGCGACGGCGATGTGCATGGGGCCGGAGTCGTTGGTTATGAACAGCCTGAGGCTGCCTATCAGCGCCATCAGGTCGTCCATTCCGGTCCTGCCAGTGAGGTTCAGTACCGAACCGGGCGCGGCGGCCTTTTCGATCCCCGCGTTCCATTCCATTTCGTTCTTGCCGCCCACCAGCAGCACCTTCGTGCCGTAGTCCCGCGCCAGTTCCGTTACAAGGCGGGCCCAGTAATCCCTGGGCCAGCGTTTTGTGGGCCAGACCGAGCCGGGATTGGCCCCGATAAAGACGGTTCCGTCCACGCCCAGTTCTTTCAGCGCGGAGGTCCTACCGCTGAGGGCGGGGAACGAGGGGGAGGTGTCGTCCGCAAGCGGGAGAATGAGCGTCAGGTTGCGTTCCAGATCGTGGATGAGCCAGGAGAACGGGACTTTATGCGTGAACAGCGGACTGCCGGGGCTGGAGTCGAAGCCGATGCGCACGGGGATGCCGGCCAGGCGCGCGAGCAAGGCGCTGCGCAGGGACCTGTGGGGGACTATGGCGACGTCGAAACGGCCTTTTTTAAGCTCGCTGAGAAGGCGGAAAAATTCCCCGAAGAAGGAACCGGAAGTTTTTTTGTTGTCGGTAATGACCCCGGCGGCCAGTCCCGACGAGGCGAACACCTGCGCCGTTTCCGGACGGGTCAGGACCGCGACCTCCGATCCGGGCAGGACTTTTTTGATCTTTTGCAGCAGCGGCAGCGTAAGGACCGCGTCGCCCAGAAAGGCGGTCTGCAGCAGGACCACGCGCCGGGGCGTTTTGTTCAGCGCCTGGGCGCCGGTCTCCAGGACCCAGTCTCCGATCACCGGCGCCCTGTCTACGGCCGGCACGCCTATGGCGTCCAGAACCTCCAGGTACCTCTCCAGCGTGTGCTTCTCCAAAGCGGGGCTGGGTATGCGGAAATTAACGAAAAGCCGGCGGGCAAGGGAATCCTTGCGGTAGCGCGCTTTGAGCTTTACGCCCGAAAAGGCCGAAAGCAGCCGGCTGCGCAGGTTGGAATGCAGATCGATGAGCAGATCATACCGGTTCTTTTTTATGGCCTTGAGCGCGGACGGGAGGTCCTTGAACGGCAGGATGTCGGAAATAAAAGGGTTCTTCGCCGCGGCTCCTGCGAACTGGGGCTTCACCAGCATGGTGATGCGCGCGCCGGGCCAGCGGCGGCGGAGGTTCCGCAGGACCGGAGCCGTCAGGATGATATCGCCCAGGGACGACATCCTGATCACGAGTATGCGCGGCGCGGTTTCCTTGTTCACGGGAAAAATTATATCATTTATCAAAACAGCGCCGCTGTTTTGAAACTATTAAGGCCGAAGAGGAACCATGACCGACGCTAAAAATGAGGAAAAACTGCCCCTGAAGGAGATCCTGCGGATGCTTTTTAAAGCTTCAAAGGGTTTCTGGCTGGTCAATGTCGTCAACTTCGGGGACGGCATAGCATACTTCGGGATGCTGAACCTGATGACGCTGTTCCTGGGGATAAAGGGGCTCGGGATGCCCGACGCCCTCGCCGGCTGGAGCGTGTCGCTGTTCACAGGCCTGGTCACCCTGTTCATGTTCGGCGGAGGATTCGTCTCGGACCGGATAGGCGTCAGAAAAGCCCTCACGCTTGTTCTGGCGATGCTGCTGCTGGGACGGCTTATGCTGGTCCTTTCCGCCGGGTTCTCCCGCGTTCCGCTGGCTTCTTTCACGCTGCTGGGCGCCGAAGTCCTGCTCTCTCCTTCTTTCCTTCTGTGCTGGGCGGGCCTGCTGGTCATGGCTTTCGGAGAGGGCGTGATCCAGCCGGCGCTGTACGCCGGGGTCAAGGAATATACCGACGCCAGGACCGCCACCATAAGTTACAGCATCCTTTACGCGATAATGAACCTCGGCATCGTCATGGAAAGCTTCGTTTCTCCGTATATCAGGACCAGCGGCCCCTTTGTGAAGGCCGGGGGACGGCAGATCATGGCCCTCGGGCTCGGGATCCCCGGGGTTTTCTGGCTGTGCATAGCGGTCACCCTGCTGATGCTCCTGGTCCATCTGGGATTTTTCACCGCCGGAGTCGAGGCGCGCGACCGCGTGGCGGCGGATAAGCCCGCGGAAACCGGCGGGAACCCCGGGTCGTTCGTGGAAAAAATGAAGCAGCTTCCGTTCCTTGACGCCCGCTTCATGTTCTTTATTTCCGCGCTTCTGCCCGTGCGCACCCTTTTCGCCCACCAATGGCTGACCATCCCCGACTATATCATGCGCTGTTACCCGCCGGAAGTAGGGGCCAAGTACGAATGGATAACGGCCCTTAACCCCCTTATCATCGTGGTCTTCGTGCCGCTCATCGCCGCGCTTACCCGCAAGGTCAATGTCGTTACCATGATGATCGTCGGCACTTCCATCTCCGCCGTCACAACTTTCGCCCTGGTGCCTGGTCCGAACCTGAACGCGCTGCTCGCGTATGTGATACTTTTCTCGTTCGGCGAAGCCGTCTGGTCGTCCAGGTTCCTGGAGTATGTGGCCGACATCGCCCCCGCCGGCAGGGTGGGGGCTTACATGGGACTGGCGGGCATTCCGTGGTTCCTGGCTAAATTCACCACCGGACTTTATTCCGGAAAAATGCTGTCCGTTTTTGTGCCGGCGTCCGGCCCGCAGGACAGTTCCATGATGTGGCTTATTTATGCCCTTATCGCCTGCATCACGCCGTTGACCCTTATTCTGGCGCGGCGGTGGCTGAACGCCCCGCTGGAGCGGGTCCCGGAGCGGTAACAAAACGGCAACATAATGTCTATTGACAGTTAACGGCCCGTCTATATAATATAGTATGGCCATGTGGAAGAGAACCTCCGCCGGACGAGTTCCGTTAATTCGCATCAGTACCTGGACCGGACGGGCCGGGCTGGTTTGTTTTATCGCTTTATTTTTTTACAAGGCCGCCGGAGCCATTCTCGCCTCCCCGACCTACCGCATACTTATAAGCGAGCAGACCATGGTGGGGAACACCTCGGCTAAAACCGGGGGGGCCTATTCCCTTCTCGGCAGCAGCGGACAATTGGGCTACGGGACCATCGGGAGTTCCCGTTATACCCTCAACTGGAGCGTGGTCAATTCGTGGCGGCCGCCCCAGGACACCATGGCGACATCCCATGTTTATCCCAACCCCTGCGATCTCAGCAAGGGTTGTACAGGCGTTACCTTCACCCGTCTTACCGCCAAAGCGACGGTGCGTATTTATACCCTTTCCGGAGAACTGGTGCGGACTATTGAGAAGAGCAGCAATATCGACAGCGAGGGCTGGGACCTTAAAAACAGCGCCGGCCGACAGGTGGCCGGGGGCCTGTACATATATTTCAACCAGGGCGGCGGGAGCACCAAAAAGGGGAAATTGATCATCATCCGGTAACGGGAGAACGCATGAGAATGTCCGGGAGTGCCTGTATAACGCTCGGTCTGCTGGGCGTCTTGAATTTTTACGCCGCCGCCGGGGAGATCAAACCCGGTTCGGTGCCCGGCTCTCTGAATTACCAGGGCCGTCTCGAAAGGGACAACGCGCCGATCACCGGCCCCGTTTTCCTGACCTTCAGGATTTATAATGCCGTGACCGGGGGGGACCCCGCCGCCTGCGGCAATCCCGGCGCCGCCTGCCGGTGGGCCGGCCCGGAAGCCGTGGTTAACGCCGCGCAGGGCATCTTCAGCGCGTCCATAACCCCTCCCTTGTCGGTTTTCTCCGCCGGCGAACCGCTTTATCTTGAGGTGCAGGTTGAAAGCGATATTCTCTCCCCGCGGGAACCGCTGAACAGCGTCGCCTACTCTTTCGCGGCGAAAAAACTGGAGGACGGCGCTTCGGTTTCCGTCAGCACGCTGACCGCGGCCTACCAGGTGCTCCTGGCCACCGCTCCCGACAGCAAAGTGGGCATAGGCACCGTTTCTCCCACCCATAAGCTTACCGTCGACGGCGTTATAAAGCTGAACGGCGTCGGAAGCGCGATCTGTTATAACGACAACACCTGTACTTCCTCCTTCGGAGTGGCCACCGCCATCGGCGGCGTCACCGCCGCCGGCGACAGCCTTATGGCTTCAGGCACCGGCGGCGCGGGCAAGATGAGCTTTACCACCTCGGGCGTCGAACGCCTCCGGATAAATGATTCGACCCTTGGCGGCACGATAGCGGTCGGCCCCGGGGCCATCGCCTCGCCCAACGGCGCGGTGGATATAGACGGCGCCCTTTATGTAAGCAATGCGGGCGGCATTCATGACCGCAATGACGGAGAAGTTAATATTAAGGGCGGTCTGCTGGTGGAAAGCGGCCGCGTGACCGGCGCCGGCGGCGAGTATATTTCGCTCGGGGAGACCGATAATACGATCAGCCTCGTTTCCGGCGGGAGCGAACGGCTGCGCGTCCACTCCAACGGAAATGTCGGCATCGGCGTCGCCGCTCCGGCGGCCGGTCTGCACGCGGCCGGCGATATCCGCAGCAACGCGGGCGTGCGCGGCGGAACGGTCTCCATCGGTTCCTACA
This sequence comes from Elusimicrobiales bacterium, assembly GCA_041665305.1. Taxonomy (GTDB): domain Bacteria; phylum Elusimicrobiota; class Elusimicrobia; order Elusimicrobiales; family UBA9959; genus YA12-FULL-51-18. The sequence goes on from JBAYJD010000017.1 coordinate 19,002, forward strand.
ACGGCGACTGGACGGGCCTGGCCAACGAAATAAGGGGGCAGACCGACCTGCTGCTCCAGCAGAGCAGCTCGTACAATGTCGGCATCGGCACCAATACCCCCAGGGAAAAGCTCCATGTCAGCGGCAGCATAAGGACGGACCAGGGCATAATCGCCGCCACCGCCGCTTTTTCAGATTCGGTCCGGGTGGATCTTAACGGGGACTTTACCGCCAATTCCGGGCACGGCAATAAGGTCTATCTCTCCTCAACGGTCATCTACGGCAGCCTGACCGTGACAGGCGGCATCGGCTCCATGGCGGGCGACCCGGCGTATCTTGCCCTGGACAATATTTTTACCGGACAGAACTCGTTCCTCGGCCGGGTGACGGTTTCAAGCGATATAGCCGCCGGCAACCGTGTCGGAGTCGGGGTCAGGGATTTCGATTTCACGGCTCCCAAATATCTTCAGATCGGGGATAACAAGCCCGAGTTCGACGGTGATGAGGCCGCCGCTTACCTGGTTTCCGGCAACAGCGCAGATTCGAAGATCTATTTTTACCGCGGAGCGTCCGAGGCTGCGCGGTTCGAGACCCAGGCCGGCAACAACCTGGCCCTGGTGGTCGGCAACACAAAATCGCTGGTCGACGGCAGCTATTACCGCGTACAGAACAGCGTGGTCTGGATCTCCACCGGCTACGCGACCACTCCGGCGATCTATGTGAGCTCTTCGCTGGGCAATGTGGGAATGGGGGCCGCCGTGCTGGACCCGAACCACCGTCTTACCGTGGAGGGCAATATCAGGATCTCCACTTCGTCCTCGCCCGGCAGAAGTTACGGCCTTATTTTCGCCGACGGGACCACCCTGAACAGCGCGAATCCAGGAGGCCTTTCGGTAGGTTCCGTTTCCAACAATAACGACGCGGTGGTCCAGTCCGACCAGGACAGCAACGGCACGGGCAGCGTCATCCTGCGCGCCGGGACCGTGGACGGGCTTGTCCTTAATTCCGGCGGCAATGTCGGGATCGGGACCATAAGCCCCATCTCCAAGCTGAATCTGAGAGGCGGCGACCTGGTGCTGGGCTCTCCGTCCATAGGCTCTTACGCCTCCAACGGCGTGGAGGACCTGATAATTGCGGGAAGCATCGTGGTGGACGGGGGGTTCGTCCAGCGGTCCGCCACGCCGGTCGTTTTTACCGGCCTGACGGTCGCGGGCAATGTTTATCTTTCCACTTCGGCCGCCGGACGCGCCGGCGTAGGCACCGACGCGCCGGGTTATAAGCTGGATGTGCAGGGCGGGGATATCAACGCCTCCGGAGCGATAAGGACCGGCGGTGCTACGCGGATAACCGCCGCGGGCGACTGGAACGGCGCCGCGATCACCGTGCCCTACGGCGGCACCGGACAGACGACCTTGACCTCGGGCGGCATTCTTTACGGGAACGGCGCCGGCGGAATAGGGGCGCTGGGGGTTATGACCAACGGTCAGCTTTTAATAGGCGACGGCGCGGGCGCGCCCTCTGTCGGTGCATTGACCGGAACGGGGAACCAGGTCGTGGTGACCAACGGCGCGGGCACGATAACGCTCTCCCTGCCGCAGGATATCCACACTGCGGCAAATCCGACCTTCAATAATCTGACCCTTAGCTCCCTCACCGGTATGCTGAACGGCAACGGAGCGGGCGCTCTGACGGCCATTACCGGCGTCGCGGGTCGGACCGCCAGGTGGGCTACCGCCGGTGATTTGGACGCGAGTGCCGTGCTCTACGACGACGGTTCCAATGCCGGAGTAGGCGTGGCCCCGACGGCGGGAATCAAGTTGGATGTAAATGGAAAGTTAAGGACGACCACATTTCAACTGACCGGGGTTGGAGTCAATAATTATGTCCTGACATCCGACGCGAATGGAAACGCCTCGTGGGCTAATCCCGCCAGCGGAGGACTGGGAGATGGCTGGGTGGGCAACGAGGTCACAGATGCCGCCGACGCAACCCTTACCAGGAGCGGATTGGGGACGGCTGTCTCGCCCTATAAGCTGGCCGTAAATCTTGGAAATACAAATACTTGGACGGCTGCGCAGACTTTCAACGGCGGGCTCAGCGGCACTTTGACCGGCAGTATCACCGGCAACGCCGCCACTGTTACCAATGGCGTTTATACCACCGGCACATACTCCGATCCGGCGTGGATAACCTCTATCGCCGGGAGCAAGGTTTCAGGAAATATAAGCGGCAATGCGGCTAATGTTACGGGCACGATACCCGTTGTTAACGGCGGCACGGGGCAAACGACTTTAACATCGGGCGGCATTCTTTACGGCAATGGCACAGGCGGTATCGGTGCTCTGGCGGTTATGACTAACGGCCAGCTTTTAATAGGTGATGGGACTGGCGCGCCGGCTATAGCCACATTGACCGGAACCGCCAATCAGGTCGCCGTGGGCAACGGTGCCGGGACGATAACGCTTTCGCTGCCCCAGAATGTTCATGCCGCCGCCACGCCCACTTTTGCGGGACTTACCCTGAGTGGCTTGACCGGAGTGCTTAAAGGCAATGGGGCCGGCGCTCTCACCGCCGCGAATGTTAATTTGACTTCCGAGGTTACAGGCGCTTTGCCGGTGGGTAACGGCGGCACCGGCATCACCTCCGCAGGAGCCACCGGGAAAGTTGTCTGTTGGACGGCAACGGCGACTTTAGGCGTCTGCTCTACCGCCCCGGATGTGAACGGCGTTTGCACCTGCAATTAACGGGGCGGATAAATTATCCGAGTTGTTGCGAGATCAATTCCAGCGTTTTCCGGGTGGCGCCCTGGAGGGATTCGAGCGCCGCTTTGGAGGCGGCCCCCGCCGCCTCCAAAGCGGCGGGATTTTGCAGAAGTGAAATAATTTTATCGGCGAGTTCTCCGGCGGTTTCAACCATGAAGCCGCCGTTCTTATTTATAAGCGCCAGGGCGCCTTCGCGGGTATGTTTCACATTGGGGCCGAAAAATACCGGCTTGGAGAATGCTGAAGGTTCAAGCACATTGTGTCCGCCGGTCTCGTCCAGCGTGCCTCCTACGAACACCACGGTCGAATAAAAATACATGTCCGCCAGCCGGCCCAGTTCGTCCACCAACAGGCAGTCGGGGCCGGGGTAGCCCCGCTGCCGGTCCGCCGGTTCGGCGGCGGAAAGGGGGCTGCGCGTGTGCGCCCGCCGGGACCAAAGGGGCGCCGTCAGTCCCTTATTCCTGAGCCTGGCCGCGGTTGCGGACGCCGTTTCCGGGTGCCGGGGGGCTATTATCATGCGGGTGTCAGGCAGCGCCGCTTTTACTTTGAGGAACGCTTCCAGTATAAGGTCTTCTTCCTCCGGATGCGTGCTGCCGGCGCAAAAGATCTGTTTGTCCTTCCAGCCGGCAGAGCCTATGAACGCCATGATTTCGGCGCCGTCCTGCGGCTGCGGGGCGACCAGGTCGTATTTAATGTTGCCTGTAAGGATCAGTTTTTCCGTTCCGCGCAGGAGGGCTCTGTACCTTTCAAAATCTTCTCCGCTCTGAACGGCTATCTTTGCGATATTCGCGAACATGAGGTCCGCGACCGGGGAGACGGCGCGGTAGAAAGCGAGAGTGCGCGGCGACAGGCGCGCGTTTATCATTATCACCTTTATCCCCGATCGTCCCGCCGCGTAAAGCAGGTTGGGCCAAAGTTCGGTTTCCGCTATCATAAGCAGTTCCGGGCGCGTTCCGGCCATGAAGCGGCGCATCAGGGGGTAGGAATCCAGCGGGAGCAGAAAAGCGTAAGGCGTAAGCCTGCGGGCTTGGGCAAGTCCGGAAGAGGTGGAGGCGGTGATCATTACCGGTCTTGAAGGATAAAGCCCGTTCATCACGGGCAGGAGTCCGCGCAGCGCTTTCACTTCGCCTACCGACGCCGCGTGGAACCAGAGCGGCCGTTCCGTAAAAGACGGCGTCGTAAGAGCGAGGCGCTGCCGCAGTTCGGGTAAAAGGTTCCTTAAAAGGCCGCGTCTGGGCGAAAGAAAGAAAAAAAGCAGGTAGACCGCCGCGATGAACGGCGCCAGGAGATTGTAAAGCACCAGAAAAAATATACCCATAGCTGTTTGGACGCCGGGATGAACGGACCCCCGCGCCGGGCATGATAAAATGCCGTTTTACGGCATTTTATCGCTTCAGCAATTCCTGCGCCCGGGCCGCGAGAGAATTAAGGACTTTTTCCAATTCTTCCGCTTTGTCCTGTATGGAGTCGGTTTTTGCGACGCCGATCGGAGAGCCATAGGTTATCGCGGCTTTGCCGAAAGGCAGCGGAAGTTCGAATTTGTCCCAGGAATTGAACGAGATCTTGTTGGAAAGCGCCACGCTGACGGGCAGGATCTCCATGCCGGTCTTTTGGGCCACGAAAATAACGCCCTGCTGGACCTTTCCTTTGGGGCCTCTCGGCCCGTCGGGGGTGATCCCCACGGGGAAGCCTTGTTCGGCGCGCTCTATAAGCTCCAGAAGGGACTGGGAACCCCCGCGGCTGGTGGAGCCCCTGACCGTATTCTGCCCGAATTTGCGCAGCATCCTGGACACATACTCGCCGTCGGCGCTTTGGCTGACCAGCACCGAAATGCCCATGCCGCGGTGGGAGTAGAGCATGAAGGCAAGGTGAGAGTGCCACAAAGCGTAGATAAAGCGGGTCCGTTCGGGCCGGCCCTCGGATTTGACGCGGGTGGTGAAACCGGTAAACATTAAATAGAGGTGCGCCAGGAACGGCAGGATCGAATGCAGGGGGCCCGAGTAAGTGGACTCATTCATCTTATTTGCCGGCGGCCGCGGAACCGGGCGCCGGTTTTTTCTTTTTGCCGGCCAGCCAGGGGATGTCGAAGATGAGGGAATATTTGGGGCTGAGAGAACCTTCCGCCAGCCTGACGCCGATCTTGTCGGCGCTGAGGCGGTTTAAGATCGCCTCTAGCACGGCGGGCTCGGACTGGCAGACCGGCCCGTCGTCGGAACGGTCCGCCGGGCCCTGATCTGCCGTCAAAAGAGCGGGGCAGGAGTACAGGTAACGGGGCTCTCCGGGGTCGAACCCTTCGGCTGCTACTTCCTGGCCTATAAGTTCGGCTACGACCTTCAGGCCGGTTTCCGCGAAAACCAGCGCGGCCGTCTCGGCGAGGCGGAAAAGTTCGGGGTCGGTTATGGCTTTGGTTTTTTCTTCGAAGGCCGCGCCGAGCGTTATGACGCCTAGCGTCCCGGCTGCGCCGTTGGGCGAACCGAAAGAGCGGGTCAGCTCTTCCTCGGGAGTCAGGAGATCGAACATCGTGGACGGTTCCAGCGCCGCCGCTATGGAGGAAATGTATTCCTTGGCGCTTTCCTGTTCCGCCAGGCCCAGGGCGAAGAGGTCTATTTTGCGCTTTTTGGCCTTGCGCAGTATGTCATAGGTGTAGATCGGGATCTTGAACTTCTTAATCTTGCGCATGGTAAAATCCTGCTGATAAAATGTCGTCTTGCGACATTTTATTTGTTCCGGCCCTCCCACTGGTATACCATCGGTGTGCAGAGGGCGACGGTGGAGTATACGCCCGCCACTGTGCCTATCAGCATGCAAAAGGCGAAGTTGTTGATGGCGATACCCCCGAACAGGTAAAGCACCAGTACGGTGATAAAGACTGTAAAGGTCGTTATTATCGTGCGGGATAGGCATTCGTTCACGCTGAAGTTGATCAGTTCTCCGAGCTGCATCTTGGGAAAGATCCTCATATTCTCGCGCATCCGGTCGAAAATGACGATGGTGTCGTTGATGGAGTAGCCGGCTATGGTCAGGAAGGCGGCGACTATGACCAGGTCGATCTCGCGGTTGGTGAACGACATGGCGGCCAGCGCGACGAACACATCGTGCAGCAGGCCTATGACCCCGGCGGCGCCCCAGATCGGGTTCGAGAACCGGAAGGCCACATAGATAATGATCCCGAACATCGACAGCATTATCGCGAACAGCGCTTTTTTCGCCAGGTCGCGGCCCACCACGGGGCCGACATAGTCGCGCTTCTCTTCCGTAAAGGCCGTGCCTTGCAGGGTCCTGAGGGCGGCTATTATCTGGTCGGCTTTTTCGTTCACATTCTCCTGCGTGCCTTTCACTTTAAGGGCGTAGGAGTTTTCGGCGGAGAAGCTTTGTATGCTGGCGTCCACCTTCGCCGCGTCCAGGGCCGCCCTGAGCGCCCCTATCTCCACGGGTTTGTCGAACTTAACCTGCATAAGCGTGCCGCCCGTGAAGTCAAGGCCCAGGTTGATGCCTTTCACTAAAAGAGAGGCGGAGCCCGTCACCACGATTACCCCGGAGATCGCGAAGAACAGATGGCGGAGTTTTACGAAGTCGATGTTGGTCTTATGAAGGATCCTGATCATATGCTGAGCTCCTTGGGATTGGAAGTGAGCCAGAATTCGTATATGGCCCTGGTCACGAACACCGAGGTGAACATACCTATCAGAAGGCCGATGGTCAGCGTGACGGCGAAGCCTTTGACGGGGCCGGAGCCGAACTGGAACAGGAAGACGGCGGCTATCCAGGTGGTCACGTTGGAGTCCAGGATGGCGCTCCAGGCCTTGTCGTAGCCCGTGGGGATTATCATCGCCACGGGTTTTGAGAGGGCCAGTTCCTCGCGCATGCGCTCAAGGATCAGCACATTGGCGTCTATGGCCATGGCCAGGGACAGGATCATGCCTGCGATACCCGGCAGGGTGAGCGTGGCCGAAAAATAGCTCATCGCGGCCAGCAGCAGCACGAAGTTCAGGAACAGGGCGATATCGGCTATAAAACCGCCGCCTTTGTAATAGACCATCATGAAGAGAACCACGAGCAGGAACGCGATGATCATGGCCCTTACGCCTTTCTTGATGGAGTCCTCTCCCAGGCCCGGGCCGACCACGCGCTTTTCAATGATCCTGACCGGGGCGGGAAGCGCTCCGGCGCGCAGGATGATAGAAAGGTTGCGGGCTTCTTCCATCGTGAAGGAGCCTTCAATGACGCCCGAGCCGCCGCCTATGCGGGATTTGATGACCGGGGCGGAATGCACCACGCCGTCCAGCACGATGGCCAGGTATTTCCCGACGTTCTCGCCGGTGTAGCGCTCGAAGATCTTTCCGCCTTCCTTATTGAAGGTGAAGGAGATATTGGGATAGCCGAACTGCTCGTCGGTGGCCACTTTGGCGTTCTCCAGATAAGCGCCGGTGAGCCCCACGGTGGAGGAAAGAACATAGTACTTGGACCTGGAGGATTCCTCGCCGGAAGCGGCTTTGAAGAGATCCGTTCCCTTGGGCAGGAGCTTGGCGACCTCCGGAAGCGTTTTTCCGTCCTTGTCGAAGGGGGATTCGGGAAGATCGGAGACCTTGGTCAGCGCCTTTTCGGCTTCCGCGCTGGTATCCACGAGACGGAATTCCAGCAGGGCGGTTTTGCCTATAAGATTTTCAGCCTCTTCGGTGTTGGAGATGCCGGGCAGATCGACCGAGATCCAGCGTTCGCCCTGGCGGGAGATGGGCGTTTCGCCCACGCCGTACTGGTCTATCCTGTTGCGGAGGATCTCTATGGCGCGGGTTATGGCGTCGCCGAGCTTCTCCTTCTTGTCCAGCTTTTCGACTTCCAGCTCAAGGAGCATATGCGTGCCGCCGCGCAGGTCGAGGCCCAGGTTCAGCATTCGCTTGGGCCGTTCGCGCACGGCTTCGAGCTTGGCTCGCTCGTCGGAGGATTTGGTATACCATTCCACCGTAGGGTACAGCAGCCACACCGACAGAAGGGTGAGGCCCAGCGTAAGGCCGAGTTTCCAGTGTGATTTGTTCATTTTAAGGGCTCCTGGTTATTTGGCCGGGTTCATAAGGCCGGTGACCGTGGACCTCACGACCGTGACCTTCACATTCTTGGCTATTTCCACTTCCAGTTCATCGCCGTTCAGGCCGGTCACCGATCCCACGATCCCGCCTAAGGTCAGGATCCTGTCTCCGGGTTTGAGGGCGTCGATCATAAGCTTTTTTTCTTTCAGCTGCTTCTGCTGGGGGCGTATGAGGAGAAAGTAAAAGATCACCATTATGATGATCAAGGGAATAAATTGCATGAACTGCGCGTTCTGATTCATTGGTTCCTCCGGATAATTCCGTGCGTATCTGCTGACTATTCTAACAAATTTTCGCCTGGAAATACGAATCGTGGAATTCTTTCTTTTTCGCGGCAAAATCCCCGTTCTTTATCGCTTCCCTCATTATGCGGGTCTGCCTTATAAGGAAGCGCAGGTTGTGGATGGAGAGCAGCCGGCTTACCAGGAGCTCCTTCGCTTTGAAGAGGTGCGAGAGATAGGCCTTGGAATAATTTTTGCAGGTTTCGCAATCGCAGTCCGGGTCCAGCGGGGATTCGTCCCGCTTGAAAGGCGCGTTCTTGATATACAGCTTGCCGCGCGAGGTCAGGGCCTGGCCGTTGCGGGCGTTCCTGGTCGGAAGTACGCAATCGAACATGTCGGCGCCTAGTTCCACGGCCTCCCAGATATCCTCGGGGCTGCCGAGGCCCATGAAATAAACGGGGCGGTCCTTGGGCAGGTTTTCCGTCACCACCGCCAGGGACTGGTGCATCTGGTTCTTTGTCTCCCCTACGGCCAGGCCGCCCACGGCGAAGCCGTCCGGGTCCACCGTTTCCGCCATGTGCAGGGCGGCTTCCCTGCGAAGGTCGGGAAAGGTCGCGCCCTGGATAATGCCGAACAGAAGAGGCCTTCCGGGCCCTTCGATATGGGCGGTGGTCCTGACGAAATGTTCTTTGGACCGCTGCGCCCAGAGCTTGGTTTTCCTGAGGGCGTCGACCGCCTCGGCGTGTTCCGCGGGGTTCTTGACGCAGACATCCAGGCAGGTCCGTATGTCGGAGCCGATCCTGGCCTGGTAGTCTATCACTCGTTCGGGGGTGAAGAAATGGGAGCTCCCGTCGATGTGGGAGGTGAAATGCACGCCGCTTTCCGTTATCTTCCTCAGGTTGCTCAGGCTGTAAACCTGAAAACCGCCGGAATCGGTGAGGATCGCCCCGTCGTGGTTCATGAAACCGCGCAACCCTCCGAATTTTTCCAGCACCTCCAGGCCGGGACGCAGGTAGAGATGATAGGTGTTGGAGAGGATGCATTCGGTCCCGATGGCTTTCAGGTCGTTCTGGGACAGCGACTTGACCGTGCCCTGCGTTGCCACCGGCATGAAGACCGGCGTGTGGATCACGCCGCCGGCGGTTTTCAGGCGGCAAATGCGCGCGCGGCTCGCCGGATCTGTTTTGATAACTTCAAAGTGTTTCATCCTGGATTCCTTACGGTCCGGCGGCGATCGCAGGGCCGTTCAGCTTATGAACATCGAGTCTCCGTAGGAGTAGAATCTGTATTTCTTCTCCACGGCTTCCTTATATGCTTTGAAAAGAAGCTCCCTGCCGGCGAACGCGGCGGTCATATACAGCGGCGCGGAGGACGGCACGTGCAGGTTCGTTAGAAAAGCGCCGGCGGCTTTGAACCGGTAGCCGGGATAGATGAAACATCCGGCTTTGCCTTCTCCGGGGAAGAACCGTCCGTCGGCGGAGGAGAAAGTTTCCAGCGTGCGCATGGACGAGGTCCCGACCGCTATTATCCGTGCGCCTCCGGCTTTGGCGGCGTTAAGAGAGTCCGCCGTTTCGGCGGACAGCGCGCACTCCTCTTCAAGCATTACATGGGCCGAAGGCTCCGAACTCCTGACAGGTTTGAATGTGCCCCAGCCTATATGAAGCGTTACGAACCGCACCTCCACGCCTTTCTTCCTGAGCTCGTCCAGGAGCTCAGGCGTAAAGTGAAAACCGGCGGTCGGCGCCGCGATGGAGCCCGGCGCGCCGGCAAAAACGGTCTGGTAACGGAAGTCGTCCCGGGTTTCGTCTTCCGGCATCCCGGCCCTTTTTCTGGCCTTGAGGATATACTGGGGGAGCGGAACCTCGGCGTTCCGTTCCAGATAGGCCGGATCCAGGGGGGAGGAAAGGTCGAAAATAAAACTGCCGTCGGGATTACGGCGCGCGCAGACCGCCCGCGCCCCGCCGTCGCAGATCAGGGTCTGGCCCGGCTGGATCTTGCGGGCGAGCGCGGACCAGGTTTTAAGGTCCTCTTTTTCCGGCTTCAGCAGCAGTAGTTCGGACCTGCCGCCTGTGGGCTTGCGGGCGGGCAGCTTAGCTTTCCAGACTTTGCTGCTGTTAAGGACCAGCACATCGCCCGGAACCAGCAGGTCCGCAAGGCCGCGGAAGACCCCGTGTTCCACGCTCCCCGCAGCGCGGTCGACGGAAATTAGCCGCGAGGAATCCCTCGGTTCCGCGGGTTTGGCCGCTATCAGCGGCTCGATCTCTAAACTTTCGAATTCCGTCAGCGCAGATCCATCCATAAATTACCTGTAAGCGGGAATGAGCTCATTCTTAATCGACATCCGTTATAGACGCGCCGGGATAGTACTGGCGGAGTATTTTTTTATAGTTCCTGCCGTTCAGCGCCATCCGTTTGGCGCCTTCCTGGCACATGCCCACGCCGTGCCCCCAGCCCTTGCCGAAGAACTCATAGCCGTTCTTTGCGGGCGCGATGCGGGTGATATAAGTACTTTTGATATCGTAGTTGCCGAAGGCTTTGCGCAGGTCGGCGGCGTCCGCGGCGAAGGCGCCGGAATCCGTCAGGAACCTCAGTTTGAGCGCGCGTCCGGAACGGTCTCGTTTGTAAACGCGCACGCTCTTTACCTTCAGCGCGGAGGAGCCTCTTTTCTGGATAAAGGAAAGAATGTCGCGGGCGGTGGCGTAATATTCCCAGTTGTAATGGCGGGAGCCGGAACAGAACGGGTCCTTGACGCCGTAGAGCGGCTTTATCACCTCCTCGCCCCAGGCGGAGTTAGCGCTGGCCGTGTGGCCTCCGCAGCAGGCGTGGAAAAAAGCGGTGAGCAGTTTCCCCTTATATTTCAGCACTTCGCCGCGGGTGGAGTTGACGGCGTCGATGATGCGGGGGCTCATTGCGGAAGCGCCGTTATAGACCTGCGTGTCCACTCCGTCCGTCATGTCATAGTCCTTCTTCGGGTTGGCGTTCTTGAGCGCGTAGGTGCGCGAGGCGACGGCCTGGGCTTTCAGGGCCTCCAGGGGCCAGTCCGGGCTCATTTCGACCGGCAGCACGCCATAGAGATAATCTTCCACCGAGAGATGTTCTATGACCTCCAGCTTCTCTTCGGCGGCCGTCTTCAGGTAAAGTTCGCCTTTGTAAAATCGTCCGTTGAGCTTTATGCGGTCGCCGCCGTCCGCGGCCAGCAGCCTGACGGGGGACTCCAGCGTCGCGCCCGCCAGGGCAAGACGGGAGGGACCGACATATTTGACCTCGTAAACCGACTTTTCCAGCAGCATATACTTCTGGCCGGTCCCGACCTCCAGCGCGTATACTTTGCCGGAAGTGCTGAGTTTGAATTGCGAGGTGTTGCGGGAGACGGCGACCCTGATAACGGCGGAATTCCCTTCTCCGGAGTCCGCGGCGAATGAGGGGAGGGTTAAAGCCGTTAAGAGGTAAAGAACAATTCGTTTCATCGGTGTCGTTTCGTAATTCTATAGGGGATGCCGCAGAAACGCCGGGGCCGCGGAGCGGCGCTCTGTGACGGCCATGCCTGTTAAAAAAGCTTTTCCTGGGGCGGAGCTTTGAGCCCCAGATGCCGGTATGCCTTTCCGGTCAGGACCCTGCCCCGTGTGGTGCGCTGGATAAAGCCGGACTGCATCAGGAACGGTTCTATCACATCGGTAAGCGTATCCGTCTCCTCCGATACCGCGACGGCAAGGGTTTCGACGCCGACCGGCCCGCCGCCGAATTTTTCCGCTATGGTCAGTAGCAGCCGCCGGTCCAGGCTGTCCAGCCCTTCGCTGTCGATCTCCAGCGAATCCATCGCTTCCAGGGTTACGGCGGGGGTGATCACGCCTTTGGCCCGGACCTGGGCGAAGTCTCGCACCCGTTTAAGCAGGCGGTTGGCGATCCTGGGCGTGCCGCGGGACCGCGCCGCGATGTGCGCCAGCCCTTCCCGCGTGGTTTCGGTCTTAAGAATGCGCGCGGACCTTTCCAGGATCCGCTCTATCTCGGAGGCGCCGTAAAAGCCCAGGTTAAAAACGATGCCGAAACGGTCCCGCAGCGGGCCGGTCAGCAGACCGCTCCGGGTAGTCGCTCCCACCAGCGTGAATTTTGGCACCGCCAGCCTGAGCGTGGTGGCCCCGGGGCCCGCGCCGGTGCTGATAAAAAAAAGAAAATCCTCCATGACGGGGTAAAGGGCTTCTTCCACCGCGGCGTTAAGACGGTGGATCTCGTCTATGAAGAGGATGTCGCCTTCCTGCAATTCGGTGGTGAGCATGGCCGCCAGGTCGCCGGGCTTACCCAGGACCGGTCCGGAAGTGACCTTTATGTTCACGCCCATTTCTTTGGCCAGAATATAGCTCAGAGTGGTCTTGCCGAGGCCCGGCGGGGAGTAGAACAGGCAGTGATCAAGCGCCTCTTTGCGGCCTTTGGCGGCCTCTATGAATATGCGCAGATTCTCCTTCAGCTTTTCCTGGCCGACAAATTCGTCCAGGCTGGAAGGGCGCAGGGCGCTGTCCATGTATTTGCTCTCTTCACCGGTGGCCTTGGCTGAAAGTAAATTTTCTTTATCGGGCATAATCTTCTCTGTCGCACCCAAATCGCACTGCAAAGCGATTTGGGCGGATTACCGCCGGACCTCAAAAGGAAATCGGTCCGGTGCTCCACGAGGGGAACTAGGTTCCCCTTCGTCGCTCGCTTCATCGCGCCATTAAGGCGCGATGAAGCGAGCTGATCCCCTCTAAGCGGTACCCGCGCTTGCTACGAAGGAAGCGCGCGGGCTTACCTGTCGCACCCAAATCGCACTGCAAAGCGATTTGGGCGGATTACCGCCGGACCTCAAGAGGAAGTCGGTCCGGTGCTCCACAAGGGGGGCTCTGCCCCCCGTTTCATCGTCGCTTGCTCCCTGCGCTTCGCTTGGTCGCCGCGCTGAACCCCTCGAAGCGGAAATCTCTTCAATAGAAAGGAATCGATCCTCTCCACCTGTCGCACCCAAATCGCACTGCATGGCGATTTGGGCGGATTATCCGCACCTCAAAAGGAAATCGGTCGCGCGGCTGACGGATAGCCGCGCGATCACTTGGGAGACAGCCTGTTGAGGGCGCGTTTTAAAAGCTGCTCGGCGGTTTCCGCTCCCTGGCTCTCTTCGGCGGCGGCTTCCAGGGCGGCCTTTGCCTCCGCTGCCCGGAAACCGAGGCTGGCCAGGGCATTGAGCACCTGGGCGTAAACTCCCTGCGCGGCGAAAGCGCCGAGCCGGGCCGAGCCTGTGGTCTGGAAATCCGGCAGCTTGTCCTTAAGCGCGGCTATAAGCTTATCGGCGGTCTTCGCGGTGAAGCCGAAAATGGAGGTCAGGAGTTTCGGATCGTTCTTTACGACCGCCTGCTTGAAATCCGGAAGTGATTTAAGGGCCTTGTTAAGATAGTCCAGGGCTTTCTTGGCGCCGGTATTGGGTACGGCATCGCGAAAAAGATCGAAGAGGCCCTTTTCTTCCCTGGTAAGGAAACCGTAGAGCGCGGTGCCGCCGTACATACTGATGGATTCCGCCACGAGCACGAACACCGAACTTCCCTCGGGACCGAGGTTCCGCAGGGAAGTCTCGCAGAGGAACACCTCATAACCGATCCCGCCCGCCTCTATTACGGCGCTCTCTTCGGTTTTGGCCGTCACAGGCCCGCGCAGGGAGGCTATCATACGACCGCCCTCGCTTTCGCCAGCGCCGCCCTGAAGGGCGCCACGCGGATGTGGCAGATGGCGGCCGCCATGGCGTCCGCTATATCGTCGGGGCTGGGCAACTCTTTAAGGTTAAGCGTCATCCGTACCATCCTCTGGACCTGGTTTTTTTGCGCCAGGCCGCTGCCGCTGACTGTCTTTTTTATGGCTTTCGGATTATAAGAACTTATCCTGCGCGAAAGTTTTTCGCACGCCAGGAGTATGACTCCCCGGGCATGGGTGGTATTTGCCTGGGTGTCGGCTCTTTTGGAAAAAAATACTTCCTCGATCGCGATCTCGTCGGGTCCGTTTTCAAGTATTACGGCCGTTAAAGCGTCGTAGATCCCGGCAAGGCGCTTTTCCAGGGGGAGCCCTTTTTCAGTATGGATAAGCCCCGACGCCAGGAGCCGGGGGGAGGCCGGCGGAAAGCTTTCAAGCACCGCCCAGCCGGTCCGGTCAAGTCCTGGGTCTATGCCTAATATTTTCATTGAGCAAGGTTCTATTGCCGGGGTATCAAAGCGGGGACCTGGAGTTTAAGGCGAGGAGATCCGCGCCGCACCTCTACCCTATGCCCCGCCCGTTATTCCAGTTTTGACAGGATCGTATCCGGAATGTCGAAGTTGGAGTGGACTTTCTGGACATCATCATGGTCTTCCAGATTGTTCATCAGGTTCACTACCTGCTGGGCTTTGTCTTCGCCGACTTTAACTTCGTTTTTGGCAAGCATGGTCAGTTCGGTCAGGACGATGGGAACCTTCTGGTCTTCAAGTTTTTTCTTTACTGCCTCTAAATCCGCCGTGGAAGTTATGATTTCGTATTCGTCGGAGTCGGGGGAGGACTTAAAGTCCTCGGCGCCGGCGTCAAGGGCCAGCGTCATAAGTTCGTCTTCCTTGGCGTCGTTCTTTTTAACCGAAATAAAACCCTTAGGTTCGAACATCCATGCCACGCAGCCGGTGCTGCCTATATTGCCGCCGGAAACCTCGAAGATCTTGCGTATTTCGCTGAAAACGCGGTTCCTGTTGTCGGTGGTAACTTCCACCAGGACGGCGATGCCGCCGGGGCCGTAACCCTCGTACATTATTTCCTCGTAAGTCACGCCGGGGAGCTGGCCCGTGCCGCGCATGATGGCACGTTTCACATTATCGACCGGCATATTGGCTTCTTTGGCGTCCTCCATGGCTTTGCGGAGCCTCGGGTTCTCGTCGGGTTTTCCGCCTCCGATCTTGGCGGCCATGGTGATCTCTTTTATGATTTTTGTAAAGACCTTGCCTTTTTTCGCGTCCGTGATGGCTTTTTTATGTTTTATGCCCGCCCAGTGAGAGTGTCCGCCCATAGTCCGCTCCTTGTATCCGTCGTCTTAAATTCTATCCGGTCCGGCGCAGGTCGTGGCCGCGCGCCGGGCGGTTCCGGAAACTTTAATTATGCCGCCGCTAAAATAAATTCTATAATAATAAACGACCTTTCACAAGCCCCGCGCGTAATGCGCGGGGTGCGACAGGTGGAGAGGCTTGACTCCTTTTCATTGAAGAAGTTTCCGCTTCGAGGGGTTCAGCGCAGCGACCAAGCGAAGCGCCGGGAGCAAGCGACGATGAAATGGGGGGCAGAGCCCCCCTTGTGGAGCACCGGACCGATTTCCACTAGAGGTCCGGCGGTAATCCGCCCCGCGCGTAATGCGCGGGGTGCGACAGGTGCGGGTGCGACAGAGGCCCCCTTAGCTCAACTGGATAGAGCGGCTGCCTTCGGAGCAGTAGGTTAGAGGTTCGAACCCTCTAGGGGGCAAAAATTTCATTGGCAAGCTAGTGTGGTTTTATTATTTTAGGCATCTCGATATCAGACATTTTCTTCATAGCAGCATCTAGCCGGGAGAGCGCGGATTTTTACGGCCAAGAGCGTGTCCGGGCAATACTCCGGCAGGCTCTTAGTCGCAGGCGTTCCCGAAAGATCCAACAGGATCTTTCGGGAGCTGTCACATATTTGTAACCTATCCTTAATGTTCCCGTAAAATCGGATAACAGATAATATATATATGGTAATGGGAAAAGCCCTGCTTTTACTTCTGCTGACGACCGGTTTTGCCCGGGGCCAGGAGATCTCTAATCGGGACCTGGGGCGTAAGGCTCTTGAAACCACCCTCGCCTATGTCAAGAGCCCCGATTCCGATATCCGCGGCCTGGCGGCGGATGTACTGGGCCAGGCCGGCAACTCCGCGGCCAAAGGGGTCCTTGCGAAATTGCTGTCGGACCCCGACAAACATGTGCGGATAAATGCGGCGCAGGCCCTCTGGCGCCTTGGCTACAGGTCAGGTTTCAAGGTGCTCCACGGTATAATAAACGATGTTCCCGCACAGGGGCCGGTGGTCAATTCTCCGCTTGTAGAGTTGAAGATCATTTCTCAGAACAAGATCCGCGAACACGCCATCGAGGCGCTTGCGCGCATGGATGGTGAAAAAGCGCCCGAGATGCTTTTCAACCTCAAGAACGATGCCTACGGCTCCATCAGGGATGTGGCGGCCAGGGAGCTTGCCAGGCTCGGTTATTCCGATGAACTGGCGCAGTTCCTTGACGCGGTGGAAAGCCCTGATGAAGCCCTGCGTTTTGAAGGCGTACGCATACTCGCGAAGATCTGCAATTCAGCGGCGGTACCGCCGCTAAAAGGGCTGCTTCTGAACGATAAATCCATCCGGGTCCGTATCGCCGCGCTCGACGCCCTTAAATGCATGGACGGGAGAAAAGGCGCTCTGGACGAACTCCTTAAGCTCGCGGACGATCTCAACCCGACCCTCAAATTCAAAGCCGTGGAAGCGCTCAGCGCCGTCAATGATAAGCGCGCTTTTGAAAAACTGAAAGAGCTCTACGGCGCGGCCGGCGATATCAGCCTGAAGGTCGCGGCGCTCAAGGGGCTTATGGCGGGAGGGGAAAAACCCGACGCCGAAGTTTTTTCGCGCGCCTTTGATTCCAACAACCAGGAGGCGAAGCTTGACGCCCTTCAGGCGCTTCAGGGCGTGCCGGACGCGCAGGCCAAACCGCATCTTCTTGCCGCTTTGGGCGACAATAGCGTCGAGGTGCGGCTCAGCGCGGCGCTGCAGGTCCTGAAAAGATTTTCAAAAAAGTGAACGGAGATTTTCCGTCCTTCATTATGAAAAACAGGATATTATATACTCGCATCCTTATAGGACTTCTGGCGGGGTTTCCGCTCCCGGTCGTTTCGGCGTCGGCCGCTCCGCGCAAAGCCCCGGCCAGGATCTCCCCGTTGTCCGATTCCTTGAGAAGAACGGCGAAGGCCCCGGATGCCGCCGCCAGGGATGCGTTCCGCAATTTCATAAAAAAGACCGGTACGGACGCCTGGCGCGTCAGGTATAGCCCGAAAACCGCCCTGCCGGAAGCCCTTGTCGGCGCGAAAACCGCCGCCTATCCCGGAACTCCGCACGAAGCCGCCATCGCATTTTTAAACGAGAACGAGGCCCTTCTTAAAGTCCGGTCCGGCCAGCTGCGCCCGGCCTACTCCAAGGTTTTTATGGGCGTGACGCATCTCCAGTACGACCAGATTTATAATTCCATACCCGTGGAATTCTCCTATGTCAGGGTTCATGTCGACCCCTCGGGGAGAATAACCGGCTATCAGGCCAAATTCGAGCCCGAGATCAATGTCCCGCTTTCCCCCGCGTTCCCGGCCGTTTATGCGCAAAACGCCGCGCTTGCCGACCTGGTGTTTTCGGCGAGGGCCGCGGACGGCGTTCTTGTCCTTTTTCCGGACCCGGCCTCCGAAGGCGCTTTGAAACTGGCCTGGAAGGTCCGCCTCAGGGCTTCCGACACGGCAAGCGGCGTCTGGGTATACTATGTCGGCGCGGCCGACGGCAGGATCCTTTTCCGTTATAACGATCTGCGTTACGCCTGTCCGGGCGGCACCAATACTTCAGGCACCGTCAGAGGATCGGTCTACCGTGTTTCTCCGATGCCCAGCGGAAACAGCGATATCCCGCGCGAATTATGGACCCAGCCTGTGCCCAACACGCCCATCAATAACCAGTACATGTGGGTCACCGATTCCCTTGATCCTTCCACGCGGACGGCCCCGAAGGTCACCGGCGCGACCGCGCCCGGAGAATACTGCGCCGCGGAATCCGGCAAGGTGTTCGCCTCGCTGAAGGGCCCTTACTTTTCGGTCGTCAATTTCCGCGGCCCAAGCGCCCATTTCGACAATGGCGGCGGTGTATGGCGCACGGCGCCGAACGGGTTGGATAGTCCGCATCCTTACGAGAGCTCTAAAACCTACCAGTACCAGGTCGTACTGGAAAATGACTGGACGGACCTGCACCAGGCCTTCGCTAAGGTGATGCCGCATTTCACGTCCTTCAGCGTGGGTGAAATGGGCCTGGACGGCTCCATCGGCGATTCCGACGAGCTGGATGTGAAGAACGGCACGAACACCGTCGCCAGCTACATCGGCGTCCGCGCCCAGCCGTTCTTCGGCGCCGCCGTTGAAAATTCAACTTACGGCCTGACCCTCAATACCGATGCGAGCGGCGTCTCCGCCGGATTTTCGGTCGATCTTTCAAGCTATCTTGTGCTTACGAACACTCCCCTTGTCAGCAATAACGCTACCGGTTCCGTAGTCTGGTCTACCGGCGCGGCCCGCGTGTTCCTGGACCGTTCTCCCGGCAATGTGGAGAATGACCTGGCCGAAGTCAACGTCTTCTACCACCTGAACTCGGCTTACGATTATTTTAAGCGGGTAAACCTGGGACCCGGGGGCCCGTACGCGGATCTGGATAAACAGGTGCCTGTCATGGTCCACGCCCACGGCGCTGCGGACACCACCGATACCGCGGGGGGGATGCAGAACGCCTTTTACGACCTGGAAAAAGACAATATCTTCATAGGCGACGGACCCTGCGACGATCAGACCTGCGCGACATACAGATCATTCGCCCTGGATGGGACCATTATCCGCCACGAATATTCGCACCGGGTGGTAAACCAGATCTATCCCATAATAAATTTCGGCGAATTCGGCGCCATCTCCGAAGCTGTGGCCGACTATTTTTCGCTGGCGTCCTTAACCTCGGAAGGCAATACCGTTTCCGTGTTGGCTAACTTCGTGAGCGCCGGCAGCGAAGGTTATTCCAGGGATCTCTCACTCGCTTCGGGCTCCAAATCCATGCCCGCCGACTGGAACGGAGAGGTGCATGACGACAGCCTGATCCTGTCCCAGGCGCTGTGGCAGCTGAAGAACAACGCGCCTGCCACCAACCTCGGCAATTTCGGCGGGGCCGATGCGTTCCCGAACATGCCCAAGGCCGATGTGTTCGCCTACGCTGCGCTCTTTTATTTCCCGGATAATTTCGCCAATTTTTACGACGCTTTTGTCGAGGCCTGCAGGCTGCTGGATCCGGCGGGCTGCCCGGCGGGCAGCACCCTGGCGCGGATCAACACGGCTTTTAATACGCACGGGATACCTTCGTACGGCGCGGCCGGGGACGCCTATGACCAGCCCGTGCCCGGCGCCCTGTGCGAGAACAACAACGGTCCGGAATGCTCCACTGATGTAAGCACCATGACCGGCCTGTCCGCCACCGTCTTCCCGGAGGGCGATGTGGATTATTATGTCATCTCGCTCCAGGACGGTAATTTTACCGCTTCGTTGAACCTGCCCCCGTTCGACTCCGATTTTTACTACGCCTACGCCCTGTTCCTCTTCGACGCGAACCGTAATTATCTGGCCGAAACCGTGCCGGTCATCTCCAACAGCCCCTACACCAACGGCACCTGCCCGCTTTCCGGCGACTGTCTCACCGCCACCCCGGGCCTGACGCTCACTTACCCCGTGTCCAAACCAGGCAGATATTACCTGCTGGTGTCCGGCGCCCCGAACCAGTATTACAACAATTCGCGGGTCGCCTCCACCCGGCCCTACTCCCTCAACCTGTCCTACGCTCCGAAGGGCTCGGCTTGGGCGGAGCTGGATACCGCTTTATACGATCAGGATACGATAAGCTTCACCGTCCCGAACACCAGTTTTCCGATGATCTCCGCGCCCTCGTCCGCGACGCTTACGGGGGGGGAATCGTCTTTTGAATATGCCCAGCTGCGCGATCATGATTTTAAACCTATAGATCAGGCCCGCACCAACTATACGCCTGTCTCCGACAGGCTTCTTTCCGTTACGCTCCATCCCTCGGCTTCCTACGACGGTCTCGGCAGGCCCATCCTGGCCGGCAGCGTCGGCCTTAACCCCGGGTTCGCGGCCCGCTATCCGGGGGTCGGCACCGTGTATCTGGAAGTTTTCGGGCGCGATCATATGGGAAAGATAAACTCGCTTGGCGTTTCCAACGCCATCAACCTGACCACGAACAAATCCGACCTCGTCGCATACAACAATATCCTGACCAAGGCGGGCGACCGCGCTATAGTGAAATACGACCTCCAGTCCGGAGGGGATCTCACCATCAAAATATATACAGTAACGGGCGCCCTGGTCAAAACCCTCTTTTCCGGCGCCGCGTCGGCCGGTAAAGGCATCCTGGAATGGGACGGGACCAACCTCAGCGGGTCCAAGGCGGCCAGCGGTATTTATTATGTAAAAGCCAAAGGTCCTGGGCTGGACAAGGTGGATAAGATAGCCGTGGTCAGATAGTGCGCAGGGCGGGAGAGAAGGCGGGATGAACTTTATGAATACCTTAAAGAGCAGCAGGGACCGCGCCTTTGTTACGGCGTTCCTGTCGGCTTTTGTCCTGTCCACGGCGACCTGGATCCTCCAACCCGCCTTTGCCGGCGGGCCCGGCTCAGCCAGCGTGCAGATACTTAAAACCGACATGAGCCCCAGGGCCCTGGGCATGGGCGGCAGTTTCGTCGCGGTCGCCGACGATATATACGCGGTGAATTACAATCCAGCCGGCATTGGACTGCTTTATTTTCCGGAAGCTTCCGCAATGAGCCTTTCCGGATTTGAGGATTCCAAACTCCAGTCCCTGGCCTTCGGCATGCCGCTTCCCGTAACAGGCCTGGCCGGCGTTAATAAACCCGGGCTGGCCGTCTCCTCGGTTTTTTCCCAGAGCGGCAGGTTCACTTCCCGTTTTATCAATTCCGACGGGACCGTGGAGACCGCAGGCATGGACGCCGAAACCAACAAGGTGTTCGCCCTTACTTACGGCGAGAAGGTCTATTCGGGCGAGGCGAAACTGGATGGATATAACGCCAAACTGGAACAATACTTGGGCCTTTCGGCCAAATATGTCGGTTCCGAGCTTCTCGGCAAATATTCCGCCTCGGCTTTCGTTTTCGACGCCGGCTGGCTGATGAGGGAGCCCGGCCTTGGCCTCACCTTCGGCGCGGCGCTTTCAAATTACGGCACGGGCATAAAATACCTCAAGGAAACCGAGCCTCTTCCTTCCATTCTGCGGCTGGGGTTTTCCTACCAGCGGCCTACGGTAATGGACCAGTCCGTGCTGCTGGCGCTGGAAAGCGATATCTATATGAACGAAAGTCTTAAAAGTCTGCGGGGCGGGCTTGAATATCATTTTGAAAAGCTCTTCGATCTGCGTCTGGGCTACAAGGCTCTGGAAGAGAACAGCGGTCCGGCCATTGGTTTCGGCGTGCACTACGAGGGCCTTTCGCTGGATTTCGCCATGTCGATGGCCAGTGAGATCTTCAACACCTCCCAGATCTCCCTTACCTACAAATTCGCGAATTGGCGCGTAGGGGAATACAAGAAGAAGGTCCAGTACCGCGATCAGGAAGAGGATCGCCCCCGGTCCAAAAAAACGGCGAGGCCCGCCGGGAAGGAACCTGTAAAACCCCGGAAGCCCGGAACGACCCCGGGCAAAAAAGATTCCGATTTTTTTATGATCTATTAAAAATTTTCGCGCGAAAATTTTTAATACGGAACATGCGCCGCGATTGACAGTTGGGACCCCTTGTTATAGAATACTAGGACGGCGGAGCGGCTGAATGCTCCGTCTATATGGAGGACCTTAATATGAAAAAAACTTTAGCGCTGGCGGTGCTGTCGCTGTTCGCGGTGGGATGTTCTTCCACCGGCCAGAAAGGGACCGTTTCCGGTAACGGTGAGATAGAGCGGGAATGGGTGGAAGAAGGCGTTACCAAAAATTATATCTTCGCCCGCGGCATCGGCGCCGCCGACCAAAACCTGGATAACAAGACCCAGCGTATGGCGACTTCCAGGAACGCCTCCATAGTCAACGGCCAGTACAACATGCTTTCCTTCATAAAGGGCGTCAATCTTGAGGGCGGCATTACCGTAGAGAAAGCGATAGAAACCGATTCCGTGCTCGCCACCAAGATCGACGCCGTCATCAAGGGCGCCCAGGTCGTCAGGACCGAGTGGACTTCCGACGACGGCTGCGTGATCATCCTCAGGCTTTCCAAAAAAGCTCTGAAAGACGCCGGGCTCAAGATCGTCGACTGACCGGCGGCCGCCGCCGTTAAAGAGGTAGTCTAATGAGACAATCTATACGCATCCTGCCGTCGCTCCTGGCCGCCCTGCTGCTTGCAGGGTGTTCAGGAACGCGCAAGTCGGCTCTCAACAGCGCGTATGAAACCGAGGTGGTTGAGGCCGAAGGCATCGGCCCCGTGGTGAACGGCGATGTGGAAGGAGCGAAAAAAACTTCCCTCCATGAGGCGATGAAGAGCGCCCTGGGTCTTGTGGTCGGCGTTTATGTCTCCCAGGAAGCCATGGTTTCAAAGGCGGTGCTGATTGACGACACCATCACCTCCCAGACCGAAGGCTACATAGAGAAATACGAGGTCCTTAGGGAAACCCGTGAAGGGGACTTCTACAAGACCAAAATACGGGCGCATGTCCGGAAGGAAGACCTTACCGCCAAACTCAGGAAACTGGAGAACGAGCCGCAGAAGCTCGGCAATCCGGTCATAGGCTTCGATATTTCCGAGGCCGTGGACGGCAAGGCCCAAGAAACGGAATATGCCGCCCTTGAATTTAAGGACAGATTCTCGGAAGCCGGATTTATGACGGGCGAGAAAGACAAGGCCGATATCCTGATCAAAGGGTCGGCCAAGTCGGACTTTAATACGCGCGAAGGGCTGGGGGGGTTCATCTCCTACCGGGCAGGGCTTTCGGTCAGTGCGGTGAAGAACGGCTCCGGGGAGACCCTGGCCTCTCTCCAGGAAACAGCCGGCGGCATAGACCTTAACGAGCCCTCAGCGGCGCGGGCGGCCATCATTAATTCCGCTAAAAAGGCGGGTGACGAGCTTAAAGACCGGGTTCTAAAGGCTCTGCGCGAAAGGTCCGTGGTCCGGATCTCTCTTGCCAAGGTGTCGGGCATGAACCAGGTTAGCGAGTTCCTGAAGTCGGTCAGGAATATACCGTTGGTCCGCGACTGCTGGCTGCGAAGCCTGTCAGGCGACACCGCCGCGATAGATGTGGGGTTAAGGAAAGGCAACGCTTCGGACCTGTCCCAATCGCTTATGAAGAACCCCAAATTCCCCGTCAAGATCAACCGTACCTCCTCCTACGATCTCGAAGCCGAGCTGACCGCTGCGGCGGGCAAATAGGAGCGCGGCCCGCTTTTTTATAATGAGACGGCAGGCCTGTGAGTTCGCGGGTGTCGGGGGCATGGGTCTGCCGGGCACGCTATCGTCCACACCGTGGCCGCGCTCCAATCTATTCGCCTGCCGCGTACTTAATATTTAACATGTCCCACCCTGGAATTATGGTAAAGCGTAATTAGCCCGCCCGATGGTTTCTGCAACCTGATAACAAAAACACCGATGTTAATGCTCTCCCAACTTCCAAGGAACGGCGGATGCAAAAGATTTACTTAGGGATCCAGCAATCAACCGTTAACTTGTTAGTAAGAATAACCCCACCGCGCTGGCCTATTCTAAAGTTAGCCGGATAAAAGCCCCCGGCATTCGCGCACTTTTGTTCCGCTTCTTCATGAAGGCCGATGAAATCAGACCCGTTTTGCGTTAAGGGATTAACAAGATATGTTTGCGAAACGGATATGGGTTTGTTTATAAACCCACCGCAATGGACATAGTAATAGTAACTGTAGTTGGACCTCCGGACTCCGCTATCATTGAACGATCTAAGAACCACGATCCGTCGCACATTAATTTTCGCGTCCTTAGCCCTCGTCACATTTTCTAGTATCTCCTTGTAGCATATGTCGGAACCAGAACCAATCTCGCACGAACCGGACATCGCATCCGGTTTGCCGTAGATTTCGCTATGATTCTCCACAACCTCCACTTTTATGCCCGACACCTCTTTGACCATGCCCGGCTCTGATTCTTTAGTTGTGGCAGATTCCACATTGGCTTTGGAAACAGCCGGCACGCTTATATCGAGTTTCCCGGACGAGATTTGATCCAGGCCAAGCTGGCTCGCAGCCGTTTCAGCATAAGCCGCGCCGCCGGCCATACATATTACAGCTATAGACGCTAATAACTTTTTCATAACTTTGACTCCTGAACAGTGAGATTTCTACGCCCATAGTGTAGGGGGTCACGCCAATATCCGCAAAGGTCTAAAGTCCCACCCCCGCATGTCAAAGGTCCCTGCTTTCTTTGGGCCAATTGGTACACAGAATAAGCCCGCCGGATTCCGGAATACCTGTTGCAAAAGACCCGGCAAAAAAGGCCTTTGGGCCCATGACCGGCGGCTGAATGCCGGCTAAACTATATTATGAGTCTGTGATTGAAAACCGCTTTTGGATGTCGTTTATGAAAAGAATGGTTATGTTATTGCTGCTGGCGGGGTCGTTTCCGGCGCCGGTCTTTGCGTCCCCCGGGCTTACCGCCGGAGAACAGGCATTTGTGCGGGAATGCCGCGAGAATGTCGATAGCGAACAAAAGAGATTATCCGTCGCAACCGCCCTTGAATGCGTGAAAAAACTGACCGCAAATAACGGAGAGCTTCTGACCAGGATCAGCGATCAAAACCCCGGGACGGGAGAGGCTGCCGCGGACATTCTCTCCCGTAACAGCGCCCTCATGGACCTTGAGGACATCGTCTCTAAGAATACGGGATTCGAAATGGTTCCGCATCTGATGCGCGTGCTTGAAGACGACCTCTGCCCCCTTTGTTCCATGGGGCTGGGCCCCAGGCCGGAAAAGATCTTTAACTGGACGGCCAGGGAGGCCGGTACGCGCCTTTCGGATGTAAAAAAGTCCGTGCGCTCCTGGGAAAGCCTCGGAGAGATCCGGACCAGGGCGCTTTCTTCGGCGGGACATAATTACGACAAAAAGCGGTGGAACGCCCAGACTATAAAGGAAAGATATTTTTCCCTTTCGAAATGGGCGGCCGGTGTAACCGAGAGCCTGACCTCGGCATACGGCAGCAGTCCCCTTTGTCCCAAATTTCCGGCTGATCCCCGGCTGCTTTCGGTCCTGCGCGAAGACCTTGACGCTGTCGATGACGACGACGGCCTCAGAAAACTGGCGGCATTGACCAGCTGCAAAACCGGGGACGGGAAAAGGCCCGCGGCGCCTGCGCGCAATAAGACGGATGAACTGTACGCCGCCTCAAAGAGCGTTATGAAATTGGAGGACCTGCCGGTCCCGGTCCAGGCCGCATATTTGAACGAAACTTTTGACCAGGCAGGCAGCCATCCTTGCGCGACTCTTAGCCCGGCGGCCGGGATCGCCGCCGCCAAACCGCGGGATTCCGTTTTCAGGGGACTTTCTCAGGAACAGGCGGCCGGTTTGCCGGGACTCCTGGCGGCCGTGGATGCCGCAGGAAACCTGAACGGCCCTTTAGCGGAGGAACTGCGCGGTACGAGGGCGGGCGACGAAATACTGGCTTTTTACAGGGATCCCGCATACAAGAAAGCCGGCGACAACCGCTTTAAGCTGGTTTTGGCCGAACTGGACGAGAACGACCTCGGCGGTTGGAGCTTATCCTCAAAAAAGCTGCGCCTTAATATCCTGCGGATCAACAACTGGATGAAAACGAATCATGTGAGCCCCGGGCAGCTTTTTGAGCGCCCGGCTTCCACAAATCCGCACTTGCAGAAGCTGTCGCGGTATCTGGCGCCTACCTTCGTGCACGAAGCCACCCACCAGCGCCAGAACGCCAGGGCCGCCGCGGCGGGCATCAATTACCAGATCTTTATATTCAGCGGCGACAAAATGGCGCCCGATCAGATGGAGATAGAGACGGAGGCGTTCTCAATGGACGCAAGCTTTACCGCAGGGCATCTGCGGGGAAGAGGCGCTTCTTACGCTGATGAGCTGGACCCCTTCGACAGGAAGAACGCTCAACTCTTTCTTGAAAAGGGCGTTGAAGGCATAAGGCTGGCAAATCACAGGAATTATTACAAGTATGATTCGCTGGAAGGCAGCGCGGCTAAAGAATTCTTCGAGGCCGCGCCTCTGGCCAAGGAACTGATGCGCCTGGAGTCCGGATACAGGACGGCTCCCCGGACGCTGAGCAAGGCTAAGCTGGCGCGGATGCGGGCGCTGCGAAGCGCTATAGACAGCAGATTCAAATGGTACGCGATGGTCCGCGCCGATTCGGCAGCTTTCGAGAAGAAGATAAACGGCTGGAGAAAAGAAATAAAGAGCAAACTGTACCCTTCAAGAGAGGCCTGCGCTCCCCCGGAACTGCCTGAGCCGTGAAGCGGCATACGGCGGGCGCCTTCCCTGAGGGGGACCGCGCCGTCAGGTGCGCGCCAGGAAGCCGTTCCCGGCTCCATAAGTTGAACGGCCACGGTGTATTTATAAACGCAGGCGGCCGCGGACGGCCCGCCGGCAGCGTCCGCGCAGGCCAAGGAGAAAAACGGTCAGGATGTATTGTGTCCCCGGAATTCCCAAGCTGAAACTTTCGGATTAATAGATGTCTACCGAGTCACAGTGATTTATAACCCCCGTACTTGTGACAGTGTGTCTGCATCGCTGTGTATTATAAAAAAGTTCTTTCTCAAGCACAAACCCGGATTTCTGGCTTGCTAAGTCTGAAGTTTTGATTGAATCGCCTTCATCCGAGGCAAATAAAGAATGGTGTTGAGCCAACCAATCCGGATCGATTCCGAATTCAGCATAAAGCAGTTTAAGCTTTTCAGTTGCTTCTATACTAAATTCCTCGGTTCCATCTATACGGGTAGAAGCTCCATGAAAATAGAATCTGCCGCCACGTTCAATCTTAATGTTGATAAATCCATCTCTATCATTTTCGCTCAAATATGACCTTAGATACGGAATAAATAGAGTGCAAAAGGATCCACAAGTATTGGTTATGTACACATTCATCGGTGAATTGAACATCGCATGATGCGTCTCTCCAATTCTGCCCAAATTGCGCGACAATCTATAAAAAAATGAGCGCACAGGCCTAAGTTTATCTGAATCGTTTATGTCGATTATCGCGCCATAAGAGTCCAGCATAAAAAGGAAATCTTTATGCCGGCCCTGAGAGTTAAGTTTGGAATTTAAATCGGTTAGTGAATCTATGGAATCCTCGTTATAAACAATCTCTCCGGCATCAGTGCTTAACGAAAAAACAGATTTTTCTTTGGTGCTGAAATCTTGATTTAGTATGAACGGGGCCGCTGTCGAAAATTGGGGCGATAAAAACAACATCATTATCAGTTTTTTCATTTGTTTTGTCCTCTGTGAATTTGATCCGTGGTCTTTTATCAAGTTCCGCGTATATTTTCGCATACGGGCGCGTTTTGCGCATGGGCACAAAGGGGAATTTTTCCATGAAAAAAGACCCACAAATGTTGTGGGCCAATTGGTACACGGCTGAAGAGCTGTACGCCGCCTCAGGGCCGGGCGGTCGGCGCTTACCGCTTCACGGTTTGTTGCGTTTATCCAGCTTTTCCCGGCGGCGTGAGTCCAGCGCCTGAAGTTTTTTTTGGCGGCCTTGAAGATAACCGTCTATAAATCCTTCCCGCTCCGCCAATTTTTTTCTAAGATCTTCGGCGTGGGACCTGAGCTTCAGATAACGGCGTTTTTCCGCCTCCATTAAAGCTGAAAACCTGCCGCTGACCAGCGTATCCGTCCCCGGTCCGGCCACGGCTTCGCTGCCGGCGGCAAGCGGCGTTTCCTTGCCGTTGTTTTTAATGTCCAGCTGCCCTTCAAAAAGGCCGATGTCGGTGGCGGCGGATGAGACATCGACGGCGAAATCCGTGCCGCGCACCGCGCAAACGGCGGAGGGGGTCCGGATCTCGAATTTTGAGACCTTGCGTTTGACCTTGGCGGCAAGCCACAGGATCCTGCCTTTTATGAAATTAAAACCGTAGTCGCGCGTTTCGGGTTCAAGCCTGAGCGTTTCAACCGTGGTCTCGGAATTTTCGTACAGATTTATAAATGTCCCGTCCCCGGCCAGGATCTCGCATGAGGCTCCCGGGCCGGTCCTGAGGCGGGCGCCTTCCCTGAGGGGGACCGCGCCGTCAAGTGCGCGCCAGGAAGCCGTTCCCGGCTCCATAAGTTGAACGGCCCCGGTGTATTTATAAACGCAGGCGGCCGCGGACGGCCCGCCGGCAGCGTCCGCGAACGCGGCCGGGCAGGCCAGGAGAAAAACGGTCAGGATGATCTTCATAATACTCCCATTCGGATAGTAATCTTTTCTTAACAAGTAAAATATACAATATATGAGGGATTTGCAACCACCCTGAAATAAAGGCATAATACGGGTTCCGGCGTCATTTAAGGATGTGTTTTATGAATTTCTTCAGATTGCGGCTTATAAACACCGTGTTGGTCCTGTTTATCGGTATCGTACTTGGTTATCTGATGAAGGAGCGGACCGTCAGGAAGGCCGGAGCGCCTTATGTCGCAAAATACGTCTCCACTTATGCCGCCGGATCCGACGCCGATGAGACGCCTTCCGCCGTGGAGGAACCTAGGCCGGTGGAAACAACGATACCGCCCGAAGCGGCCGACCGCATAAAACCGGCGGAGGAAGACGGAGTGGAGGAATTTGAGATGCCCGTAAAGCTCCCCGCAAAACGCCGCCTCAAAGAGCGACCCGTACAGGAAGAGACGGATCCCTCCACTGCGGCAAAAGAGTACGGAGAGCCGCCGGAAGAGAAGGAGGACGGTGTGGTCAGAGGGGCCGAAGACGTTTTTTTCAAGGACCCAGCGCGTTTTTCAGGCCGGGACCTGGAAATGGACCTTCAGATGATAATGGCCCGCAGGAGCGGGAAGAGCTGGTCCCTGAACCTGGTGCGCAGCAAGGGCGGCAAGGATGTGGATTATCTTTATGTCGATGATGAATCGGTAGTGGGCGACACGCCGGAGCTCAAGATAGGATATTCTTACAGGACACGGTTCCGCTGCCGGAAGGGCGACACGGTCTCCGGCAACAAGCTGCTGCGTCTGACCCCCACCGGTGAAAAGGCCTCCTGGGCTACCGGAGTCAGCGCGGTGGAATAAAATATTTTGCGGCAAAAATTTTTAAGCTATGTCTTACTTTTTTATTATTAATCCCGCCTCCGGCAACGGTTCGGGCGTTGAGCTGCCGGGAAAGATAGACGCTTTTTTCCGCAGCCGCGGCATCCGTTACGAGCTCGCTTTAACTAAGAACAAAGGGCACGGCCTGGAACTGTCCCGCAGGGCGGTCCTGGCGGGTTTTTCCAACATAGTGGCTGCGGGCGGCGACGGCACGATCCGCGAAGCGGCAGAGCCGCTTATAGGCAAACCGGTAACGCTTTGCATCCTGCCGTTCGGTTCCGGGAACGGCCTTGCCCGCAACCTGGATATCCCTCTGAAGCATGAGGAAGCGCTCAGGGGCCTGCTGGAATGGACTCCACGGAAGATCGATGTAGGGTTGGCCAACGGGAGGCCTTTTTTCTGCGCGGCCGGCGTCGGCCTTGACGCGGAGGTGGCCCGGGTATTCAATACCCGCCTGGCCGGCCGCCGGGGCATCTTTCCGTATGTCTATCACGCGGCTGTGACTTTTTTCAGGTATCTTCCGGCGGAGATCGCGGTAAACATGAACGGCCGCCGCCTCACCTTTTCTCCGATGCTGACCGCGGTGCTTAACGGCCGGCAGTACGGCGGAGGAGCCAGGATAGCGCCTGACGCTTATATCGACGACGGTCTGTTGAACCTGGTCGTGGTTGAAAAAAGGGGCGTCCTTAGGACGCTGCTCGCCGTGCCCGATCTTTTTAACGGAAAACTTCTCCGGCACAAAGGCCTTATCACCACGGACGTGTCCGGCGTTATCGAACTCAGCTTTGCGCCCGGCGCGGTTTATCATCTGGACGGAGAGGATTTTACCGGCGACGGGACGCTGAGGATCTCCGTCCTGCACAAGGCCCTCAGCGTCAGAGCCCCCCGGTGGGGGGAATAAAATGTCGTAAGACGACATTTTCTCGCACCGGGGCAAAACAAAAATTTTTATGGCTCTTGAAGAACAGATACGGAAATATTCAAGACCGGCGGAACTTGTCGAGCGGCTGGCCGGGGGGAGAACGCGGTGTCTCGCCTGCGCGCATAAATGCGTGGCCGCTCCCGGCGGTTCGGGCATTTGCAAGGTGCGGTTCAACGACGGAGGGCTTCTGAAAGCCCCGTGGGGCTATATCTCAGCCTACGGACTGGACCCGATCGAGAAAAAACCCTTTTTCCATGTTTTGCCCGGCTGCGCGACCTTCTCCTTCGGAATGCTCGGCTGCAATTTTAAATGCTCCTTCTGTCAGAACTACCTTACCTCGCAGGCCTTAAGGGACGCCGCCTGTTCGGCCGGCGAAATAGAAGCGTTCACCCCGGAAAAACTGGCGGCCGACGCGCGGGCCGCCGGCGCGGCGTTCTGCGTCTCCACTTATAACGAGCCGCTGATAACGGCTGAATGGAGCGTGGAGATCTTTAAAATGGCCCGTAAATACGGGATAAGAGGCGCTTATGTTTCCAACGGCTATGCCTCGCCGGAAGTTCTGGATTACATCAAGCCCCATGTGGATCTTTATAAAGTGGACCTTAAAACCTTTGATGACGAAAATTACCGGAAGGTGGCGGGTGGGACTCTGTCTAAGGTTCTTAAAGCCATAGAAATGATCCACGCCAAAGGCTTCTGGCTTGAGATCGTTACTCTGCTTATTCCGGGGTTTAACGACGGCGCAAAAGAGCTGGGATCGCTCGCCGGTTTTATCGCGGGCGTATCCAGGGACATTCCCTGGCATGTCACTGCTTTTTATCCGACTTACCTGATGACGGACCGGGGGCGTACGCCTCCGGAGATTTTGTTAAAGGCCAGGGAGACGGGGCTTAGGAAGGGGTTGAAGTACGTCTATACCGGCAATATCCCGGGGCTTGGGTATGAGAACACGCTCTGTCCGTCCTGCGGTAAGACCCTGGTGGCGCGCCGTGGTTTTGAGATCTTAAGCAACACGATAAAGGTCGCAAAAAAAGGCGACGGATCGTGCAGCTACTGTAATACCGCCATAGCGGGCGTCTGGAAGTAGGCCCGCCGGTTTCCCGGCGGGTCGCCTTGCTGACGATCCACAAATCCCACGCTATTCCATGTTCCTGTTTTTACCCAAGGGAATTTGAGGGAGAAAAAAATTTCTTCCTCAACTCCGGCACGGGGATGGATAAAACCCGTGCCGGGTGCGATAAAATGTCGTCTTGCGGCATTTTATGGGTTGCTCGCGCATATCAACTCAGGGCCTAAAAGGCGGGTTTTTCCGATCTTTGGACCCAGGGGGCCATAGGTCCAAATACCGGAAAAACACGGGCCTGTCGGCACTTGTTCATGCAAGTTTTGCGACTTAAACTATAACAACCGCGGGGATGTTATGGGTTTATGCACAAAGGCAGCAAGCGGCGCCGGAAGAGCGGGGAATTACGCTTCCGGATCCAAGCGGGAACGGCAATTGAGGAGGGGTACAGTTATGAAAACGGTCTTATCCGTACTGGCGCTGTTGTTCATGTTGAATGCGAGCGGGGGATGTCTGGAAACCGGCTTATTCCGCTTACAGTCTTATGTGACGCCTTTGAGGAACGGAATGAGCAGGATAACCCTTAAAGCGATATGGGCCGAACGGGGCATCGATTCGATGGTTATTGAATCGTACGAGAATTTTCCCGTAGTTCAGAATGTTGAGAATCCGTTCTTCGGTGTGGTATCCGAGCTGGATAAGCTGCATACCGTTGTCACTCCCCCGAACCCCGGCCATAATATAGGCGTTTATAGCATTAAGATACCGCACAACGGTACTATTGAGAATGTGATAGTGGAAAACACCGAAGTTCAGGCTTACCAGGAATCCGTGCGCGCGTTCAATAGAAACCTAAAGATCTGGGCGCGTTCCAGCGCGCGCGTGGCGGAGATCGTAAAAAAATCTGAGATCCCGCAGGCCGCATCCGAGGCGGCGGTTCCGGCATACTCTGATCTTGCGCCCGCGGTCGCAGAGTCCAATTTACAGGCCGCTGTTTCCGAGCCCGTAGTTACGGCATTGACCGGAAACAGCGGAACAAGCCTGGAGACCGGCTTATTCCGCTTACGGGCTTATGTGACTCCTTTGAAAAACGGGATGAGCAGGGTCACCCTTAAAGCGGTCTGGACCAAACCGAACATAGAGTCGATGATTATCGAGTCAGCTAATAATTTTCCGGCAGTCCCGGATGTTGAGAGTCCTATGACCACATTGTCCCATCTGGATAACCTGTATACCGTTGTCACTCCCCCGGGCCAAAATATGGGGGTTTACAGCGTTAAAATGCCGCCGAACGGTGTTATCGAGAGCGTAATAGTGGAAGATGCCGAAGTTAAAGTTTACCAGGCATCCGTGCGCGCATTCAATAGGAACTTCAAGAGCTGGGCGCGTTTCAGCGCGCGCGTGGCGGAGGTTGTAAAAAAACCGGAACTTCCGTCGGCCGCGGCGCAAGCGGCGGCGCCCGTATATTCCGATGTTTCGCCCGTGGTCGTAGAGTCCGGACTACAGGCCGACGCCTCCAAACCCGCCGTGACGGCGTTGATAAAGGACGCCGGTTTTGCAAATAAGCCCCGCGATGTATCGAAACCCGCCGCGGTTAAGATCGGCAACACCGCTTTACGAACCAGGCAGCCTGATTTTCACCAGGGTGGTTTTGTCGCCCCCGGCATTATCGACGCTCCGCGGCTGCGTTCCGCGGTGGACAAACTGAAGGAAGCCGCGCCCGACGCCGCGGCAATGGGGACGCTGGCGGTCGGCGCTTATCTTACCCAGAAACAAATGATCGAGTATTCCAACGCCGGCCGGCCGGACAAGGCGGTAGGCCTGGGAACGAGTTTTACCGCCGCGGTCATGTCGGCGGGCCCTGTCGCGACCACCTGCGCCCCGAGCGTGGCGGGCGGCTGGACCTATCTCGGCTGCGTGATACTTGGAACCACGGGAATAAGCTCAACAGTGGACAATTTATCCGGTCGTTTCGCCTCCTGGTACCTGACGCACGAAAAGAAGTTCCAGCCGCCCATTCCGGAGAATGTAAAAGAAAACATCAAGCATCCGATCAGGGCGATTAATCGCCTGCTGAAGTAACTTCCGGATCCCTGGCGTCGTGCGGCGGTCGAGCAGGGAGAATCTTGTGCGCGGTTTTCTGCTCCTGGTTTTGATCTTGCAGCAAGGCGCTTCGGCCTGTGCTATGACGGATGCGGAGAAAAAAGAGGTCATCCGCGCCGCGCATAGTCGGGCAGCTGAATACGCCCGTGAGGCGGCCGGGATCTTGCGCAGGACGGAGCTGCAACACGCGGGCACGGTCTCGCCTGATGCCTACGAAACGCTCCGCAGAAGCGTCTCGGCCCCGGACTGGAAGTTTTTATTGCAATCCGAATCGACCGAGCGGGATAAGGCCGATTGCATAAGAAAACCCGACGCGCTCGCTTTGCAGAACGGAGCTGTGACCGTTTTCTGCGATTTCGCTTTTGATAAGGTCAACGAGGGTGATCTGCCAAGGTTCGTTTTGCACGAAGAAGTCCATAATATCCAGAAGAAGTACTTGATAGACAACGCTCCGGATATAGAATGCCAGGCCAGTGAAATGGCCGGCATCGTAAAATTCCTGGCGAAAGATTATAAGATGGAAGACGAGTATACTTCCTCTCAGCGGTGCGCGTATGTGCTCCAGGGGTTCAGGAACATCCAGCGCGATATTAAAAAAAGTTCCACCCTGCTGGCCGCGGGGCAAATGCTGACCATCGATCCGAGCTTGACGGTTTCGGATATTGAAACCGCTCCAGAGACCTACCTCGCGTTATCCGGCGCCGCTGAAGCAGTGCGCGAGTTGAAATTGACGATTTTGATGACGAGCCAACGCGCCGTGAAACGAGCACCCTCTACGGAGGGTGTAAGTTAAGCGGCGCTAAGGCGCAGGCCAAAAGCGGCAATTGCAGCCGAAATTGTTAATTACGGATAAGCTCTAAGTCTCCTGTCCTCATCAGCTATCGGCGATTCTTGTCCTGTCCGGGCCGGAACATTTTTTTCAACGCTACGATCGGATGCTTGATGTTTTCTTTCACACCGGCAGGAATGGGGGGCTGGAATTCCTTTTCATGCTTCAGATACCAGGAGGCGAAGCGCCCGGAGAGATCTTCTACGGCGGAGCTTATTCCCGTG
>JBAYJD010000018.1:0-50679 GCA_041665305.1 Elusimicrobiales bacterium
CCTGGACTGTTAAGCGGAATCGTAGTAAAACGAAGATATCCTGGGGTTTTACAAAGGACAAGGCTCGGGAGAAACTCAGCAGGCATTACGAGACTATTAACAATTAACTTTACAGCGTACTAGAACTAAAAAGTGCAGCAATTAAGTTTTTATCCTTAAACAGCTTAACAAGCTGGGCTTCATGTTCCTTGGCAAATTTCCGGTTATAGGCCGTTAAAACATCCAGAGCCATGTTCTTATCAACAGCTTTAACTTCTCCCCAATAGGCCTCGGCTAATTTATCCAAATTTATTGCTATTATCCCGTAGTGGGTGCTGCTGGCAATCTGGCGGATAGCTTTGTTTATAGTGTTTATGGTGTTTTTTTTAGAATAAATTTTTTTGCAGGCAATGCCGGTTTTTTTCTTGTCAAGTTGAAAAGACATATCTGGTTCTTCAAACATTGGAGATAAACCAGCATTATCCAATTTAACAAACACCTCTACTTCCCAAAGAGAATCTTTGGCTTGACTAGGAATATCTGTCCCGCAATCTAATCCACCGTGAATACTCTTTGAAAGATATTTTTTTATCGCTGAATTGTCTTTGATTGCCCAAAGCAAGTCATATACTTTCATATAGGCGACCCCAGACCAGAGCATTTTCTTTGTCATTTTGGAGAAATCGCGTTTATCGTACAAATCGGCTAAAATGCACGTGTTCTCCATTAGTTTATATATTCCAGAGGTGGTGGGGATTTCTACGCTATGCAATTTAAATAACTCAATTAAACTCGGGATTGAATTCGCAACTTCACGATATGTTTTTTTATTCCGTGTTTGCTTTCGTAGAATATTCACTGGCAGGAAAAGTCCAGATGCGCTCCGAAACCATGTAGTCATGTTGTTTTCCCGACTGCGCTCCAATTTATTAAAAATTTTTGCGGCAAAAATTTTTACTATATCCCGCTCTTTAGGGCTTGCGGTAAGAGGGAGCTAGAGGAAGAAATCTCTTTCTCCCTCAGCTCCGACACGGGATAAATAAAATCCCGTGTCGGGTACGATAAAATGTCGTCTTACGACATTTTATATGTTAAAACCAGCTCCAATAGCGGTCCTTCTCGTCCGTGTGGGAACAGTCTATAAAAAATGTGCCGTAGTCGGGGCTTTTCGGATCATTGACGTAGGCCCAGCCACCGGTGTCGGCGACCGTAAGTACAGAGGCGTTCCTGACCTTGGAGGAGGTCCGGTGCATCCGGAGTTTCAGCTCCGGCGCCGCTTCCAGATTGCCGCTGCTTATCAATTCGCCTATGCCGGAGGGCGGCCGTCCTTTCTCCAGGCGGAAAAGACCGCCCGCCATGCGGATGCCGGAAAGTTTGCGGATAACTTCCGCCGAATTCATGGAATGGTTCAGGTAGCCGAACAGCCCGAGGGCCGCGAGGGCCGTGGCCGCCATACCGGAGATGAGGAATATCTTTTTGTTCATATGGATAAAACTCCGTGCCGGGTACGATAAAACGTCGTCTTACGACATTTTATTTCCGCTACACCCACATGATATAAAAAATTCCAACAGGCGGGAAAGTTTTGTAGAATAGTCATATCGGGCTCCGCGCTTTTGGTCCGGGAACAGGGGCCGGCGGCTTCAATCCTGCGCCGACCGGCGCCGGTAACCGGCCGGAAGCGCGGGGTAAATACTCTCGCAAAGGACAAATATCATGAAAATACTTTCGCTTAACTGCGGCAGTTCGTCCGTAAAATACTCGCTTTTTGACTGGGAGAAAAAACTGCCTCTCGCCTCCGGGGTCGTGGAGCGGGTCGGCGCAGGCGGCTCGTTCGTGAGCCACGAAGTGCCGGGCCGGGAGAAGCTGGACCGCAACCATGATTGTCCGACCCACAAAGAGGCTATCAAGCTGGTTATCGACACCCTGACCAACAAGGACCACGGCGTTATAGAGGACCTTAAGGGCATCTCGGCCGTCGGCCACCGCGTGGTCCATGGCGGAGAAAAGTTCGTGAAATCGGTCCGCATCGACGAGCATACTCTTGCCGCCTTTAATGAACTTGCCGGCCTGGCCCCGCTTCATAATCCGCCGAATATCTTGGGCATAGAGGCGGCCAAGGACCTTATGCCCAAGATCCCGCATATGGCCATCATGGACACGGCCTGGCATCAGACCATGCCCCCTTCCTCCTACCTTTACGCCCTTCCCTACAAATGGTACAAGGACCACGCCATCCGCCGCTACGGCTTCCACGGCACCTCTTTCCTGTATGTGGCCAAGCGCGCCAGCGTCATACTGGGCAAAGACCCGCTTAAGACCAATGTGATAATCTGTCACATCGGCAACGGCGCTTCGGTCAACGCCGTCAAGGACGGGCTCTCGTACGACACCAGCATGGGGTTCACCCCGCTGGAAGGGCTCGTTATGGGCACGCGCGCGGGAGACCACGATCCCGCCATCGGCCTCTACCTTATGGAAAAAGAGGGTTTGAAAGCCAAAGAGATGAGCGACATCCTTAACAAGAAATCCGGGATCCTCGGCATCACCGAGAAATTCACGGACCGCAGGGATGTGGAAATGGCGGCGGAGGACGGCGATGAGCGCGCCAGACTGACGATCGAGATAGAATCCTACCGTCTTAAAAAATACATCGGCGCCTATGCCGCCGCCGTGGGCGGCGTGGACGCCGTCGTGTTCACGGCGGGTGTCGGTGAAAAGGGCCCCGTCACCAGGGCCAAGGCGCTGGACGGGCTGGAATTCCTCGGCATAAAATGTGATGCTGCCAAAAACGAGACCTCGCGGACCCGCAACGCGGAAACCGAGATCTCCACCAAAGATTCCAAGGTCAGAGTTTTCGTGATCCCTACCGACGAGGAAAGGGTCTTCGTAGAGGATGTGGCGGGCCTGCTGGACGGGACCTACGATATCCACACCAAATTCGCCTATACTTTCCAGAAACCCGGTTA
Source organism: Elusimicrobiales bacterium (assembly GCA_041665305.1). GTDB lineage: Bacteria > Elusimicrobiota > Elusimicrobia > Elusimicrobiales > UBA9959 > YA12-FULL-51-18. Next base: position 2,949 of record JBAYJD010000018.1, read on the forward strand.
CCGCAACACCCTGCGCGACAGGGCTTTTGAAAAAGAATGCGTCAAGAAGCCGGGGCTTCTGACTATCGCGATAGATCCGCCGCAGAAGATCACAGCGTAAGCTCGGGCGGCCGGGCTGTCGGAGCCCGGCCGCCTTTAAGGCGCGCGGCCCCGGTAAAATTTTTGCCGCAAAAATTTTAAATGAAAGATATCAAGAACCGTATAATCGTCACGCTTACGGCCCTGCTGGCGCTTTTTTCCGCGGGCGTGAGCGGGTATATGCTTATAGAGGGCTGGAATTTTCTCGACGCCCTTTATATGACGGTCATTACGCTGGCCACCATCGGTTACGGCGAAGTGCACCCTCTCTCCACTTCCGGCCGTATCTTCACCATCATGCTTATCCTGGGCGGGATCGGCACGATGACCTACATCTTCTCCAGTATCACCGCCCTCTTGATAGAAGGCGAGCTGAAGGATGTTTTCAGGAGATTTAAAATGGAACATAATATCGACAGCATGAAGGACCATTACATAGTGTGCGGCGCCACCCATACGGGCCTAAGCGTCGCCCAGGAGCTGGCCGAAACCAGGCGCCCTTTCATCCTTATCGTCCTGGAGGAGGCCGAGGTCCGCAAATTCATGGAAATGGGCTACTGCGCCGTGGCGGGCGACGCTTCCACCGACGCCGTCCTGCTCAAATGCGGCGTCAGGAACGCCAAAGGCATTTTTTGCACCCTTAAACAGGACAAGGACAACGCTTTCATTGCCATCACCGCCCGCGTCCTGAAACCGGATCTGCGGATAATCACGGTGCAGAACGAGAACGATCCCGCCATGCGCGAAAAACTCCTGCGCAGCGGGGCCGACATCGTCATAAGCCCCTTCCATATCGGCGGCCTGCGTATGGCGGCCGAGATGGTCCGCCCGAGCACGGCCCAGTTCCTGGACCAGATGATGCGCGACGGCAGGAATTTCAGGTTCGAGGATGTCCGTGTGGGGCCCGGCGCTTCCGGCCGGGAATTTTCCGAGTTCAAGGGGAGCGAAGGCAATTGCCCGCTGGTGGTGGCGGTGAAGAACTCCGCGGGCAATTCCTACGAGATAAACCCGCCCGGCTCCAGGCCCGTGAAGGACGGAGATATTTTTGTCGTCGTGGGCAGTCCCGCGGAAGTAAAAAAATTCCGCGCCCGCGTGGCCTGATAATTTGTTAAAATCTACCCATGAAGCTTCGTAACATGCTGCTGTTGGGAATACCCGCGATCGTGTTCTGGGTGATCCTGATCTTCGTGCTGGGGATCTTCCTTATCAAGTGGTTCTGGATGTGGACTATCCCCGGGCTTTTTCCGGGAGCGGCAGCCGCGGGTCTTGTGGCCGACAAGATCTCCTGGTGGACGGCGCTTAAACTTTCCGTGCTCGTGGCGTTGCTGGCGGCCATCACCAATATTTCTAAAAACTGACCGGGCGCGCGTAGCGTCAAGGGGCCTAAGCGACAATGGGACAAAGCCTCAAGAACCATCTTCCCTCCGCCCCTCTGCGTCTGCTGGCCTTCGCGCTTATATGCCCGGCCCTATGCTCATGTTCCAGGCCCGGCTCCGTTCCGGACGCTTCCACGATAATAGTTTGGGAGCAGGAAGACGCGCAGGTGGCCCCCTACATAGATTCCGTTTTTTCCGCTTTTAAAAAACTGCCTGAAAACAAGGGCGTCCGGATAGTGCGGACCCATTACCAGACCGAAGATCTTCACTCCCAGTTCCAGGCCGCCTCGCTGGCCGGAGTGGCTCCTGACCTGATCATGTCCCCCTCCGACACGGCGGGCCTTTTCGCGATTTCGGGCTTTATCCGTCCCGTGGACGACCTGATCGACGCCTCAAAATTCAACAAGGCCGTGCTGCAGGCCGTTACCCTGGACGGCCATCTCTGGGGAGTGCCGATCTCCAACGGCAATCACCTTATGCTGTTCTTCAATAAAAAACACGTCGGGACCGCGCCCAAGGATACCGACGAGCTTTTTCGGTTCTGCGCCGAAGAGGCCGGGACCCGCAAACTGGATTTTTGCATGGCTTTCGACATGGGCGAACCGTTCTGGCTTGCGCCCTGGCTGGCCGCTTTCGGCGGCTGGCCCATCGACGGCAAAACCCCCACCCTGGACACTCCGGCCATGCGCGCCGCCATCAATTTCTATCTGGACCTCAAATTCAAGAAAAAATTAGTCCCGCCGGAATGCGATTATAACTGCATGGATTCGCTGTTCAAGGAAGGCAAAACGGCGTTCATTATAAACGGCGACTGGGCTATCTCAGGCTACCAGCGGCATTTTAAAAAGGATCTCGGGTTGGGGCTTATTCCCAGGCTCTCTTCCACTGGGCGCTGGCCGGCTCCCATGATCAGCGGCAAATATTTCATGGTAAGCTCCGGAGTGAAACCTGAGAAACTCGGATTGATCAGGCGCCTGACGGGGTTTTATACCAACCGCGACAACCAGATAAGGCAGTTCAGGGAACTGCAGCGACTGCCCGCCCTGACGGAAGCCTCCAATTCCGCAGAGATCTCCGGCGCCGAGGTTTCAAGGGTGTCTCTGGAGCAGATCCTGAAAGGCCGCCCGATGTCCATGGCCACCGAGATGCGCGCGATCTGGGATTCGGCCAGGAATTACCTGGGACTGGCCACCTCCGGGAAGATGAGCGTGGATGACGCCGCGCGCAGAATGCAGGAGAACGCCGCGCAAAAAATAGCGGAAATGAACCGGTGAGCAAAAAGAACGGAGTTCTTTTTGCCGCCTTGTGACCGTTTTTTATGGATATCCTTTATTCCATTTACGAAGTTCTCTGGTTCGCGCTTATCGTCCTCCTCGGCATCGCGCTTATAGAGGGCTATTGTTATTATCATTTTAAATTCTACGACCGGCGGTGGTTCTATACCGCGGCCCTTCTCGGTTTTCCGTCGGCGGCCGCCGCGGGCTGTCGCGCCCTGGGGCTGGTTTCGGACCCTTTCCGGCCCTTCCTGTGGTTCCTGGGTTCGGAGGCTTTGATAACTCTCTTCTTCCGGCATGTCGTGAAGGGCCGCAACAAGCTGGCTTATATGCTCCTGGCCCCGGCTTTCATCGGCCTGGCTCTCCTGCTGGTCTATCCGTTCATCTTTGAGGTCTATCTTTCGTTCCATGACCTGAAGCTGACCACCATCATGGCCTGGAAGAACACCGGCCGGCTGCCTTTCGCCGGGTTGCGCCAGTATATCGATGTTTTCACCACTTCCCCCCTTTCCGAAGTCACCTTCTGGGCGCTGCTGGGGCGCACCCTGTGGTGGACCTTTATAAACGTGTTCTTTCATGTCGCCGGCGGTTTCGCCCTGGCGCTCCTGTTGAACAACGAGATCCGCTTTAAAGGCTTTTACCGTACGCTGCTGGTCATTCCCTGGGCCATGCCGCAGGTGGTCGCGGTGCTGGCCATGCGCGGTGAATTCCATTCCCAGTACGGTTTTGTAAATATCGCGCTCGCCAGACTGGCCGCCGCGTGCCCATTCCTCGCGAAGCTCGGACTGGGGCCGGTGCAATGGCTGAGCCACTACCCCCTCGCCACCTGCACTCTCATCAACGTCTGGCTGGGCATTCCTTTTATGATGGTCGTGATCCTCGGCGGCCTTCAGTCCATTTCCGCCTCTTATTACGACGCCGCCGAAATAGACGGGGCCTCCTATTTTCAGAAGCTGCGGTACATAACCGTTCCGCTTATCCGTCCGGTCCTGATGCCGGCGGTGACGCTGGGCACGGTCTGGACCTTCAACAACATAAATGTCATTTACCTCGTAACCGGCCAGTCGGGAGGCACCGAACAGGCCGACATCCTGGTCTCGGCGCTGTATAAGGCGGCGTTCACCTATAACCGCTACAGTTATTCGGCGGCTTTCGCCATCGTGGTTTTCGCGATTTTATTCTTCGTCTCCGTGTTCTATCTTAAATCTTTCGACGCGGCGAAAGAAGACAGGTGAGACGCCGTTGCTTCCAACAGGACGCGGGTTCGCGTACGGAGTGATCCAGCTCATGAACAACGAAGCTGCCATACAGAAACGAAAAAAATCCTTCAAGTACCTGCTTATCCATCTGGCGGTCGTTTTTTCCGCGGCGATCTGCGTTTACCCCCTCCTGCGCATGTTCTCGGTTTCAATGCGCCCCGGCGACAAGCTGTTCTCCACGAGCCTCTCCCTAATTCCCGCAGGGGCGACCTTCGACGCCTATGTCAGGCTGATAAAAGAAACCTTGTTCCTGCGCTGGCTTTGGAATTCGCTGCTGATCACTGTGGCCACCTCTTTCATCGGCGTCAGCCTGGCTTCCACTGCGGCGTACGCTTTTTCGCGCTTCAAGTTCGGCGGCAAAAAAGCCGGGATGATACTCCTGCTCTCCACGCAGATGGTACCCGCCGGAATGCTGATCCTGCCCCTGTTCCTGATGATAATGAAGCTCGGCCTGATGAACACCTATCTCGGCATGATCATCGCCTATTCCGTGTCTTCGCTGCCGTTCAGCATCTGGATCCTCAAAGGCTACTATGATACGATCCCCCGCTCGCTTGAGGAGGCGGCGATGGTCGACGGGACCAGCCAACTGGGCGCCTTTTACCGGATCATTCTCCCTCTTTCCACGCCGGCCCTCAGTATCGCTTTTCTGTTCAATTTTACCTGCGCCTGGAACGAATACCTGGTGGCGAGAGTGGTGCTGTTCAGCTCGAAGCAGTATACCTGGACCCTGGGACTTTTTGAGCTCCAGGGTCAGTACATCACGCAATGGGGAATGTTCGCGGCGGGCGCCATGCTTGTGACCGTGCCGGTGCTCATGGTGTTCCTGTACTCGTCCAAGTGGCTCATCTCGGGCCTCACGCTCGGCAGCGTGAAAGGCTAAACCAAAAGAAGGAGTACTTATGGCTGAAGTCCTATTTTCAAAGGTCGCCAAAAAGTTCAATGAGAACCTGATCCTCAACGGCGTGGACGCCGAGATCCGCGACCACGAGTTCGTGGTTATCGTCGGCCCTTCGGGCTGCGGCAAGACGACGCTGCTCCGGATGCTGGCCGGACTTGAGGAAATAACCGACGGCGAGATCTTCATCGACAAAGTCCTGGTCAACAATATGCATCCGAGCAAACGCCAGATAGCCATGGTCTTCCAGGATTACGCCCTATATCCGCACATGACGGTGGAAGAGAACATGAGTTTCGCCCTGCGCCTGCGCAAGGCGCCCAGGGCCGAGATCGAGCGGCGCGTTTCCGAGGCCGCCAATATCCTTCAGTTGACCAGCCTCCTTAACCGTATGCCCAGACAGCTTTCCGGCGGCCAGCGCCAGCGCGTGGCCATCGGCCGCGCCATCGTGCGCAAGCCCAAGGTGTTCCTGTTCGACGAGCCGCTTTCCAACCTCGACGCCAAACTGCGCGAGGAGATGCGCGTCGAGATCGCCAAGCTTTATCAGCGGCTTAACGCCACTATTATTTATGTCACCCATGATCAGGTGGAGGCCATGACCCTGGCGGGCAGGATCATGGTCATGAACCATGGTATTATCCAGCAGGTGGGGGCGCCTATAGAGGTATACCGCAAGCCGGCGAACCTTTTTGTGGCGGGGTTTATCGGCAGCCCGACGATGAACTTTATCCACGGCAGGCTTTCCGCCCGGGGAGAAAAGCTCTACTTGAGCAATGACGCGCTGGACCTGCATATCCCCTCTTTTCTCCTGTCGGACACGGCCGGCAACGACGGCCGGGAAGTGGTCGTGGGAGTGCGTCCGGACGATGTCCTGATCGGAGAACGGTCAAACAAGGAGTGTTCGGAAAAAATGGCCGGCGTGCTGGAAGTCAGCGAATTGCTGGGCCACCGCGAGAACCTTTACCTCAGAGCCGGCGGCACCCGCATCCTCGCCACAGTGGAGGCCTTCTTCAACCAAAGTCCGGGCAGCACGGTCTCGTTTTGTTTTAATTACGGCAATATGCATATTTTCGACAAGGCCACCACGCGGCGCATAAACGGCTAGCCGCGCCTCCTTCGGCCCGCCGGGCGCCGGTCTTTCGGCTTTGTAACAGCGTCCGACTTTAGGTATAATTATCCTGTCAAAAGTTTTGGGGTATCATTATCACGGAGGTAAAAATGAAAGCTGTTATAGACGAAACCGCCTGCATCGGCTGCGGCCTGTGCGCCAGCGACTGTCCTGAAGTGTTCGAGATGAAAGGTGAGAAGGCCGCCGTCATCGCGACTCCCGTGCCCGCCGGCAAAGAGGAAGCCTGCAAGTCCGCGGCCGCCAACTGTCCGGTTTCCTGCATCAAGTGCGAGTAACCCGACCATTTGCGATAAATGCCCGCCTGCGAAGCAGTCCGGTCCAGGCGGGCCGCTATTTTAAACGCGAGCCCCGGCGAACCCATGAGAAAAAAGGACATTAACGCGATCAAGGCCGATGTGGTCAGGCTTTCGGTCGCTTCCAACTCGGCTTTGGTCGTATTTAAGCTGGTAGTCGGGCTTTTTATCGGCTCCGTTTCCGTGCTCTCGGAGGCTATTCATTCCGGCATAGACCTCGCGGCCGCCTTTATCGCGTATTTTGCGGTCCGCTCCTCGGCTCAGCCTGCCGACCATGACCACCACTACGGGCATGGAAAATTCGAGAATATCTCCGGTTTCGTCGAGGCTATACTTATTTTCCTTGCGGCCGCCTGGATTATCTATGAAGCGGTGAAGAAGCTCATCCATCCGGAGCCCATAGAATTTATCGGCTGGGGCATCCTGGTCATGGGACTTTCTTCTTTCCTGAACCTGGCGGTTTCGCAGATGCTCTTCAAGGTGGGCAATGAAACGGATTCCATAGCCATCAAAGCCGACGCCTGGCATCTCAGGACCGATGTTTACACCTCCGTCGGCGTTATGACCGGCCTTGGCCTTACCTGGTTGATAGAACTGCTCTGGACCGGGCATCATGTCCATTGGATAGACCCGCTTGCGGCCATTCTGGTGGCCCTGATGATCATAAAAGCGGCCTATGACCTTACCGTGCAGTCCCTGGGCGACCTGCTGGACATCTCGTTGCCGCAGGAATATAACGCCAAGATCGCCGCATTGATCAAGAACCAGCCGGGGGTCATAAGTTTCAAGCGCTTACGGACTCGAAAATCCGGAGCGGACAAATTCATCGAATTTGATATCTTGGTGGAGGCCGGCATGACGGTGGAGAAAGCCCATGTCCTGACCGACAACATCAGCGCGGACATAGAACGGGACCTGCCGAATTCCAAGGTCACGATCCACATCGAACCCTGTGATATGAAATGCCCTCCGGGATGCGTCCCCGACTGTTCCCGGCCGCGGTGCGGCCGATAGCGTGCCCGGCAGTCCCATGCCCCCGACACCCGCGAACTCGCAGGCCTGCCGTTTCCTTAAAGGATACGATAGAGCCGCGCCGCCTGTCACCCGCCGGCGGCCGTTTCACTTCCGTCCTTGACTGGCAATTTAAAAATAACCAGGATGCCCGGGATAGTCAGCAGGCAGACCGCCAGGAAAAAATGCCGGTAGCCCACGGCTTCCTGGAGTTTGCCGCTTATCATGCCCGGGACCATCATCCCCAGGGCCATGATGCCCGTGGATATGGCGAAATGCGCCGTCTTATATTTCCCTTTGCAGATCATCATAAGGTAGACGGTGAAGGCGGTGAGCCCCAGGCCGTAGCCGAACTGCTCCGCCGCCACCAGCAGCGGCACCGGCCCGAAGGGGATCTTGTGCCCCAGGAGCGTCAGCTGGCGCAGGGCCGGCTGCGCGTAGGCCATGTACAGATAAAAAATATCGGGCACATGCAGGGCCGCCACCATGGGCCACAGGCATTTCCTGAAACCGTACCTGGAGAGGAGCCAGCCTCCCAACAGGCCTCCGACGATCAGCGCAGCCATTCCCGCGCCGCCGTAAATTATCCCCACATCCGAGGTGGAAACTCCCAGTCCGCCTTTTTCCACCGCGTCCAGGAGGAACGGGGAAGTTAGTTTTACGAGCATCGCCTCGGCGAGGCGATAGAAAAGAATGAAGGCGATGATATAGCCGATGCCGTCCATAGTAAAATAGGAGATGAAGGCTTCGTTAAAAGAGCTGCCTTCGGAGGCCATTTGTTTTTTAAGGTATGGGAACAGGTATTTCCGGCTTACGAAGACCAGGGCGGCAGTAAGGACCGCGGCGGCGCCGAGCTTTTGCCCGAGGCCGGAGAGCTGTTCGAACATCCAGACCAGGAGTCCGGCGGCCGCCAGATAGCCTGTCAGGGTTCCCAACGAGCGCATCACAGCCGACGGCTCCGTCTTGGCCTTGGGAATGTCCTCAACGGGATAGGGGAGGACAAAACGGTGGTAGAGGAACAGTATAAGGAAGAGCAAAGCGGAAACAATGAGCATTAAGCTCCAGCTGCCGGGGATATCGCCCAGCGCTTCCTGCAGCTGACCGGCTCTGTAGACCAGGAAGCCGGTGCCGAAGATCATCGCGAAACGGTAGAACATGGAACGGATGCCCACGAAAAAAGCCTGCTCCCTACCGGTGAGCGCCAGCATGTAGAAGCCGTCCGTCGCTATGTCGTGCGTGGCCGACACGAAAGCCGCGGCGGCGAAGGCCAGCAGGGAAATGGAAAAAAAATGTTTTCCCGCCAGCGACAGGGCCGCGGCCGCCAGGCAGCACGCCATGAGGAGCTGGGTATACACCAGCCATTTACGACGGGTGGCGTACATATCCACCATAGGTCCCCAGAGCATTTTAATGACCCAGGGCAGGTACAGCCAGCTGGTCCAAAAGGTGATGTCGGAGTTGGAAACGCCCATGTTCTTGTAAAGGATGACGGAGACCGAATTTATAAGGATATAGGGCAGGCCTTCCGCGAAGTAGGCGGAGGGTATGAAATACCAGGGGTTGCGGGTGTCGGATCTGAAAAGCATTGAAAACCTCCGTTGTACCGGCCGATCAACCATAGTCTAGCTTTTGGCGGCGGTGGTTTTCAAGAAAGAGGGCGGCGGTATTTTGCTAGAATCACTGTATGCAACTGCTCTCGCTGCTTTTCTCCCCGGACTCGGTCGCCTATTCCGTGTTCGTTATTACCCTGGTCGGCGCCGCCGGCCTGGGATTCGGCAATATAAAATTTTTCGGCATTAATCTGGGCATAGCCGGCGTGCTGTTCGCGGGCATCGTCTTCGGCCATTTCGGCGTGAATGTCAACAAGGAAACTCTTGAATTCCTGCGCGAGTTCGGCCTTATCCTTTTCGTTTATTCCATAGGCGCCCAGGTGGGGCCGGGTTTCTTCTCCTCTTTCCGCAAAGAGGGCATCCGTCTTAACCTGCTGGCCGCGGTCGTCGTGCTGGGCGGAGTCGTCCTCACGCTGCTCCTGGCCCGCCTGGCCGGTATAGATCTCCCCACGGCGGTCGGAATGTATGCCGGCGCCGTTACCAATACCCCTTCGCTGGCCGCCGCCCAGCAGACCCTTAACGGCATCAGTCCGGACCTGGGCAACAGCGCCTCCGTCGGCTATGCCCTGGCCTATCCGGGCGCCATCCTGGGCATTATCCTGACCATGGTCCTCATCAAATTCATCTTCAGGAAGCAGGCGGCCGAAGAGATGAAACATGCGCCGGGCGCCCGCGACGGGTCGGATTTTGTAAGTATGAGCATCAAGGTCGAGAACAAGAACCTGGACGGCCTTAAAATAAAAGAGATCCCGGCCATCCGCGAACTGGGCGTGGTCGTGTCCCGCGTCTACCGCGACCGGCGCATGGAGGTCGCCCACGACGATACCGCGCTCCGTACCGGGGATGTCCTCCTGGCCGTGGGAAGGACCGAAAGCGTCAAGAAATTCCTTATAGTGGTAGGCTCCCCCAGCGAGATGGACCTTAAGACGATGCCCAGCCGCATCCAGCATTCCCGCGTTATCGTGACCCGTAAGGATGTCATAGGCAAGACCCTGGACGAACTGGAGCTGGAATCGCAATACAATGTTATCGCCACCCGCGTCGCCAGGGCCGATGTTGAATTTATAGTTTCCGATAATTATGTCCTTCAATTCGCCGATAATCTGGTCATAGTCGGTTCGGAGTCCGGCGTTTCCAAGGTCGCGGCCCTGCTCGGCAATTCCCCCAGGGACCTAAATCATCCCCAGCTTATCCCCGCTTTTATAGGCATAGGCCTCGGGGTGGTCCTGGGCTCCATCCCGTTCTCCCTGCCCGGGCTTTCCGCTCCCGTAAAGCTTGGGTTGGCCGGCGGACCGCTTATCATGGCCATTCTTCTGAGTTATGTCCAGACCATAGGGCCGCTTAACTGGTATATGCCCCCCGCCGGAAACCTTATGCTGCGGGAGCTTGGAATAGTCCTATTCCTGGCCTGCGTCGGTCTTAAGGCGGGCGGGAAGTTCGTTGAAACTCTGGTAGCGGGTAACGGCGCGGCCGTCGTGCTGCTGTCGTTCGTCATTACGACCGTGCCGATAATGATCGTGGGCATCTTCGCCAAATTCAAATACAAGCTGAATTACATGTCCTTATGCGGCGCGCTGGCCGGTTCCATGACCGATCCCCCCGCCCTGGCTTTCGCCAATTCAATGGCGGGTTCCAACCTGCCCGCCATGTCTTATTCCGCCGTTTATCCGCTGGTTATGATCCTGCGCGTCGTATCCGCGCAGATCCTGGTGTTATTGTTCATGTAAGGGAGAGAGCGTGACCGAGATCGTGGCCGGTATTTTTTTGATGATAGCGGTCGGCTGGCTTTTCCGCAGATACGCGCTTGTCGGAGAAGAGGCCGAAAAGGCTTTCAACCGGTACCTTTTCTACCTGGCGCTGCCCGCGCTGATCATAGTCAAGATCGCCGACACTTCGTTCTCCGGCCTCGGGTTTGATTTTATCATTCTTAACTTCCTGCCGATCTTCGCCGTAATGCTTCTGGCCTACGGCGCCTGGCGGGCGGGCCTGGCCGACCGGCAGTTCGCCCGTCTGCTGATCATAACGGCGGGGCTGGGCAACACGGTCTATCTAGGTTTCCCCGTTGTTTCCATGAGCCTGGGGCCGGAAAACCTCGGTTACGCGGCCGTCGCCGCTTCCCTACAAAATATTTTTATTTTTACATTCGGCTTCTTCTTCATTGGGACGGTCGGCGCCGGCGCCTCCCCCCCGGTCAGTTTCAGGCGCCTGGTGCTTAAAAACGCCGTGCTCTGGAGTTCCATAGCCGGGCTTTTTATTTCTTTCGCCGGGATAAAGATCCCGGCGGTCGTCTATCGGACGATGATGGATATAGGCCACACCACCATTCCCCTTTCGCTTTTTACCATAGGGCTGAGCTTATACGGCAAGAAGCTTGGCGCGAACCTGGGCAAGGCGGTGTGGATATCGGGGCTCAAGATGATAGTTATGCCGGCGGCGTATCTAGGACTGGCTTTATTATTCGGGTTTAAGGGGGTGATCTCCAGGGTCGTTTTTTTGCAGATGGCCATGCCCATTGCCGTGCTGAACTATGTGATAGCCAGAGAATTTGAATTTGACGCCGACCTGGTCTCCCAGGCCATAGTCGTGTCGACCTTAATGCTGATGCCGTGCCTGTTCCTCTGCGACCTGGTCATGGCCGCCTTCCTGTAAAAAGGCAGCAACTGCCTTTTTACATCCTCATGAAACATATTTTCGTATTAGAGGATTCCCGGGACAGCCGTAGCCCGAAAGTCCCAAAACGGCATAGGTCCAACGATCAGTTAAATTGGAACTACCGGGCACTTGACTAACCCCCGAGTCTGCATTAAACTATAACCGTTGCGGGAGTTGCCGGCATGGTGCGTCGCGGAGCGCTTAAGCGTTGTGCGGCGGTATAAACTAAAAGTTGCGAGGTGTGGTATATGAAAATGACTGAACTGATCATCGCATTCTGCTTCGCGATCCCTTCTGCGGCGGCGGCTCAAGGCCTGCCGATGCCTGGAACGGAAGTTCTCACTACCTTGCCGGCTTCTGTGCATCAATTAAGGGACGTTTCAGCTTATTCGCGGGTGTTTTCCTCGTTATTCAAGAAACAGTTTTTTGCCGATCAACCGGGAATAATCAATGTAGTCTCCGATTATCCGTATGTATATCAAGCGCCCGGTGTACACGGGCAAAGTGTTGTGTTCTTTATAGACAGCAGCGTGGGCGCTCCTAAGTTGCCGGTATGGGCTGAGATAGAACTGGTGGCCACCAACGAATTCGTGAATAAAGGTTTTGTACGCACGCAGCAGTACAGAGTGATAGTGCAAAAAATCAGCGTGCTCCAGGCGGAGTCGGAACTGGAAGCGTTTATAAATAATCCTTTACGGATGAATAATCCGCTGACCAGTGAGGAAGCTGCGGTCCTCAAACAGGAGCAGGCAGCTATAGAGAAGGCATGGGCCGATCGTCTGGCTAAGGATGCTCAAGAGGCCAGTTCGAAAGCTGCGACCCTCAAACAGCAGCGGGCAGCCATAGAAAAGGCATGGACTAAGCATCTGGCTGATGAAACTCAAGTGAAAGCGGAGCAGGAGGCGCTAAAACAACTCAACAACGATTATGACGCCGCAGTATACGATGAGGTCAGTAAAATACGGGCCGCGCGGACCGTGGCCGCGACAGAGAGGCTCAATACCGTTCTTACGGAGCTGCCGGAGACCCCGGCGCCCGTGATCCTGGGGCAGGCGCAAACCATGAATATGCAGCAGCAGATACTTGCGTCCAACTTCGGAAAACGATATGCCCTGGGCTCTAACTCATTTGACTGGAGCACGGATTTCCCGCAAAGATATGCGGTCCCCGGTAATGAAGGCAATAGCGCGGTATTTTTTGCCTGGAATAAGGGGCATAAATTACAGGTGCCGGGGGCGAAAGTTACCAAGGTTTTTTCGGACGGCTCCAACGGCGACCTGTACAGGGTCGTAGTGCCTGAGAAAACGGCTATTGAGCTTCAGGACTCGATCTCGGATTCCGTTACAGCCCCTTATAAAAAACTTACCTCCCGCCTCAGATCCGAACCCCCGGCGCTGGAAAGCCCGGCGGCAACGCCGGTAATGAGCAAACTTAAAAGCGCGGCGGCGGAATATGGGCCTGATGTTATGGGCGGAATAATGCTTGCAGGCGCCGCTTATTACAACCAAAAACTAATGATAGCTCGTTCAGACGCGGCGGCCGTGAGCGGCAATAAGGAGCAGGCCTATGCCCTACGCGGCCAGGCTGTGGGCCTTGGTACAGGTTTTACAGCCGCTGCGATGTCGGCACCCGCGGTAGGGGTGGCCTGCGTGCCTTCCCTGACGGGCGGCTGGACATACCTTGGATGCGTTCTATTGGGAACTACGGGGATAAGCGAAACCGTGCAGGTGGGCGCAGGGAGATTTTCCGCCTGGTACCTGGAGCATGAAAAAGATTTCCAGCCGCCCATCCCGGGCAAGGTGAAAGAAGCCATAAAACATCCGATAACCGCGGTAAAACAGGCGCTTGAAAATAAAAACGGTCGGGATAACCCCGTGCGGTAAGAGGAAGTTCGGGCATTTTATTTGCCGATCTCCTCTTCAAGGCGGGTGCGTTCGTAGATCTGCCTGTACAGCCCGTTCATCGCCAGCAGTTCCTTGTGTGTTCCCCTTTCCGCTATCCTCCCGTCGCTCATCGCCAGGATCAGGTCCGAGGTTTCTATCGTGCGGGCGCGATGCGTCACAGCCAGGCAGATGGCGTCAGGCAGCTCTTTCTTGAAGGCCTTCCAGAAGGCGTCTTCCGTGTGCGCGTCCATGGCGCTGGTGGCGTCGTCCAGCAGCAGGAGGTCGGGAGAGGTCAGGACGGCTCTCGCCACCGCAAGCCGCTGCTTCTGGCCTCCGGAAATGGAAAAGCCCCGGGTGCCTACAAAGGTTTTCAGTCCCTTCGGGAATTTACGCATGTCCCGTTTCAGCTGGGCTATCTCCAGGGCTTTGTCTACCATGCCGTCGGTTATACCCGGCCTGTCCATGACGATATTCTCATAAATGGTGCCGGTGAAGATGGAGGCTTCCTGCGAGGTATAGCCCATGCGCCCGCGCAGGAGGGCGAGGTCCAGTGAGCGTATATCGCGGCCGTTCAGGCGGATCTCTCCGGAGTGATGTTCGTTCAGGCGCAGCGCCAGGGCGAGCAGCGTGGACTTTCCGCAGCCGATCTTTCCCACGATCGCCACCCTTTGCCCGCGCAGGGCTTTGAAGGTGATCTCCTTCAGCAGATAATCGTCCCCTTCAGGGTCTTTAAGGGCGGCCCTGGAGAATTCCAGTTCCCGGACGGCGCCCGGCGCTTCTGCGCCGGTATAACGGATGGAGGACCTCATGCTTAACAGTTCTTCTATCCTGCGGATGGAAACGCCGGCCCGGTTGCCGGAAACGAAGAAGTTGCTGATATCCATAAGCGGGTGGATTATCATGCCGGAGTAGAACTGGAAGGCTATCAACTCGCCGAGCGTGCTGCGCCCGTCTATGACCATCCTGCCGCCTATAATGTAGAGCAGGACCACCGAAAAAAAACCGGCGTAATGGAAGAAAAATGAGAATACAAGGTTCAGCCGGGCCGTGGAGATCTCGGCCTCCCTCTGGGCGGAAGTTTTAACCGCGAAAAAAGCCTCCTGCGACCGTTCTTTGGCGTTGGCTTTTATCAGGCGGATGCCGGTAAAGCAGGTTTCAAGAAAATCGTAAAGCGCCGTAATGGATTCCTGGAGCGCCGTATACCGCGCGGAGAGAGCCCTGCCGGTCTTTATGGAGCAGATCAGGATCAGCGGCACCGGGCTGAGCACCCAGAGGGTCAGGACCGGGTTGAAATACAACATGGTGGAGACGACCGCGATTATGGTGAACAGCGACTGGACGAAGCGGAACACGCCCGAACAGGAGAACCACGAGATCTTGTTGGAGATATCGTCCGCCAGGCGGGTGACCAGGTCGCCGGTGGTGTATTTATGGTAAAAATCGGCGTCCAGCCGGATGATATGGTCGAATACCTTTTTCCTGAATTCCCATTCAAGCCGGATATTCATATAGGCGCGGTTGCGCTGCGCTATCATGTTCGTGATGTAAATGGCGACGCCCACGCCCAGGATCAGCGATACATTGTGTCTGATATAAGCCGGGTTAAGATTCGACCCCAGTCCGTTTATAATGTTCTTTATCAGCAGCGGATTGACGGTATACAGAACGGCGCTTGCCATCCCGAAGACGACAATGGCGCTCATCCGGAGAGCGTGCCGCTTCCAGTAAGGGAAAAGCCATTTAAGGGTATAGAGCATAAGATCAGTCGTCGCCGAACTGCAGCTTGTAAAATCTGGAATAGATCCCGCCTTTGGCCAGCAGCTCCTCGTGCGTCCCCGCCTCTTTTATCTCTCCGCCTGAAACCAACAGGATCTTATCCACGCTTTTAACGGTGGAGAGCCTGTGGGCGATGATGATAAGGGTCTTATGCCTTAGAAGGTGCTTTACGGCCCCTGTTATCAGGCGTTCCGTGTAAGGGTCCATATGCGAGGTCGCCTCATCCAGAACCAGCACCTCCTGATCAAGGACCATGGCCCGCGCCAGAGCGATGACCTGTTTCTCGCCTATGGAGAGATTGGCGCCCTTTTCCACCACGGTTTTGGTCAGCGGATGTTTTTTAAAGAACGGCTCAAGTCCCATCAAACGCACCGCCTCATGCACCTTTGCGTCGGGTATGCCGGTATCCATCATCTTAAGATTGTCCATGACCGTGCCCGGGAACAGATAGATATCCTGTTGTACCAGGCCGACCGCGGAGCGGAGAGACTTGAGGCTGACGGCGGAGATCTCCGTCCCGTCGATAAGGATCCGGCCCTTTTCAAAAGGATAAAAACGGAACAGGAGATTGGCGACCGTGGTCTTCCCCCCGCCGGTTTCCCCCACAATGGCCATGCTGGACCCCTTGGGGAGGCGGAAAGAGACGTCTTTAAGCGCCCATTCCGAGCCGGGCGCATAGCGCATGGAAACATTTCTGAACTCAATGGCGTCATGCACCGCGGTCAGGTAATGGAGAGCGGCCGGCTCGGTTATAGCGGATCTGAGTTCCAGGATCCTGAAGATGCGGTGTCCGGCGGAGAAGGAGCGCTGTATGATGCTTATATGTTCGGAGAAGCGGAAGATCGGGTCGAAGAGCTGACCCAGATAAAGGATGAACATTACCAGCACTCCGACGGTAAGCTTTCCCTTCAGGACCAGCGCTCCGCCCGCTCCGAAAATTGCGGCGGTGGACGCGGGGTGCAGGAACAGGACCGACAAGAAAAAGACCACGGCATACAACTCGCCTTGCAGGTCGGTCTTGAATTTTTTTTCGTTCAGGGCGTCCAGCTTCGCGGCGACCGAGGCCTCGCGGCTGAAGGCCTGGATGACGCCTATGCCGTTGAGATGTTCCGTAAGAAAAGCCGAGATCTCGGCCGTCATTTTGCGCACAGCGACGAAGAGCGGAGAGCTTTTACGCACGAAAAGCCAGGTGAAGGCGAAGATCGCCGGAAAGAGCGGCATCAGCATCAAAGTCAGCTTAAGATCATAGAACGCCATGATGGCGAAGACCGCCGCGAATGTAAAGAGGTCCTTGAAAATGGTGACGGCGGTTTCGGTGAACAGTTCGTACAGCGCGCCGGTATCCGACTGGACGCGCGCGTTAAGGCGTCCGACCTGGTTGGCCGAATAGAACTCCAGGTCCAGCGACAGCAGGTGGCGCAGCATGCGCTCCTTCAGCTCCACGATGATGGATTGTCCGGTCTTTATAAGCCGCATGCTCATGAAGTAATTGAAGGCCAGGAACAGCACGGAGTTGGCGAAATACAGGCCGGCGCCCAGGAACAGGTGCCGCTGGTTTTTGGCCGGGATGGCTGTGTCTATGAGATATCTGGCCACTATCGGGTTGGCCAGGTTTATCAGAGTGGAGGCTATGAGAAAAGCGAACGCGGCGGCGAATTCCAGCTTGCGGGTCTTTACGAGGCCCAGGAGCAGATGGAAGGTCGCTTTATAGTTTATTTTCTCTTTAGGGTCCTGCCCATCGTCGGGGCGTTCGCCGTGCATTATACCTACATTTTATCAAATCTCGTTTGCCATCGCCCGTCCGTACCGCTATAATAACAGTAGGATGAGCAAGGATACTACGACTTCGGGATACTTAACCCACGAATTAAGAGCTCCGTTGACGGCCGTGCGCTGCGCCCTGGAATTACTGCTGGACGGCGGGCCGGGCTCGTTGAAGCCCCAGGACCGCGAGATCCTTGAAGTGGCGTTGAGGAATACCAAAAGACTTAATCTGCTGATAGACGACATCATGCAGCTTTCCAGGATCCAGACGGGACGCATGTCCTTGTCCCCGTCGCCGGAAGACCCGATAGAGTTGGTGCGGGAAACGGCCGGGGATATGGAACCCTGGGTCCGGCGCAAGGGCCTGACGCTGTCGGTGAAGGTTCCGGCCGCCTGCCCCCGCATCTTTGCGGATAAGCGCAGGACCGTCCAGTCGCTGACCAATCTTATCTCCAACGCCATAAAATTCACGCCGGCCGGAGGCCTGATAGAAGCGGCTCTGGAGGAAGGGAAAGGCGAAAATGCGGGTTTTGTCGTTATTTCGGTGCGGGACACGGGCCGCGGGATCGCGCCGGAGGATCTCCGTAAAGTGTTCGGCTATTTCGTCCAGGTGGGGCGGCCCGATGACCGCGGAGAGGGCAGCGGCTTGGGCCTGTCGCTGGCCCGGTCCATGGTGGAGATCCAGGGCGGACGCATGTGGGTCGCCAGCCGCCCTGGCGACGGCTCCGTATTTTATTTTACCGTGCCGGTCTATGTTCCCTCTCAGGCGCCCGCCGTCTGACCGGCCGTTTTAAAGAGTAAAACCCCGGCGGGCCGCGCCGGGGTTTTCTTTTTCCGGAACCTGAGGCCGGCCTCAATTCAGGTTGAACTCTGCGCCGCGTTTTAGCGCTTTTATATTCAGTTCTATGACTTCCGGTTTTAATTTCTTATAGACTTTGGGCAGGGCCTTTGAGATAGCGTCCACTGAGACGGCGCCCGTCGCCGCCGAGAAAGCGCCCAGGGCCACCATGTTCATGATCTTCGCGTTGCCCAGTTCCCCGGCTATCTCGTTGCAGGGCACATAAAGGACCTTTATGTCCTTGCGCGAGGCCTTGGAATTGATAAGCGAGCTGTTGATGATAAGGAGCCCGCCCGGCTTTACCAGCGGCTCGAACTTCGCCAGCGACGGCTCGTTCAGCACTATCACCGTGTCCGGCTCCGAGACTATCGGGGTGGTGACGCCTTCAGTGGCTATGACCACGGAGCAGTTCGCCGTGCCGCCGCGCATTTCCGCGCCGTAGGACGGAAAAAAGCTCACTTCTTTGTCTTCCACCATGCCGGAATAGGCCAGCAGTATGCCGGCCGAAATGACTCCCTGTCCGCCGAAACCTGAGATCCGTATGCCTTGGTACATTGTATCCTCCAGAATCAGTCCGATCGTTATAGCGGCGGGTGGTAAGCGGCCGGCGGTCAGTCCGGGATCATAAAAGTAAATCCCCCGGTAACCGGCCGGGAACCACCGGCGGCTTTACGCTTTTTGCGCGTCCTTATACACTCCGAGCGGGAAGACCTTCATCATATTGTCGTTGACGTATCTGGTCGCTTCCGACGGATTATCCAGCCTGGTTCCCCAGTTGGTCGGGCACATGGAGAGTATCTCCACCATGGAGAAGCCCTTGCAGTCCAGCTGGTTCTGAAAGGCTTTTTTGATGGCGGCTTTGGTCTTGAGGACGCCGGGCGCGTTATGTACCGTGGTGCGTTCCAGATAGGTCGCGCCGTCGATGGTGGCCAGCATCTCGGACATCTTTATGGGGTAGCCGGCCTGTTTGGCCGTACGGCCTTCCACGCAGGTGGTGGCTTTCTGCCCTATCAAGGTGGTCGGCGCCATCTGGCCGCCGGTCATGCCGTAAATGGCGTTGTTGACGAAGATGACCGTGATATTCTCGGAACGGATAGCCGCGTGCACGATCTCGGCCATGCCTATGGAGGCCAGATCTCCGTCCCCCTGGTAGGAGAAAACTACGGCTTCGGGTTTCGAGCGCTTGATGCCGGTGGCTTCCGCCGGGCCCCTGCCGTGCGCGCCCTGGATCATATCGCAGTTGAAGTAGCTGTCGGCGAACACCGCGCAGCCCACCGGGGCCACTCCTATGGTGCGGGAGCGGATGCCCAGTTCGTCCATGGCTTCCGCCACCAGGCGGTGGATTATGCCGTGGCCGCAGCCGGGGCAGTAATGCATCGGGGCGTCCAGCAGTGATTCGGGTTTTTTATTTAGCAGCTGCATATTCTTTGGCCTCCTTTCTGGCGATGCTGTTCAGGGTTTTATAGAGTTCGTCGGCCGTTATAACGGCGGCGCCGGGTTTGGCGAGCAGGTGGACTTCCGACCGTCCGTTGAGCGAGAGCAGCACATCTTCCACCATCTGTCCCATGCTCATCTCCACCACCAGGAATTTTTTAACGCGTTTGGAGAGTTCCACTATGCGCGCTTTGGGGAAAGGCCACAGGGTGACGGGCCGCAACAGGCCGACCTTAAGGCCTTTTTCGCGCGCCAGTTTCATGCCGGCCACCGAGACGCGGGCGGAGATGCCGTAGGCCACTATGGCTATTTCGGCGTCCTCCATCATTTTTTCCTCGTAAACGACCTCGTTCTGCTCTATTTGTTTATACCGGCTGATGCGTTCCTGCACCATTTTTTCCAGAAATCCTTCGCGCAGGTCGTAGGATTTTACTATCCGTTTCGCGCGGCCGTTGTTGATGCCCAGCGCCCATGAGGGCTCCGGAAGGGTTTTGGGGTCCACTTCCGGGGTCTTGAACTCCACCGGTTCCATCATCTGCCCGATTATGCCGTCGGCCAGGATCATGGAGGGCAGGCGGTATTTGCCTCCCACTTCGTAGCATTTGGAAGGGAGGTTGGCCATTTCGCTGACGCTATTGGGCGCCATCACGAAGGTGCGGTAGTCGCCGTGCCCGCCGCCGCGGGTGGCCTGCCAGTAGTCGCCCTGGGCGCCCGCGATATTCCCGAGGCCGGGACCGCCGCGCATCACATTCGCCACGAAAATAGGCAGATCGGCTCCGGCGCAGTAGGACATGCCTTCCTGCTTAAGGCTCATGCCCGGGCTGGAAGAGGAGGTCATGCAGCGCACGCCGGTGGAGGCGGCGCCGTAGACCATATTTATGGCCGAGACTTCCGATTCGGCCTGGACGAAAGCCCCTCCGACCTGGGGCATGCGCCAGGACATGTACTCGGGGACTTCATTCTGGGGGGTGATAGGGTAGCCCGCAAAAAATCTGCAACCGGCCCTGACCGCGCCCTCGGCGAGCGCCTCATTGCCTTTCATCAATGTTTTTTCCGCCATTGTTTCTCCTTTACCGAATGGTATGCTTACTTATAAACTCTGATCGCCAGGTCGGGACAGATGCGCGCGCAGCTTTGGCACGCTATGCAGCAGCCCTCCTTTGAGTCTTTAGCCGGATAGTAGCCGGTCGTAGAGAATTTATCGGACTTTTCGATGCACTTTTTGGGGCATACCTGGATGCAAAGGTAGCAGCCTTTGCATCTGAGAACATCCACTTCCATTTTGGGCATTGTATCCTCCGCTTTCGGTTCTTAGACAAGAACCAAGAATATATTTCCGTATTTGCGGCGCGGTAGGGCGAAAACTCGGCGGGATCTGGTTTTAAGACTCGAACTGCCTGTCGGTTCTTCGGGCTGCCGCATGGTGCGCAATAGTACCGTCTCACGCTCGCTTCCTAAAAAAAGTATACCAAAAAACGGCCTTTTTATGACATTATTTGATATTCAGAAGTTTTTTGGCGGCGTCCGTCAGGATCTCGGGGTTGACGGGTTTTTTAAGGACGAGGACATTGAAATTTTTGGCCAGGCCCGCCACGCTTTCAGGCGTTACGGTGGAAAAAATGATGGGGACGGGCGACATTATAATGTTGCGCAGGCGGTCAAAAACTTTTTGCCCCCCCCCGGCGGGCATATCGACATCCAGGACTATGAGGTCGGGCTTCACCTCCTGGAATACCGTTACGGCGCTGCTGGCGTCCTCGGCCGTGTAGATCTCGAAGCCGGCTTTGGTGAAGATCTCTTTGTAGAGCTCCAGTATGCATAGGTCGTCGTCCACCGCTAATATTATGGCCATAAGCCCCCGTTAAAAAGTTCCATGCCGGCCCAACGCTTTATTATAGAAATTTTGGAGCCGGATATTCATGCTTTCTGTGCTGAAACGGGGGTATCCGGTAAAATCTTTTTCCAGGACGCCGAGCCTTGCCGCCTTGCCGAGGCTGGAACGCAGGTCGGCATTGTCGATAAGCTTCTCCAGAGCCAGAGCCAGAGCGCGGGCGTCGCCCGGCGGCGCCAGCAGTCCGGTGCGGCCCTCCTTTACCGTGTCCCGTAGCCCGCAGACTTGCGAGGCGACCACCGGGAGCCCCATATATTGCGCTTCGAGTACGGCCCGGCACATGGCCTCGTTCAGGGAGGGCTGCACATAGATATCGGAAGCGGCCAGGCAGGGGAACACATCTTGCTGGAAGCCCGCGAAAACTATCTTCTCGACGCCGAGCGCGGCCGCCAGGGCCTTAAGTCCGCCGAGAAGCGGCCCGTCGCCCACGACAAGATAGCGGAGCTTTTTTTTCGGCCGGCTCTTCAGCAGTTCCGCGGCCGCCCTTATGAAATACTCCACGCCCTTGACGGGCTCAAGCCTCGCCACCACGGTGATCGTAAGTTCGTCTCCGGCCATAGCCGGATCGCGCCCGGCGCGCGTGAGCTCGCGGTCATCGAACCGCACCCCGCTGTGAATAACCACCCATTTGGCGGCCGGCCCGAGGCCGTGCGCGATGGATTCGCTCCGTTCGCCCTCGGTAAGGGCTATAAAATGATCGGTCACGCGGGCCGTAAGCCGTTCCGCGAGCGCGAATATGAAGGTTTTAAACGGGCCGAAGTAGCCGTAGAAAACATGGCCGTGCGGAGTATGGATCACTACGGCGCGCTCTTTTTTTTTGCCGAGGTTATAAAGCCAGGCCGCCCAGCGGCCCAGGATCCCCGCTTTGGCGGTATGCGTGTGGATGATCGCCGGCCGTAAAGCGGAGAGGACTTTTTTAAGTTCCAGCAAAGTTCTCAGGTCGTTCAGCGGGGAGATCTCCCTGACCAGCCGGGGCAGTTCCAGATATCGGGCGTTTTTCGGCGGCTCCGGGGCCGTGCGGCCTTTCCCGTTATAAGGTCCGGTTATAACGACTACCTCGCGGTCAGCGGCCTGGTAGCCCGCAGAATCAATGACATTCCGGGTGGAGCCGCCGGGCTCCAGCCTCGTTATAATATGAACGACGGGTCCGCCGGCCGTTATTTTGTGTGCCGCCCCGGCCTGCCCCGCGGCGCAAGTCCTCATCTCTCCACGCACATCGCCACGCCCATGCCCCCGCCGATGCAGAGCGTAGCCAGGCCTTTTTTGGCGTTGCGCCGTTTCATTTCATGCAGCAGGGTGATCAATATCCGGGCGCCGCTCGCCCCTATAGGGTGGCCAAGGGCGATGGCGCCGCCGTTGACATTCACGATCTCCGGGTCGAATTCAAGCTCCCTCGCCACCGCCAGGGCCTGCGCGGCGAAAGCCTCGTTGGCTTCTATCAGTTCCAGATCGGAAACTTTCCAGCCGGCTTTTTTAAGCGCCAGCCGCACGGCTTCCACGGGGCCTATGCCCATGAGGGCGGGGTCGGTGCCGTGCCAGCCGTAGGAAACTATCCTGGCCGCGGGGGTCCAGCCGTATTTTTTTGCCATTTCAGCGGAAGAAACGAGCGTCGCCGCCGCGCCGTCGTTGATGCCGGAAGAGTTGGCCGCGGTGACCGTGCCGTCCTTTTTAAAGGCGGGGCGCAGCCTGGCCGCTTTTTCCAGGGTGGCGCCTGTTTTTATGAATTCGTCCCTGTCGAAAACCACGGGGTCGCCTTTTTTCTGCGGGATGATAACGGGGACTATCTCGTCCCTGAATTTTCCGTCCTTGGTCGCCTTCTCCGCCTTGACCTGCGATTCCACTGCGAACTTGTCCTGCTCCTCCCTGGTGATCCCGTATTTGGCCGCCAGATTCTCGGCGGTGACGCCCATGTGGTAATTATTGAAGATGTCCCAGAGCCCGTCGGTTATCATGGTGTCGATCAGTTCGCCGTTGCCCATCTTATAGCCGAAACGGGCGCTCTTAAGCGCGTAAGGGGCGTTGCTCATGGATTCCGTGCCGCCCGCGAGGATCAGCCCGGAATCCCCCGCTTTTACGGCCTGCGCGGCCAGGGCCACCGCTCTGAGGCCCGAACCGCAGACCATGTTGATGGTCATGGCGGTTTTTTCCCTGGGCAGGCCCGCGCCGATAGCCGCCTGCCGGGCGATGTTCTGGCCTTGGGCGGTCTGGAGGATGTTGCCCAGAATGACCTCGTCGACCTCGCCGGGGTCCAGCCTGCTTTTCTTGATCAGTTCCGAAAGCACCAGTTTCCCAAGTTCCACGCTGGAATGAGCCGCCAGCGAGCCGCCGAAACTGCCTATAGCCGTTCTTACCCCGTCTACGACAAAAACTTCTTTCATATATTATCTCCTCTTTTAGTTGCTGCCAGGGACTCGCCTATCATGTCCGCCGCGCGGGACAGGTCCGCCGCCGAATGCCTGTAGGCGATGTAGCCGTGGTGGTAGGGCTGGAGGAACACTTTGCGGCGGATGAGGTGCGTGTAGAACGCATTACGCAGCTTCTTGTAATTCCCCTGCGGATCCTTATCGAAGGTGATGTAGGGCATCCAGGGCGCGCCGGAAAGCCGGCAGGGCAGGCCGCTGGTTTTTATGTGCTTCCTTATTTTTTTAGCGAAATTCTCCCCCCGTTGTTTAATCACTTCCAGGACTTTGTCGCGTTCCAGTATTTCAATGGTCTTCAGGGAGGCGACCATGGAGGTGCTGTTCGGGAAGTAGGTGGAACTTACGAAAACTTTCTGGGTCAGCATGTCCATTATATCCCTGCGTCCGACAAGCATGCTGATGTCGTAGCCGTTGGCCATGGCCTTGCCGAAAACGGACAGATGAGGCGTCACCTTAAAAAGCTTCTGGGCTCCGCCGAGGTCGACGCGGAAGCCGCTGCGTATTTCATCGAAGATCAGCACCGCGCCGTATTTTTCCGCCAGGGCCTTGACGCCTTCAAGAAAGCCCGGTTTTGGCATCTCCACCTCGTGGGCCAGCGGGTGGCCGACCGGGGTGACGATGATGCCGGCGGTGTCGGAACCGTGGGTTTTCAGCAGCTCTTCAAGGCTTTCCAGGTCGTTATAGCGGAATTCAAAAATATCCTCGTAGGTCTTAGGGAGCACTCCGCCTTTGACTTCCACGCACCAGTCATGCCAGCCGTGATAGCCGCAGCGCAGGATCTTGGCCCGGCCGGTGAAGCCGCGGGCCGTGCGCACCGCGAGCGTGGTGGCGTCGGAGCCGGTCTTTACGAACACCGCCTTCTCCGCCGAAGGTATCAGGCTGACAACCTTTTTTGCCAGCGTGTTCTGGACTTCCTGGACCAGCGACATGCAGAAGCCCTTGTTCCTGATCTGGGCTATGACGGCGTTGTCTAGTTCCTTTTCGCGGTGGCCGATGATGATGGGCCCGTAGGCGCAGAGCATATCCAGATATTCGTTGCCGTCGGCGTCTATGACCTTGCCGCCCTTGGCCGAGTCGAAAAATATCGGGTATTCCCCCGGCACGAAGTTGTAAGGGCGGCGGATGCCCATCATGCCGCCGGGTATGAGTTCCTGCGCTTCCCTGTAAAGCCGTTCCGAATTCTCCAGTTTCAAATGCTCAGCCATGGTAGGTCTCCTGTCTTCCGTTTGCGGGGCGCGGGCGGGATTTCGTGATTTCCCGCCCGGCCGCTCTTCGCTATGCGCCGGGCCGTCAGCGGCCGCCCAGCCGTTCCTGCAATTTCTTCACTACGAAGGTCGCCACATGTTCCGCGTAGGTGCCGGAGCCGAAGCCCGCGTCGTAGCCCAGTTCGCAGGCCGTTTTGTTGTTGACCCTGGGGCCGCCGACCACCATTATGAATTTATCGCGGAGTTTCTCGGCTTCCGCCAGTTCTATGAGTTCCGTCAAGTTCTTTATGTGGACGTCCTTCTGGGTCACGATCTGCGAAACCAGGATGGCGTCCGCCTTCACCTGTTTGGCGTACTCAAGGAGCTTTTCATTGGGCACCTGCGAGCCCAGGTTGAAAGCCTCTATCATAGGGTAGCGCTCCAGGCCGAAATGATGGTTGTAGCCCTTCATGTTCATGATGGCGTCTATGCCCACGGTGTGCGCGTCCGAACCGGTGCAGGCGCCGACTATGACGATCTTGCGCCTGAAGGTCGTTTTTATAAAAGCGCCGACCTCGTCCATGGACAGGCATTTCTCCACCGCTTCGGCGTATTCCACCTTGTCGTAGTCCAGGGAAACCTCGGTCCTGGCGTAGGCCACGAAAAAAGTGAAATCATCCGACATGGCGGCGGCGTGGACGATCTCGGCGCGTTTGAAACCGAGCTTCTGCACATAGAGCTTCGCCGCCTCCCTGGCCTTGCCGCCGCAGGGTATGGGCAGGGTGAAGGAAAGCTGCACCGCGCCGTCGTCCAAAGTGTCGCCGTAAGGTTTGATGAACATAGGTCTCCTGAAAGTCCGTTTTACTTCGCGATCTTCAATTTTTTCTTTAAATAGTCTTCCACCGGATTATAGTAACCGGGGGATTTTTCAAAGACGCCGTCAAAGCCTTTTCCGCCGTTGCGGGGCCGCTTGATGTCGGCGAACATGCCGGTCTCTATCGCGTCGAAAAGGCCGCGTCCGGCCACCTCCGCCAGCATAGCTATGGTCTCGTCCAGCACCGCTTTTGCGCGCCCGACCATGATGCCGTTCTTTTTGAATTCTACCTCGTTGAAAAAATCGGCGATATTGTTGTGCACATACAGCGCGTTCTCGATGGCGAGGGCGCGGTCCTGGAGGTAGGGCGTGTGGATAGCCTCGGTCAGCATCCCCAGCAGCTCTATCGACTGGTTGGTGGCTTTGGAGACGAAGTTGAACAGCGTGTTCATGGCGTAACCCTTGAAAATATTCCCCGTCATGAACTTGGTCGGGGGCATGTATTTAAGCGGGTGCCCGGGAAAGATCTCCCTGGCCATGAGCGCCTGGGCGTATTCGTAGAGAAAGCCGTTCTTCGTGTCCGGGTTTATCTCGAAGGCGTGGCCCAGCCCCATCAGCCGTTCCGGCATCCCGGCGCTTTTGGCGAACTGCTCGTTGATGAGCTGGGAGGCCAGCACCGTATGGGCTTTCTCTATGGCGTCCGAGGTCGTAAGATAATTGTCCTCTCCCGTGTTGATGACGATGTCCGCCGCGGTGTTGATCATCCGGGAGAAGAACTGGTCCGTAAAAGTGCGGTACATGTTGATGTCGCGGAAAAGTATCCCGTACATCGAATCGTTGAGCATCATGTCCAGCCTTTCCATGGCGCCCATGGCGGCTATCTCCGGCATGCACAGGCCCGAGCAGTAGTTGACCAGGCGGATATAACGATTTTCCTGCGCGCCCGCCGCGTCCAGGGCCGAACGCATTATGCGGAAGTTCTCCTGGGTGGCGTAGGTTCCGCCGAAGCCTTCGGTGGTCGCGCCGTAGGGCACATAATCCAGGAGGCTCTGGGCCGTGGTGCGGATGACCGCTATGATATCGGCGCCCTGCAGCGCGGCCGCCCGGGCCTGTTTGACGTCTTCGTAGATGTTCCCGGTGGCCACGATGACATAGATCAGCGGAGCTTTGGCTTTGTCCGCGCCCTCCTTCAGTTTGCGGGCGCGGTGCGCGACATTGGCCGAGAGGCGCTTGTCCAGGCCCGCCGTCAGTTCGGCGGCTTTTGCGCGTATTCTTTTTTCGTCGGTCGGCTCTATTTTCGAAATGTCCAGGCCGCCGGCTATCTCTTTGTTGAGCTCTTCGGGCGGTTTCGAAAGTTTTACCAGGGCGTTGATGTAATGCCTGGCCGCGCCGTCCGCGAGCGTTCCGGCGCATTGTTCGGCCGCGAGATTGGGGACCGGCGCCCCGTCGGAGTTGGCTCCGTCGGCGCCCAGGAGCCGCAGGGTCGCGCGCTCTATGGTTACGGTCGTGTGGCCGTCTATAAACTCCTGCACGGGCCCTGTCACTTCTCGCGCCAGCGCGCGGGCCTTGTTGATCTTGGTCTTTGAAAGTCCCAGTTTTGATCCGGTCGCCATATTATTCGCTCCTGCCGCCCTCTGCGGGTTTTGTTTTGCCCGCGGCGGCCATAAAATCCCGGGCGCGGTCTATGATGCGGCCGTTCACGCCGAGTATCCCGGCTATCTTTATAGCGTCGTGGATGCCGCCGCCCGGCCCGGTATCGTTCGTTATCTCATAATCCATGAACTTGTTCAGCATCTTAAGCTTTTCGGTAAGTTCCACGGGCGTCCTGCCGAGGAAATAGGCGCTGAACGCCGCGTTATCAAAGCCTTTCATCCTGAGGAAGGCGGCGTTCCTCCTGGGCGCCAGGCGCGCGAAATGGGTGGCGATAAAAGCCAGCACCTGCTCATTGCCGCAAAAATCCTCGCTTATGGCGGACAGCAGGGCGGCGGCCTCGTCGGAATTGGTGGTTTTGGCGAATTCGTCCATGAAGATCAGGCACGGTTTGCCGGTGTCGGCGTAGGCCCGCACGAAGGCGTTCATCTCAAGTCCGAAACTGCTGAGGCCTTCGGCCCGCCCCGTTTCCTCGTCCCCCGCCACATGGACCTTCGCGTACACGCAGGTGTCATACGCTTCAGCCGGCACAAAGAAACCGGTCTGCGCGAGCAGCTGCGTGAATGCCAGGGTTTTAAGGGCCACGGTCTTGCCGCCCATGTTGGAACCGCGCAGGATATTCACCCGTCTGGAAAATTTGAAGGAGAACGGCGTGTATTTCAGCTTCAGGGCTTTCAGCCGCGTCTCCAGCGGTATGAACCGCGCGTTCTTCAGCGCCGGGGGCGACGGGAATTTTTTCAGTCCGGGCCGCGTCATGCCGTATTCAAGCGCCAGGCGCGCCTTGGCCAGAAGCACATCGGCGCGTTCCACGGCCTGGAGGTAGCCCGCGACCGGCTCCTTTTCCTTTTTGATCAGCGCGGAGAGTTCCCTGAGAACTTTTTGTTCCGCGGCCCGCTCTTCGGCATGGAGTTTCTCCTTGACGGCCGTAAGTTCCAGATAGGCGGGCCCGAAGATGGGCCTGGCGATGACGCCGGCCGAATCGTAGGCCTCAAAAAAGAGGTCCGGCGAGCCGTAAGCTTTGCGGGCGCGCGCCTCGTCCACCACCAGAAATTCGCGTTTGGTGAAATCCAGGTCGTAGGTCTTGCAAATGCCTTTAAGCTTCTCCTCCCTGATGCGCGCGAGCTCCGCGCCGGCCGCGGTGAGCTTTTCGCGCGCCGTTTTGAGTTCCGGCGCGTAGGCGTCGGCCAGATGGAACGATTCCCCCGCTCCTCCGAGGTTCAGCGTGTTCAGGAGTTCGTCCGAGCGCCAGACCGCCGCAAGAGGCTTGCGGATCTCCGAAGGCAGGGCGGCGAAGGCGGCCTTGGTATTGGAGAGGAATTTTTTAAAAAGAAAGATCTCGGCGGCGTTCAGGACCCGCGGCGGGTCCTCCGGCATGACCGGCATGTTCTTCAGGTGGAATTCCAGCCGGTCGGCCTGAACGCGGCTTTTCTTTATGAAAGCGATAAAGCGCTCGGTCAGGTCGTACTCCCGGTTCAGGGTTTCCGCCGAGTCATAAAAGGGGAGCGCCGCCCGGGCCAGCCTGCCGTAAGGCGTGAGCGGCCTGTAAAAGGCGTAAAAGGCGTCGAATTCCGCGAAAATAAAAGCCTTGTCCATATTATGCCGTGTAAGGATTAAAGACCAGTTTGGCTTCAAGTCCGGGAAGGTCCAGTTTCCGGAGGAAGTCGTCCTTCGACACATTGTATAAATTGACGATAAGCGCCGACAGCTCCGGCTTCATGGCGAAATAGACGGCGTATTTTTTCACGAGTCCGGCCCATTCCGCGTGCGTGATAAAAAGTTTGGTAGGATCCTCGAAGACCAGTTCTTTATCCGTTTTCAGCAGCCCCTCCAGCTTGGTCTTTGTCACCGCCCCGGGGACCAGCGCCCTGCCGCCCTGGCGCAGGATCGTCCCGCCTTCGGTCGCGAAGAGGCTCTCGCAATTGGAATATGTCGGGGCTTTGGAGGCCGCATATATAAGTTTTATGGCGTCGAGAGCCGATTGCAGATTTTCCGGCTCCACCCTGGCCACATAAACCAGCCGGGCTTTTTTATGGGAGGCCGCCTGCGTCATCCGGTCCACCGCCCCGTCAACCAGTATGGTCGAGGCCTTGTGTTTTTCAAGGTCGGACAGGATCGCGGAGAGCTGCGTGTTGTTCTCCGGGCCGGTGAGCTCCACGCGCCCCTCGCGCAGCGCGCGCAGCAGGACCAGCCTTCCCAGCGCGGTTCTGGCGGGATAAACATTAAGGACTTCGAAGGAGGCCTCGCTTGCGGGCAGGGTCGTTTCCGCCGTTACCAGCAGATCTCCTTTTTGGGCGCGGATCTGGGGTTTCGGATGGCCGAACACCGCGTCCGACCGCTCCCCGTCTACGCCCACGCTCAGGTAGGCCACGCCGGTCCCCGGACGCAGGCTCTCAAGCGCGTAGTTCAGAAACGCCGTCTTGCCGGCGTTCTTCTTTGAGCCGACAATAAAGGTCACCCTGTCTTTAAGCGTTGCGGCGATATTCATTATAAATTTTTGCGGCAAAAAATTATGCCATACCCCGCCCTAAAGGGCGGGGTCACCTTGCGGTAAAAGGGAGTTTGGCGGAGAAATAAATTTCCCCCTCAAACTCCGGCATGGGGATGGATAAAACCCCGTGCCGGGTGCGATAAAATGCCGTCTTGCGACATTTTATTTTCCGCGGCGCCGTTTGTTGCGGGACAGCTGCGCGGGTTCCAGCGTGAGCAGCTCTCCGTTCAGGAGGCGCGCCACGCCGTCTGTCGGCTTGTATTTCTCGTCCCCGCAATATTCGCAGGTCCGGCAGTCCGAGGCGTAGCCCGCGGGCTCGGTATAAGTGGTTATGACCCCTTCGTAATTGCGCAGCACCACGCGTTTTTCCGACATGGAGATAAGATAGGTCGGCATGACGGGCGTCTTGCCCCCGCCGCCGGGAGCGTCCACCACAAAGGTGGGCACCGCCATGCCTGTGGTGTGGCCGCGGAGGTTCTCTATGATCTCTATGCCTTTGGAGACCGGCGTCCTGAAGTGGCTTATGCCCGTGGACAGGTCGCACTGGTAGAGGTAATAGGGTTTTACGCGCGCCATTAAAAGTTCGTGGACCAGCCGTTTCATGGTCTGGGGGCAGTCGTTCACGCCCCGCAGCAGCACGCTCTGGTTGCCGACCGGGATGCCGGCGTCGGCAAGTTTCGCGCAGGCGCGGGCGGCCTCGGCGGTCATTTCCTTCGGGTGATTGAAATGAGTGTTCAGATAGATGGGATGGTATTTCTTAAGCATCCCGACCAGGTCGTCGGTGATCCTCATCGGCATGACCACCGGAGTGCGGCTGCCTATGCGGATGATCTCCACATGGTCTATGGCGCGCAGGCGGCTGATGACGGCCTCAAGGGCCGTGTCGCTCAGCACCAGCGGGTCTCCGCCTGAGATAAGCACATCGCGCACGGCCTTGTTCCCGCGTATGTAGTCTATGGCCTTGTCCAGGTTGGCGGCCGCCATATGCACATCTTCAAAACCCACAAAGCGCCGGCGGGTGCAATGGCGGCAGTTCATGGAACAGATATTGGTGACCAGCAGCAGCACGCGGTCCGGGTAGCGGTGCGTAAGTCCCGGCACGGGCGAGTCCACATCCTCATGCAGCGGATCGGAGAGGTCGGAGGGGTCTTCGTTCAGTTCCAGGGCCTGCGGTACGGCCTGAAGCCTGACGGGGCAATTCCTGTCTTCCTTGTCCATCAGCGCGGCGTAGTAGGGGGTGATGGCCATGGTGAATTTTTTAAGGCACTTCTTGAGCTCCTCTTTTTCCGAAGCTCCGAGCCCGGCGACTTTATCCAGGGAGGGGATGTCCTTTATCACATTCTTGAGCTGCCATTTGTAATCGTTCCAGTCGGTTTCCGGCACGTTCTTCCACAGCGGTATTTTTTTATAATCGACGGCTTTGTATCGTTTCATGGTTTCTCCGTAAAATGCCGTATGGCGGCGTTTATTTACGCATACAGCTTCTGATAGCTCTTCCTGATCACGGGCGATTCGCGCAGGATGTTGAGGGTGATCTCGGCATGGCCTTTGGTGTAACCGTTGCCGATTATCATATCGATATCCTTGCCCACGCCTTCGGCGCCCAGCGCCGCCTTGGTGAACGAGGTGGCCATGCTGAAAAAATAGACCGTGCCTTTGTCCTTGCACATAAGGATGGAGGCCATCTCCGTGTTCTGGACATTAACGCAGTTGATGACGATGTCCGCCATGTCGCCGCCTGTGGCGGCGGAGAGCTTTTCGCAGCAGTCCACCGCGTCGGTCGCGTCGGCCTTGAAAGCCGCCGAGCAGAAGCCGAATTCCCCGATCTTTTTCACCGCGTCGTCGGAATGTTCTATGCCGATGACCCTGCCGGTGATGCCTGCGCGGCGTTGGGCTTCGTAGGCGCACAGCACGCCGGATTTCCCCGCCGCGCCGATTATCGCCACGGTGTGGCCCGGCTTGACCAGCCGGGCCACCTGGGCCGGGGCTCCGGCCACATCCAGGACGGCCAGCGCCAGGGTTTCCGGCAGGTCCTTGGGGAGCTTGGCGTATAGGCCGCTGGCGAACAATACGGCCTTGGCTTTCACCTCCACCTGTTCCGTGCCTTTTTTGATGCCCAGGATCTTTTCAATTTTGAGCGGCGTAAGCGACAACGAAACCAGGCTGGCTATTTTATCGCCCACTTTCAGGTCTATCCTGCCGGCCAGTTTCGGGCCTATCGCCGCCACGCGGCCGATGAACATGCCGCCGGAGCCGGTGACCGGGTTCTGCATTTTCCCTTTTTCGCCCACGATCCTGAGGATCTCGGTCTTTATCCGCGCCTCGTCCCGGTTCGCCGCCTCTTTGATCTGGGTGTAAGAAGCCGAGTCTATGTTCAGGGTCCCCACATCCACGAGTATTTCATTGTCGTAGATGTAATCCATGCAATTGTCCAGTTTCAGGGCCGGCTGGGGCAGTACGCCTTCGGGTTCCAGCACCCTGTGCGCGCCGAAAGGATTTCCGTTCTTTTTAATATTCATGTGTTTGCTCCCTATTGTCGCACCCCGCACCTGTCGCACCCCGCGCGATACACACGCGCGGGGCGGATTGCCGCCTGGCCTTTAAAGGAACACGGCCAGGTGCCTGCTCTGCTGAATTGTGTCCATTAACAGCGCAGGACTGCCGCCAAGTCCACCCCACAAGGGGGGCTCTCGGCACCCCTTCCAGGGGATTTGCCATAGGGGACACCGCATTGCGGTTTCCCCTACCCCCCGTTTCATCGTCGCTTGCTCCCGGCGCTTCGCTAGGCGGGACCCCTTCCGAGGGATT
Organism: Elusimicrobiales bacterium; assembly: GCA_041665305.1. GTDB lineage: Bacteria > Elusimicrobiota > Elusimicrobia > Elusimicrobiales > UBA9959 > YA12-FULL-51-18. The sequence continues at coordinate 35,479 of JBAYJD010000018.1, forward strand.
TCCCCACAGGCGGACACCGCATTGCGGTTTCCCCTACGCTGCGCTGAACCCCTCGAAGCGGAAATCTCCTTAGCAGAAAGGAATCTATCCTCTCTGTTTTTTGCACCCCGCACCTGTCGCACCCCGCGCGAGACACATGCGCGGGGCGGTTTTACACATTCATCGGCGCCGTCGTAGGGAAAACCGCTTTGCGGTGTCCACCTGTGGCTCCATCCCCCGGAAGAGGCGCCTCCAGCTCGCTTCGCGAGGGCCAGGACGGCTGAACCCCTTTCCTGCAAGGAGATTCTCTTAACACATGCGCCCGGCGGCCGGTATGCCTAATAATTTTCTGACTTCGGCGGGCGTGGCCGGTTCAAGGCCCGCTTCGCTCGAAATGCGCACCGCGCGCTCCACGAATTCGGCGTTGGACTTTGCCAGGCGGCCCTTCGAATAGTAGATATTGTCCTCGAACCCGACGCGGATAAAGCCGCCGGAGGCTATCGCGCCGCAAATGCCCGGCAGGTGGGCGCGGCCTATCCCCATGACGGTGAAATAACTTTCAGGCGGCATCTGGTCTATCATGTAGGAGAGTGTTTTGACGCTTAACGACAGCGCGCCCGGTACATTCATCACGAAACCGTAATGGTAAGGCGGCTTTATCAGGCCTTCCTTGATAAGAATATGCGAAGCCTGCACATGAGAGACGTCAAAACATTCCAGCGTCGGCTTTACGCCGTACTTGTTCATCTCGGAGGCGAACTGGCGCATTATAGGCAGGGTGTTGATGATGTAATCATTGCCGAAGTTTACGGTTCCGCAGTCAAGCGAGGCCAGGTCGGGCTTGAGCGATACGGGGGCTATGCGCTCCTCCGGGGTCATTCCTACCGCGCCGCCGGTGGTGAATTCTATCACCACATCGCATTTTTTGCGGATCAGGTCCATGGCGGCTTTAAAAACTTTAACATCCGCCGTGGGAGAGCCGTCGTTATTGCGCGCGTGCAGGTGCACTATCGAGGCCCCGGCCAGGCAGGCCTCGTGTGCGGATTCGGCCAGTTCTTCCGGGGTCACCGGCAGGGCGGGCGCCTGGGCTTTGGTGGTTTCCGCGCCGGTCAAAGCGCAGGTGATTATCATTTTATTCATTGGCGGTTCCTTGCGGCCTGGTTAAGAATTCCGGTGTCGCGGGCCCGGCGCCCGGCTCACAGCGCTAGAACTTCCCAAGTTTGCCCGCCAGATGCAGGCAGGCCTCGGTGCTTTTAATTACTTCTTCAACGGTGGTGTCTTCCGCTATCTCTTCGAGTACCAGGCCTTTTTTGGTCACGCGGATAAAAGCCATATCGGTCACTATAACATCGACTTCTCCCGCCGCCGTGAGAGGCAGCGAGCATTTCTTGAGGATCTTGGGCGCGCCGTTTTTGTTGACATGTTCCATGGCGATAATGACGGTCTTGGCTCCCACCACCAGGTCCATCGCGCCGCCCATACCAGGGACCATTTTGCCGGGTATCATATAATTGGCCAGATTTCCCTGTTCGTCTACTTCAAGCGCGCCCAGCACGGTATAATCCACATGGCCGCCGCGTATGATGGCGAAGGACATGGCCGAGTCGAAAAAACAGCCGCCCGGCACTATAGTCACGGGCTGGCCGCCGGCGTTGACCAAACGCGGATCTTCCTTGCCTTTCTCGGCCCGGGGACCGAGTCCGGTAAAGCCGTTCTCGGAATGCAGGAGTATGGTGCGGCCCTGCGGGATGTAATTGGCCACCATGGTGGGCATGCCTATGCCCAGGTTCACCAGGGCGCCGTCGGGAAATTCCTGGGCTATGCGCTTTACCAGCCGCACTCTTTTAAGTTCCTTGGGGTCCATTAAAATCTCCTTTGTGCCGTTACTTAAGCTGCAAATTCGTCGCCGGCAGCGTCGCCTTCACTATGGCGGAAATAAAAACGCCGGGGATGGTCGCTTTTTCCGGGTCAAGCTCTCCGGCCTCTACTATCCTGTCGGCTTCGACGATGACGAAATCTGCGGCCATAGCCATTACCACGGCGGCGTTTTTAGTGGCCATGGGCAGGAAGCAGTTCCCGAATTTGTCGCAGACCTCCGCCTTTATAAGGGCGAACTGGGCGCCCAGGGGGAGTTCCAGAAGGTATTCTTTGCCCTCGATGGTCAGCTTTTGTTTGCCCTTTTCAATGTCCGTGCCTATGCCTGTGGGAGTGAGCACCCCCCCCAGCCCCGCGCCCCTGGCCCGGATGCGTTCCGAGAAGGTCCCCTGCGGCACCAGGGTGACGGCCATTTCACCGCAGTTCATCTTCTGGCCTGAAACCGGGTTGGTGCCTATGTGCGTGGCATAGAGATTCTTTACGCGGCACTGGCAGATAAGACGGCCCACTCCCACGTCGGGAAAAGCCGTGTCGCTGGTGATAAGGGTAAGGTCTTTTGAGCCCTTGTTTATGAGCGCGTCTATCAGCGTGAAAGCGTTGCCGCAGCCCATAAAACCCGACGCCATCACGGAGGAGCCGTCTTTTATGGATTCTACCGCCTGTTCGGGAGTTAATACGGGTTTCATGTGGATCCTTTTTCGCCGAAGCGTGTTTTTTTGAGAAGACGAATTTTAGATATTATAACAAAAAATCCGCCGTGGAATTTTGTAATCCCCGCTGATTTGTTATACTTTAAGAATACTGTTCCCGGGAGATCTTCATGCACAAAGTGGTCATAGACGGATCAATGTCGCGCATAAAAGAGAACATGGCCAAGGTTAAAAACAAGGTCATAGTCATGAGCAATAAGGGCGGCGTGGGCAAAAGCTCGGTGGCCGTGTCTTTCGCCGCGTTGCTCAGCCGTAAAGGCTTCAAAGTGGGCCTGCTTGACATCGATATCCACGGCCCGTCCATAGCCAAGATGACGGGCCTGGAGGGCGTCAGCCCGGTTTCCGACGGAAAGTCTATCGAACCTGTCCCGGTCAGGGAAAACCTGGTCATGCTTTCAATGGGGTCTCTGATGAAAGAAGGCGGGATTCCGGTGATCTGGCGCGGCCCGATGAAACTGACGGTCCTAAAACAGTTCCTGGCCGATGTGAACTGGGGCGACCTTGACTACCTCATCATAGACGCTCCCCCGGGCACAGGCGACGAACCTTTGTCCATTTGCCAATTGCTGCCGGGTCTTGCCGGCGGCGTGGTGGTCACCACGGGCCAGGAGGTGGCCTTGCTGGATTCGAAAAAAGCCGTTAATTTCCTTAAACAGCTGGGTGTTCGTGTGTTAGGCATAGTGGAAAATATGACCGCTTTTCCGTGCCCCCACTGCGGCAAGTCCGTAAATCTTTTCAAAGCGGGCGGCGGCGAAAGAGCGGCTGCCGCCCTCGCAGTGCCTTTCCTCGGCGGAATACCTTTCGACCCCGACATGCTGGAGGCCGGCGACAAAGGCCTGTTGTTCGTGGAAACAAAAAAGGACTCCCCCGCCGCCCGGGCTTTAATGAGCGTAGTAGAAACCGCCGTCAAAGGCCTGCAGGCGGATTGAATTATGCGTTCCGCGGTCCGGAAAAAATTTTTGCCGTAAAAATTCTTATGATAAATATGGATAAAACAATAGTGAAGGGATGCCTTATCCTGATCCTGGCCGGCGGAAGTCCGGTCAGGGCCTTTCAGCCGTTCAAGGTCCCCGGCGGAGGCTCCGCTCCCGCCTCCGGCGCCGCCGAAACGACTATAGATTTCTGCGCCAGGGGCAAACTGCTCATCTTCACCGGCAACTGCGTCCTGCCTAAAAACTCCGTCTTTAAGGATTCTATCTCGCAAAAAGCCTGCGAGGATGTGAAGGCGTCGCTTATCCCCGGCCTCGGCGAGCTTTATCCGCAGGCGAAAGTGTACGCCTACAACGGCCTTGAACCGGATGCCGTTTACGCCAAACTTATGACCCCGGCCGTGCTGGGCCTTTTTCTGATAGGAGAAGGAAATGTTAAAGGCGGGATGATCGCAGGCGAAAGCAGAAAGATCCTGTATCCGTCCAAAGACGCCTGCCTGTCGAAATTAGATGTTTTTGGCGGGTTTATTTCCCACAGCCGATACTCTCCCGATTCCCCCGCGCCCGCCGCTTTGCGCAGGCGGATGCTTGCCCGCATGCAGCTCGTTGAGGGCGGAGCCGGGGAACCGTCGGGCTCCTGGCCGCGGCTTTGCGGGCCGGAGGTAAGCCTGGTCTACCCGACGAGAACGTTCGCCGGCAGGATGAAAGAGGATGCAAAAAAACTATTAGCCGGACTTGCGGAGAGAAAACGCGCGCAGGCCTTAAACGCCCTGGAAACCATCTGCGGGGCCTGCGACCAGTATATAAAAGCCGGTTATCCGCTGGCGAAACTATGTCCTCCCAACTCCGATGTCTGCGTCCTCAAGCGCATAACCCCCGGTTCCGAAAAACTGGTGATGGACAACTACTGCCTGGCCCTCCACCCCGAAAATAAATAGTTTAAATTCAGAAGTTCAAATATATTATTAAGGTCTAAATCGTAATCATTCGCCAGACCGGAGCAATGATCTTTTGCGCTGGACCATTGCCAATCTTTTATTTATCAAGGGTTTCGCGGATTTTTCGGATCAGGGCTTCGCCGCTGAAGGGCTTTTGAAGGAACGGACTGTCGACGTTTAATAGCGCATCGTCCATGTAACCGGACATGAGCAGGACTTTGATCTTCGGGCGCAGGGTCGCGATGCGTTTAAATAGTTCCTGACCGCTTATTTCGGGCAGGATGATGTCCGATAACAGCAGATCGATGGGCTCTTTGTACCGGGCGCAAATGGCGATCGCTTCATCGGGGGTCCGCGCTTCTATAACGCTGTAGCCTTCCGCGATCAGGAACCGGCGGGAAACAATTCTGACCGCGTCCTCGTCATCCACGATTAAAATAGTTTCTTTCATGGTGTTCGCTTCCTGCTGTGGGATTCAACCGGGTTGTCGGGGAGCGCCTCGTTCAGCGCGGTGAGCAATTCGTCCATATTGAAGGGCTTGGGCAGGAACGGGATCCGCGATTCTTTAAGTTTGGCGAGGAGGGCCTGGTTGAGCAGATTTCCGGTGGTGAAGATAAAACCGGCTCCTGAATTCATTTCCAGCATCGCTTCCCTTACCGAGAATCCCTTGCTCGGCCCCATTTCGACATCGCAGATCACGACATCGTATTTTTCGCCCTGCAGTTTGGCGATGGCTTCCGGGGCCGAGGACGCGGTATAGACCAGCTGCCCCTCGGATTCCAGCATTCTCCGGATCATGCCGACAATATCGGGTTCGTCGTCCACGACGAGGATCTTCTTGCCCGGCGCCGTTTTTTTCGCGGCTTCGGTCCCGTCCACAGCCACGGTTTCCGGCATATTGACTATGGGGATCTCAAGCGTGAAGGTCGCCCCCTTGCCGGGCAGGCTGGCGCAGGTCAGGCGGGCGCCGTGTTCTTCCGCTATGCGGTGGCAGATCGCAAGGCCCAGACCCGTGCCGCGGCCTTCTTCCTTGGTGGTGAAGAACGGGTCGAAGATCCTGGTCTGCAGTTCTTCCGGGATGCCGGGCCCGTTATCGGCAACGGAGATAAAAACCGAGTTTACATGGTGGAACGCCGTGATGGTTATCTTTTTTTCTCCGACGGTGTCCGAGAGGGCGTCGCAGGCGTTCTGTATCAGGTTTACCAGGATCTGCTCTATCTGGTGGAAATCCGCCATTACGGGAGGTATATTCGCGGCGGGTTTTTGCGTGATGGAAATATTTTCCGTTTTTTTAAGCTTGTATTCCATCAGCGCTATGGCGCTCTGGATGATCTGCGCGACGCTGACCGCCTGTTTTTGCTTGCGGCTTTCCCTCACGAAGGCCAGGAGGTTCTTTACTATTTCACCGCAACGGCGGGCGCTTTCGTAGATCTCGGTTATTTCTTCCGCCGGCGCGACGACCGGGTCCGTTCCGGCCTTATGCAGCATTTCGGAATTGCCAAGTATCACGGTAAGGGGGTTATTGAGTTCATGGGCCACCCCCGCGATCAATTGGCCCACGGCGGACAGTTTCTCGGCTTGTATCAGCTGCGACTGGAGCTTGCGCTGCTCGGAGGTGTCGCGGATCACCACCGTCCATTCTTTTTCGGAATTTTTCCATCTGCCCGAGCCGGCCCAGGTCAGGTCAAGCTCCAGCTTTTTGCCGAGAGAGGTCACGCCTTCCACGCAACTGTCCGAGAAAAAACCGTTCTGGTTCACTTTCCTGATAACGGCTTCGAAAGCGAGGGGGTTGAACAGCGAGGAGACAAGCCGGCCCGTGATTTCGGCCGGGGAATAGCCGAAAAGCGTCTGCGCGCCCCTGTTCCAGACGGTGATATGCAAAGAGGCGTCCAGGCCGACTATGGCGTCGGGGGAATTATCCAGCACGGTCCGGTACCGTTCTCCCGACATCCTGACATCGGCCATAAGATTGGCGTTCTCAAGGGCCAGGGCGGTGAAATTGCCGAACAACATCAGCTTGTTCCTCTGCTCCACGGTTATCCGTTTGCCGGAATATTGATTGTCCACGCCTATGACGCCCAGGACTTTGTGTTCCGCCATGACCGGCACCAGGCAGAAGGCTTTGGTCGCCACTTCCTCTATGAAGCGCCTGTTTACGCGGGGATCGGCCGCTGGGTTTTCGATAATGACAGGTTTTTTAGAGCGCACCACTTCCGCCAGGATGTCTTCGCCGTCCAGGGGAATGGACCTTTCGCGCATCTTCTCCTCGCTGAATCCCGCTTCCTGTGTGGCGTGGACGCATTTGCCGACTATACGCGTTCTTTCCTTATTTATCAGGTAAAGCACGCCTCTGTCAAAACCTATCCCGGTCACCGAGGCGTCCAGGCAGACCCTGCAGATGTGGTCTATATCGAGCTTTTCTATCACAGAGGCGCTCATGCTTTGCAGGACCAGGAGTTCCTTGATGCGGGATTCCAGGTCCGTGGTCTTTTCAATAAGCTGGCCCGCCATGGTATTGAACGATTCCGCCAGCATTCCGATCTCATCCCGGCTTGGTATCTCCACCTTATTAAAAAGCAGGCCCTGGGCAAGCTGTTTGGTGGCTTCGACCAGCTGTTTGATGGGCCGGGTGATACGGTGTATCGTAAAATAGATAAAAAGCGCCGCCAGCGCGCCGAAGATCACGACAAGGAAGATCGTGAAGCCGCTTATAGCTTTCAGCGGGGTCTGGAAGTCGCTCATGGGCGACGCTATCATCACCCGCAGGTTGGTCCCCGTTATGGGCAGACGGGAGATAAAATCCGAGGGAGAAATCTGAGAGGTTCCCGGCAGGTCCGTTCCAGACAAAACTGTTTTGCCGGAAAAATCCGTGATATAGGTTTTGCCGTTGACTCCGACCCGCAGGCGGTTTAAGGTGTCCTGCAGGGATTTAAGGCTCGCTTCCAGGACTATCATTCCACGGAAAGATTTCGCGGTGTCGAAAACAGGCTTGGCATAGGTTATTTCCGGCCCATACAGCGGATCGATGGTGATCGGAAATTGCAAGATTTTCGGTTTTTTAAGAGCGGCGACCGCGTTAAAAATTTCATCGGATCTGAACTCGTAGCCGGCAGTCACGATCCTGGAGTTTTCGACGCCGCACACCGCATGGCGTTTCGGGTCGACGAAAGTCACGCGCAGGTAAACCCCCGCCCGTTCCGTGAATTTAAGGAAATAGCGGCTGAGCTCCAGGCGATATTGTTCAGCTTCTTCCTTAAGGCCGTAGTCGGCGTTGTTATAATAATCCGCCAGAAGAGAGGTTTCCGAAAGCGTATCAAGATCGTTCTCCCTCTGCTTGAAAAAACCGGAAACGTTCGCCGCGGCCCCCTGGCTGAAAATCTGGATCTCTTTTTCCACGCTGCGGGTGATGTGGACCTTTGTGACATAAAACGCCGAAATCCCCAGCAGGACTATCCCGCCCAGCGACACGGGAATCACTCCCAGCATGAACCGCTGGCTAAGAGTCGTGATTTTGGGAAGTTTTAAATTCATTCTGTTGTTCGTGATTTTTTGCCGGGCATGCGTTGCGTCGGCATGACGGTGGCATCGGGGTTGGCCGGGTCTATAGGCGGAACCAATACCGACACCGCTTCCATGCCGTCATTTTCAGTTTCAAACTGGTGGGTCGTTCCAGCCGGAATAACCAGGTATTCGCCTTTTTTAAGCGAAATCTTTTTGTCGTTCATAAATGCCGTTACCCTGCCGTTGGTAATGTAAATCAATTCCTCCGTTTTTGAATGTACCACCGCCGGAGCTACGGAAAAACGAGGCAAGGTCTCATGAAGAAAGGACAGATGCAATTTGAGCGCTTCAGGTATATAGCAGGCTTTCAATGGGGCGGAGTTCTTCGACAGCGCCACAGGTTTTCCGATACCGTCGCGCGCGGACTTCGGTTCTCTTTTGGTGATTTTTTTCATTGGAAATATGCTCCGTAAAAACATGGTATTCCCGATACATACGGCGTAAACACCAGTTTCTTGCTTAAACCATAAAGCCGGATGTACTGGTATGTGAACAGCCCCATGGCGTTGTCATAAACATACTTGTCCAATTTTTCAGACAGATATTGGCTCTTCTCCGGATTTAACGCCGCGACCATTTCCTCAAGGAGCGAATCGAATTTGGCGTCTCCTCCAAGGCAATACGGCGATTTTGAATATAGGACTATGGCTTGTGCGAAATATGAGTGGGATATCGGGCTGGGGATATCTCCTATCGCCATATCGTATCCGCCTTTGGAAAATTCGCCCATTGAGTCCGCATCCGAAACTAAGGTGATTTTCAACTTCACTCCCACTTTTTTTAACTCGTTGGCGATGATCGTCGCCGTTCTTTCCGTATCGGTCTTTACGATCGCTTTAACCGTAAAACCGTTTGGGAATCCTGCCTTGGCAAGCAGAGCCTTGGCTTCTATAATGTCGAATTTATATGGTTTTAGCGCGCTGTTATGCCCCGCTTCACCGTCCATGCTGAATGTCGCTATGATCTTTCCGTTCCCGAGAAGATCATAGCGGATCAACTTATCCTTATCCAAGGCATAGTTAAGCGCCTTGCGCACCTCCAAGACGCTTAACGGGCCCGAGGCTAAGTTGAAACTAACCGGAGCGGTGCAGGCTGAGGCCTTCTTAATTACGGTAAATCTTTGGTCGGATTTAATCGCAAGAGTCTGGGTGCCGGGAGGATTGGTCACAAAATCCACTTCGCCCGAAAGGAGGGCCTTAACCCGCCTTTCCTTCGGAATAAATTTGAAGATAAGCCCGTCAACTTTCGGATAACCTTTCATCCAGTAATTTTTATTCGCCGTAAGAGCTATTTGCTTTCCTTTTTCCCATGTGGTGAAAACGAAAGCCCCCGTTCCCACCGGGTTGGAAGCGAAATATTTATCCCCTTTCTCGTTTAGATATTTCGACGGCACCATGAAGATCAATCCGGCCAGGCGGTTTAGAAGAATCCCGTCGGGATATTTTGTGATAAGATCGACAGTGTGGTTGTCTACAACTTCCACATGGCTTATGGAATCTATAAAGTATAGACCTGGAAAACCCGTCTCCGGGTTTGTATATCGTGCCATTGAAAACCTGACCGCTTCGGCGTCAAAAGGTTCCCCGTTATGAAAAAATACTTCTTTCCTAAGCTTGAAACGCACCCGTGTATCGTTTATCCTTTCCCAGGAAACGGCCAACGCCGGCTCTATTTTCCCGTCCGGATCGAATCGGACAAGACCGTCAAAGATCTGCCGGCATATGGTATGGTTTTTCTCGGAAAACTGTTTTTGCGGATCAAGCGTCATAGGGTCCGCTATATCATCCGAAACCACAAGATTCCGCGCGGAAACATTCGGAATCCATGCCGCGAACACATTAACGGCAATAGCCGCTACGAAGTATCGCACTAGATTATTTCGCGGTACGGACATGGTTTTAAGAAATTCCCCGTGTTGTTTATTTGTATTCCGTCGGAAGGGCTTTGTTCATAACTTTTACCCTGTCGCCTACGGAAGGAGCCTCATCACGGTCCACAGTCACATCTATAACGCAGGGCCGCCTGGATCTAAGCGCAGTTTTGATGTGATTCGCGAGTTCTCCGGGCCGGGTGACCGTAAACGCTTCAGCTCCGAGGCTGCGGCCTATTTCGGCCGCTTTGATATCGTGTTTGTAAATTCCGTTCGGGGATTTCCTGCCGAGTACTATGCGCTCGCCATGGTAGACCAACCCCAGACCCCCGTTATTGATCACGACCCATATAACCGGGAGATCCAGTTCGGCGGCGGTGTGAATTTCCATTCCGTTCATGGCGAATGCGCCGTCCCCGACTATTGCCACTACGGGTCTGTCCGGGCGGGCCAATTTGCCTCCTATGCAGCCGGCGACCGCATGACCCATGGAGCCCATTCCCAGATTCAGGTAAAAAGTGCCGGGTTCGTAAATCGGGAAATACTGAACCGCCCAGAACATGGCCGTCCCAATATCCACAAACACTATGGCGTCGCTGGGCAGCGCGTTGCGCAACTCCGTCATAACCCTTTGAGGTTTCAGCGGAACGGCATCCGATATCATTTTTTCCGGATTTGCGAACCTCGGAACGGAGGTCTTGAACCCTTCCGCCCATTTGGAGTCCATGGTCGCTATTTTGGCTATCCATCGCGAGTCGCGTTCCACTTGGTAATTAAGCTCACGCAATGCCGCTTTTGCATCCCCGAGGATTCCGTGCGTAGTCGGATAATTTTTGCCTATTTCTCCCGGGTCTATATCTATCTGTATCAGCGCTTTGGACGGCGTAAGTTTAGAATCCCAGCCGCAGGTGACCGATTCTCCCAGACTGGTTCCGACCGCCAGAAGAACATCCACTTCTCCCGATAAAAGGTATTTCTCGGCTTGCAACGACGCCCCGAAACCGAACACGCCCATTGAATAAATATGATTCTCCGGGAACGCCCCTTTGGCTTTGGGCGAAGTGGCCACGGGGATATTCAGCCGCTCCGAAAGGCGCCGCAATTCTTCCTGTCCGCCTGAGAGATTGACGCCGTTCCCCGCCAGAATAACCGGTCTTCTGGCGTGCATTAATTGATTGGAGGCTTCTTTTATGGCGTTCCTATCAAATTGATGCGCTGTGACGCGGTATTGTTCAGGCGTGACCATGGATGCGCTTATGGCTTTCTTCATAAAATCCGCCGGGAGATTTATATGGACCGGCCCCTTTCTTCCGCTTAATGCCATACGCAGGGACGCGCGTAAAACATCGCCCATCTTTTCCGGGGAAGGCAGCATAATGCTGCTTTTGCTTACGGCTTTGAACATGTCGACAATATCCACGCCGTGGTAGGTGCTTTCCTGCACGGCGCCCTTGCCGAACGCGGTGGTCGCCACCTGCGCGGTCAATACCAGCATAGGGATGGAATCGGCATATGCGCAGGCGACGCCGGTAATGAGGTTGGTCGCTCCAGGTCCGGTGGTGGCGCAGCAGACTCCCAGTTTGCCGCTCACTCTTGCGTAGCCGTCGGCCATAAATGCCGCGCCTTCTTCGTGTTTGGCGAGAATGGGTTTTATCCAGCCGGTTTCATAAAGCGCCTCATAAAACGGCATCAGCGGGGCGCCTGGAATCCCAAAGACATATTCCACTCCCTCTTGTTTAAGGTACTCCACAAGCAGCTTTGCCGCGGTGGTTTCTTTGATAGCTGCCGTCGTTATCATGGTGGCTCCTCTTGTGGCGGGTCTTATAACAGCGTGGTCACTTTTTCAATAAGGAACGAGGGCGGGAAAGGTTTTTTGATCACGCATTCCGCGTTGCGTTTAAGGTACTGCTCCTGTTCGTCCGAAAGCTGGTTGCCGGTTATGACCATGATCTTTATGTCGGAGGTGTCGGGATTCTGTTTAAGGGTCACGCAGACCTGAACCCCGTCCATGCCGGGCATGACCACATCCAGGATTATGAGGTCGAAGCGGCTTTTCCCCAGCATCACCAGGGCGTCCATGCCGTTGGTGGTGGTTTGCAGGTCTATCTCTCCGATGTGCTTGGCGAAGGCCCGGCGCAGCATGGCAAGCACTTTTGCGTCGTCGTCGACCGCCAGCACCCTGAAGCGGTTGTCGCCCAGCGAAGGCGGGAACGGGAGCTTGTAGTGCTTCAGAAAGGCGACCAGGTCCGCGTGTTCTATGCGGCGGTGCCCTCCGGGGGTTTCATGGGCTTTAAGCTTTCCATCAGCCACCCACCTTATTATGGTGGTATGCGTGACATCGCAGATCCGCGCTATTTCCGTAGTGGTAAAGAATTTTCCTGAGTGTTTGGGCATATGTTTAGTATAGGTCTATTAGCTATATTAGAAGTGTAAGATATATTAATCTTAACACACAATTCCCCGGTATGTCAACCGGCAATTCCGCAAACCGCGGCGGAATTGCCGCCCGGGGACGAGCTGTGCCGCCGCATCGGGGATGCGGGCGGGTGTCGGGTGCGATAAAATGTCGTTTTACGACATTTTATTATGATCAAGGGCGGGTATGGCTTATGCTATGTTTCCGCCGAACGGCGGCTCTTTGTCGGACACTTTCAGCCAGGAAAGATGAGCGAATTTCTCGGGACCGTAGCCGGTGGCCATGGTCAGGTTGGTAAAGCCTTTTTCATGCAGCTCTTTGGCGAGGTCTTCGCCTTTGATCTCGTTGCCCAGTTCGGAATCTAGGTATATGGGCGTATCTCTGGGTAGGTCCGCTATGCCTGCGGAGAACTCTTCCGGGGTCTTATACGCTATTAGGTCGACGCCTGCCGCCTTGGCCGCCATTTTCCAGTTCATGTGCACCAGCATATCGTCGTCTATCAAAACCGACAACGGCCTTGATACGGGCGCGGCGGCAATTGTTGTGTCCTTAAGGCCCCTGTTCTCCCCCATACCCTCCGTTCCTGGCGCTATCCGTATCGGCACCAGTCCGGCCAGCCCTTTCGGGATCATGCGCACGCCGAGTCTAAGGCAGTCCGCCAGGACCTGCGGCTCTTCGTACCGGCTGGTCACCAATATGACCTTGGGCGCAAGTTCAAGCTCCTGTGCCAGACTTAATCCGGTTTCCTGATAACCCAGCAACTCGTAGTCAAAAAGATAGACGGCGCGTCCGGCGTTCGACGGATCGTCTTTGACCCAGCCGCGTAATTTCTCCGGCTCGCTGAAATGGCGTATTTCAAGTCCGTGCCGTCCGGAGCCTAGCGAATCGAACCGGCCCTGCCATACCTGATGGATGCTGGTATCGTCGTCCAGTATGACCACCGTGCTGTCGGGCCTGAGTTCCAGTCTGGATACGAACCACTCCGGCGGCCGCGCCGCGGGCAGCGTCAGCGTTACCGTTGTGCCTTTGCCGGCCTGGGAGTCTATCTCCATAGCGCCGCCCCAGGATTCCAGCGAGGTCCGCGCGTGATAAAGTCCCAGGCCGGAACCTCCGGGCTTTCCGTGCGTTTCGCCTCTGCGTCCGAGTTTTGCCAGGAGCGCCGGGGGTATCCCTTTGCCCGTGTCGATCACTTTGACGGTTATTTTCCCGTCGTCATGCGACAACTCCACGATCACAGAGCCTCCTTTGTCCGTTTGACGGCCATGGACCTCATGGACGGAGCCCGCGCGGGCCTCGGTCAGAACTTCCACGCTGTTGTTAACGAGGTTTGAAATTACGCGTTTAAATTCCGCGGGTTGTATCTTGGCGAACAGGCCGTAGGAAGATGCGCCCAGGCGCGCGTCGATTTCTACGCCTATTTTAGAGCGGAACTGCATCCTTTTTTCCGAGATCAGCGCGTCGATCAGGCTGGACAATAACTGCGCCGTCGCCGGCTCCGCTCCGGCCGCTGCGGAGGAGGTCAGCGCGGCCGCGCCGGCGGTCCTGGGTAATTGGCGGTTTTTCTCTATAAGATTGTTCGCGATATCGCGGATGCGGCCCACCGCGCTGCGGACAATAATGCGTTTTTCCTCGGGCAGCTGCGAGATATCCTTCAGAACGGAATCCAGCGCCGCCAGCGGCGATCTTATATCATGCGCCACCTGCGCGGATAATTTTGCGAAGGACGCCATCTGGGACTGCACTTGGATGGTGTTGTAGGCTACACGCAGCTTGGCCGCAAATAATTCCACCTCATAAATATTCAAACGAAAGCGCGGGACCGTCGAGATGTTTTGCGTGTCCTGAAGATTATCCAGCAGCAGATAAATATTCTCGGAAGTATGGAAAGCTATAAGATTGGCCACGAGCCACAAACCGAACACGACGAATAACAGAGTGGTCAGCTGAAAAGCGTTCTGTGTAAAAAGCACCTGTAGAAAATAAAGCAGCAACAGCAGTGCGACGTTGAAAAGGAAAATAAGCCATACCATCCTTACTCTGACGCTGTTCCATTTGGCAAAAGGGACATCAGCCTGGTCGTCATATGTCTGCGCCGCCAATACCATCAAAAGGCCCCAGAATTCGCCGCACCCAAGAAAAGGGATGGTGTTTCCAAGGACGACTCCGGCGCTATAACCCAATGCGATGGCTGAGATCGAAAGCAGCACTATCCCGTGTGTCATGTAAAACCAATGTCGGGAACGCGCCTTCATAGCGAGCAGCACGGCCAAAGCGATAACTCCTGATTCCGTAAAGTGGTAGATGGTCGAAGTAATATAGAAGAATGGCGTGGCGTAATTACCGCTGTGAAAAAAAGGGAATAACACATATTTCGCAGACAAAAACGCGAAGCCCGAAAATAACAGGAAAAAAACGCCGGCTTCGCCTTTTGTGAACCGTGAATTATGCGACGAGGTGCGCAGCAAGTAACAGGTGGCGGCCACAATATACACAAGAAACGCGGTTTCTTCCATCGGAAAAAGCCATGTCGGCAGGATCCCCGCATTATGATTAAAAAAGTAAAAAATATCCCCCGCCAACAATGCCGATGCGGCAATACGCCAGGCGTAGTTATACCGATCTTTTTTTAGAAAGACGATCGTTACGATGGCGAAACTTGCCGACATCTCCAGGATGATCAACAACAAGCTGCGCTGAGCGGATGGAATAAACGCGACGCCTATCGCAGACAGTAAAAGGAATGCGCGAAACAAAAACATGGCTGTTAAACTTGTTCGCATATAGTGATCGGCATGTTCTGAGGCTAGGAGCCTGTCCGACATAAGGAATTTTGGCTGCAATCGCCGTTTTTTGCCTGCACCTTTGTTGCGCGAAACTTACAGGTTCATTGGAGCCTGCGCGTTTCGCGCAACTTCGGTTCGGC
>JBAYJD010000019.1:0-49220 GCA_041665305.1 Elusimicrobiales bacterium
AAGGCTCAGATTTGAGCCGGATGTGAGGCGCTCGGACGATGACATACTACATGTATGTTGAGGACGAGCAACGAAACAGCCGGCCAAAGATGAGCCTCCCCCAAGGGGCTGGCCGCTTTTGGGCTGCAACCGCGTCGCGAATCGCTTACATAGCCCAGCTATGCCGCGCTCTTCGCTCCTTGTTTCGCTCCAAAACTCGGCCAGTCAAAAGTAAAGCCATTTGCGGGACGCTACACTGGCGGGAGCGCGGCCGCGGTGCGGACGATAGCGTGCCCGGCAGCTCCATGCCACCGGCACGCCCGCGAACTTGCAGGCCTGCCGTTTCCATAAAAGTTTAGACAGCTGTGACCCGAAAGGCCCTGAGCGGCATAGGCCTAAAATTCATAGATCTCCGGCCTTATGACCCTTGGAATAACCGTCGGCATACACCAGACTATATATGAGGAATGCATCTTTTTAACGGTAAATTGCGGGGTTCGACTTTATCGGAATATGGAGAACTATTATGAACTTAAATAAAACAGCGTTCATTCTGTTACTGACGGTCCAGCTCGTTCCACGCGGCGCATCCGCTGAACAGATCGCGTCTACGGAAGTGGTCGCCACGCCGGCAACCCAACTGCTGCTGGACCGGCAGGCGCAGCGGGCCGCCGAATATAACGCAAAAGCAGCGGAATACAATGAAGCGGCGCGGAACGAGACGATGACAGAAGAAGAAAAAGCGCGGCAAAAAGCGCAACTGGAGTACGAGAAGATCAACGCTGAAATACATGAAAGACAGAGAAAAGCGCAGACTCCATGGATCAACAGCCCGGAACGGATCGAATATTTAAATTCAGTCGCCTCGAAAGGCCTGCCTGCTCTTTACGCGGAACTTGCCCTGCAAGGCGCGAATTCAAGCGTCGATTGCGCCTCATCGCTGACGCTGATTCCGCTCATATTCTTGATGGACATATTCCCCGTCACCTCGAGGATAGCGTCGTCGATGACCGAGGATTTTAATCCCGCGTACAGTATGCCTCAGGCGAGAGCGGGGGATGAGTATGATACCGCCGGAGTTGCGGACGCATGTGTCGATTGGATGGGGGCGCTTGGCTCGCCCATCGGGGGGGCGAACCCCGCCCCGGCGCTAAGTTCGTCAAACGCGATGGTCGATGCGGTCTTTTCGAACGATTCCTGGTCGGATTGCAGTACCGGCCGGATAAAGATGAAAGATGTTTATGATCTGATCGTCCTTAAAAAAGCGGGCAGATGAGCTCCCCGGAAGCTTTACCTGAATAATCGTTTTATTCCGCCGAGGAGAAGGCCTAGAGGGCCGGGGGCTGAGGCGTCTTTTGGGGATTTGAAACGGAAGGATCTGGACTCTTTTACCAGACGGCCGACTTCGGCGTCGAAAAATGCGAAGAAATCGGAGCCAAGGCGCTTGCGGCGCTCGGAAAGAATACTGGGACTGATGACATCTTCCACGGAAAAATACTCCGCCCCGCAAAAAGCCTGGATGTACGGGCTCTCCATGAATTCCTGCACCGCGTCCTCATCAGACAGGTTCTTGACCAGCTTGACGGTAAGCAGCCCCGTTATCAAACGGGAATCCTTGGCCGGCCGCCCATAACCTTTGGCGAAATATTTCCCGTAAAGTTCGTCCAGCTTGTCCCACGGCATAGCTTCGCCCAGCTTTAACCAGCGGTTGGAATAATCAAGCCTGCCCCCAAGGTGGAACAGCTTGGGGAAAAGCATGGGATTATTATTGGTTCTTTCTGATCGATACATATTATTCCGGCGTAAAGCACTTCCGGCAGCGGGCCTCGTACTTGTCGCCCGCGCCTACTTCTATCCGTCTGGAGCTGTCGGTCAGCCGCTGGCTGAAATGCGCCGGATTGCCGCAAACCATGCAGATGGCCAGATTCTTGGTGACGAATTCCGAAACCGCCATCAGCTTGGCCATGCCGGCGAAAGGTTCGCCTCGGTAATCCTGGTCCAGACCGGCCACGATCACGCGCTTACCCGAGTCGGCAAGCTTCTGGCAGATCCCCACTATATCTTCATTGAAAAAATGCGCCTCGTCTATGCCCACCACCTGGGTATCCGGATCCGTCTCTTTAAGGATATCCTTGGCCGCCTTTATGGGCCTGGAAGGAAGCATGGACCTGTCGTGCGAGACCAGGTGTTCTTTGCCGTAACGCACATCCAGATGCGAGTTAAATACCTGCACTTTCTGCCTGGCTATGCTGGCCAGCCGCAGCCGCCTGATAAGTTCCTGCGTCTTGCCAGAGAACATGCTGCCGCAAACCACCTCTATCCAGCCCGACGAAGCGGAAACTATATTTGGGATCATATGGCAACTCCGTTAAGGATCGGAAATTCAACTTTAAAGCCTTCCTTACCATTTGTCGCCTTATAGTTTACCATTTTTCAATATAATGCCGTAAAACGAGATTTTATCGCAGCTATCGGATGTTTTATCGCATCTTTCACTTTGTCCGGAATAGGCGGCTGATATTTCTTTTCATTTTCCAGGTACCATGAAGCGAACCTGCCGGATAAATTATCCGCGGAGACGCTTATTCCCATTGTTCCGGTCATAACGCACCCGAGATATGTCCAGCCGCCCATCGCATATGGGGAACAAGATGCCGCCATCGGGACTCCCGACGCCACGGCGGCGACAAGAGCCGTTCCGGCGCCTACCGCCTTACCTGGCCGTCCCGCGCGGGAATATCCATCCATTTGTTTCGAGGTCTCCCAGGCCGCATATGCCAGCAGGCCGTAACCGATCGCCGAAAAAACCTGATCCAGCGCCTTGCCGCCGTAATACCGCATGGCCGAAGGACCTGCGGCGGCGGGCGCCGTTTTCGGCGCTTCAAGCGCGGGAGGTTCGAGTTCCACTATTTTAACGGAGGCGGGTTCCGGATTGTAAGCCTGGGGACGCAGAAAATGCTCATCCCATTGCGCATATCCGCCTGGTGCCTGCCGGATCGCCGCTACCGTCTCAGGCCGGACTTGCGCCGCCTGCTGCGTGATCGCCGCAGGCGCTGCCACATTCCGGACCCCGACGGCGCCGGCGCCCAGCCTCTCCGCTCTTTTCAGCAGCAAGCGCTCCAGCGTATCGACGTCGATTTCAATTTCATATTCCGAGGTGCCTATCTTTTTAACGCCTGTGAACGGCAGGTTCGGAACCCGGTCCGAATAAGTTTTTAAAAAAAATATCCCGTATTTTTCGCCGAGGGAATTAGTGTAGACCTTTGCGGGCCATTCGGTGGCCACAGCGGCATTGCCGGCTAAACCGGACGCGCTGACTTCCTCCGCTATGGCCTGGGATTCAGACGGCATGCGGTATTGGGCAAGGGGTTCGATCCACGCCACTTCTCCACTGACCGTAAGCGGGTTGTCGGCCGTTTGATATCCCGCATACGGAGCGCCTTTAGACAGTCCCAGTATCCTGTTCGATCTCTCCACGTACTTAAGATAGCCCACCTGTTCTTCCAGCATCAGTCTGAGACTCGCGTCAGGGATCGCCACCTGATAAATGTTGTCCCCCATCGGGGCGACCTCTGAAAACATCAGGCTCGGTGCCCTGCCGTATTTTTTTATGAAGAACAACCCGAACGGTTGTCCGTTTATAACGGATATTTTTTCAGGCCACTCCGTGGTCAAAGCCGGATTTCCGGAAAAACACCCTTGGCTTACCCTCTGAACAATAGCCTGGGAAAGTTTATAATACGCGCCGAGCGGATTCATGGGCGGCAACCCCAGTTGCCCGGCGACTGGAACGGGGGCCGGAGTAACGGACGGCGCAGCAGGCAGATCCGGCAATTGGGCCAGGAGAGAATCGAACGCCGGTTCGGCCGCCGCGTTTATTCTCGCTGCGAAGAGTACGGCTGCCAGCGTGAACAAAACAGGTGTTTTTCTCATATAAACAGCTTAATCGCGGCAATGCCGTTTTTCAAGTGCTTAAAGTCTCCATAGATTAGGCCAAATGGCCCATACGAGAAAAGACAACCCCGCCCTTCGGGGCGGGGTATGGTAAAAATTTTCGCCGCAAAAATTTTTAAAGGTCAATCGCTTAGATCCCCGTCTTTGCGCCAGGGATGCCAGTAGTTCCTGGACTGCTCCTCTAGCGCGTCGCGCTTGGATGCGTCGTTCATCTTCAGACGAATAAGGAAGAAGAACTCTTTCACGCCGCGGCGGACCCTCAGATCCCAGGTCGTATGAAAATCATGGAAATCCTTGTACAGGATGATGCTTTTTTCAAAGAACAGGAGGCGCTGGTCCGCGGGCTGCGCGAACCGTATGATCCTGTAACGAAGCACGCCTTCAGCCCGCCAGGACGGCGCCCAGGGCACCCGGAACCCCATCATCTGATTTACGACATAGGCGTTGGACTGCGTGCTGAAATTGGCCACGCCCAGCCCAAAATAGTTCTTTTCGTCGCCCAGGTAGACCTGCCCCACCAGGCTGTCGTTCCCCCGGCCGAATTTATACGCTTCCTGCACGTAGATGTTCAGGTTCTTGCGCGGCGCATGGTACAATTCCAGGTTCACAGGCGCCAGGCGTTTTGACAGGCTTCCACCCACGCCGTCGCGCAGATCATAGGTGGTGTAGGCCTTGAAATAAGAATTATAGGACGGCATTACAAAAAGCTGGGAGTACAGCGATTTCGTCTCGTTGCCCTTATCGGCCGCGTACCTGTCCCTGCCGAAGCGGTTGGCGACCATGCGGGCCTGATAGGCATAGGTCAGGTCCAGCGAACCCCAGGAACGGTCGTAGCGCATGTTAGCGCCCGTACCGTAGCGCCCTATCCATTGATTGGTGGTCTGCGCGCTGGTGGCAAGGTATAGGCTCTGGTTGTAAAAGACCGAAGGGAGCAGGGTCAGGCCGCGCGCCAGCGGCACGGCTTTGGAAGCCGTCCAGGTTCCGCCGCTCCGGCGCTGATAATAACGCACGCCTGGATCTTTGGCGCTTTCAAAAAAACCGGTAAAAGAGTGCAGGACGGGGATCCCAGACAGCGTGAACGGCAGCCGCTGAAAATCCAGCCGCGGGGCCGATTCCGAGGATTTTATGAACCGCGTCAGGTCCGCGGACCGGGTATACAGGGTGGCGGCGCTGACCCTCGTGACCGTGGTATTGGTGGCGCGCGTGAAAGCTATGCTTGCCTGCTCATCCGGACTGATGGCGAAAGGATTGGTCTTGAAAAAGTCATTATTGAACGCCGGATCGGAAAGCAGGCGATAGGCGGACTGGCTGTAATAGTTCGCCGGGTCGCTTTTGCTTAACGGACTGAACTTATACCAGTAGCCTCCGTTGACCCCCCAGCGGTCCGCCCCGGCTCCGGACTCATGAATACGGTACATTGAAACATTAACGATGCTCTTGTCCGGCTCCCGATAATCCAATTCTCCGCCCGTGCCGAAACCCAGCCTGCTGAAATAATCCAGATATAGTTTGCCCCTGGTCGCGGGATTGAATTTATAGGCATAGACGGACTTGACGAAAAAGCCCTTGCGCTGGCTCTCGCCGATGTAAAAACTGCTCACGAACGGCGTTCCGCCGATCAGCGGCTTGTACAACACCGGGAAATAGAAGATCGGCACAGGGCCGAGATAAAAAACATTGTTATAGGACAGGAAATACCTGCCCGGATACAGATAGATGCGGGACGCCTTGATCCTGAAATCCGGCGGGCTCTCGTCGCAGGTGGTGATCTCGGCCTTCTTATAAAGATTCCGCTGCGGGCTCATCTCCACTTTCCTGCCGGACAAAAAAAATCTCTGGTAAACGGAGCGGCAGTTATCGACCTCGGCCGTATCGGAGAAATAATTAAAAACCCCGCGGCCGCCGGAGGTGGCGCCGGAGGAATCCAACAGGACGAAGTCCTCCGGCGAATAGACCGTACTGCTGGAGGAATATACCGTCAGTCGCCGCGCCTTGATAGTTTTTATCAGTTTCTCATCCACGCCCAGCTCATCCACTTGGACCTGTCCCTGGAGGTTTATGATCCGCGTGTTTTCGTTAAAATCGCCCTGTTCCGAGGAAAACACGACCCTGTGCGTGCCCGTGGAGGAAGGCAATTCATAAGCCCGCGCCGGGGCGGCGCCTAGAAGCGCAAGGACCGTTATGAGCTTTGCAATTCCCATTGGTTAATACCGGCGATCTCCGCCGCGCAGAACTTTATTTAAACCTTTCCATGCCCAACAGGGCCGCGCCGTAAACGCCCAGATCGGCGTTCCTGGCCACCACAAGCTTAACCTTAACAAATGGCGTGGCGATCTGCTGCAAAGCCAGGATCTCTTTGAGCGGACCGAGAAAATGCCTGGAGGCTTTGGAAACGCCGCCGGTAAGGACCACGCAATCCGGGTTTAAAAGGAGTATCATGCCGGCAAGGCCGCGTCCCAGGTTCGTCCCCATCTCGCGCCAAAGTTTCTTCGCGGCCTTATGGCCGCGGTCGGCGGCCCTGGTGAGGCAGATGGTATTGAGCTTCTCTTTGCCGGGAGCGGAATACCTGGCGATAAAAGCTTGCGTGTCCTTTATGGACCTTTTAGCGTCGCGCATGAGGGCATAGCTGCCGCAATACGCCTCCAGGCAGCCTTTGGCGCCGCAGTGGCACTGAGGACCGTCATGGTCGAGTTTTGTATGCCCCAGTTCGCCGGCCGAGCCGTCAGCCCCATGGTAAAGTTCGCCGTTTATTATGATCCCGCCGCCTATGCCGGTGCCGAGCGTCACGGCTGCGACATTCCCGTACCTGCGGTTTATTTCAAGTTCGTAAGCCCCCCAGGCGGCCATGTTGGCGTCGTTCTCCAGCGCGCAGTCCAGACCGGTGAGCTTCTTCAGCGGGGCCGTCAAAGAAACATTCCGCCACTTGTTAAGGTTGGGCGCGAAACGCAACAGGCCTTTTTCCGGGTCCACATCTCCGGCGGCGCCTATGCCGATGGACTCCGCGCCCCATGCGGTCTTGAGCCTCTTTGCCGCCGCGCCCAGCCGTTTAATAAAATCCGCCTGCCCGTTCTCCGGAGCCGTATGAAATCTTTCCTCGTGCAGCAGCGTGTGCTTGTCGTCCATAACTATAAGTTTCGTATTGGTGCCGCCTATATCTATGCCGATGCCTTTCATAATTCTCCTGTGATCCGGGGGTTTTTCAGGATCGATAGCGCCGAACCGATAAGATAAAACGAACCCAGCACCACCACGGTCCCCGCCCGCGAGCCGGCGGACAGGGCGGCTTCTATATCTTCCTGCACTTCTATCTCGGCTTCCGGCCTGAGCCTGGAAAATTCATCCGCCAGGGCATGGGGGTCCAGCGCCCTTTCGGAAAGGGGCCTGGTAAAAACGACCCTGGCGGCATAAGGAGCCAGGGTCCTGAGCATGGCGAGGTGGTCTTTATCGTTCAGGAACCCCATTACAAAAACGGCGCCCAGGTCCTTGAAAGGGGACCGGCTGAAAGTGTCCACGAACGACCTTACCGCTTCCGGATTATGCGCTCCATCCAGGATATATACGACCCCCCCGCGGTCCAGCACCTGGAAACGGCCGGACCAGTCCACCCGCGCGAAACCTTCCGCGACGGCTTCCCGGCTTATTTTAAACCCCGCGCCGTTCAAAACGGCAGTCCCTTCCAGGACCAGCGTGGCGTTGGAAACCTGCGCCGATCCCACAAGCCCCAATTCCAGTTCCTCGCCGGTCTTTTTATGTCTGAGGCGCATGCGGCCGCGCGGCCAGTCGCACGCTGCGATCTCAAAGGCCGGCGCCAGGAACCGCACCCGCGCGTTCTTCTCCCGGGCTTCCAGCAGCACGGGCCCGCGGGCCTGCGCCGTCAGGTCCGGAGCCAGACAAACTCCTCCTAGTTTGATGATCCCGGCTTTTTGTCCGGCTATCCCGGCCAGCGAGTCTCCAAGATATTTTTTATGGTCGTAATCCACGGAGGTGATGACCGATAATTCCGGACGCGCCAGGACATTTGTGGTATCAAAGCGTCCGCCTATCCCCACTTCTATCACCGCGATGTCGGTCTTTGCGCGCTCGAAATAAAGGAAAGCCATGCAGGTCAGCAGTTCGAAAAAACTCAGGTCGGGACCGGCTTTAAAGACTTCGGCCAGCAGGTCCGCGAAATCCGCCTCGTTTATTTCCACGCCGTTGATCTTTATCCGCTCCGTCAGCGCCACAAGATGGGGGCTGACGAACAGGCCTGTCTTATAACCCGCCGCCCGCAACACGGAATCAAAAAGCGCGCAAACCGAGCCTTTGCCGTTCGTGCCGGTAACATGCACCGTCCTTATCTTTTCATGTGGGTCCCCCAGGACCTTAAGGGCCGCGTATACCCGGGCCAGGCCGTCCTTCTTAACGAAGTTCTGCCTGCCCAGCAAGATTTTAGAGGCTTCCTCAAAAGTCATAAATTAATTTTCTCGGCGGTATAAATTTTTGCGGCAAAAATTTATAATCATCCTTTTACCCGTTCTATGCGGACCCCGGCGAGCCGCAGCTTATTCTCGATCTTTTCGTAACCGCGGTCTATGTGATAAATGCGTCTTATGATCGACTTGCCCCTGGCTGCCGCGGCCGCCACCAGAAGCGCTGCTCCGGCCCGGATATCCGAAGCCATGACGGGAGCGCCCAGCAGGCGGTCCACGCCCCGGATCACCGCCTTGCGGTCGGTGACCGTTATATCGGCGCCCATGCGCATAAGTTCGGCGGCGTGCATAAATCTGTTCTCGAAAATGGCCTCATGCACTTCACAGACGCCTTCGGCGCGGGACATGAACGCCACCCACGGAGCCTGGAGATCGGTCGGAAAACCGGGGTGGGGCCTGGTAGTTATGCTCACGGGCCGGGGGCGGCCGCCAGAGGAACTGACCGTTATCCCGCCTTTTTCGGAAATTACGCCCACTCCGGCTTTTTTCAGGGCGCCCGTTACGGGCGTCATAAGCGCGGCGTCGGTGTTCAGAAGTTTCAGGGTCCCGCCGGCCGCGGCGGCGGCCAGCATGAAGGTGCCGGTCTCTATCCTGTCCGGCATGACGGTATATTTAAGGCCTTTCAGCGCGGCCGCCCCCGAGATCCTTATTACGGAGGTTCCCGCCCCTTCCACCAGGGCGCCCATTTGTATCAGCGCCCTGGCCAGGTCCTCTATCTCAGGCTCGCGCGCGCAATTTTCAAGCACGGTAGTCCCCTTCAGGAGGGCGGCGCACATCATCAGGTTCTCGGTCGCGCCGACGCTCGGGAAACGGAATTTCAGCCGCGCGGGCTTTAGTCCGGCCGTGGTCAGGATAACATCGCCCCGCTCATAAGAGACCGCCGCGCCCAGCTTTTTAAAAGCCTCCAGGTGGATATCTATCGGACGCACGCCTATCGAGCACCCGCCAGGCAGGGAGAAGCGCACGTTTTTAAAGCGCGCAAGCAGCGGCCCCGCCACCAGCATGGAGGCCCGCATCTTCCGGACGAGGTCATAAGGGGCGTGATGCTTGAGCCCCGCGCTCTCGTGCACCGTAAAGGTATTGAAGCCGAAAAAGCATTTCTTGCCCATATAGTTCAGAAGTTCGAAAGTGGATTTAATGTCCATTAGGTCGGGCACGTTCTTTATCTCGCATTTTTCCCGGGTAAGCATGGTGGCCGCGAGTATGGGCAGGGCCGCGTTCTTGGAACCGCTTATCCTGACCTCGCCGCTCATCGCCCTGCCGCCGTGTATGATAAAATTATCCATAATATACGCCTCTATCCTTTTTTAACGGCCTTTACGAACCGTTGTTTTCCATTCAGGTCTTTTATGACCCGCCGCCCTTTCCAAAGCTTCCCATCCAGCAGCTCCAACGCCGCGGGGCCCTGGGTGTCGCCGAGTTCAAGCAGCAGCGCGCCGCCCTTTTTAAGCGCGGCCGGAGCCGAAGCGATGATCGCCCTGGCTATGTCCAGCCCGTCGGCCCCTCCGTCCAGGGCCAGACGGGGTTCAGCCAAAACTTCTTTATCCAGCCCCGCGATAACCCCGGTGGGGATATAAGGCGGGTTGGAAACTATCAGATCGAAAGGTCCGCCGGAATCCGCGACCGAGGCTACCCTGAGGAACTTCATCCGGCCCGCGAGAGCCAGCGCGCGGGCGTTCTCCTCGGCGCAGGCCAGCGCACCGCGGGATTTTTCAGCCGCGGTCACGCAAGCGCCTGGGAACCTCCGGGCTAGGACCAGCGCTATGGCACCCGAACCGGCGCCGAAGTCCAGTATGGCCGGCGCTCCGTCCCTGCGCGCCTGAAGTAGAAAGTCCGCGGCAAGCCCCGCCAGTTCCTCGGTCTCCGGCCTCGGCACCAGGACCCGCCGGTCGACCTTAAGGGACAGGCCGCAAAAAGGCTGGGAACCTAGAATGTAAGCCAACGGTTCGCCTTCGGCTTTACGGACCAGGAATGTTTCAAAATCGGCGGCGACCACGGCCGGCACCGGGACGCGGCCGTCGGCGAGCAAGGAGAGCCTGTCCGTCTTCAATAAATGCGCCAGCAGCCATGCGCAGTTAAGCGCGGCTTCGGAGACGCCGGCGGCCTCCAGCCGCGCCGTGCCCTCAGTCAGCAAACTCTTCGTCGTTCTCATCGCCCTTCTTTTTGCCTATGTTCAATTTAACATCTTCAAGCATGTTCTTTATGCCGCCTTCCATGATCTCGTCCATGTTATACCAGGACATCTGGATGCGGTGGTCGGTCACGCGGTTCTGCGGAAAATTATAGGTCCGGATCTTTTCGGTGCGTCCGCCGGTGCCCACCTGTTTCTTCCGCTCTCCGGCCAGCGCCGACGCCTGGGTCTCCTCGGCCACAAGGATCAGCTTGGCCGCCAAAAGCTGAAGGGCTTTCTGCTTGTTCTGGCCCTGGGAACGCTCCTGCTGGCACTGGGTTATGGTGCCGGTGGGCAGATGCGTGATGCGCACCGCGGTCTCCACCTTGTTCACGTTCTGGCCTCCCGCGCCGCCGGCGCGGAAGGTGTCTATCTTCAGGTCTTTGGCCTCTATTTTTATTTCCACCTCTTCCGGCTCGGGCATGATGGCGACCGTGACGGTGGAGGTGTGGATGCGCCCGGAAGCCTCGGTGCTCGGCACCCGCTGAACGCGGTGCACGCCGCCCTCGTATTTCAGCCAGGCGAAAGCGTTGGTCCCCTCTATGAACAGGACGGCGTTCTTGATGCCCTTCAGGCCGGTCAGGTTCAAATCGCGCAGTTCCGCCTTCCAGCCCATGGCGGCGGCGAACCTGGTATAGATCCTCAGCAGATCGGCGGCAAAAAGGGCGGATTCGTCGCCTCCGACTCCGGCACGGATCTCCATAAAGATGTTCTTCGAATCCTGCGGGTCCGGGGGCAGGATCAGGAGCTCCATCTTTTTCTCAAGAGCCTCGGCCTTGGCCTTTACCGGGGCCAGTTCAGACTGCGCCAGCTCCGCCATGGCGGGATCGGTGTCGGTCAGCATGCTCTGGGTCTGGGCGAGTTCGCCGCGCGCGGCATCCAGCTCGCGCTTGGTATCTATGATGGTTTTAAGGCGGGAGTATTTTTTGGAAAGCGCTTCTATCTCGTCGGATCTGAGCCCGCCGGAGGACAGGCGGGATTCTGTTTCGGCCAGCTCGGAAATTATTTGTTCCAGTTCTTTTTCAAGCATAATCCGAAAACCGCGATCTTAAGCGTTCTTTATCTATAAATATACCCAGCGCGGTTTTCGGACATCGCAACAATACGCGCGCCGCGCGCGTACAAAAAAAAGCAGGCAAACATGTATCCCATATGGTTGCCTGCTTCAAAAACCGCGCTACTTGCTTTCTGTCTTCTTCGCGGCCTTAGCTTCAGCCTTGGCGGCCTTCGCGGTCTTGGCCTTGGGAGCGGAGGAAAGCACTTTTTTAGAATGCTTGGGCGCCACGGAGGTCTTTGCGGCCTTCTTGGGTTTGCGCACCACGGTCTTGCCGCCGGTGGCGGAGAACTTTTTATTGAACTTCTCCACACGGCCCGCCGTATCCAGCATTTTCTGTTTGCCGGTATAAAAAGGATGGCAGGCGGAACAGACTTCGACCTTGATGGAAGGCTTGGTCGAGCGGGTGACGAACGCGTTGCCGCAGACGCAGGAAACTTCCGCGACCACATATTTGGGGTGAATTTCGGTTTTCATAGCGATTCTATCCTTATAGACGGTTAATATGCCAGCTAAATTATACCATAATTTCCCCCCCGAATTTAAGCGTATCGTCCACGGTGTGGACGATAACCGGCCCGGCAACCCCATGCCCCCGGCGCCCGCGCACTCGCAAGCCGGCCGTTTCCTTAAAAATATGCGGAACCTTCGTGCAAAAGCGCGCCGCGGTCATCTTTTGCCGATCTTGGCGATGGGGTTAATCGATTTACCGGAAGGGGTGACTATCTCAAAATGCAGGTGGGGCCCGGTGGATAAACCGGTGGACCCCACGCGCCCCAGCATACTCCTGGATTTCTGGACGGTTTCTCCTACGGAAACCGAGACTTTGGACAGGTGGCCGTAGCGCGTCATGGATCCGTCCTTGTGGCGCAGTTCAACGGTGTTGCCGTAGCCTTCTTTCCAGCCGGCAAAGGTGACCGTGCCCGACCTTGAGGGATATACCGGAGTGCCCGGCGGCATGGGAATGTCGCACCCCTTATGAAAGATCATGCGCTTCAGAACCGGATGATACCGCATGCCGAAACTGGAACTGACCCCCCTGTAATACGGCAGCGGCATACGATAAGTGTCCAGATTAAGATAAACCGAAGGCAGCAGCAGCCGATCGCCTTTTTTGAACTTATAAGGGGCGAGCATCGCCACCGCCGGCAGGCCGTTATCCCTTATGACCGAGGCTTTGAAATCTTTCAGGTCCGCATCTTTCGGCTTGAAGCGCCGGGCGATCCCGTCCACGGTCTCGCCGTCCACGACGACCTCGTAAAGGTAGCCTCGGCCGTTGTGCACGCGGATATATCCGCCTTTCGCGATAAAAATAAATTCGTTGTTGTTCGTGCTCTGGAGGGACCGCACATCCGTGCCGTAAGCGGCCGCAAGCGCCCTGATATCCTCGCCCTTAAGCACTTTGTGCCGGGCATGGACCAGGCGCGGGATCCCGCGGAAAGCCTCGGGCGGCGGCTCCGCGGGACCGGGAGGGGTCAGGACCGAGAACCGGTCGTAATCCCGCCAGCCGTCCCGGCCGGATGAGGCCGCGGAGAATCCCGCCGCGGCCGCGCAAACCAGTCCTATAAGGCAGCCCTTCCTGACTATCCGCAAAAGGCCTCCGTCGGCGATCAGGTAAGCGTAAAAATTTTTGCCATAAAAATTTTTAACGGATATTTACCTGAGCCCCGCCTTACATTCCCGCCATTTCCATGGACTTCAGGAAGTCTTTGTTCGACTTGGTGGCCGACAGCTTGGTATGCAGCAGGTCCATGGCGTCCACGGGAGAGAGCGGCGCCAGCACCTTGCGGAGGATCCACACCTTATTGAGCTCGTCCTCGCTCATAAGAAGTTCCTCTTTCCTGGTGGAGGTCCTGTTTATGTCTATAGCCGGGAACATCCTGCGGTCCGAAAGTTTCCTGTCCAGATAGATCTCCGAATTGCCGGTACCCTTGAATTCCTCGAATATAACGTCGTCCATGCGGCTGCCGGTCTCCACCAGCGCGGTGGCGATGATGGTCAGGGAACCGCCTTCCTCTATATTTCTGGCGGCGCCGAAGAACCGCTTGGGCCGCTGGAGCGAAGTGGACTCAAGACCGCCGGACAGCACCCTGCCGCTCGAAGGCGAAATGGTATTATAGGCCCGGGCCAGCCTGGTAACGGAGTCCAGCAGGATGACCACATCCTTCTTGAGTTCCGTCAGCCGTTTGGCTTTTTCAAGGACGATCTCGGCCACCTGCACATGGCGGTCGGCGGGTTCGTCGAAAGTCGAGGCTATGACCTCGCCCTTCACGGAGCGCTTCATATCCGTGACCTCTTCGGGACGCTCGTCGATAAGCAGGACTATGAGCTCGATATCCGGGTGATTGGTGGTAAGGGAATTGGCGATGCGCTGAAGGATCATGGTCTTGCCGGTCTTGGGCGCGGCCACGATAAGGGCGCGCTGCCCTTTTCCTATGGGCGAGATAAGGTCTATCACCCGGGCTGTCATATCGCTCTTGGTCGTTTCCAGGTTGAAGCGCTTGTTGGGATGCAGCGGCGTCAGATTGTCGAAGAGGTCGCGGTTGACGATCTTCTCGATTTCCATGCCGTTGACAGTTTTGACCTGAAGAAGGGCGAAGAACCTTTCGCCTTCCTTGGGCGGCCGGATCAGGCCGGTGACCTCGTCGCCTTTACGCAGGCCGAGTTTCTTGATCTGCGAAGGAGAAACATAAATATCTTCGTGACTGGACAGGTAATCATATTCCTGGGAACGCAGGAAACCGAAACCGTCCGGAAGGATCTCAAGCACCCCGGTGCCCTTGACGATCCCGTTCTGCTTGGCCTGGGCCTCCATGAGCTTGCCGATAAGTTCCTGCTTGCGCATGCCGGACACGCCCTCAAGTTTGAACTGGTCGGCTATTTTAAGCAGTTCGGCGACGGTCATTTTTGAAAGGACGGCCGTATCCATCTTGGGCATGTTATTCTGAGGGCCGCCGCCGAGGCTCGGTCCCTGCGCATGATTACTGTTGTTGTTTTCCATCTTATTATTTCTCCTTGTATCCGTGGGTGAAACCTGACCGTTCCGGGGCTCGCCCCGTTCCCTTGAGTCTCCAGATAAAGCCTGCGGCCTTGTCGGCTGCTGCCTGGCGCCGGGATCGCGCACGAAAGGACGGGGGCCGCCCCTTGCATCCCTTACTTCCCTGATAAAGACCGGTTTCGTATTTTTGTCTCCGTCGTTGTCCGTCATTTTTTCTCCAGTTTGCCCGCAAAATCGTAGATCCACGCGACTTTGGACCCAAGCTCCCTTAACGACCCGTCGTTCCCTATCACGATGTCCGCCCGCGCCGCCTTCTCCCCGGCCGCAAGCTGGGCCGCGCTCCTGCGCCTGAACTCCCCGGCGGTCCATCCCCTGGCCTTCGCGCGCTCAAGGCGCCTGCTATAGGGGGCGTCCACACAAACTGTCAGAGCGAAAACCTTTTCTAGGCCAGCCTCGAACAGCAGCGGGACTTCTACTATGATCATCTTTTCATCGGATTTTTTGATTAAAGCGAGAGCGCGCTTAAGGATTTCGGGATGAAGTATGCTTTCCAGCCGTTTTCGTTTGGATTTGTCAGAAAAAACTTCTTTGGCGAGTTTTGTTCTGTCTAGCGAACCGTCTTTTAGGAATACCCCGGAACCAAACTTCCTTAAAATTTTATTATAACAGACCCGCAATGTCAACACTTCTTTTGCGAGCTCGTCGGTGGAAACGCAAAAAGCCCCCAGTTCGCCGAACCGGGCCAGGGCAGCGCTCTTGCCGGAAGCTATGGTCCCGGTCAGGCCCACGACGGTCCGGCCTTTAAGCCTGCCGAACTCACGGCAGACCCGTGTCATTTCCTTATTCATATGTTAATTCTCTTCGGGCTAATTTTCAAATCTACCGCTGAGACGCGGAGGTCGCAGAGTGGAATCATGAGACAATCTCTTGTTCTTCAACATGGAGGATAATTCCCTCTACACGCCTCTTAAGTCTGTTGTAACCCGCCCACGACAACACTCCTCACCGATTTATCCTCCGCGTTCTCCGCGCCTCCGCGGTGAATATACAACGAATACATTTCCCCGGTGCGCGCCGCTTTGCGGATAATTTTATTACGCCCGGCCGCCGCGGGTCTTGGCGTATTCGTCAAGTTCACCGCGCTCGGCGGGCGTAAGGGAAGCTTCGCCTTTCCCGGAGATCTTTTCCAGGATCGCGTCGACCCTTTCCTTTTCGTCCGGCGCTGTTTTTTTAAACCAACCTTCAGCCCTCAGCCTTACCCCTTCCGCCTTTTCAAACCACGCCGTGGTTTGAAAATACAGCCAGCCGGCGGCTAAGCCGCTCAAATGCGTAAAGTTAGCCACGCCGGAATTCGGGGCTGTAAAGCTGAGGACCAGGGAAAGCCCCGCCAGGAAAATGACAAGCTGTCTGGAGGTCATGGGAAAAAGGAAATACATATACACTATCTGGTCCGGATAAAGCGCGGCGAAGGCGTAAAACAGGCCGTAAATCGCCCCGGACGCGCCTATTACCGCGGCGCCGGAACCGTGGCTGACCGCAACGGTAAACACGCCCGCCGCCGCGCCGCAGAACAGGAAATAAATAAAGAACTTCCTGGAACCCATAACTGGCTCAAGGACGGATCCCATCATCCAGAGCATAAAAGCGTTGAACAGGAAATGCCAGAACCCGCCGTGGATAAAAATATAGGTGAAAAGCTGCCATACCCAGCCGGAGCCGGAAACCAGAGCCGGCACCAGGCCGAAATAATAATTCAGCGGTCCCCGAAATGCCAGTTCCAGCACCCACCCGCAAAACGACACCGCCACCACCCCACGCGTTACCGGCGGCAGTTCGTTCAACGAAGGTAATCTCAAAGAAAAACTCATGCTTTCAGGCCGGATCCACCCATATTATAAATACTGCGACACTATACCCGTTCCGAATGCCGGCAGATTTAGGCCGGTAATTGCAGACAACCGAAAACAACAAGCGTGCCGGCAATTCACAAAACAGGCTGCATGTCCTGCCAGTTGGGGCCCGCTTTTATGTCGGCCCTTAGCGGCACTTCGAGTTTGAAGGCGTTCTCCATGCCGTCTCGGACCAGGCGCGCGGCTTCGGCCTCATGGCCGGCTTTTACCTCGAAGACCAGTTCGTCGTGCACCTGCAAAACCATGATCACCAGGTCCGAACCTTTGATCTTCTCATGGATATCTATCATGGCTTTCTTTATAATATCGGCGGAGCCGCCCTGGATGGGCATGTTCACGGCCGCGCGCTCGGCGAAGGCGCGCAGATTGCCGTTGGTCCCGTTAATATCCGGCAGCGCGCGCCGCCGGCCGGTGAAGGTGACGGCGCAGCCGCTTTTTTTCGCGGAGTCTATGGCGCCGTCTATCCAGGCCTTAACGCCGGAATAAACTTCAAAATAATGTTTTATGTACTTGGCCGCTTCCGCCCTGGGAATCCCCAGTTCCCGGGCCAGCCCCTGCGCGGTCTGCCCGTAAACGATGCCGAAATTTATGGCTTTGGCCGCGCGCCGCATTTCTTTGGTGACCAGCTCCGGAACGGAGTGAAAAACTTCGCAGGCCGTACGCAAGTGGATATCTTCGTTCGCGCGGAAAGCCGCGGCAAGGCTCTGATCGCCGGACGCATGCGCCAACACCCTCAAATCTATCTGTGAATAGTCGGCGCTCATAAGCGAAAACCCGCCCCGGGCGCAGAAAGCCCGGCGCACCAGCCGGCCGTAAGCGGAGCGGACCGGGATATTCTGAAGATTGGGTTTGGAACTTGAGAACCTGCCCGTGGCCGTACCGGCCTGTTCGAAGGTGCTGTGCACCCGCCCGCCGGGGTCCGCCGCCGCCAGGAGATTGTCCACGAAAGAGGATTTCAGCTTCGAGAGCTCGCGGAATTCCAGCAGTTTTTCTATCACGGGGTGCGCCGGTTTAAGGAACGTAAGGACTTCCTCGGCGGTCGAATAACCGTCCTTGGTCTTGAACATCTTCTTCTGCGCGTCGTCCAGCTGGATGTTCAGCTTTTCATATAAAAGCCAGCCCAGCTGCTTGGGCGAATTAAGGTTCACCTTATGCCCGGTCAGCCGCTCGGCCTCGGCCTCTATGGCGGACAGCCTGGCCTCAAGATCGGCGGAAAGTTCCCTGAGCATCGCGGTATCCACCTTAAATCCGTCGCGCTCCATCGCGTAGATCGCCGGGATCAGCGGCCGTTCCAGCTCACTGTAAACTTTCTCCATCCCGGACAAGTCCAGGTCCTTCTTTATGTCCGGGTAAATGCGCGCCATCGCTCCGGCCGCCGCGAGAAGCTCCTCCCTGGAACCTTCCTCCAGCGGGAGAGCCCCGGTCTTCTCAAAAACCAGCCTGGAGAGCCCGCTCTTGCGCGCGCTCAGAAGCGAGTGCGCGAGCTCAAGTTCGAAAAAATTGTTCATCTCGCGCGCGGGCTCGAAATCAATGAGATGCAGAACGCTCTTAAGACCGGCGGCGACCTTGAAGATCCGGCTGTCCTGCACCAGAACGGAAAGGCCGGCCTTGTCTTCGGCTTTCAATTCCCCGGGCGCCAGATACGCCGCCCCTTTATCCGAACCTGCGCAGACGGCGCCGGAAGAATAGGCCAGGCTGATAAAGCCGTCCGCTCTTGCGCGCGCCAGGGCTTCCTCAAGCGGTATCGCGTCCGGCAGCGGAGCGTCGAAAAGGGCCTGCTGCGGGACGATAGCGGCCAGGTCCCTGAACTCATAGCGCCGTGAGAGTTCGCCGGCCAGCGCGGCATCCGGGGCGCCGACGGTAAATTCCTCTATCTCGCCTTCCACCGGCGCGCCGCCATCAAGCGCTACCAGCCGTTTGGACAAAGCGGCTTCATCAATATGCCCGGCCACTTTGGCCAGCAGCTTATCCTTCACCGCCTGCCGCGGGTCCCTGGCCGCGGCCAGCACGGCTTCCAAAGCGTTATACGCGCCCAAAAGTTTGACCGCGCCTTTAGGGCCTATGCCGGCCACACCCGGCACATTATCGGAAGAATCTCCGGTAAGAGCCAGGTAATCGGCTATCTGGGACGGCTTCACTCCGAACTTGGCCGTCACCTCCGCTTCTCCCGAAAATGAAGCGGCGCTGCCGTCCCAAAGCCTGATCCCGCCCGCCGCCGGAGCGGCCGCTCGCGGCCCGTCGGCAAACGACGCGGCGCTATCACGGACCAGCTGGGCCGCGTCCTTATCTCCGGTCACGATCACGGTTTCATAACCGGCGGCCGAAAATCTGCGCGCCAGCGTCGCTATGAGATCATCCGCCTCATAACCGGGCAGGAGCACGGCCCTGAACCCCACCGCAGCCGGCAATTCGGGAGCGGCTTTAAGCTGGGCCGCCAGCTCCGGTTCCGTCTCTTTCCGGTTGGCCTTATACTCGGGATACATGACGTCGCGAAAAGTTCCGCCGGGCGCGTCGAAACAAACGGCCGCGTAATAGGGCTTATATTCTTTTTTTATTTTAAGAAGCAGACGCAGGAAACCATAGAGCGCCCCCACAGGCTCTCCCCTGGAGTTTGTCAGCTTGGGTAAAGCGTGGTAGCTGCGATGCAGGAAGGCGTGCGCATCGACGACGAATATGGTCTTTTTGGACATACGGTAAGCGAGCGGGCTCAAGACAAAGAGTCAGGCCGGAGTTGAGGTAGAAAGAAATTTTCCCCTCAATACTTGCGTAGGCGCCGTATCAGGGCCTATGGCCTTCAAACGGCCAATACTTGCGTAGGTGCCGTATCAGGGCCTATGGCCTTCAAACGGCCAATACTTGCGTAGGCTCCGTATCAGGCGGGACCCCTTCCAGGGGAATTCACCCACAGGCGGACGCCGCTTCGCGGTTTCACCTGCCTATACCCTATTTTATCAGTTCGTCGAGATGGCGTTTAAGCTCGTCCTTGGGTTGCAACCCCACAAGCTCCTGCACGAGTTTTCCGCCTTTGAACAGCAGTATGGTCGGAATGGCGGAGATGCGGTATGCGGCGGCCGAATCGGGATTCTCGTCGGTGTTCAGTTTACAGACCTTGACCCTGCCCGCGTATTCTCCGGCCAGTTCCGCGACGGTGGCGGAGATCATCCTGCACGGCCCGCACCAGGGCGCCCAGAAATCCACCAGCACCGGAACGGCGTTCTTTAGCACTTCCTGCTCGAAACTGGCATCGGTCAACTGTATCTCATCGGACATATCAAACTCCTTATAAAGAGTGCGGTCCACGGCCGGAACTCGCCGAACGCAAATTTTTATCTCTCCGCCTTCTTTCGGCCTCTCCGCCGGCCCCGTGCCAACCTATATTATAAGACTTAATTTTTCTTGTCAAGGAGATACTTTACCTCCAGCCAAAGCTCGTCGATGTCCACGGGCTTGGAAAAGAAATATCCTCCGCCGGCCAGCATGGCTTCGGAGCGGTCGGCCGGTTCCGTGTACTTGGCGGAGATGAAGATCACCGGGACTTTTTTAAGCCGGTCGGTGTCCTTGATCGTACGCATGAATTCCACGCCGTGCATATCGGGCAGCTGCACATCCAGGATAATGATCGAGGGGACCGTACCGGAGAGCGCGTCGATAGCCTCATGCGCCGAATGGGCCACGGTTATTTCGGCTTCCACATTCTTAAGTTTCAGGCCGTCCTCAAGGGTCTCGATGAAATTCTTGTCGTCGTCCACTATCAGTATGTTCATTTTCATGGATCAAATCCTGTTCTGTTCGACATCCGCGGCCTGCGGCGGCCGGCATCTTTACAGCCCGTAAGCCAGCCGCTCTATAAGCACCTGCGGGAGTCCGGCGGACCTCATCAATTGCTGCGTTTTGGCGACATCGTATTCCACGCGGAAGAGTTCAAAGGTCTTTTTTTTGGAATCATACAGCCCGCAGGAGGCGCGTGGGTTCCCGTCGCGAGGCTGCCCGACGGATCCGGGATTAAGCATGTACCGCACGCCGTCCAGCATGACCTTGGACATGGGCCGCAGGAAATCCGTTTCCGGCGGGGAGCCGGCGGCCGCCCGGAAATAGACCGGCATATGGCTGTGGCCCATAAAACAGGGAGAGATCTCCCAATACCTCTGGTTCTCGAAAAACTGCGGATCGCTCAGAAGATATTCGGTAAGAGGCTGTTTCGGGGAGCCGTGGACCAGCGTAAAATCAGCGGTCTTGACCGTCTCCGGCAGGGAGGCCAGGTAAGCCAGTTCGGCCCCGGAAAGTGTTTTTCCGGCGAACTCTATGGCTTCCAGCGCGTTGGCGTTGAACCAGCGGAGTTCCATTTTTCCCGTCAGCGCGGCGTCGTGATTGCCCAATACGATAGTGAGACCCGCCAGCCCCATGGCCGCGCGGACGCACTCGCCCGGCTGGGGGCCGTAGCCCACGAGATCCCCGCAGCAAATGAAGCGCGACGTCTTATTTCTCCGGAAAAAATCCAGCACCGCTTTCAGCGCTTCATAATTACCATGCACATCCGAAAAA
Organism: Elusimicrobiales bacterium; assembly: GCA_041665305.1. Taxonomy (GTDB): domain Bacteria; phylum Elusimicrobiota; class Elusimicrobia; order Elusimicrobiales; family UBA9959; genus YA12-FULL-51-18. The sequence goes on from JBAYJD010000019.1 coordinate 21,077, forward strand.
ACGCCGTAGATCATAGTTCAGCCGGCGGCGGTCGCGGCCGGAAAGCGCTGCGCCGCGCTACGCTCCGACCTGGGCCGTCACTTTTCCCCCGCCCTCGGTCATCGCCGAGGCTTTTTTGAGGTCCACCGAAATGATCTTGGAAACGCCGAGTTCCTCCATGGTAACGCCGTAAAGCACATCCGCGGCTTCCATGGTGCGTTTGTTGTGGGTGATCACGATGAACTGTGTGGTGCCGGAGAACTCGCGCAGCAGGCGGACAAAGCGCTCGACATTCGCCTCATCCAGAGGAGCGTCGGCTTCGTCCATCACGCAGAAAGGCGAAGGATTGACGCAGAAAAAGCTGAACAGCAGCGCCAGCGCGGTAAGGGCCTTTTCTCCGCCGGAAAGCTGGGAAATGCTGACCAGTTTTTTGCCGGGAGGGTGCGCGAGGATCTCCACGCCGGTTTCCAGGATATTCTCCGGCTGGGTAAGGATCAGGTTCGCCTCGCCGCCGTTGAAGAGAAGCCCGTAGATCTGCTTAAAGTGCCCCTGCACCTTATCGAAGGTCAGCTTAAAATTGTCGCGGGTGGTCTCATTGATCTTGCCGATAGCCGAGCGCAGGTCGGCCTTGGCCGTGTTAAGGTCCTCCACCTGCGAATTCATGAAATTAAAGCGGTTGATAAGGGCGTCGTACTCCTCAGGCGCCGTCATATTGACCGCCCCCATGCTTTCCAGGCGCTTGCGCAGGAATTTCACCCGCTCGGCGTCCACTTCCACCGCGCCGAACTTCTCGCGGGCATCCTCCAGGCAAAGGTTCCATTCCTCGTTAAGCCGCTTCGTAAGGTCTTCGCTGCGCGTCTTTAAAGTGTTGATCCTAAGCTCTATGCCGTAGCGTTTTTTCTCCCCCTCTTCTCTCAACTCTTTGGAGTCGTTAAGATTGATATTCAGGCGTCCGTAATCGTTGCGCAGCGCGTTCGTTTCGCCGGAAAGCTGTTTCTCCAGGATCTCCTTCTCCGCCAGTTCGCTCATTACTTCCATGAGGCGTTTGCGGGCTTGCGCGGTCTCGGAGGCCAGTTGGACGGCCTGTTCCGCCAGTTCTTTTACGCGGGCGGCGGCGCTGTCGCGCTCGGACCGCAGGCGCTCGACATGGCTTTCGAGGCGGAAAACCTCTTCTTTCAGCAGTTCCAGGTTCTTCTGATGGTTGTCCAGGTTCGCTTTCCTGGCGCCGATATCTTCCTTGGCTTTGGAGTAAGCCAGGTGCAGGGAATCTTTTTTGTCGGACAGGGCGGCCATTTCCGCCCTTTTGCCCTCGGAAACCAGCCTGGCTTCCTCAATCCGCGCGTTCAAGGCCGCCAGCCGGCTTTCGGCCTCCGCCAGCACTGTCTCGGCCCTGGCCGTTTCCGCGGAGGTGAATTCCGTGTTCTGCGCGTTGAGCCGGGCTTCGCCTTCGGCGTTCTCCGCCTCCACCTGGGCGCGGTGAAGGTCCATGTTCAGGGCTGTTATCTTCTCCTCAAGGGCCGCGGCCAGGGAGGAAGCTTCGGCCAGCTTGGCCGCGACTTCCGCCTTCTCCGCTGAAAGTACGGTTTCCTCCTGTTCACAGGCGCGGATCTTTTCTTTCAGGGCGCCTTCCTCTTCCCAATAAGGCTCGTTGGAGGTGACTTCCTCGGCCCCGCCCGACACCCAGAAAGAGCCCAGAACGGAGCCGTCGGAGGAATAAATGCCTCCCAGCAGGTGATCGATCATGGCGTCGTATTCGGCGGAGGCGGAGATCTTCCCGCGGATCTTCACGGCATTGGGAACCTCCCAGGCCGGAGGCGAACCCGCGGAAGCCACCTTATCCAGGATCAGGAAGCGGCAGCGGCCTTTGCCCAGGTGCTGGAGATAGTTTATGGCTTCCCGGGCGCTTTCGGAATTGTCGCAGACAACGGCGTCCATAAAGCGGCCGAGCGCTTCCTCCACCGCCAGCTTATCTTCTTTCTTGACGGTCAGGAGATGCCTCAAGGTCCCGCGGATGCCGGAAACTCCGGAATTAAGCACATTGTTTATGCCGACCCAGTAGGAATCTTTTTCGCCCTGCGCCAGTATGGCTTCCAGGCGCGAGCGGGCGCCGGCCTTTTCGGCGTTCAGATCGCTCAGGCGGCGGCCGATCTCGTCCAGGCGGCCGGCGGAAGCGTTCTTTACATCCTCGGCCCCTGCCAGACGGTCTTTCTCGGCGTTCAGGGAGGCTTCGTTCTCGCCCGCGCGGGCGCGGATGGCGCGGACTTTGGACTCTATTTCCGCGCTCTTGGCGGACAGGCCGTCCAGTTCCTTTTTCAGGCCCAGGATATTGTCCTTGTAGTGGCCGATGCTGGAGGCGGTGGAAGCGATCTCGTTGGAAACCTCGACCTCGGTCTGGTAGGCGGCGGTGATGTTCTTTTCAATGGCGCCGGCGGAGGCGTCCACGGCGTTCATCTCCGCTTCTATGCCTGCCAGCCCGGAGAGGCCGGTCTCGTAATCGTTCTTAAGCGCGTCCAACCCCGTGGAAGCGCCGGCCAGCGCCGCGCGCGCCTCCTCTATGCGGGGGGCGGAAGCCGCGAGGGCTTCTTCGTTGCGCCGTCCGGATTCCTCAAGCGCCTTTGTCTGGGAGGCTACGACTTGCGCCGTATTGTCGTTCCCGACTATGGTCCCTTCAAGGCGCACCTTTTCAAATTTTACCGACGCTATCGCCTCGTTCAACACCCGTTCTTCTTCCTGTTTCTGGGTGAGGGTCAGGTTCATGGCGGCCAATTCGCCTTCAAGAGCCGTTATGGCGGTGGAAGTTTCGGCGATCTCCTTCTGCACGGGTTCAAGGGCGGCGTTCTCCGCGTCCACTTCGCCGTTAAACCCGGAGATCTCCTTGACCAGCATGGAGACTTCGGCCGAGGTGAGCTCCTCCTTGTATTTCTGCTGGGTGCGGGCGCGTTTGGCCTCGGCGTCCAGCTTCTTGATCTGTTCGTCTATCAAAGTCGTGGCGTCGGCCAGGCGGGCCAGGTCCGCGTCCACTTTCTCAAGCTTGCGCAGGGCCTCTTCCCGTTTGGCCTTGTACTTGGAAACGCCTGCGGCCTCTTCGAAAAGCTCCCGGCGTTCCTCGGCGCTGGCGGACAGGACATATTCGACCTCTCCCTGGTCTATGATGGCGTAGCCGTCGGCGCCGATGCCGGTGTCCAGGAACATTTCGCGGATATCCTTAAGACGGCACTGCACCTTGTTGATGAAATATTCGGATTCCTCGGAACGGTAGATCTTGCGGGTCACCGTCACTTCGCTGAAATCCAGCGGAAGCTTGCGGGATTCGTTGTCGAAGGTCATGGCCACTTCGGCCATGTTCTGCTGAGAGCGCTTGGTGGTGCCGGCGAAAATGACATCCATCATGGACGGCATGCGCAGGGACTTCCAGGACATCTCGCCTATGCACCATTTCAGCGAATCCACCACATTGGATTTGCCGCAGCCGTTGGGCCCCACGATGCAGGTTATGCCGGGCTTGAGCGGCAGTTTGACCTTGTTCGCGAATGATTTAAAACCGTAGATCTCGATGGCTTTCAAATACATGGAAAAACCCCTGGAAGAAAGAATATAAAATTTAAGGCGCGGAACACGGAAAAAATGATCCGGGAACAGGCGCCATCCCCGGTAAAATTACTCGTTTATTATACCATTTTGGCCCGGTAGAATGTAAAAACGGACCGCTCTGCGGGTGTTCGGTCTTCGGTAAAAGCTGCGGCGCGGCCCCAGGCCGCGCCGCGACGCTAAAAAGCCGCCGGCTTTTTAGTATGAGAGCTGATACGCGATGCCTATGGTATTTCCGGTGTAATTGTAAGGCATGTATTGTTCGAACTTGTTATTGGAGGAGGCGACCACCAGCGAATAGAACAACCGTACCGTGGCGACATCGTTCATCCGTTTGCGGATGCTGCCGGTCAGCGTACTCATGAGGTTCTTCTGTTTGGAAGAGGTGTAATTATTGTCGGCGTCGCGCGCGCCGCGGTCGGTATAAACGCGCCGGGTTATGTTCATGGACCCGCCTATCGCCCATTTGCCGGTAATGTTCAGGTCCACGGGAACGCTCAGGGTCATCTCGTTATAATTATAATTCTTCGCGACCATGGTGACATCGGCGGAACCGCTTGTCAGCGTAGCCGGGTTGGAAGCCGCGCCCAGGCGCTTATACCGCAGGAAATTCTGATTGGAGCGGTGCATGGTGTAGGAGCCCATCGGCGACAGCTCGAACACCCACAGCGCCTGGCGGAAGCCCGCATCCAGCGTCGTGGTCTTATCCTGCTGGGCCGTGTCCCCGTAAACGCCGGTGGCGGCCGCGACCACCTTCTGGTTCTTGTAATTCTGCAGGGTATAGGTGAACCCGCCGAAAAAACCGTTCCAGTTGGGACGCAGCGAGAGCTGGGTAAGGGTCTGGTCTTCGAGCCCGCCGGAGGTCTCGGAAGTGTTGCTGGCGTTCATAAATTCCCTGAGGAGGTCGGTGTAGTTGGGGAATTTGATCTTTCTGGCCAGCACCGCGGCGGTGATAAAACCGTTCTTCTCGAAGTCGAAATTGTAATCCGCGGCCAGCTGGCCGCCGTAGGAACTCATATTGTAAAGCCCGTTCTTCCAGGCCTCGTTGGAGCCGGTGCGGGAATAGTCGCTCATGAAGGAGACGCCGGGACGCACGCGGAACCTTTCACCGAGGCTCCTGCGGTACTCGAAGTTGAAGTTATGCGACATGCTCCGGTCGGTGAACTGTTTGGAATCCTGCGGCTGGAAAGAAGGGCCGGCGTAGTTGAAGTTATACAGCCCGAAAAGCGAGTCCTTCCGCGTCAGCTTGGTCAGCAGGCCCACCTGCGTATTGATGTTGCCGCCGCTGAAGATATTGCCGGCGGAAGGCAGGAAGGCCGCCTCCATGAGCATCATATCGAAATAAGGCGTGAAGATCTTCGAGTCCTCGGCCACGGCCGCGTACGAATTGACCGCGGCCCCCGCTAAGATCAGACTTAAAATTATTTTTTTCATTCGGTTCCCTCTGTTATATCCGTGACATTCGCGCCGTCCGCGCGCGGTTCGCTGTTAAAAATTCACATGGAAATTCCACACAGGGTGGAAGACCAGCACGCCTTCGGGGTAAATATTGATCCCCAGTTCGAAGAACTTCCCATACCAGCTGAGCTTGGTCGAGAAGGTCTGGGTCTTCACGCCGTAGTTCAACTGCATACTCCAGAACTTGCTCACGCCTTTGGGCGTTTCTATGCCGGCTATCAGGAAGTCGTCGTTAAAACCGGAATCGAAACTGCCGACCTTGGTGCCCAGAAGGTCCAACTCCTTGCCCGGCTTGAAATTAAGCCTGGCGGCCAACAGCGAATGCTTATAACCCCAGAAAGTCCTGATCTTCGGGCTGACCGAAGAGCTTACTATGGCGCCGACATAATAACCGTTGAACTTGGCGTTATCCACGGTATCGGACTGCCTGGCGGCCATCTTGGCCCAGATCATGTCCCAATAACCGCCGATCAGGTCCACCTGCGGCACGCCGGGGGCGAGGCGTCCTTCCGCGTGCAGACGGTACTTGCCGGACACATTGGTGTAGCCCATGGGGATCAGCGTAGGGAACAGGCCGGTTTGAATGCCGAAGGACTTCCCCGGAGTAAGCGGCGTGGTGGCCTCCAGGTCCTGCTGGAAGTCGTAGAAGAAGGCGGAAGGATTGGCGACTATCTCACCCGCCATCTGCATTCCCTTCGATTCCCAGTCCACGGAGGCGAAGGAGATGCCGCTGAGGCATAAAAGAACTGCTAAGGTTATTGTTAGCCTTTTCATTAAATTCCTCATTACTTGTTAAGGTTGGTAATGGCCGGCAGCATTCTCTGCACGGCGGCCAGAAGCAGATCCGGCACGAACACCAGGTCTATGTTGGTCCCTGCTCCGGCGGCCCCGCCGCCGTACGCAAAGTAGTCGTCCTGGGAAATATCGCCGTAGATGTTGGCGCTGGTCCAGGCGCCGGGAGCGACAGAACCGTTGTCCTTCTTGATGGACATGACGGCTTCACCCGCGCTGTTCTTAAGTATGCTGAACGGATCCAGGGAGGACTTGGTAAAATCCTCCACCTGCTGTACGGAGCCGCTGTTATTTATGACGGAGGTTTCGGTGGTAAACCAGAAGTGACCGTTGGCGTTGGAGCCGCCTATGGCGTAAGGGCTGGCCTGATACTGCCAGAGATAGGGATCGCCTTTCTTCTCATAGGTGTTCGTGCCGCCCGGCAGACCGACAGGAGCGTTCATCTTCATGGCCCAGAGGACGCTGGTGCCGGCGCCTCCGCCGGCGTTCACAAGGCTGTTATCCGCCGTATATTTAAGCGTACCGTCGCCCGCGCCGGAATCGGCCACTCTAAGGTTGGAATTGGCGTCGAACCTGGAAATATTGTCCAATCCGTCGGCGGCTTTCACCGCGCCGTCCTTTATAACGCCTGTGATTATGACTTCCCTGTCGCCGCCGTTCGCCGCGTTCAGCGGAACGCCCATAACGGCGCTGTTATTCATAAGCTCATCCCTCGCGGGATCGTACTTATAATCTTCGGCTATGAAAAATATTTCCTTGTCGCTGGTCCTGTTGGCCGTCACAAAAGAGGCCCATTCGGCCTTTATGGAGTTGCCGTTAAAGAAAGCGGGCCACTCGTCTATGCTCTGCGGCAGGTCCTTGTTGAAATTCATGGTCATCTGCAGATAGTCCAGCCTGTTGGACACCATGGAGGCCCCGTTGTACGCGAACCCGCCCCTCGCGGCGGCCGCGGACGCGCTGTCGTTGTTGCCGTATTCCGGCCGCTTGACCAGGTTTATAAATTGAACTTCGTCGGGATACGGGCGCATAAGCCGCTGGTCCACGCGCACCAGATTGCCGTGAAGATCGCGCAAAGTGCGGCCCGCTTCCAGGTCCGATTCCTTGACATTGTTGAGGAAGCTCTGAACCGAATTCTCGGTGCCGTTGGTCACCCTGGCGAATTCGCGGATCTGGGCCCTGTCGTTATCCTTGGCCTGCATTTCTTTGCGGCGGTCGGACGGCGAAAGTCCGGGGTTCCAGTTCTCAAGCGAGGATTTTTCCTGCTCGGCGGTCATAAGGGCCAGCTTGGCGGGTTTGCCTTTTTCAGCCAGGCTCATGCCGCGGCCCTGCGGGATATACAGTTCGGCGGAACCCTTTTCGGGCGGCACCACGAAATTAAGCTTTACCTCGCCGTAGAGGACATTGATGTTCATCACGCCCTCCGCGTTCGTGTCGACCGTGAATTCCGTTCCCCTGACCGCGCAGACGGCGGACGGGGTCCTGACTTCAAATTTTTCTTTGCGCATAAGATGCGGCACGCGGATCTTGATCTTGCCGAACATCAGGGCCAGGCGGGAGGCCAGCGTGGCGCGCTGCTCCACCTCGACGCTGGACGACTCTTTGATCCAGACCTTGGTTTTGTTGGGCATTAGAACCACGGCGGAACCGTCGGAGCCGGCGCGCACGGCGCCGCCCTCGGCTATCTCCATGTTCTCCGCGGCCGGCGCCCATTGCCCTTCGCGGGTATTCCTTACTTCTACGGTTCCGCTGAAAGCGATAAGCTTGGCCTCTTCGGATGCGGCAAAAACAGGAAGCGTCAGGACAAGAAGCACCAAAGACAGTATTTTTCCGTTCATAGGTAGAGTTTAACAGATGATCGGCCTTGTGTCAACAATGGAATTTTGGGATAATGTAAAAGCCGGACGGCGTTTTTCCCCTGTGAAAACGGCCTCCGGTTCTCCCGTGCCGAATGTGATTTGTGATACAAACGGCGGAACGCGGCCGCTGCGCCTCCCGCCCGGAACAGCAGGTAAAAACACCCGGCCGGCTCCGGAATTCCCGAAGACCTGCCCGGGGGTTGGGCGGACGATATCTATGAAAAAACTCGCGCCACTTTCTCTTGCTCTCTTTTTAACCGGCTGCGCGGCCACATCGGACCGGCGCGGGATCTCGGGCGGCTGCCCCCCCGGCTGCGCGCCGGTCAAAACGGAAACCGCGGCGATGTTCCCCGTGGCCCCGGACGCCGCCCCCGCGTTCGCCGACCTGGACGATAAAAAAACGCTGCTGAAAGCGGCCGAACTGAACCTGAAATATTTCCAGTCCCTCAAAGGCCAGTCCATCGCCTACTCCTTCGGCTCCAGGAACATAACGGCCGGGACCCTGGCCGCCTCCACCAGCGAGTTCATAAAGATCCTCTCCGAAGCCAAAGACCAGGCCGAACTGGACCTCCGCCTGAAGGAGGCCTTTGACATTTACCAGTTGGCCGGCCGCGACTCCACCGGCACCGTGGTCTTCAGTTCCTATTACGAACCGACGCTGGAAGCCAGCCTGAAGCGGACGAAGGAATATAAATATCCGCTTTACGCAAAGCCCGGCGACCTCATCACCATAAATCTGGAGGACTTCAACGATAAATTCAAAGGCGAGAAACTGACCGGCAGGCTTGAACGGGGGACGCTGGTTCCCTATCTGAACAGGGAAGAGATAGATTTTGAAGGCGCGCTGAAGGGCCGCGGCCTTGAACTGGCCTGGCTGAAAAATCGAAGCGAGATCCTGGATCTGCAAACCGAAGGCTCCGGCCGCCTGCAGCTGCCGGACGGCAGGATAATCAAGGCCAGATTCGCCGCGACCAACAGCCTTAAATTCAAAGGCTGGCTTACGGCTATGATCGAAGCAGGAGCGCTTCCAAGGGAAGGAATAAGTCCCGAAAAAGGCCTGCAGTACCTTAACGAACATCCCGACCGGACCCGGGCCATACTGAGCATGAACAAACGCTATGTTTTTTTCAGGCTGGAACAGCCGGCCGATCCCGAGGAGGGCCCGGCCGGCACCTACGGACTTCCGCTCACCGGCTGGCGTTCCATAGCCGTGGATAATTCCCTCGTACCTATGGGCGCCCTGGCCTTTATGCGCGTAAACACTCCCGATGTGGATGAAACAGGAGCCTTGCTCGGCCGCAAACAGGACGCCCGTTTTGTTTTCTGCCAGGACACCGGCGGGGCCATAAAAGGCCCGGGAAGGGTCGACTTCTATGCCGGAAACGGCAAGAAAGCCCGCGCCTTCGCCTTCAAACTCTGGGACCAGGGCCAGCTTTACCTGCTTGTCCTGAAAGAAAATGCAAAAAAGGCAGCATCTGCCTTTTTAAAGGAAAAGGCAGCGTCTACCTTTTAATCTGTCTCCCGGCCGCCAAAAAATATATGAAAAATAAGGGCGGGGTGCTCATAGACAATTCCACGGACCCGGCGACCGGGATTCCGCTCTACAGCCTCTACGGCAGGAACCAGCGCCCTTCCACGAAAATGCTCAAAGGAGTGGAGGCGCTGGTCTTTGATATACAGGACATAGGAGCGCGGTTCTATACTTACCTGACGACCATGGCCTATGCCATGGAAGAAGCCGCGAAGAACCATCTCGAATTCGTTGTGCTGCACCGGCCGAACCCCGTCAGCGGCGATATTATAGAAGGCCCGGAACTGGAACCGGGGATCAGTTTTTTTACGGCGTACCCGGCCGTGCCCGCACGGCACGCCTTCACCGCGGGAGAGATTTCGTTCTCAATGCCGTAGAGATAAAAAAAATGACCGGAAACTCCAGGCTCTACGACATGCTGGAAGCCGGAAAAACACCGGAGGCCATACTGGCCGGTTTTGAAAAAGATAATGCCCGGTTCTAGAGAAGTCCGCAAAAAATTTCTCTTATATTGATACGGCCGCTCCGCGTAAAATTAAGACATTGAAGACGGCATTTCAGGCAACCTTGACCCGTGAACTGAATATGTGTTAGATTTTACCTATGGGGAATAAAATACTTGTGGTTGACGACGACCTTGAAATCTCGAACCTGGTGCAGTATACGCTGGAATCAATGGGCCACCAGGTCCAATTGTGCGATAACGGCAGGGAAGTGATGGACCTGCTGCGCTCATACAAACCCGCGCTGCTGATCCTGGATGTCATGCTTCCCGGCATAGACGGTTATTCCCTCACCAGCCTGATCACCGAGGACGCCGAGACCAGACAGCTGCCCATCATCGTCCTGTCCGCGCTTGAACCTTCCCGCACCATGTTCCAGAAATTTACGCAGGTGACCGCGTTCCTGACCAAGCCGTTCAACACCGACGACCTGATGGAAGCCGTCAAGACCTCGCTCGGCAGGAAATTTTAAACCGAACTCCATAAAAGGATTTCGGTTTAACCGCTCAAAAAACAAGATCTTACCGGGACCCGTTGTTTGGATTGAATTCCGGCAGCAGGATCCTGTCGGGCGTTTTTTCATTGTAAGGGCAGACCTCCTGGCAGAGATCGCACCCGTAAACATATCCCCCGGACTTGCTGATTATGCCTTCAGGAGCCGCGGTCCCGGACTGCGTGGTCCAGTAAGAGATGCAAAGACCGGCATCCAGAACACCGGAAGCCTTCAGCGCGCCGGTGGGACAGGCGGCCGCGCACTTCCCGCAGTTCCCACAGCCCGGCCCCGTATCCGCGACTGGACTTTCGCCGGCCCCGTATTCCAGCGAAAGCGCCAAGCCGCCTATAAAAATATAGGACCCAAGCTCCCCGGAAATAAGCAGCGTGTTCCTCCCCCTGAAACCCAGCCCGGACAGCCGGCCGAGTTCTTTTTCAAGCACCGGCGAAGTGTCCGTGAACGATTTGCCTTCTACGCCCGGCACAGCCGCTTTTATATCGGACAGCATTAAACCCAGTCTTTCTTTTATGATCGCGTGATAATCCGGTCCCAGGGCGTACCGGGAGATCCGGGGCCGGAATCCGGCTGTTTTGACGCCGCCGACGAATTCAGCGCGCACCTTGCGGCCGGTCTTTTCAAGATAGGCCGAAGCCTCCCCGATCTTTTCCATGGCGGCCTCATGATCCAGGCCGGAATGCCAATATTGGAACGCGCACACCAGCACGGTTCTGGCCGGGGGGAACCAGTTCCGGATATCCGCCCTCGCCGAAGGAGACCGTTTCAGGTAAGCCAGCCCCGCCGGAGCGCCGGAGGATGCGGAACAGAACCTGGCGTACTCTGCAAGCTCCTCCGCGCGCGCGATCCCGCAAGCGGACGCGCCGCGGCCAAGGGCTATACTCCGCAATTCGGCCGTAGTAACCGTCATAAATAGAATGTCGCCGGCGGACCTTTCTAAACCGCGCGCCGCGCCTCTGCAGCGGGATCGATCCCGAAAGGAATTTACTTTAAGAGCTTTTCGATTCGGAGGAATATTCCCAGGAGGAATAAATGTGCCAGAAATTCTCAAAAAAGGCCTGCAAAAATTCCTCACGGGACACTTCTTTTCCCAGTATCTCGGCGACGCCTGCCCCGGTCTCCAGGGAAACGGAGTTGTTCAGGTTCACCCCCACCCCCAGCAGGATCCAGTTGGGGGTCCTGTTTATGGAGGAAGATTCCGTCAGGATGCCGGCGACTTTGAGATATTTCTTTTTTTTAGGATGCAGGGCGTAAACATCGTTCGGAAGCTTTACGCGGGTGTTAAGGGCATAAAGCTCTTTAAGGGTCAGGGCGACCACGCGGCCGGCCAGAATGCTCAACTCTCCCAGGAATTTAAGCCCGATGCTCGGCTCAAGGATAAGCGTCATGTATATGCCGCCCCGTCCGGACTCCCAGGCCCTGCCCATACGGCCCTTGCCCGCCGTCTGACTGAGCGCCAGGATCAGAGTCCCCTCCATGCCGCCGTGGAGCGCAAGCTCCCTGGCCACCTCCTGCGTGGAACCCGCGCTTTCCAGCAGCACCAGCTTTTTTATGCCCGGCAGCGTCTCCAGCGCAAGCAGGCTTGTCGATCCTGAATCGTTCATAGAAATCATCTCCACGCCCTTTTAATGTCGAACGCGATATCCAGCGCCGCGGCGGAATTGGTAAGCGAGCCGACCGAGATCCGGTCCGCTCCCAGCCTTGAAAGCGCGGCGAGGTCCTCAAATCTTACCCCGCCGGAGATCTCTATCTTCGTTGTTCCACCCGCGGCCCGAATCAGAGTTATCGCTTTTTTCATATCCGCGCGGCTCATATTGTCCAGCATAATGATGTCGAAACCCAGCGGGAGGAAATCCGCGACCTGCGTCAGGCTCTGTGCCTCTATTTCCAACTTTAAACCGCGGTAGTTCCTGCGCGCATACGCCAGTCTTTCTTTCAGCCGCTCCAGCGAGCCGCCCAGCATGGCGATATGATTGTCTTTTATAAGGAAAGCGTCATAAAGCCCGCGGCGGTGGTTGGCGCAGCCGCCGCAGGCCACGGCGCGCTTTTCCAGCTCCCGCAGACCCGGAATGGTCTTGCGCGTGTCGTACACCATGGTGCGCGGGTCCTTGATCTCTCCGGCAAAACGGGCCGCGCGGGTCGCCACGCCGGAGAGGTGCTGGATAAAATTAAGGGCGGTGCGCTCCGCGGTCAGCAGCCGCCTGGAGCCGCGGACGGTTAGGATGACGGCTCCTTTTTTAAAGCGGGCGCCGTCTTTCAGGAGCACACGGGTCCTGGAACCCGGGTCGGCCAGCTCGAACACCCGTCTGGCCGCTCCCCCGCCGGCCAGAACCCCGTCGCACTTGGCGAACATCCGGCCTTCGAATCTGACGCCTTCCGGAATAAAAACCTCGGTTGTCGCGTCGCCGGCGCCGAGATCTTCCTTCAGCGCCGACTTTATAAGACAATCAAATTGCTTCATCGTTCAGATTTTATCATTTTCATAACGGCATAGGTGTATAAAAGGCTCATGCTGCCTTTTTGGGGCGGGGGCTTTTGGGGCCGGACATGTCGCGCAGTTCGAAGAGGCGGTCGCGCAGCTCGCGGGCCAGCTCAAAATTAAGGTTGTCGGCGGCGTCTTTCATCTGTTTTTCCAGCTCTTTCATGATGCCTTTAATATTGCCCTTATTGACATCCGCGGAAGCTACCGCGCCCACCAGATGGAAGGCCGCGCGCTTTTCCTGGGTGTGGAGTTCGTCGAATTCGTGCAATTTCTTTATGATGGTCGCGGGTTTTATGTTGTGCTCCCTGTTATAGGCCAGCTGCCTGACGCGGCGGCGGGCCATCTCTCCCATGGCGCGTTTCATGGAATCGGTCTCGCGGTCGGCGAACAGGATCACCTTCCCGGTAAGGTTCCTGGCGGCGCGTCCCGAGATCTGCACCAGCGTGGTCTCGCTCCTTAGAAAGCCCTCGTTGTCGGCGTTCAGAATGGCGACCAGCGTAACTTCCGGGATGTCGAGGCCTTCTCTCAGCAGGTTGATGCCGACCAGCACATCGAAATCGCCCTTCCGGAAATCCCGCAGAATGTCCAGGCGCTGCAAGGTGTCCATGGAGGAGTGAATATATTTAGCTTTTATTTTTTTCCCTTCTAGAAATTCGCTCAGGTCCTCGGCGGTCTTTTTGGTGAGGGTCAGGACCAGGGATCGTTCTTTTTTGGCGGCTCTTTTCTCTATTTCGCCGATCAGCGCCTTGATCTGGCCCTGGGCCGGGAGGATCTCAACGGCCGGGTCCACCAGGCCGGTGGGACGGATGATCTGCTCCACGATATCCGCCGTGCCGCAAAGCCCCAGTTCGTACGGGCCCGGAGTGGCTGAAATAAAGACCGTGGCGGGCCGCATGGCTTCGAATTCGTCGAATTTAAGCGGCCTGTTATCCAAAGCCGACGGCAGGCGGAAGCCGAAATCGACAAGCGTCTGCTTGCGGGAACGGTCGCCGTGGTACATACCGCGGAGCTGCGGCACGCTTACATGCGACTCATCCATGAAAAGCAGGAAATCCTTCTGGAAATAATCCAGCAGGCACAACGGGCGCTCGCCGGGCGGGCGGCCGGACAGGTGGCGCGAATAGTTCTCGATGCCGTGGCAGTAACCGGTCTGCCGTATCATCTCAAGGTCGTACCGGGTCCGCTGCTCGATGCGCTGGGCCTCCAGAAGTTTTCCGGCGGCGTTCAGTTCCTTGAGGCGCCCGGCCATCTCCTCCTCTATGGCGGCGATGGCCCGCTCCAGTTCCCCCGGCCCGGCCACGAAATGCGTTGCCGGGTAGATCACGGCGTCTTTGTGCTCGCGCAGAACATCGCCTGTCAGCGGGTTTATTTCCTGTATGCTTTCTATCGCGCCGCCCAGGGTCAGGCGGTAAGCCGTTTCCATATCGGCCGGGAAAATATCCATGGCCCCCCCGCGCATACGGAAGGTCCCGCGGGCGAGTTCCATCTCATTACGTTCGTACTGTATGGCCGCCAGCCGCCTGGTAAGCTCGCGCCGGTCGCAGCGGTCCCCGACGCGCACCGGCAGGCACAATTTTGAAAAATTATCCGGCGAACCGATATTGTAAATGCAGGAGACCGAAGCCACTACGATAGTGTCGCGCCGGGTAAGTATGGAACTGGTGGCCTTCAGGCGCAGTTTGTCGATATGGTCGTTGATGGAAGCGTCTTTTTCTATATAGGTATCGCTGGAGGGGATGTAGGCCTCCGGCTGATAGTAATCGTAATAGGAAACGAAATACTCGACGGCATTCTCCGGGAAAAAGGTTTTAAACTCGGAATAAAGCTGGGCGGCCAGCACTTTGTTGGGTGAAACGATAAGCGCCGGGCGGTTGAGCTCCTTTATGACCGACGCCGCCGTGAAAGTTTTTCCCGAACCGGTCACGCCCAGAAGCGTCTGGTTGGCCTTCCCGGCATTGATGCCTTCGCAAAGCGCCTTTATGGCGGCGGGCTGGTCGCCTTTCGGTTTGAACGGGGAAACAAGCTTGAACTTACTTCCCATAAAATTTGGCGAATTTCAGGCGTTTCAGATCTAGCCGCGCCAACTCTGAAGGGTTTTCCGTAATAAGCCAGAGATAACCGCCGCCGACCGCGAAATCCGAGATCGCGCTATTCTTCTTCAGCAGGGGCCTCAGGTCCGACGACCGCAGGGGCTCGGGGCGCGCGCCGTTAAGCCCGTAAACCGTCAGTTTTTCGCCGCCCGGTTCAAGCAGCCACAAGTCTCCGCCGTATATTGAAATACCGGCGGTGCGCGCGTCGGGCAGCGGATAAGAGGCGTCCTCAACAAGCGGAACCTCCGCGGCGTAACGCCGCAGGGCGCCTTCGGGGGCGGCGGACCACAAATTTTTACCGTCCCAGCTCAACCAGTAAGCGTTCCCATCTTCCACAGGATAAGCGTCGCCGGTCCAGTCGCCGTAGTTCATCTTGTACCTGTATATGGCCTTACCGCCGGAACTCCAGAACGCGGAACCGTCAAAAGCCAGTCCCGTTACGGCGGCGGCCGGGAACGATCTGACCGACTCAACGCGCCCGTTCGCGGCTGAAACCGTAAACAGCAGCTGCCGTTGCGGATCCGAAAAAAAGACCCGCGTACCGTAGGGGTCAAGACAAAGCCCGGCGGTCCGGCCGGGTGGCAGCGCGAAATAAGACACGGCCTTCCGGGCGGGATAAAACATATATAGCGCGAAGGCGGCCGCGCACAGGACCGCGGCCGCCAGGAACGGAACGGCTAAGAACCCCGGCCCGGCGCCGCTCGGACAGGGAACCGGAACAGGGCCGTCCGCGGGGCGGCGCGCGGGCGGCGGAACCGGAGCGGCTTGCGCCTTTTCATGCGGTTCGGGCCCCTCCGCCGGCGGGCGCGGCCGCTCGGATCCGGCCGGAAGGTCCGCTTCGATCCGCCCTTTTATATCGGCCAGGGCAAGCTGCAAACTTGAGAATTCATCATGGATCTCCTGGCTGAGCGCCGACAATTCCTGGAAAAGCTCATATTTGCGCGCGCCGGGTTCGGGCAGGGGACCGGACGGCGGGGGCCTTCGCGGGGCGGACAGGGTTACGGCGGACAACCCGGCCGCGTACCGTTCCAGCGGGATCCCCGGCTTCCCAGCGTCTTTTCTTTCCGATCGATTTTCATTACTCATTTTTTTCAGGCCGGTTTTACGAGCTCGGAGATCTCAGCGAGTATTTTATTTTTAAGTCCTTCCAATTCCGCGCGTTTGCGTTCGAACTCCCTGCCTAGTTCGGCCGAAGCTTCATCCAGCGTGAAAGCCTTGGCCCTCAGATCCTCTTCAAGAGCCCGGACCTTGCCTTCCCTGTCCTGAAATTCCTCGATCAGCCGTCTATTGAACTCTATAAGCTTGGCCTCTTTCTGCGAATAAGCCTTTTCGGCGCCCGCGGCGTTCACCCGCATTTCCTCCAGCAAAGCCTTATGCATTTTTTCAAATCCCGTCCGGGATTCCTTCTGCTCCGCCTCAAGCGCGCTATGACGGCGCGCCCAAGCCGCTTCGAGCTCCCGTTTCTTCTCGCTCAGAGAGGAGATCAGGTCTTCCATCTTTTTTGCCCTTTCCGCATCTTTCCGGGCCTCGGCCTTTAAATGTTCATCCTTTAACGCCACGATCTCCTCTTTGAGACCGGCGGCCTCGCGCAAAATTTTTTCCGTATAGGCCTTCCCGGCTTTAAGCTCCTCCTGCAGCGCCGCGGCGCCTTCTTTCCCAAGCTTAAGTTCCTGTTCCAGGCGCGCGGCCATAGCTCCGGCCCTGGCCGCGGCCTCATGGTCGGCGGCGGCTTCGGCTGAAATTTTTTCGATCCGCGACATGGCGGCTTTCAATTCTTCCTGCAGCGTGTCGGCGCGGACCTTCTCTTTTCTCATCTCGCTGTCAAGCGCCCGCGTGGAACTTTCACAGAGCTGCGCGACACGGCCGAGTTCCGCCATGACCTGTTCGGCGCGGCCTACGGCTATTTTTATTTCCCCAGCTACGGCCTCAAGCGGGACCGCCGCGGACCTGTCCTCGTCCCAAAATTTGCGGCAGACGGAATCCAGCTTGAAAGTAAGGCTCTTAAGCTCCGCTGCTATGTTTTCCCAGTCCATTCAAACCCTCCAGAATCCGCCCGACGGTCACTCTTTCTTATACTGCCTGACCAGCTCGTCTATTTCCGCCCTCATCGCGGATTTTACGGCGTCCAGGTCTTTCCTTCTGGCTTCAAATTCCTTCTCAAGGCCGGCCGACCGCTCCTTAAGCCCTTTTTCCCCCGCGCGGACGGCTTCCTCCAGCCGGCCGCAGGCCTCTTCGCGCGCGGCCAGTTCGGCGCGCCAGGCCTCTATATCGCCGCCTTTTTTCTCCCATTCCGTAAGGCATTTCGCGCACGCCTCGCGGTCCAGTTCCGACAGCCTGAGCTTTTGAACCGCCTCGGAAGCCTCCTGCTCCGCCGTCCGCAGCCGCTTTTCCGCGGCCTCGGCCCGGTTCCGGGTTTCGGCCAGCTGGGAGAAGGCCTCCTCCGTTTTTCGGCGCCAGGCTTCGGCCTCGGCTTCCAATACGGACTTTTCCCGCCCGAACGAAACGGCGGCATCCTCGGCGACACGCTTCCTCGCGGCTTCTATCTCGTCTATTTCCGTCCTCATCCTGGATTTCAGGGACTCCATGTCCTTTGCCTTGATCTCATACTCTTTCTCAAGCTCAGCCGCCCGCTCCCTGAACGCTTTTTCCACCGCGCGAGCGGCTTCTTCCTGCCGGCCGCAGGCCTTTTCGCGCGCGGTTATTTCAGCGCGCTCTTTTTCCAGCTCTCCGCCCTTTTTCTCCCATTCGGCGAGACGCTTCGCACAGGCCTCATGATTCATTTCCATCAACCCGAGTTTTTGCGCCGATCCGGAAATCTCCTGCTCAGCCGCCGACAGGCGCTTTTCAGCGGCCTCGGCCCGGTTCCGGGTTTCGGCCAGCCGGGAAAATGATTCTTCGGCTTTCTGACGCCAGATCTCAGACTCGTTTTTCAGGTCCGCGGCCTGCTGTTCGGCCGCCGACAGGCGCTTTTCAGCGGCCTCGGCCCGGTTCCGGGTTTCGGCCAGCTGGGAAAAGGCCTCTCCGGCTTTCCGGCGCCAGGTTTCAGCCTCGCTTTTTAAAACGGATTTTTCCCGGCTGAACAGGGCCGCGGCATCCTCGGCGAAACTTTTTCTCATGACTTCCAGCTCTTCCAGCCGGCCTTTTTCACTCTGCAGCAGTTCGCGTTCCCTCTTCGCCAGCGCCAAACCGGCCGCTTTAACGGCTTCCTGCTGTGCGGCATAGTCCCGTCTCAGATCGGCCAGTTCCTGTTTGCCGCGAACCAATTCCGTTATTTCGGTTTCGCCCGCCCTGCGCATGCTGTCGGGCCGCATCCGGAACAGGCGCTCCAGGTCGGCGTATTGAGCCTTTAATTTTTCAAGCTCCGCGCCGCGGGCCTCGTACCTGTAATTCAAATGTTCCAGTTCCGACACATATCGCGCCAGGGCGGACTTGAGCGAACCGAGATCGTCATCCTTGCGCGGCCAATCGGGATGCGCCAGGGCGCGCATGCGCTCTATGACCGCGTGGACGGATTCCACGGCTTTTTCAGGCTCCGCCGCGCCTGGATTTTTTTCTTTTTCCGGTTCCTGCATAATTCTTACCCCTTTGATCCACCGCGGCCGGACTTGCGATGCGTTTGCGGCGGCACAAGATAGTATCCCATTTTTGAGACCGTTTCTATCATCCCACCGCTGCGGCCCAGCGCTTTGCGCAAACGGCTGATGACCGTATCGACCGCGCGCATATCCGCGGAACTGATGGAATGCCAGACATTGTTCAGCAGGTAGTTGCGGCTCAGGACGCGCCCGGCCTTCAGCATCAGGATCTCCAGCACCGCGAACTCCAACGGCCGCAATGAAACCCGCTCTCCGTCCACAAGGCACCGTCTTTGGCTCGGATCTATCTCTATCGGGCCCACGGTGATCGGCTCGCCCCAGTGCTCGACGGATTCGAATCTGCGGCGCAGCACGGCCCTTATGCGCACCCGCAGTTCCCTGATATCGAACGGCTTCTGCAGGTAATCGTCTATCCCGAGGCCGAAAGCCTCCGTCATAAATTCTTTGGTCCTGTGAGCGGAAATAAAGATCACGGGAAGGTCACGCCCGTACGGGGTATCGCGCATAACGCGCAGCAGTTCGATCCCGCGCATGTCGGGGAGTTCGTCGTCTATCAAAAGAAGGTTTGCCGCGCCCTGGCGCAGCCTTTCAATAAGTTTATGGGCGGACTCGAAACATTCCAGGGTAAATTCGTCGCGCAACGGGTCCAGGCTGTCACGGACTTCAGTTTCGGCGACCGCATAGATGGTGTATGCCATTATTGTGATATTGTAACAAACCGTGACAACTTTTTGACAAAAAAGTGACAAAATGACGAAACATAACTGCAAAGCCCAGCATGTATACTTTTAAGAGATTATTAAGCTGCACCCGGTCGAAACGACATTACACGCTTTTAAGAGATGGTTAAACTACACTCGGCCATACGGAGCTTATCATGTATAAAACGCTGATCATCGACGACGACAAAATATTCACTAAATCGCTGATGTATATGCTGCTGTCGGAAAAATACGAAGTGCAAGTAGCGCATACCGCGCAAGACGGGCTTAGGACCTGTTTAAAAGAACTGCCCGATCTTGTCCTGCTGGATGTGGAATTACCGGATGGGAACGGCCTTGAGCTGTGCCGCGTCATGAAAAGCAATCCGAAAATAAAGCACATCCCGGTAATCATACTTACCGGCACAGCCACTACCGTGGAGAACAAAATAACAGGTTTGGAATCGGGCGCCGACGACTACATCCCGAAGGCTTGCGTGGCCGATGAACTTATTGTCCGGGCGGCCGGCATCGTGAAACGCGGCTATAACATCAGCGGTTATTGACGCCATATGAAAACTCCCGCTCTTCTTCTTTTTTTGGTTTTGAGCCTGCCGGCCTGCGGGCCGCGGGCTGAAGCCATGGGAAAAATGAGCGGCGATTCGATGTCGGTCTCGCGCTGGGCCGCAAATTCGCAGGGACGCATAAGCTCGGGCGGCGGTTTTTCACTGAACACTTCGGTAGGCGAACCGGCCTACTCCGCCTCCGCCTCCGGCGCTTTCAGGGTAAATCCGGGCTATATGAAACTGGCCGCCCAGCCGGGCAGCGTGGTTTCAATAACCGCTTTAACCAAAAGCACCGGCACGCTGGAACTTTCCTGGATAGCTCCCGGAGCGGACGGTTTCCAGGGAAACATAGGCAGCGGCGTTTACCGCGTCGACTATTCGTCCGACTCCGGTCATGTTTTTGCCCCTACCCTGTTCAAGCTGGAATTCTCCACCTCCGTAACACCCGGGGCCCTCCAGCAGCTTTCAATACCCGGCTTGCAGCCGAACACCACCTATTACACAAAGATCTACACGGGCGACGACGCGAAGGTGATAGCCGAAACCTCGGCCCTCAGCGCGGAATCCACCCTGTCCGATCTCCCGGTAAATCCCGTTTTTTCCGCCGTTTCCGCCTGCAATGTGACGATAAGCTGGCTGCTGCCGTCAAGCGGAGCGGAAGGCTACGATCTGCAAAGCTCCACCACCAGCTTCGGCATACTTTCCCCGGGCGGGGACATTACGACCGTCGCCACTCCGAACGGCCTCCAGGTGAACCTTACGGTGAAAGGGCTGGCGGCGCACACCAACTATTTTTTCAGGGTGGCAAGCCTTAACTGGCAGGGTGACAAGAATTTCACGACCGTGCTGGCCACAACTACCGCCGCCGGAACCTGTTATATGCCCATCTCCGGGCTTTCCGCCGCCGGCAACGCCCTCTCAAGGGCCGTGACCCTTACCTGGATAAACCCGTCCGCTCCTTCTCCGGAGGGAATAGTGGTGATCCTGAGCACGAACTCCGCCGCGGCCGGACTGTCGGACGGCACGGATGTGCGTCCAGGGCAGATCCTTGCCGACGGCTCTGTCGTGAAATCGACTTCGGCCGCGGCCTCGCTGAACGATTCGGGCCTCACCCTCGATACCACTTTTTTCTATCACCTGATGGCGAAGTATACCGGACCGGTTTATTCCGTGGGAGTTTCAACCGAGATCTTCCTGGATCTGCCGCCCATGGCGCCGGCCGGTCTTACCGCGGTCGTGAATGCCGGCCGCACCGCCGCGACCATTAACTGGACGCCGGTCGCAAGCAACCTTGACGGCTCCGCCTTTGCGCCGGCCGCACCGCCGCGCGAGGTCGAACTCGCCTATTACCGCGTTGAAAAATCCTCCTCCGTGGCGGACCCTTACTGGGTAACCGTAGCGACCCTGCCCGTGACCGCGCACAGTTTCACGGATCCCATCGCCCCCGGCGACCCGGCGTTCGTTTACAGGGTGTCGGCCATAGACTCGCTCAATTCCCACGACCAGGCCATGGGCGTGGACACGAACCATAGCGTCTATATCTTCACTGAGGACCAGGTCGCCAGACTTAATATACCCGCGGATGTAAGCGGGGAAATGCTTGCCGCCAACAACTCCTCCGGCGCCGATCTTCTTATCCGCACCGTGAACGAAGGACCGGATGTCCGCAACCACATCTTCAATTCCGTGAGGTTCGAAGCCGTAAAGTCTCCCGGCAACCAGGCCCTGGACCAGTTCACTTTCTCGCGCCCCGCGCTGACCGTCGCGATGCGTTACCAGGTCGCCGGGAACCGTGTGGTGGCTTCAGGAGCGGGCGCACTTGAGAACATCCCCGCCAACGAAGCGGCCCAGCGGCTGGGCCTTTACTGGAACAACGGAGAAAAATTCGTAAAACTCTACGGCAAAGTGGACACCATAAGCCAGCTTATCAGCGTCCAGTCGGCCATGACCGGCGGCTACCAGATCCGCACCCTGTACCGCGATTCCGGGGTCCACTTCGATCTGTCCGGCCTGAGCAACAAAGCGATAACCCCCAACGGGGACGGCCTTAACGATACGGCGGTGTTCACCTTCGACAACCCGCGCGACTCCGCCTTCTCCGGCGCTATTTACGATCTGAGAGGCGCGTTCGTTTCCGACATGACCGGCGGACCGGTCTCCAACAGCCTGCAGTGGGACGGCAAAGCCGGAGGAAGACCGGTCTCCGGAGGGGCTTATGTGTATCAGATAAAGGCCGAAGGAAAAACGTTCAACGGAACGCTCCTGGTGATAAAATGACGAAGAACGGCAGAAAGGAAAGGCTTAACGCCATTGGAACGGCTTCACTGGCCGCCCTGCTCCTTTTTGCCGTCTCGGGTTACGCCGCTTTTGAGGACCTGGGCGCCGGAGCCCGCGCCCCGGGCATGGGAAATGCCTTCACCTCGGTCGCGGACGATGTTTACGCTATTTACTACAATCCTGCGGGCCTGGCCCTGCTTGAAAGGCCCGAACTGGCCGCCGCTCATACGCAGCACCTGATGGGCCTCTCTGACGGTTCGGGATTGGGGACCTCTTTTCTCGGCTACGCCCAGCCGCTGCCGCGCAATAACGGGACCCTCGGCGCCGCTATGCAGAACTTCAGCATAACCGGAGATCTCTACAACGAACAGACCCTGTATCTCTCCTACGGCAAGTCCGCGCCCGAATACCTGGGACTGGACGGCCTTTACTGGGGCCTGAACATGAAAAATCTGCGCCGCTCTTTCGGCTCCCTGCCGGAAGCTTCCAACGCATACAACGGCCTGACCGCCACCGGCATTGCCGACCCGGTGCTCTCCGGCAAGGACAGCGTGAACGCCTTTGACGCGGACCTGGGCCTGCTTTACCGCCTGAAAGACAACTATTCCGCCGGCCTTGAACTGGTGCATCTCTTCGAGCCGAATGTGGCCTTCGCTTCAGGCGCGACCGATAAACTGCCGCTGCAAACCAAGCTCGGTTTAAATTACAGGAGCCTGCTGTCCAACATCGCCGTACAATACGAGACGCTGACGGCGCCTACCGGCGTACGGGACCACCGGGGCACCGTGGCGCTTGAAAGGTGGTTCCCCTGGCTGCTGGTCGGCAACCTGGGCCTGCGCACAGCCCTCAGCGTCGGCAGCCGGGAGTTTCGCGAGGCCACCGCCGGACTTTCTTACCGCACAGGCCGCATAAGCGTGGATTACGGCTTTTCAATGCCTATAAACACCATCGCCTCCACCTCCGGTTCGCATCGCCTCAGCTTCTCCATACGCTTCGGGCCGGCGAAAGAGCAGGACGAATCCGTCCAGATGGTGCTGGAAGCCATGCGCAACCTGAAAACAGCCAGGGCGCCGGAACTTAAAGTTTCCGGCTTGACCTCCCCCGCGGTCAAAACAGCCGTCGGCGAGCACCTGAACAGGGCGCGTTATCTGGAAACGGAAGCACGGTATCCTGAAGCCGCGGAGGAATTATCGCAAGCCCTGGCGCTTAACCCCCAGGACGGGAATCTGCTTAAACACCAAAGCCGCCTGAATTTCGTGGCCGTCCAGTTGGGCAGCCTTGACGCATACAAGACCGACGCCGTGCAGTCCGCGCTGTATCGTTCCGCCATCGCCTACCTGGACTCTTCCGATGCGGAAGCGGTCGACCACGCCAGTTACGCGCTGAATCTGCGGCCCCAGGCTAAAAATATCGACAATTACCTTGCGCAGCTTGAACTGATCACCGGGTTAAAACGTAAAAAGATACAAATAGCCCCTGAAACGGCGCTTAAGGTGGAACAACTCCTCACTATGGCCTCGGAAGCGATCAGGGACTCCCGCTACGAAGAGGCCGTATATATGAGCGAAGCGGCGCTTAAACTCCATCCGGGCAACATCATGGCGCTTGAAAACCTCGGGATCGCCCATTTCGGCAAGGGAGATTACCAGAAGTCTCTCGACGCCTGGAGAAAAGCTTATGCGCTTGAAACCAGCCAGGCCAGACTGGAGATGCTGGACGCCCAGATAAATTCCGTGAAGAAAATTATAAAACAACAGAGACGCAGGACCGCGGAAGCCGCACCCGCCCCGAAGGCGGAAAAGGAGCCGGAAGCGGGCAAAACCGATCCTGCGCTGGCGCAAAAACTTTACAGGGAAGGGCTTGACCTTTACAGCGCCGGCGAGCTGGAAAAAGCTATGGTCGTGTTCCAGCAAGTGTTGGAAGCCGACCCCGGAAATGTGCCGGCGAAAAACGCCGTAAAACGGATCCAGAGGGAGCTGAAATAGATCTATATGAAGATACAAATCAAAATAATGATGCTGGTGACTGCCATGATGGCCGCGGTCGTGGGAAGCATGATCCTGGGGCTGGTGGCCTTTGAAAAGCGGCAAATCCTGGCGCAGGAAGAGGAACGCGTCGCTTCAATACTAAGGAACATGTCGAGGGCCGCCGAAGAATCCCTTGTTTCACGCGACGACATAATGCTTTTAAGCTATCTGCTTTTCCAGATGAAAGATTCCCCGGAAATAGAGATCTGCCTTGTCACAAGGAACGGATATACGACCGTTCTCGGCAAAGTAAAAAGCGAGCTTGTCTACAGGACCCTGACGGCGACGGCGTTTAAAAATACCGCGCGCGCGGCGGAAACCGTAAATATACAGGTCGGATTTTCAAAAAATTCCTGGGAAAACAAGCTTAGGAGCGAAAACGCTTCCCTGACGGCCATAGTGGCCGCGATCTCGGTCATCGGCCTTGGATTCGGTTTTGCCGGTTCCTGGTGGATAAGCCGCAAACTTGCCAGGCCGATCTTTGAACTCTCGGCCGCCGCCGAAAAACTGGGCAGCGGGATGCTGGATGCCGGAGTAAAGGCCGAGGGCAACGACGAGCTCTCAAAGCTGGGCCGGACCTTTAACCGTATGGCGTCCAACATACGGAAATCGGTAACGGCAAAAGAAGACCTGCTCAGCACTCTTACGCACGAATTGAACAACCCTCTGGCCGGACTCAAAGCGTTTATAGCGCTGCTGCGCAACCCCAGGCGCATCTCTACGATACAGGAAACGCGCCAGGCATACGAAACCATGGCCGAAGCGGTAGGCCAGATGGAACTCACCCTTTCCAACGCGCTGGAGCTTTTCAGGACCTCGGCCAAACCCACGATAGATCCGGAAATCGTGGATCTCGGCGACATGGTCAAAGAAGTGATAAGCCTCTACAGCCCGGTGGCGCGCTCGAACTATATAACCATAAATTTTTCCGCTCCGGAGCATGTCATAGCCCTTATGGCCGACAGAAAACTGCTGCGCAGCGTAATAGTAAATCTTCTCTCCAACGCCGTGAAATATACCCCGGCACGGGGGACCATAACCGTACTGGCGGAAAAACGGGAAGGCTCCGTCCGGCTCTCGGTCTCCGATACGGGGTGCGGCATAAACCCGGAGGACCAGAAAATGCTTTTCACCAAATTTTACAGAACGCGGGGCGCCGACGGGAAGAAGACCAAGATCCCCGGTTCCGGCCTCGGACTAGCCATCGCCAGACAAGCCACGGAACTGCACCACGGTAAGATCTGGGTGGAAAGCGAAAAGAACAAAGGATCCACATTCCATGTAATATTGCCGGAATCCGGTTCTGGAGAAAAAATATGAACATTAAAAGGATACTCCCTATAGCGCTGGCCCTGGCCTGCGCCGCCGATTTTCAAGCCGCCGCGCAATCCACGCCGTCCCTGATAAGTTTTCAGGGGCGCCTGACCGACGCCCTGAATAACCCGCTGGCGGGGAGCTACAATTTCGACTTCGCCGTTTATGCGGCGCAGACCGGCGGGGTTCCCTTGTGGAGCGAGACACAGAACGGCGTGACCGTCGCCAACGGCGTACTGGCGGCGGAACTGGGCTCAAACACCCCGATCCCTTATTCCGTATTCTCTTCCGCCCAGCGCTACCTTGAAATAACGGTGAACGGAACAACGCTCTCTCCCAGGCAGCGCCTGCTGTCCGTCCCCTATGCGGCCAACGCCCAAACCATAAACGGCAGGGATTATGACGCGATCGTTTCCACCGACTCCGCGCAGACCATAGGCGGGGTAAAAACATTCACGGCAAATATTTTCCTGAACCAAGTTTCCGTTTCCTCCGACATCTACCTTTCCGCCGGCAGAATAAATCTGCACGGAAACCTGGTCACCACCGCGGACGGGCTGTTGGACGCCTCAAAACTCGCCAACACCGTGCCTAATTCCGCGCTGGATGAGTCGTCCGTTACCAAGCGCGGCAACAATTTTAACGGCGCGAATCAGTTGGTGCTGCTGAACGCCTCAGGCAAGCTCCCGGCGCTTGACGGTTCAGCGCTGACCAACATCAACGCCGGCAGCGTCGGCGCGGCGGATGTGCAGCCCGGAACTTTTTCCGCGGGGGTTATATTGCCGGCGGGCCAGGTGGCCGCGGGCGCGCTGGGAGCCAATGTCGTGGTCTCTTCCATAGCCGCGGGCGCGGTCAGGGACAGCGCCGTAATTTCCATTTCAGCGGCCAAACTGACCGGCAGCCTGCCCGCAATAGACGGTTCGGCGTTAACGGGCATCACTGCTTCTGCTATAGCCGCGGGCAATATAACAGCCGGGCTGCTTGGTCCGACCGTCATCGCTTCCTCCGTGGCGGCGGCCTCCATCTATCCCGGCAGCGTTAAAAACGGCGCCTACGGGATCGATATTACCGGGAACGCCGCCACCGTCACCAATGGGGTTTATACCGGCAATTTTTACGCCAACCCTTCCTGGATAACCAGCCTGTCAACTAGTAAGATAGATCTCTCTACCGTCACGGCCGCGCTGGCGAATGCCGCCAACTGGGACGCCGCCTATTCATGGGGCAACCACGCGAACGCAGGCTACCTCACCACGGCGGCGCTCAATGACATCAGGACCTCCACCGGCGCCATTCAGACCAGCCTTAATAATGTTATAACTTCAACCGGAGCTATTCAGGCTGAGATCGACACCCTCATCGCCTCTACCGGACCGCTGGCGAATTATCCCGCCTGGAATACCGCCGCCGCCTGGGGTAATCATGCGGACGCCGGCTATGCGAGCAGCACTGCGCTCAACGCCGTTGCCTCGTCAACCGGCGCGATCAACTCCGACTTGCAGAACTACAAGACCGCTGTGCAGCTGTCTACCGCCGGATTGGCCGCCGCTCTGGATAATATAATTACATCGACGGGCCTTATACAAACCGCACTTGACGGAAAGGCCGGAACCGGCGCTAATACCTTCACCGGAACGCTCACCATGAACGCCGCCACCGCCTTTACCACCACAAATCAGCCTTACCTGAATATTTCAACCAATGTAGTATTATCCGGTTCGCAATTGAAATTCGGCAATTTTTCTGTCGCCCCCCCCGCGGGCGAAATAGGCAAAGGCGCAGTTTACTACAACACGGCGAATGATTCGCTTTATGTCTCCAACGGCGCGGGCTGGATACAGCTTGCGGCGGGCGGCACGAGCCCATGGGGCGAGGGCGCGGGCGCCGTCACGCTCAACACCAATTCAAATAAAGTCGGCATAGGCAAGGCGCCGGCGGAGAAATTGGATGTGGCCGGCAGCATAAAAGCCGATTACGCCGTTATCGCCGCCACCGCCGTATTCTCCGATACTGGAGCGAACGCTTTAGTAGTGGCCGGCGGTATAAAAGCCGGAAATGTAAACATCATAGGCGCCGACGGCAGAATTCCCGCCCTTAACACGACTTATCTGGCAAACCTGGACGGGTCGGCCCTTACCGGCATAACGGCGGCGCAGGTCGGCGCCCTGACAGCTGAAACCGATCCGCTATTTGCCGCCAGTGCGGCTTTCGGCATAACCGCGTCCTCCTCTTCCGCCTGGAATCTGACAGCCTCAAGCGCCGCCTACTGGAACGCCGCGCTGCGCACAGAGACGGATGCGCTATTTGCCGCCAGTGCGGCTTTCGGCATAACCGCTTCTTCCTCCACCGCTTGGAATCTTACCGCCTCCAGCGCCGCCTACTGGAACGCCGCACTGCGTACAGAGACGGATGCGCTATTTGCCGCCAGTGCGGCTTTCGGCATAACCGCTTCTTCCTCCACCGCCTGGAATCTTACCGCCTCCAGCGCCGCCTACTGGAACGCCGCCATTCGTACTGAAACCGACCCGTTGTTTACCGCGCATATTTCATCTAATATCACGGTATCCAGTATGACCAACTGGAATAACGCGTTCGCCTGGGGCAATCACGCCAATGCAGGGTATTTGACCGGCTACACAGAAACCGATCCGACCTTCACCGCCAGCACGGCCTTCGGTATAACTGCTTCCTCATCCACCGCCTGGAATCTGACGGCCTCCAGCGCTGCATATTGGAATGCCGCACTGCGCACGGAAACCGATCCCCTGTTTACGGCCAGCACGGCCTTCGGCATTACTGATTCCTCATCTTCCGCCTGGAATCTGACCGCTTCCAGTGCCACATACTGGAACGCCGCGCTGCGCACTGAAACCGAT
>JBAYJD010000020.1:0-47021 GCA_041665305.1 Elusimicrobiales bacterium
GCCTGCACCTTTGTTGCGCGAAACTTACAGGTTCATTGGAGCCTGCGCGTTTCGCGCAACTTCGGCTCGGCTTCAAAACCGTCAATTTCGCCTTAAAAACCTTATGTCGGACAGGCTCCTAGACGGCTAAAAGATCAGCCGCTGGAATTTTATGATCATTTCAGCAGCTTGTCTCCGATGTTCTTTACTTCCGGGTCCAGCTGGGCCGCCCGGTCGGCGAAGGCCTTAACATCGTCCTTTTTATCCAGTTTCGCGGCGGCGCGGGCCGCGTTCAGCCAGACATTGGCGTCGTACGGGTCGGACTTGGCGGCTTTAAAATAATAATCCCCGGCTTCCTGATACTTCCCGGCCTTGAAGCTCAGGTTCCCCATGTCGTTAAGCGCGGCCGCGTTAACGGGATCCTTCTCAAGGATCTTGCCGAAATCCTTGGCCGCTTCTTCGGCTTCCCCGTACTGGGCGGACAGTATGCCCAGATTAAGGTTCGCGTCGGCGTCATCCGGGTTTTCTAAAAGGATGGCGCCGTAATATTTCCTGAAGTAATCATACCGCGCCTTGAGCATGACCGCAACGGCCTCTTTCACGCCGGCGTTGAATTTCGCGCGGTCCGGGTTGCTCTCGGCTTCGGTCTCGGGCAGGGTCACCGGCTCGAATTCCGCCCAGGAGGTCCGGACATCCGCCACTTTAACTTCGGCGGCCTTGCTCCGGTAGAGATCGGCCTCATGCTTTATGGAATTGTAAAAATCCTTCCCGACCATGGTCGTTTCCACCCCGGCCCAGTAAGTGTTGTTGTACTTTATCAGGTACTCCTCGGGGATACCGGCCTCCCTGGCGTCCGTTACGCCGGTGTCGAACATCAGCGCTATATGGCTGGGGTAATCCAGAAGGGCGGTATGCAGGCCGGCCGCCTCGAAGAGAGAGGCGAAAAGGGCCGTAAGATCGTCGCAATCCCCGCTTCTGAGCTTAAGCGTGTTCCTCGGGAACTGCACCGTGTCCGTTGTGAATTCCCTGGAGGATTTTTTGACCGAATAAGGGTTCACCGGGTCGGCCAGGTAACTGAGACCTACCTCTCCCAGGCCCTCCCAGATCATCAGCGCCGAGAGGACGTTCTCGTTGAGAAGGCCGGAGGCGGAGCTTTCCCCGGCCGAGCCGTCCTGGTATTTGCTCTTTTCGTTCAGGACGAACCTGCTGAAGCCGAAGACCGGCGTGTCCTTGGGCGTGATGAAGTTTGCCAGCCTGGCGGCTTTGTCCCAGATTATGGCGTTCTTGGAAAGCACTTTCACGGGCTTGTTAAGCGTGAAGGTCTTCTCCGCTCCGTCCTGGTAATAGGTCATGGTAAGCTGGCACTGTATGGGGGTATCCTCGTTGATGTTAAGGATGCGGTTATTGAGGGTGGCCTTCAGGTCCACTTCCGCCCTGGACTTGGGAGCTATCTCCGGCACGATGGTATCGGACGGGAAATCCATGAAATCCTTGAGAAAGAACGAAACCTTGACATTGCTGAAAGCGGCATCGGTGTTGTTCTGCACCGCTATACGGCCTATGGGATTCTTCATGTAATACTTATAATTGGCGGAGAAAATATAGCTTAGCTCCACCGGCACTATCTCCATGGGCGCCACATTAACGGAAGCGGGGCCCGTTCCACCGGAGGGGACGGCCGCCGCGCCTTTAAAATACCCGGCCAGGGGGGCGGAGCGGGCGCCGATATCGCCCGTCACGGAAACTCCGGCCACGGAGTAATAATAGGTCGTGTCGGAAGCCAGCGAGGAATCGGCATAGCCGGACTTGTCCGCCATCCCGATCTGCCGGTAATCACCGTTCTCGGAATCGGCCCTGTAGACGACAAAATTTTTAAGCCACGGGGTCTTGGCGGCCTGCCAGGAAACGACTATCCTGGTCTCATCGGCGGCGCATTTAAGGCCGGTGGGTTCTTCCGGCATATACGAGAGCGCGAAGGCCAGGATCTTGCCGGCGCCGCGATCCGCGACATAGACCTTGTTGTCGGCTATCTCCATGTATTGCGGGTCCATGAACTCGCGCTCTCCGGGCCCTTTCGAGAAAAAGCTGGAAATAAACTTTCCCTGCTCGTCGAAGATCTTTACGCTGTACGCGCCGCGGTCCAGAATATAGAAATAGGTCATGCCGTCGTAACCTATGGAAATGGGGTCCTGCAGGAGGCCGGAATCGTCCCAGACGCGCAGGAACTTGCCGTTGGCGTCGGTGACTATGACTTTTTTAAGGTCCGAATCCAGGATATACAGGTTGCGGAGGCGGTCGGTGCGAACGCCTACCGGCTTCCGCAGATTGATGTTGCCTATAACGGGACCGATGGAGAAAAGGAAGATGCCGTCGGAGTTGAAGGCCTGCACGCGCCTGTTGCCGGTATCCGCCACATAGATCACGCCTTTAAGGTTCACGGCAATGCCGGCGGGGTCGGAGAACTTCCCCTCCTTGGAGCCTTCTTCGCCGAACAAGTTGGCATAGGTCCCGTCGGCATTGAAGATCTGCACGCGGCCGTTGCCCGTGTCGGAAATGTAAAGCTGCCCCTTCGGGTCGGAGGCCATGCCTCGGGGGTTTTTGGCCTGTCCCTGTTGGGCGCCGCTGCGCATTATAACGGTTTTTCTGCTGTCCGTATCCACCAGCACGACTTCCCTGGTCTCCGGCAGGTAAGCGGCCACGCTCAGGTCCGGCCGCACGGCGAAGACCTCGCTCCTGTAGGCGTATTTTTTAACAGGGCCTTTAAGGTTGAAGCGGTCTATCGGCTGGGCATGCGGCAGCGCCTCCGGGTGCTCGCCTTCGAGCCGGATAGAGGCTATCTTTTTATTGCCCTCGTCCGCGAGGTAAAGAACGCCCGAGGAGTCGATAGCAATGCCGCGCAGCTTAAGAAATTCGCTCTTGCCCTTGCCGCGGGTGCCGAAAGTGCCGAGGATCTCCCCGGAAGCCGAGATCTCGCGCACCTTCCCTTCCCTGCCGTTTATGACATAAAGCACGCCATAAGCGTCCACGACCGCTCCGTCGTTGTCGAAAGCGTACTCTTTCACGGCATGTCCGGTCCTGTCATATTTCACGATGAGGGAATTGCCCGGATCCGCGACATAGATAAAACCCGCATTATCGACTGCGATCCTGCCCGGGTTCAGCTTGGTTAGATTGTCGGATTTCATTACGGGGAAGCCGTACAGGAAGATCCCGTCTGAATTAAAAACCTCCACGCGGGAATTGCCGGTGTCGGCCGCGTAGACCCGGCCGTCGGGCCCGAAAACCACATCCATAGGGGCGTCCAGCTGGCCGGGCAGGGAACCTTCGCTGGAGAAAGCCCACAGCAGGGAGCCGGATGCGTCAAGCACGGCTATACGGGAATTGCCGGTGTCGGCCACATAAATTTTACCGTTGCCGGCGCTGAGACCATTGGGTTCCTTCAGTGGAACGGAGCTTTTTTTAAGGAGTTTCCCCTCGGCGTCGAAAACAAATACCGCGTTGGCTTTGGAATCGGCGGCAAGGATCTTGCCGTCCATAACTGCCACGGCCGAAAGTTTGATCAAAGCGGGGTTTGAGATCTGGCTTTTAAATTCTATTTTCTCGTAGGCAGACAGATCCGGACCGACGGCGAGCAGAACGGCTAAAAGCTGAAATTTGCGCATTTTATCCTCCACGGAATGCAAACGGGTCGCGGGAACCTGTCCGACATAAGGTTTTAGGGCGAAATTGACGGTTTTGAGGCCGAACCGAAGCGGCGAACAAAATCCCTTATGCCGGACAGGCGCCTAACTGATTATAGTTAAATAAAATGTTATAAAACAATGTTTTGTCGCGCCAGGCACGGAGGTTTGTTCAGCGGCGGAGTTGCGGGGGAAAGTCCTTTCTCCCTGAAACACGCCTTGCCGTAAGGCAAGAAAACCGCGCAGGCGGCGTGGCTTATGCCCGCCGCCTGCGCGGTTATTTTTCATGCCCGACGAACCCGGAAAAACTTTATTCCTGCGATATTAAACCATACCCTGTCCGCACGGGATCCTGGGAATCGGACAATGTGGGAGAGATCACGGTTTTCAGGATCAGATACTTGCCGTTCCTCTTCACTTCAACGGTCGCCTGCTGAATAAGGTTGGCGAGCGTTATCGATTTGCCGCCGGAGACATCATAGTCCCAATACGATTTGCTATTGTCGTAGCCGATCTTGAAGTACACATCATAGACGGGCGCGCTAGGCACGAGATCGTGGTAACTGTTATCTTTCTCGCAAAAATCCAGCGCCGCACCTTCACGCTCGAGACCGCCCTTTTCGACGGCGGTGATCAGATCCACCCCGAATGACCGACACGCCGCTCCGATATTTTCTAAAATCGAAACCGTTTTCCCTTTCTCAAAAAGCCCGGCCAGTTTCGCATAAGCCTGCTCTTTCACTTGCGCGTCGGTAAGAGCCGGCCCCACCGGTGCGGGAACCGCGATCTCAGTCTTCCCAGTGCCGGTCCCTACGACCGCCTCGGTAAGCGAGTCCATAGCTTCCCCTGCATAAGCTCCGCCGGCCAAGCACAGCATAACCGCCGTAAATATAACCTTTCTCATCGTGATCGCCTCCATATCATTTCAGCCGGCCCTCATTGATCGTTAAAAGTGCAATGATCCGCGCTTATGTATAGTATGAACAACGGCAATGGTTTACGCATGGGTACAAAGGGAAGAGCTTCCCCGGAAAAAGGCCCACCGGCGGATAGGACCGTACACGCACGGCTGTCTACAAACTTTAAGGAAACGGCAGGCCTGCAAGTTCGAGGGGCCTGCCGCGGTATTAGAGATGTTAACAACTCTTTAAGTTTTTTTACTTTCTTCGCGGCCCGCTTAACTTATAGAATGTCCTTGTGTGCGATGGCGGCGGTATTAGGGGCGACCCGCCGCCTCTGCCCGCCCCCTGTACGCTCTACCCTGTGATCAAGGAAAGACAATGAATATCGCATTTATTAAAAGACTTATTTTCACTTCCATAGGAAGAAAAGCCGTCATGGCGGCGACGGGCCTTATGCTCGGGGGCTTCATGTTGTTCCACCTGGCCGAGAACCTGCTCCTGTTCAAAGGGGAAGTGGCCTACAATACCTGGGTGGACTTTCTGCTCTCGAACCCCATGCTCCCCCTGCTTGAATTGGGACTCGCGGCGGTCTTCCTGGCGCACATCGTGGCCGGGGCCTGGGTGCGGCTTGAAGACTGGCTGAACGCCCCGCGCGGCTATGTGGACCGCAAGTGGCAGGGCGGCAGGACCATCGGCTCGGCCACCATGCTGTATACCGCGGCCCTGATACTCGCGTACCTGGCATACCACATGGCCACCTTCCGCTTCGTGGACCATTCCATAGGTTTCTATCAGATGGTAACCTCGGCCTTCAGAAACCCCGTCTTCACGGCCGTATATGTGGGAGGAGCGCTGGCTCTGGTGCTTCACCTGACCCACGGTATGCAGAGCGCCTTCCAAACTTTGGGCGTAAACCACCCCAAATACACGCCTTTCATAAAAATAGGAGGCTTTCTGACGGCTATTATGATGACGGGCTTCGCGCTCATTTCGGTCTATTATCTGCTGGATCTGGACCTCAAAGCCGCCGGAGACACGCTGCAGACGACGATACAGTAAGCGGACAGGCCGCAGGCAATTGAGCTATCGGGCGGGACGGCCGCGGATCAAAACCACCGCCTTCGGTCTTTACGCCTATAGCCTCGCAATATATCACAGGAGAATAATTATGACGCTGGACGCTAAAACTCCCTCCGGACCGATAGAAAAAAAATGGGACAGCCATAAGTTCAACCTTAAGCTGGTCAATCCCAATAACAGGAGAAAGTACGATATTCTCGTGATAGGTTCCGGCCTGGCCGGCGCCTCCGCCGCGGCTTCCCTGGGGGAACTGGGCTATAATGTGAAAGTTTTCACATTGCACGATTCCCCCCGCCGCGCGCACTCCATCGCGGCGCAGGGCGGCATCAACGCGGCCAAGAACTATCCGAACGACGGGGATTCGGTCTGGCGCCTTTTCCACGACACGATAAAGGGCGGCGACTACCGCGCCCGCGAAGCCAATGTCTACCGCCTGGCCCAGGTCTCGAACCAGATCATAGACCACTGCGTGGCGCTGGGTGTGCCTTTCGCCCGAGAATACGCCGGCCTGCTGGCCAACCGTTCCTTCGGCGGCGCCCAGCTCTCCAGAACTTTCTACGCCAGGGGCCAGACAGGCCAGCAGCTCCTCTTGGGAGCCTACTCGGCCATGATGCGCCAGGTCGCGGCCGGCACGGTGGAAATACTCAACCGCCGCGAAATGGCGGACATCGTGGTAAAGAACGGCCGGGCGCGCGGCATCGTGGCAAGGAACCTCGTCACCGGGGAACTGGAGTCGCACTCCGGACACGCGGTGCTGTTGTGCACAGGCGGCTACGCCAATGTCTTTTACCTTTCCACCAACGCGGCCACCTGCAATGTTTCGGCGGCCTGGGCCGCCTACAAGCGCGGCGCCGGTTTCGCGAACCCGTGCTTCACGCAGATCCACCCCACCTGCATCCCGCGTTCGGGCGACCACCAGTCCAAGCTGACGCTGATGAGCGAATCCCTGCGCAACGACGGACGGGTGTGGGTGCCCAAGACCAAAGGCGACAAGCGCCCCGCCAACCTGATCCCCGATCCGGAACGGGATTATTTCCTAGAGCGGCGTTATCCGGCGTTCGGCAATCTGGTCCCCCGCGACATCGCTTCCCGCGCGGCCAAAATGGTCGCGGACGAAGGCAAAGGCGTCGGCCCGACGGGCCAGTCCGTCTACCTGGATTTCCGCGATTCCATCAAACGCAAAGGCCTCGAAAAGATCGGCGGCGAATACGGAAACCTCTTCGACATGTATTACCAGATCACCGACGAAGACGGCTACAAGACGCCCATGCGCATCTACCCCGCCCCCCATTACACCATGGGCGGCCTCTGGGTGGACTACAACCTGATGACCACCATCCCCGGGCTCTTCGCGCTGGGCGAAGCCAACTTCTCCGACCACGGCGCCAACCGCCTGGGGGCTTCGGCGCTCATGCAGGGCCTGGCCGACGGGTTCTTCATCGCTCCGTCCACCGTAGGCGGCTACCTGGGCTCGGCGACGTTCGAGGCAGTGTCCGGGGACGACGCCGAGTTCGGCGCCTCCGCCAAACAGGTCCAGGAACGGATCAACAGGATCCTGTCCATCAAAGGCAAAAAAACGCCTGGCGAACTGCACCGCGCTCTGGGCAATGTGATGTGGAACGATTGCGGCATGGCGCGCAACGAAGCCGGCCTGAAGAAGGCCCTGAAAAAGATCCCAGAGATCCGCGAGGAATTCTGGTCCGAGGTCATGGTCCCCGGAGCCGACAGGGACTTCAACCAGACGCTGGAAAAGGCCATGAGAACGGCCGACTTCCTGGAGTTCGCGGAACTCTTCGTCAAGGACGCCCTGGAACGCAAAGAATCCTGCGGCGGACACTTCCGCGAGGAATCCTGCACGGCCGAGGGCGAGGCAAGGCGCGACGACGCTAATTTCTCGCACTCAAGCGTCTGGGCCTACGCCGGCGAGGGCAAAGAGGCTGTACTGAACAAAGAGCCTTTGACCTTTGAGCACATCAAGATGGCGGAACGAAGCTATAAGTGAGGGTCAGGAGAATTTATCATGAACAACCATTTCAGCGTCACCATCCGCGTCTGGCGGCAGGACGGGCCGAAAGAACCCGGAAGAATGAAGGCCTACACGGTTACCGACCTTTCGCCCGACATGTCTTTCCTTGAAATGCTGGACCTGCTCAACGAAGACCTGATAAAAAAGAACGAAAAGCCCATAACCTTCGAAAGCGACTGCCGGGAAGGCATCTGCGGCTGCTGCGGCCTGGTGGTGAACGGCGATGTTCACGGCCCGGACGAGCATTCCACCGTCTGCCAGCTGCACATGCGCCGGTTCAAGGACGGCGATGTGATCACCGTGGAGCCCTGGCGCATAAAATCTTTCCCGGTGCTTAAAGATCTGGTAGTGGACCGCTCCGCCTTCGAGCGCATCATGGCCGCCGGCGGCTACATTTCCGTCAATACCGGCTCCGCTCCGGACGCCAACGCCATCCCCGTGAACAAAGAAGACGCCGAAGAAGCGATGGACGCCGCCGCCTGCATAGGCTGCGGAGCCTGCGTGGCCGCCTGTCCGAACGGCGCGGCCATGCTGTTCACCGCCGCCAAACTTTCCCAATTCGCCTTGCTGCCCCAGGGCCGGCCCGAGCGGTCCCGCCGCGCGCTCGGCATGCTTGAAGCCATGGACAAAGAAGGTTTCGGCAACTGCTCCAACGAATACGAATGCGAAGCCGTCTGTCCTAAGGAAGTGAAAGTTTCCAACATCGCGCGGCTGAACCGCGAGTTCCTGCTGGCCAACTTCTTAGGCAAGGCGGAGCCCAAAACCGGCGCGGCGCGCCTGATCTCCACGCCGGACATACCGGAAGACGAATAATAAAATGTCGTAAAACGACATTTTATCGTATCCGGCACGGGATCTTATCCATCCCGTGCCGGAAAAATTTTTAATCGGCACCAAGTTTTGGTTTGCGTGCCAAAATGGCTTTCCAGCACCTCCTGGAAGGAGATAGAAAAAATTATTTAACACTTTCGGGCGGGTTATTCGGATGTATCGTGAATGGGCGGGGCATCCCGCGGCTCATTAGCCAAAGCCGATCAGCCGGCGTTACATTACTGAGCTGATCAGGAGATTTATGAACGGCAAAAAACTTATATTTAAATATCAAAAAATGTTCGAACTTAAGCAACCTGAGACCAAATACCGTAATGTTTCCAAAGACGGAGTGAAGATCGTGAAGGCGGGAGACAGGGAAATCCTGGAAGTCTCCCCGGAGGCGCTCGTTACCCTGGCCCATCAAGCCGTCAGGGAGGTCTCCTTCCTGCTTCGCCCCGCCCATCAGGAACAGGTGGCGAAGATCTTCAGCGACCCCGAAGCCTCGGAGAACGATAAATTCATCGCTTTCTGCATGCTTGAGAACGCCGCCATCTCCGCGCGTTTCGAACTCCCCTTCTGCCAGGATACCGGCACCGCCGCCATAGTCGCAAAAAAGGGCGAGCAGGTCTGGACCCGCTCGGATGACGCCGAACTGCTGTCAAAAGGCGTCTGGCAAGCCTATACCACCGAGAACCTCCGCTACTCCCAGACCCTGGCCCTGGACATGTACGCCGAAAAAAATTCCGGCGACAACCTCCCCGCGCAGATAGACATCTACGCTGAAACAGGCATGGAATATGAATTCCTGTTCATCGCCAAAGGCGGCGGCTCGGCCAACAAAACCATGCTTTATCAGGAAACCAA
Organism: Elusimicrobiales bacterium; assembly: GCA_041665305.1. Classification (GTDB taxonomy): domain Bacteria; phylum Elusimicrobiota; class Elusimicrobia; order Elusimicrobiales; family UBA9959; genus YA12-FULL-51-18. The sequence goes on from JBAYJD010000020.1 coordinate 9,345, forward strand.
AGCCACGCTGACCCCGGAAAAACTCGAACCCTTTCTTATAGAAAAAATGAAGTCGCTGGGCACCGCCGCCTGCCCGCCCTACCACATCGCTTTCGTCATAGGCGGGACCTCGGCCGAAATGTGCCTTAAAACCGTGAAACTGGCCTCCGCCGGTTACCTGGACACCCTGCCCGGCTCCGGCGACGAAACCGGCCGCGCTTTCCGCGACAAGGCCCTGGAAGCCCGGCTCCTTGCGGCCGCTTACAAGCTCGGCTATGGAGCGCAGTTCGGCGGCAAGTATTTCGCCCACGATGTCCGCGTAGTCCGCCTGCCCCGCCACGGCGCGTCCGCCCCGATCGGCATGGGCGTCTCATGCTCCGCCGACAGGAACATTCTGGCCCGGATCGACAAAGGCGGCCTGTGGCTGGAGGAAATGGAAAGGGACCCGGGCCGTCTTATACCAAAGGACATCCGTACGAAATTTTCATCCTGTTCCAATTGCGTGAGCATAAACCTTAACCGGCCCATGAAAGAGATAACCGCCGAACTTTCAAAATATCCCGTCGGCGCCCGGCTTTCGCTGCACGGAAAGATCATAGTGGCGCGGGATATCGCCCATTCCAAATTCAAGGAGCTTCTGGATAAGGGCGGTCCGCTGCCGGAATATCTGAAGGCCCATCCGGTCTACTACGCGGGCCCCGCCAAGCAGCCGAAAAACAAGCCGGCGGGCTCTTTCGGCCCGACCACTGCCGGCCGCATGGATTCCTATGTCGAGCTGCTGCAGTCCAAAGGCGCGTCCCTGGTCATGATAGCCAAGGGCAACCGCTCGCAGGCCGTGACCGACGCCTGCAAAAAGCACGGCGGATTCTACCTGGGCTCGCCCGGGGGCCCGGCCGCCCTTCTCGCGGAACGGAATATAAAAAAGGTCAAACTCCTGGATTACCCGGAACTCGGCATGGAAGCGGTCTGGGAGATAGAAGTGGAAGATTTTCCGGCTTTTATTCTGGTCGACGACAAAGGGAACGACTTTTTTAGGCCATAAAACTTTGTTCTATAACATTTTATTTTTTGTAGAATCCCTGTAGGAGCCCGTCCGTCAATTTCGCCTTAAGAACCTAATGCCGGACAGGCTCCTAAGGAAACATATCGCGATGTCCAAAATAGGCGAAATGTCGACGGCCGTATTTTTGCTGCTTTCCTTGGCGGCCTGCGGACAGCTGGAAGGGAACACACCGGCCGACAAAATGGGCAAAGCCGTCAGGAACGATTCGGTTTCAGCGGTCAAAGAACTGCTGGCGGATGCCGTACCGGTGGATGTAAGAAATAAAGCCGGCTGGACGCCTCTGATGCTGGCCGCGTCCAGGGACAACACCGACATTATAAAAGTTCTGCTGGAGAACAAAGCCGAGATCAACCTCCGGGAGAACAAGAAACAGACGGCTTTGCATGTGGCGGCCAGGTGGAGCAGGCTTGAAACCGTAAAATATCTGCTAGTCAACGGCGCGAACCCGGACCCGCGGGACTATCTCAGCTGGACCCCCATGATGTGGAGCGCGCTCCAGGGGAAAACTGAAATAACCAGAGCCCTGATAGAAAGCGGGGCTTCCGTGAATATATCCGACGCCGACGGGAACACCCCGCTCATACTTGCCGCCTGGCGCGGGAAATCGGACGATGCCGACCTTTTACTGGCCCACGGCGCGGACTTGAGCCACGCCAATAAGTCGGGATTGGACGCGGCCGCTGTGGCCGAAAAAAACGGCTACCCGGAGCTTGCGGCAAAGCTTCGCGGCGAAAAACCCTGAAACAGGAAATTCATCCCGTAATATGACAAAAACAAAAAATGGTTTTACTCTGATGGAACTTATGATCGTGATCGCCATTCTCGGTATGCTGTCCGTCATTGCCGCCGGCAAATTCACCGAACTGGTCGCGAAATCCAAAGACGGTTATACCAAAGGGGCCCTGGGCAATATACGGTCGGCGCTGGCGGTATACTACGCCGACAACATCTCCTATCCCGCCGATGATCTCTCCTCGCTGACGGCGGACGGGAAATATCTTAATATCCTGCCGAAAGCTAAGCTGCCCAATACAGGCCACCCGGACACCGCCTCGGTAGCGACCGGCGCCTCCACAGGCTCGTTCATCACCGATGCGGGCGGCTGGGCTTACGATAATAACTCGCTGGATACGGGCTGGGGCAGCATAAATGTCAACTGCGGCCATAAAAACACGAAAGACGAAACCTGGAGCGGCCAATAAAATAAAACGTCGTAGAACGACATTTTATCGTGCCCGGCGGCCCCATGCCCCCGGCACGCCCGCGAACCTGCAGGCCTGCCGTTTCCTTAAAATCTTTTTAGACAGCCGCGGCCCAAAAGGCCTATAAATACGCGGACTTTTGACGCGAAACCACCAGGCCGGAAGAATCAGGCTTCCAGCTGCAAAATTTGTTAAACTCGTGGTATAGGATCGCCCGGAAATACCGGCTGAATTCATGGAGGTCAGAATGAACCTAAAAATACAATTCTTAATGTGCGCGGCGCTGTCTTTTTCCGCGGCCGTCTGCGCCGCCGGAGAACCTTCCTTCCGGACGCTGAGCCTGGCGTATAATGAGACAGGCTCGGAGATGCCCGTATTGCGCACCGCATACGCCGCCAAAGCCGGGAAAGATTATCCGCGGCCCGACGCCGAAACCCTGGCCAAGCTCGCCAAGCGGATCCCCGGTCTTGACACGCAAAACCTGCGCCTGGTCTCTTTCGAGGACGCGGACGCGGTGCTCGGACCGGCCGCGAAAGCGAAAGACAGCTATCTGGACCTTTTTACCGCCGCATACCTGGGGAACGGCGGGAGTATGCTGTACTATCTGCCCCAGGAGGTCCTGGTCCGCATCGGGAAAAAATACGCCGTGGAAGCGCTGCCCGTCTCCGGAACCACAAAGGACGGTAAACCCTTCAAGATGGAAGCCCTGGTGGCCGGAAAGGGGCAGGTGAATTTTCTTTACGATCTGACCGGAAAGTTCAGTTATATGGAAGAGAAAAATGAGGTCGTGGTCTCCAAAGCCGGGAAGGTGGTTTACCAGATCCAGGGAGCCGGGGATGTCATGGTCGACGGCCTGAGCGGCTGCGGCTGCCTAGCGTTCCTGTGCGGGTGCGCTGAGGTGCAAAGAATGACCAAGATATCCGGTTCCCAGATGCGCGTGGAAACAAGCAGAGGCCCCCAGACCGAAGCGCTTCTTCCCATCCGCCTGAGATAAGAAGTTTCTACACGGATCCTGCGAAGAGCATAGCTCTCCACCGCCCGCACCCGTTAACGAACTGCACGGTTTTTTGCAAAAAAATCCCACCTCAGCTCCGACACGGGGATGGATCCTTCCCGTGTCGGACACGATAAAATGTCGTCTTACGACATTTTATTTGCAGGTTTTCTTTATAGGGCCGGCATACGAAAGCTTGCCCGGATCGCGAACCACGCATCTGTCGTTGATGTTATCAAAGAACAGATTCCGCTTATCGCCCGGGTTATAAAGGAAAACCGGTTCTATATACTCGTATTCTATCCCGATATACAGGCTCGGAATGTTCCCCAAATCAGGATTATTCTGCAAAGCCGCATCGACAAGGTCCCTTATAGGGATCCTGCTGGAAAGAACGACCGGGTTGGCCCAGTTCCTGGCGGCGCTATAATCCGGGGTCGTGAAAACGCCGCCGTGGGAATCAAAATTGAACTCATTGATAGTGGCTAACGCCGCACCGGCATCCGTGTATTGCTCCCGCGTCCCGCGGTAAAGATCTATGTATCCGACGGAACCCTGCGACCCGGAGAGGCGTTTTATAAGCTGCAACGAAGCGCCCTGCGCATGGGGAGTAAAAGCCTTTCCGTCCCATTCGAACCACGGCTGCCTGGTCAGAAGTTCCGCGGCGGAATACTTGCGGCGCGGGTATAGGGTCCCGGGCACTCCATCCTTCCTGCTGCGGTAAAAGCCCTCGGCGTAAATATCCCCATTATACAAGGACAAGCCGCCAAAATACCTTGTCCCGTTGCCGGTGAGAGGATACAGCATCGCAGGCTTCGTCAGCGACATGTTGATCGCCTTAGTGAGGTTGCAATCGTCGAACGACATAACGCCGATGTCGAAACTGCCGTCCTGGATCTGTTCTATGTCGCTCTTAAAAAGGAAGTTGGACAAAGCATCGGCGTCAAGCGCTTTGCTCTGGAGGGCCTTTTCCAGCGCGGCTTTAAAAGTGGCCGCATCATAGGGCGCTCCGGCGGACAAAACTTCGTTGCAGCCTGTGTCGATGGTGGTCTCCGCGTCGGGATTATCAACGGAGGGGCTGTTATCGTCGGGATTATCCACATTCGCATAAACACCGCCGGTCAGCCCCAGCATCACCGCCATCATAATCATTTTTATCATCACTGCCTCCTCTCAGGTCGTCGATTGAGCACGCGACCATCTACATAGTTTCGGATGTCCCGGAGATCGGCGCCTGGGCATAAAGGGAATATTTATCACGGAAAAGGTCCTACAGGTTTACCGGGACTACGCCCGCACGCCCGCGAACCAGCAGACCTGCCGTTTCCTTTTTTCCCAGAACAGCATCAACAATTGTCTTTGTCAGGTCGCAGAAACCACTGGGTGGGCTAATTGTGCTGTATCATAATTAAGGGTGGGGAGATATTAAATATTGAGTTCGCGGCAGGTAACTTAATTGGAGCGGGATGACGGGGGTGTGGGGCTGACGGGCCGTCGCGCAGGGTGAGGCTTACGCAAGCGCCGAACCTAGTGTAGCGTCCACGGTGTGGACGATAGCGTGCCCGGCAGCTCCATGCCCCCGGCACACCCGCGAACTTGCAGACCTGCCGTTCCCATAAAACTTTCCAGGGACACGCCCGCTCCGGCGGCACGGCCGTCGGCAAAGATAGGGGGCCTCCTCTGTTAATGGTAAAATGTCGCTGGACCGGTTTATATGAAAAATTACCATTTTTTTCCTGTTTTTCTGGCGCTTTTGGCGTCCTACATAGGCCTGCATGTTTACTCGGCCTCCTGGTTTTCACGCAGTTTCGCCGCGGCGGCTCCCGCCGCACGCAACCTGCGGCTGCTTTTTCTGCTCCTGGCCCTGTTCGCCCCTTTAACCATGTTCCTGCGCCACCGGTGGTCCGGTCCGGAGCTTGAATGGTTCTACACCGCGGGTTACGCCTGGATGGGCATGATCTTCCTGGCCGGCGTTGTTTTTATTTCCGCGGACCTGCTTAAGAACGGTTTAAAATATTTTATCAGCCCGGCCGGACCGCAATATTACAGGTATTGCGTCCTGGCGGTCCTGGGGTTTATACTTGCTTATGCTTTCTATGGAGGGCTAAAAGCCCCGGCGATAAAAGAGCTCAGGATCACTGTTCCCGGCCTGCCGCCGTCCATGGAAGGCATAAGGATAGCCCAGATCTCGGATATGCACATAGACTCCGGCTATAAACTCCGCCGGTTCGCGGCGGAGGTGGACCTGGTCAATGCCGCCAAACCCGACCTGGTGCTCTTCACGGGAGACCTGGTGGACCCCGGACTGACCCGCAGCGACCGGCTGGCCGGGCTGGTACATAAATTCAAGCCGAGGCTGGGCGTCTACGGCGTGCTTGGCAACCACGAATATTATTTCGGTTATGAAAGATCCGTGGCCTGCTACAAAGAATTCGGGATAAAACTCCTAAGGAACGAAGCCGCGGATGCGGGAGGCATCCGCTTAATAGGATTCGGAGACATCCTCGCCGAAAAGATGACGGAAACAGATGTCGCGGACATTTTAAAAAAATATCACCGGCCCGGAATTTCCATTTTGATGACCCACCAGCCGGTCATGTACCGCCTGATGGCCGGAAGCGGGGACTTCGTCGGCTTTTCCGGCCACACCCACCGGGGACAGCTCTTCCCTTTCCATCTGTTCACCCGCGCGTTCTATAAATACTTTTACGGGCCGTACCGCGTTAAAAACTCTTTTTTCTATGTCACTTCCGGCGCCGGGACCTGGGGTCCGCCCATGCGCCTGCTGGCCCCCTCCGAGATCCCCATGATCACCCTGACCGGTAAAAATTTTTAGCCTGAACCCCGCTGTTTCAACTGGAACTTTCAGGTTAATCGGCGAAGTGTATTACATAGCGGTTTACAAAACCGGAGATGATGGCCGCCACCACCAGCAGGGCCCAGGGCACGCCCGCCAGGGCGGCCTTGATGATATAGGTGAACGGTATAGGAAGGAGGAGAAGAAGAAAAACACGGGACTGGAAAAACAGCTTCAGGGAATCCACCGTTATCGTACTGGACGGAGCGTCCTGCCCCACATCCCAGCCGAGCCGCGCAGCCGCCTCTTCCACCCGCTGCAGATTGCTGAAAACAAGCAAGCCCTGAAAAAATCCTCCGGCGGCCGCCCCGCCCAGGGCTTCGACCGTTTTCAGGTCGGTCAGCCTGCCCGCTTTATATGTCCGCCAGTTTTTTTCACGCATCACGGTCCAGTAGGTTATCGCCATGTTTACGCGGCCGTTCTCCTTTATATCCGGCATCGGGGGCAAAACCCGGCCGGAACGGGCGGCCTTCGAGCTTAAAGGCGGTACGACCGGAAGCGGTTCGGAGCTTTGGAACGGCCGCCGCGGTTCATGTTTGACCGCGGGAGCGGAGACGATCATCATCTCCGGCCCCTGAGCCGCGCCGCGGTTCCTGTAACCGTCAAAGAATCTGGCGGCGCCGGCGCTGTCGGCCAGGGCGGTTGAAAGCCCTTCCAGCCCGGAGAACGAAGCCGACCGCTCCGGTCGCGCTGGAACCTGGCCGGCCAGGCTTTCCCGCACGGCCCCGCAGCCGGTAAAGACGAAATAGTGCACTTCCGTCCTGAACTCTTTATCCAGATACCTGTCGGCGGTCTTAAGGTCTTCCCCGTTAAGATCGCAGTTCCTGAACCTGTCTGTCAGCGCCGAAACTTTTTCTTTTTTAGCCGCCAGTTCTTTGCCCGCGGCCGCGCCGAATTTTTGACTGATATCCAAAATGACATCCGGTGTAAGAGAGGAGGGAAGCCTTGCCGCCTGCTCGACAGACCAAGGGGCGCAAGCCTCTTTATAAAGCGCAGGAAGATCCTTGGCCGAGGCGCAAGATGCGGTCAGGAACGCCAACGCGGCGCTCATAATGATCTTTGTGCTGTTCTTCATCCCGCGTATATTTTAACGGGGAGAAGCGGGAGCCGCTAGGGCCCTAAGGGCCGGAAAAACCGGACAAAGGGCCTAAACCGGCGGCGACTGACCGGCTCACGGCCACCGAAAATTTTAAGGGAACGCAGGCCTGCGGGTTCACGGGCCTGCCGGGGGCTAAAAATTTTTGCCGCAAAAATTTTTAAAGATACCGGACGGATTCCGGGCCGCAGTTCAGGAGCAGGTCCAGGGCGGACATATCCGGTTCAAAACCTTTAAAAGCCTGCGGATAGGGCAGGACCTTGAAATCCTGCCAGGATAGTTTTATACCGCTCCGGTCAAAAAGGCTTTCATCCAGATAGCTTTTGCCGCCGGCTCCGGAGAGATATTCATCCGCCCCCGAGACTTTACACAGATCGACCAGCCTTTGAGTGGAGGCCGAAGCGAGGCCGAATCCGGAGGAAAATTTTACCGGGGTTTTTATGCCGAAAGCCGACCTGAGGAATTCCATGGTCTCAAGGGCTATTTCGGCCAGCCGGGCGTAATTGCGGGAATATATTTTTTCTAAGGCGGGCGCGTAATCCCTGAAATATTTCGCCCTCGAATAATTGACGGCGAGGGCCTTGAGATGGGCGTTTCTCCAGTCCGCAGCCGTCTCTATCTCCGTTTCATTTATGGTCTGCGAAAATTTACCCTTCGCCAGGACCGGCACGGTCAGATACTGCCAGCCCGAAACGGAACGGATCCTGTTCCGGTTCTGAAATTCCCTGCGGGCGTACTGCACATCGTCCAGATAAATAAAAAGCTCCGAGCTTTTCATCTTCGAGAAAAAGCGGAGCCCCGGAAAATACTGCAGTTGATGCGCGCCTAATTTCATTTTCTGGCCGTAACTATGAACGAAGAGCCGGTTAAAAACTTTCCGAAAGAGGCGTAATATACCGCCTCCGAAAAAAGATAGTATAAGAATTTAAACAGGCCGGTAAAAGAGCCTCCCAGCCGCCCGCCGGTCCCATACGGGTCCCCTGAAGTTGGCCGGGAATTATTTGTCCTTATATCGTTGAACCCGGCCGACCTCAGCATCCGGCGAAGGCTTTCGGCCGTAAAGTTAAAGTTATGCACTACCGACGGCCTGAGACCCAGGACCTCAAAGATCCTCCGCCCCTCAAGCGCCATGTGGAAAGCGCCGTTGAATTCCCTTATATAGATCACTCCGCCGGGTTTAAGGATACGATACAATTCCGCCGCGGCCTTAGGCGGATCCGACATCTGCGAAAAAACCTCAAAGGCCGTGGCCACATCGTAGAAGTTCTCAGGAAGCCCCAGTTCTTCCACCGGCCTGGTATAAACCATGAATCCTTTTTTTAACGCGGCGGACGCGGGACCGGGGGAGATCTCCACGCCTTCGGCCTGCCAGCCTTCCTTTTCCGCGGCGGCCAGAAGATCCCCGTAAGCCGAACCGAGATCCAGCAATTCTCCTTTTCCAGGCGCCGGTTTTTCCAGAGTTTTAAGGGCCCGGGCGAACAGTTCCCGTTTGGCCGAAACATAAATATCTTCCAGCGCGCCCGCCGCATATTCCGGCTCCCCAAAGCGTTTTTCGTCAAGCCAGGCAAGGCCGCAACCCCCGCAGCGGCTTATGCCGGGTCGGTAGGCCCGCGCCGCACTCTTGCCGCAGACAGGACATTCTTTTTCCATGGTCTATCGCTCGCCCGCGGAGCCGGTCTTTTTAAAGCGCATGGCGCGGCCGGTCCCGGGGCGTTCGCCCAGCCTGCCGCTAAAACCGTCCCGGATCCCGCCGCTGATCGCCATGATCTTTTCCACCGACGCCGCGGGGCGCAGAAGAACGAAAGCGGCTGAAAGTTTTAATGCGTACGCCAATACTCTTAAAATATCAGCGGGCCTGCGGTAAAGCAGATAAATGTAGATCTCGTTGCGGAACGCATAATAGAGCCTTGACGGATCGGAATACACCCTGGCGCGCAGACCGAAGAACCGCAGCTCGGTCTTGCCGTCCATGCGGCTCTCGATGCATCTGCTTGCGGGCGCCCAATAGAAACGGTATCCCAGCCGCGTAAGACGCAGCGAATACTCCAGGTCTTCGCCGTAAAGGAAAAAATTTCGCTCGGGCGGACCGGCGCGGCCGACGGCCTCGGCGGTCAAAAGGGTCCCCCTCCAGGGTATTACCGGCAGACGGGTCGGGTAAGGGACCGGATGTCCGGCCCCGACGGCGCGGACCGCGCAGACCCGCTCTTCTTCGGGGAATCCCTTCAGGGTCCCGACCGCCCACGCGAGAGCGTCTGGTTCCGGACTGACATCGTCGTCAAGCGTCCAGATCAGTCCGCAGCCGCGCTCAAGCGCCAGGCGCAGCCCTTCGGCGTAGCCTCCGGCGCTGCCGGTATTACGGGGCAAACGGACATACACGACCCCGGGGAACCGGGCGGCGACCGAAGAGGTCCCGGCGTCGCCGGCATTATCCACCACAATGCTGAGGTCGGGACGCCTGCTTTGAGCCTCAAGCGCCCTCAACAGAGCCTCCAGCATACCGGAATTGTTATAGGTCACTATCACGGCCGCTATCCGGGTCATATTCCGCCCCCGCGCAGGACAAAGCGGGCACGGATGCATTCTCCGCGCCGGGGCATGACCGCGTCAAGCGCCCGCATCAGCGTCATAAGGAGCATCCGCCCGGGCAGCGAACGCAGGAAGGCGGGCGGGAGGCGCCCCGGAAGATCTCCGGGCCGCGCCGCCCTCAGATGCGCGAGAGAATGCGGTAAAAAATAGTCGGCGCTGGAGGTGCGTATATAAACCGGTTCGAAACCGCTTTCGCGCATCAGCCGTTCCAGGGTCTCCGGAGTAAAATGCAAAAGGTGGAACGGCGGGTCCAGCCCCTGCCAAGAGGCGCCGAAGAACTCCGCGGCATAGCTCCGGATATTCGGGCAGTAAACGGTAAGCGTTCCCCCGGGCTTAAGAAGCCTGGAGATCTCCGCCAGCGCGGCGCGGGGATCGGGAAGATGTTCGAGAACATGCCACAGCACGGCGCCGTCGAACGAGCCGGCCGGAAGGCCGGTCCGCTCCAGCGGGGCGCAGCTCACCGGAAAGCCCCGGCTGCGGCAGTGAGCGCAGGCCTCCGGGTTGGGCTCGATGCCAGCGGGTTCGCAGCCGCAGGCCCGGAGTTCCTCCATCAAACCGCCGAATCCGCAGCCGGCATCCAGAATGCGGCCGCGGGAACCGGCCAGGAACTCCGCAAGATATTCTCCGGAAAAAGAATGATACAGCCGCCGAAGACGGGAATACCGGCTTATCACGCTCAGCCGGGCGGAAGGGGCGGAAAAATGAGACCGGTTCAGGCGGAGCAGTTCATCCGTTGACGGCCGGGGCGAAAGCCTTATAAGGCCGCACCCCCCGCACCTGACCAGCGAATATTCCGCCGCTTCCGGCGCCTGGAAGCCTCTTACCCGCATATAGGCGGAGGCGGCGGGGTGGCGGCAGACGGGACATTCGGCGCTATTCATTCAACAGTTCCTCCGCCTTTTTAAAAACTTCTTCCGGCAGGACGGCGGCCAGGCATTCAGGCCGCGGACAGCTGAATTTATAGCACGGCGTTCCGCAGCCGGGCAGTTTCTTTCTTAAGATCCTGCACCGCTTTGCGGGCACGGAGGGAGCGAACCTGTAAACATCTCCGGGGCCGAAGATCGCCGCCACCTTCGTCCCCACGGCCGCGGCCAGGTGCATGGGGCCGGTGTCGTTGGTGATAAAAAGATCCAGTTTTTCAAAGATCGCCGCCAGCCGTCCCATGTCGTACCCGCCGTCCAGAACCGCCACCCGCTCCGAGATTTTAAGCGCCTCGTACCCCGCGGCCTCTTGCGCCGAGGCATTGACCAGGATGGCGGCCTCCGGATATTTTTCAAGCAGCAGGCGGCCCAGCTCCTTCCAGTTTTCCAGCGGCCAGCGCCTTGAAGGCCTGAAAGCGCCGGGATTAAAGCCTATCAGTTTCCTGCCTTTAAATCCCAGCCGCTCCAATTCCCCGGCCGCAAAAGCGCGGTCTTCGCCGCCTACAGGAAAACCGACGGTCCGGTCCCCCACGGCCAGGCCGAGCGGCTCCAGCAGACGGGAGGTCAGCGCCACCTCGCTCTGCCGTTCCACGACATTTTCGCGCGAGATAAAATCATAAAGCCCTTCCGAAGGGAGCAGGGACCGCCCCGAAGAAAAATCCGGGCCGATCACGGACCTTATCAGGCGGGCCTTCAATTCTCCGGCGGTCGAGGAAACCAGGCTGAGGTTCAGCATAAGATCGAACCGCCGCTTCCTCAACTCCAGCAGGATCTTAAATAAGGTCCAAAACGCCCCGGGACCGAAACCCCGGTAAGTTATAGGCGCCGAACGGACCGTGTCGATCCCCGGCAGTCTGCGCGCCAGGTCCGCGGACCTGTCGATCGTCAGCAGCGTTATCTCGCAGGACGGATATGCGGCCTTAAGCGTTCTCAGCAGGGGCGTCATCATCACGAGATCGCCGAGACCCGCCATATTCACCAGAAGTACGCGGCGCGGCGCCGGGACCACGGCCGGAGCGGCGGAGAACACTGCCGCCTCCGCGCTTTTCCTTTTTCCCAGCCACAACTCGAACATCATGACCGCGTAGAGCTGATCGCTCAGATTGCGGCGGCCGCTTTCATGTTCCGCTAAAAGCGCCGTGACGGCGGAGGGGTTCAAATAGCCGCTCTTCTTAAGCGCCCGCGGGCTTAAGATCTCCCGCGCGAAATCTTTAAGTTCATCGGTATACCAGCGCGCGAGCGGGACCTGGAAGCCCTGTTTCGCGCCCCCCGTGATGCCCGGCGGCAGGCGGCCTTCCATGACCTTTTTAAGGAGATATTTAAGCCGGAAACCGCGCGTTTTGAGGGACAGCGGGGCCCCGGCCATGAATTCGACCAGTCTTATGTCCAGAAAGGGCACCCTTAATTCCAGGGAATTGGCCATCGAGGCCCTGTCCGCCAGACACAACAGGTCGTCCGAAAGGTAATTGCGCAGTTCGTACGCAAAAATCTCGTCGGGCCCTTCCGGGCCGCCGGGCAGCTCGTACGCGGGCAGGCCCGCGGCCGGAGCTAGGCCGGCGGCGTAAAGCCCGGACCTTTCCTCGGGAGTAAAATAAGAAAGCCAGGAGCCGTAAGCCGATCTGAAATCCGTTCCGCCGGCGCGCAGGAACCTTTTCAGCCTGCCCGGCAGATTACGCGAAGCAAAGGATTCCGGAATGAAAGCGGCCCCGGTCCGCAGGCCCGTCCTTAAAAAGCCCGGCAAGCCGAGATAGGCCGGCAGCAGCCGCGCACCCAGGTGCCGCGGATACCCCCCGAACAGTTCATCTCCGCCTATGCCGGTAAGGGCTACCGTCACCTTACGCCGTGCCTCCCTGGTCACCAGGTAGGTGGGGATGGCGGAGGCGTCGGCGAAAGGCTCGTCGAAGTGTTCCGCAAGTTTCTCCATGATGGAACGGACATCGGGCTCCAGAAAAGTTTCCTGATGCTCGCTGTGGAAATACCCGGCAAGCCCGCGCGCTTTTTCCGTCTCGTTAAAACCGGCGTCTTTCTTTCCGTAACCTATGGTAAAGGTCTTTACCGGTTCTTTTGAAACCCGGCTCATATAATACAGCGCGGTCGAGGAATCCATCCCGCCCGACAGCAGCAGGCCGAGCGGGACCTCGGAAACCAGTTGCTCCGCCACGCTGAGCGACAGGAGCCCGTCTATGCCCTCCAGGTATTCCCGTTCGTCCGCCCCGGAACGGGGCCCGCCGCGTTCCGGCAGCCGCCAATAAGTCTTGATTTGCGCCGTCCCGCCCCGGAAAAGCAGGGTCTGCGCCGGTTCGAGCTTTTTGATCCGCTTATAAACGGTATACGGCGAAGGTATGTAAAGGCGGGTAAAATAGGCGTCGAGGGCCTGGAGATCCAGCTCGTCCCCTACGGCGGAGGACAGCAGTATGGATTTAATTTCAGAAGCGAAAAATATTTTCTCCCCGGACAGGGCGTAAAAAAGAGGCTTTATACCGAACTGGTCCCTCCCCAGGAGCAGGGCCTCCTTCCTGGAATCCCACAAGGCGAAGGCGAACATGCCGCGCAGCCTGGACGGGAATCCCTCCCCGTATTCCTCGTAGAGGTGGACCAGAACTTCGGTATCGCTGCCGGTGCGGAAACGGTGGCCTTTTCCCTCAAGGCCGGCGCGCAGCTCCCTGAAATTATAGATCTCGCCGTTAAAGACCACGGTAACGGCGCCGTCCTCTCCGCTTATGGGCTGGGACCCGGTGGCCAGGTCTATGATCTTAAGCCTGCGTATGCCCAGACCTATCTTCCCGTCCCGGATAAAAAAACCGTCCTCATCCGGCCCGCGGTGTTCCAACCGGGCGGTCATGGCTTTAAGCAAGGGCTCGTTCTTATAATTGGCGAATCCGCAGATCCCGCACATAAGTTATTCCCGCCGTCCGGCCGGCCGCCTCTCCGGTTTCCTGTTCATTTTATCAGCTCGGCCTCCACCGTCAGCGCCGGGAAGATCCTTAACGGACTTTGTTCATAGACATTCGGCATCAGATTGAACAGGGGTTCCAGGAGAATGTTCCAGACCGACAGCCTTTTCCCGAACACGAGCTTCGCGCTGCAGGAAGAAAATTTGAAATCAAAATAGCCGCCGGCGCCGGCATAGTAGGAAAAAGTGTTGTAGCCGTAAAAATGTTTATGGGTAGGGTCCTGATATGCGAACTGCCAGGTAAAATGCGGCACCGAGATCCTGGCGATCCCGCCTTTTTTTAAGATCCTGTGGACCTCTTTCATGGCGCGGTTGTGGTCCTCCAGGTGCTCCAGGCACTGGTCCATAAAGATCTCGTCCGCGGAACCGTCGCCGAAAGGCCAGGGGTAGTTATCAAGGTCCCATACGACATCCGGCTTGCCGGCTCCCGTCAGCCTGTCCACATTTATATACCCGTCCAGCGGCCGTCCGCCGGAACCCAAATTTATCTTCATAATCGTCCCAGGATCCGTTCCACGGCCGACAGCACCATCTCCGCGGTTATATCCTTCATACATTCATGCGCGCCCGGCGAACCGCTCAGGCACGGCCCGCACGGCGCCGACCCTTTTAAAACCAGCTGATCCGGGCCCAGAGGGCTCCATCTGACGGGGTCCGTGGGCCCCATGGTGGAGACCGACGGAACCCCTAAAGCCGCCGCCAGATGCAGCGGTCCGGAATTATTGCCTATAAACACGCGGCACTTGCCTATCAGCGCGGACAGGACATCCGTCCCGGGGTCTATAACTTCAATTATATTCTTTTTATCCGGCCCCGCGGAGGCGCGGGCCGCTATGCCCTCCACCAGCCCCCGCTCCGCGCCGCTTCCGATCAGCAGTATTTTGGCGCCGCGGCGCGCCATCAGGCCGCGGAGAACTTCGGCGAACCCGCCGGGAGACCATCTCTGCGAAGGGTAATAACCTCCCGGGTGCACCGCCGCGAGAAAATCCTTATCATCAACCCCACGCTCTTTCAGAAAAGCCGAGGCTTCGGCCCGGGCGCCGTCGCCGACATGCAATTGGGGCTCACGTCCGTCCCGGCCGATCCCCAGCAGCCTTAAAACCCCGAATGCCTCTTCCACAAAATGCCCGCGCTCCCGAGGGAGCGACGCCCTCAGATTAAAAAATATTCCACGGCCGTACGCCTCATATCCGGCCCTGAGCTTCGCGCCGCTCGCAAAAGCGAGAACGGCCGTTTTGAGCGTATGATCCGCGCAGGGATCTATCGCCAGGTCGAAACTCTCTTTTCTTAATCCTATGACCGTCCCCAGCGCTTTGCGCAGGCCGCGGGACGGGTTCCAGATCAGAACCCGCCCGACGCCGGGCTCGCAGGCTAGGAGAGGCGCCGTCACGGGGCCGGCCAGCACGCAAACCTCCGCCGAAGGATATTTCTCCTTTACGGCCCTTATCGCCGGAAGGGACAGCACCACGTCGCCTATCCTGTCTATGCGGATAAAAAGTATTTTACGCGGACGGGACAGGCTCTCCGGCGGAGGAGCCGCGCGGAACAATCTCCCGGCGCAGTTAAGCAGCGGCGCCCTTAAGCCCAGGTAAACATCCTTGAGGAGCTTTCTCACGGCCGCTCCTGGAACGGAGAAACCTTGTCCACCGCGCCGGCCTCCAGAGCTAATTCGCGCATCCGGGGAAAAGGAACGAACCGCACATTGCGGATGTTCGAAAGCAGGCGGATATTTTCAAGCATTTTTCCGCCATATTCCGTGATATTGTGATCATGCGCCGGGAGCACCGCGAACCGGGGGCCGCCTGAACCGGCCAGCAGGGGGGCGAGTTCCCGGACAAGCCTCCACCAGTCTTCATACAGATAGGCCGTGCTCGGGAATTCCACCACCTCCTTCGAAGGAGGCAGGATGAACGGGCGGCCTCTCCCCGGCATTGCGCGCACGGGGAGATACCTGTTCCCGAAACTATCCGCGTAACCGCGCCTGAGGGAGCAGTCGGCGCGCAGCCCGAACTCCTCCAGCAGGGAAACGACCGTTTCGTTCATGAACCACCAGCCGCCGCTGTATATTCGAGGCCTTCCCGTCGTCCCGCAAAGATAATCATACTCCGCCGCGAACTGTTCCCTGATCTCAAGAGGCAGGTCGGAGGTTTGCTCGAAACCGGCCTTAACCAGCCAGTCCGCCGGCTCGTATTTTGCCGCCCCGGCGGGCCGCGGCCTGCAATAGTGTCCATGCAGCCCTATATCGTAGATTTCGCCCAAAGCTTTAAGCCTGCCGCTAAAGTCCTCCTCGCTGACGCCGTTTTCAGACATCTCCTTTGCGATGATAGCGCTGCGCGGCGTCATCACAAAGGCCGCGGCCCTGAACGGCAGCTGTTTCCCGAAATCCGCCATATCCCTGAAGATCGCGGCGTCGTGCACATGCTCGGTATGCACGGCTACCGAAAGATAAAGCGGCTCCCCCCTTTTGAACATAAGGGAGGGGAGCGTTCTTTTCAGCGCGCGCATGGAAAGCATTTGTTTCAGCAGCCCGCGCAAGGTATATTTCTCAACGGCAAAATCCGTCATATACGCCTTTTATTTTCTCGATCATTATGGAATGCGTGAACTGGGCCTCATAAACCGCCCTTCCCGCGCGGCCCATCTCCGCGCCCCTTTGCCGGTCGCGGATAAGGCCCATCACCGCCCCGGCCAGGGCCGCCGGGTCTCCGGGGGGAACGATAATCCCTGTTTTTCCGTCGGTCACCGCTTCCGGAATTCCGCCAATATCGCTGCCTATCACGGGCAGCTCCGCCGACATGGCTTCCAGGATGGAAATGGCAAGGCCCTCCCTGAAGATGGACGGCTGCACCAGAACATCTATCGAGGAATAAAAAAACTCCATGCGGCGCACAAGCCCGCAAAAGACGATATTGCCGCCTATGCCAGCTTCACCGGCATACCGCTCCAGTTCATCCCTGAGCGGGCCCACGCCGGCCAAAAGCGCCTTTGCGCCGGGATACGCCTTGATCACCTCGGCCATCGCCTTCAGGAAACACGCATGGCCTTTGTTCTTCCTGAGCGAGGCGGCCACCCCTACGACGAAATCATTGCGCGCGAGCCCGAAGCCGGCGCGGGCTTCCGGAACGCGGAGACTTCTCATGTCCGACGCGCTGTTGTACAATACGACCACCTTTCCGGACGAATTCTTCTGCCAGTCCCGCACATATTCCGCCACGGCCTTCGAGCAGCAAAGTATTCTATCCGTAAAAAGAGCCAGAAGCCTTATCCTGAACAGGTCCTTTATGGTGTAATGCCAGTAAGTGCTGTGAACATGCGCTATAATAACCGGCACCCGCGCCAGGATCCCGGCGACCCGGCCTATGGTGGAGGCCGGATAACCGTGCGCGTGAAGGATATCCACCCGCTCGCCGGCGATCTTTCTGCGCAAGCCGAAAAGGAACCGTAAACCGCAGCGGGGGCCCATGCCCAGGACTTCCACTTTAACTCCCGCCGCGCGCAGTTCGTCGGCCACCTCCCCGCCTTTTGTAAGGCACCAGACCAGCACCTCGAATTTTTCATTCGGAAGCCCGACGGCCAAAGCCTGAACGAACCGTTCCAGCCCTCCCACTTTCAGGTCCTCGACCAGTTGAAGGACCCGTATGGGCCTTTGTCCGGCTATATATTTTAAGAGCATGGCCGGTCCTGTTTCTTAACCGCGTACGCTTCTATGGCGTTGAAGATCTTTATGCCGAACAGGTGATATGGGACGGACGCCGCCGCGTTTATTATTTTTTTACCCCGTTCCACTATCCCGTTGTCCGGCCCGAGGCGCAGACAGCGCAAGCCGGCCGCTTCCAGATAAGCCTTTATCGTTTCGGGCGAAAAATGATAAAGATGGGGTTCCCGGTCGTTCTTTGAAAAAAGCCTGTATCGCTTGAACCTGGCCAGCGCGTAGGCCGCTTTCATAAGCAGGTCGTTCACATTCGGGACCGCCAGCAGCAGCAGGCCGGAAGGCTTCAGGATACGGCGGACCTCTTTCAAATAGCGCAGGGGATCGGCCACATGTTCAAGCACATGCCACATCGTCACGGCGTCAAAGGAAGCGCCGGGATAGGCGGCGTCGAACAGTTCGCCGTTGAACACGCCGGTCCCTAAAATTTTACCCGAATATCGCGCCGCATAGGAAGAATATTCCGTCCCGCTGACGGTCCAGCCCCGTTTTTGGGCCAGCCTCAGAAAAGCGCCGTCGCCGCAGCCCACGTCCAGCAACCGCCCGCCGGGAGAGCTCTCTTCAAGACCGTTCAACCTATTCTCCCACATTTCGGTCCGCTTTTCCTTTTGCGCGCCTATCCAGTCCCTGTAATACCGTTCGTCATAATGCGCCGCCAGGCCGGCCGGATCGGGAAGCGGGTGGACAAAGACCAGGCCGCAATCCAGACATTGAAGCACTTTAAAGGGCTCCTCGGCTTTTTCCCGTATTTTGAAACGGCTCCCCCCGCAAAGGTTGCAGCAAGGTTCCTGCGGTTTCATGTCTTGTCCTTCCCGGCCGGGTCCGAAAGACCCGGCGCGGCGCGGACCGGCCCCGGCATAAGTTCCTCATACACCCTGTGGATCTTTTCCGCTGTTCCCCGTATATCGAAAAATCTCTCGGCCCTCCCTCGTCCGTTCCCGCCCAGCCGCGCGGCTAAAGCTCCGTCCTTCAGCAGGCTTACGGCTTTCCGGGCCAGGTCGGAGGCCGAACCGGCCTGAAAAAAAAGACCGGTTTCCCCCTCCGCTATCGTTTCAATATTTCCGCCCAAAGGCGCGGCGATCACAGGTTTGCCGGCTGCCATCGCTTCCAACAGGACCCTGGAAAACCCCTCCCTGAAAGCCGAAGGGAACGCAAAAACATCCAAAGCCGACATGAATTCGGGAGTGTCCTCTACGAAACCGGCGAAGATCACGGAGTCCTCCAATCCGTATTCCCTCACTTTCCGCCTAAGCTCGGGTTCGTAAGTTCCGCGGCCGGCCAGCGCCAGCACGGCTCCGGGGACCAGGCCTTTTATAATTTTGAAAGCGTCGATCAATACGGCCGGGCCTTTCCCCTCTACCAGCTGCCCGCAGTAACCGAGCAGAGGGCTATGGGCGGGGATCTTATATTTCCTCCTGAAAGCCTCCCCGCGCCCTAACGGCGAGAATGCTTCAAGGTCGACCCCGTTATGGATCACGCGGACTTTACCCTTGGAACAGCAGGCGCCCTCAAAGCGCTCTGCGGCCGCGCCTGAAACGCAGATGATCCTGGAACAGAAGAACGGGATAAGCCTGTCCAGGACCCCGCCACCGTCCGCAACCCGGGCATGAAACACCAGCGGGACGCGCAAGAACCGCGCCGCCGCTCCCGCCAGCAAAGCCGAATCAAGGGTATCGCAGTGAACCAGCCTCGCGCCGGACTTCGTGATAACGCGGCATAACTCCGCCACATAAGCCGGGAGCCGCCGCCACCGCCGAAAGCCGGGCGCGGGCCGTTCCAGGAACGATGTTTCGATCCCCATGCCCGAAACAACGCGCGAAACTTCCCCCTCTCCGGGGCAGAGAACTACGGGCCGGAACCTGGACCGGTCCAGATGTTTCAGGAGAAGCAAAAAGCTCAGCTGCCCGCCTCCGACTATGTCGGAGAAACCCGATATATAAAGGACCGCCTGGGGATCAATGCGCTGATCGTTCTTCATAAGATATCACGGAATTTATCCGGCGCCCGCGCTTTCAAGCACGGTCTTAATTCTATCGGCATAAGTATGTTTTTTTAAAACTTCATCGCGCCCCGCCCGCGCTATGGCTTCCCTTTTTTCCGGATAGGCGAGATAATAAGCTATCTTTTGCCTCAGCTCCCGCGCGTCCTTAAAGATAACAAGATGACGGCCGTCCTCAAAGAGGGACGCCACATCTTTTTGAGCGTCGCATAACAGGAACGCGCCGCACGCCATAGCCTCAAAAACGCGCGGACTGGCCTGATGACAGGGATACTTTCCCCGCGGGTCCGAAAAGTGCATGCACAACACTATTTTTGCGGCGCTGTAGGCTTTCAGCCAGACCGCGGGGGGGGTATTCCCGCCGGCCGTCCTGCTTTTCAGCGGGGAGCCGGGCGGCAGGGCCCCGGTCCCGGGGCCCCATACCTTCAGGTCCAGATCGCTTATGCTTTCCAGCAGTTCCACTCTTTTCGGATAAAGCCCGGGGAGGACCGTGCCGGCAAAACACACGTCGCAGGAGAATTTGTTCTTTTCCTCGCCGGTAAGAAGCTGTTTTTGATGGAGCTCCGGGTCGCAGGCGTAAGGAAGCAGCTTGGCTCCGGAAAGCCCGGCCTTCTCCAGTAATTCCACCGCCTCGGTGCCGGAACAGAAAACGCGGTCGTAAAAAGGCGCGGCCGCGGAGATCGACCCCGAATCCTCCCTCGGAGGGTCGGTAATCCACAAGACCGTTTTAACGCCCTTGCGGCGCAGTTCCGCGGGCGTATACGGGGCCACGCGCACGCCCCCGCAGGCGAAAAAAATATCCGGACGATAAACCGCAGCTTTTCGCAGGAGGCCCAGGTTCAAACGCAGAAGGTCCAGCCGCTCCAGCGGCGGGATCCCCCGCCTCAGCAAACCGGGGATCAGATACCGCCTGTCGTTAAAAAATTCCACTCCTGCGCCGGCCGTCTCGAAAGCCCTTTCGGCATATTCCGTGATAGTCAGGAAGTGCGGATTGCGATACCCTGAAAAAAGAACTTTCACAGCCGCCCTCCCTTTTTAACGATAAGGCCGCACAGGAAAGCTTTGGCCAGCAGATAATACGCGTTCAGGCCGAAAGGGAAAGACTTTACCTGGGCAGAAAACTCCTCAGACGCCCCGGCATAATCGCCTTTTTCAAGGAAAAATATGCCTCTCATCGCGTGGGCATGGGCCCGGAAATATTTCATTTCCGGCTGGAGCATGGGGTACCGGGAACAAAGCGCCAAAAGCTTCGAAAGAAAAACAAGGCGCGCGTCATGGAACCCGGCTCCCTTGGAATAATTTCCGCCGTGGCTGACCCATTGTCCGGCTATGCCCGGCACATAAAGAAGCCGCTCGCCGGAACAGATAAGCCGGACAAAGAACTCCCCGTCGTCCAGTCCGGTAAGCGCGGGATCCTCGGAGAACCCGCCGAGCCGCTCAAGGACCCTTTTCCTTACCGCCATGGCCAGCATGGAGATCAGGGAAACGCCGGAGGCCATGGCATGAAGCATCTCCCGGTTCGAAGCCTGCCGGCTGAAAAAAATATCCATCCTCTCGCCGTTTTCACCCACCCTCTCATAATCGGAATAGACGGCGGCCGTTTCCGGTCCCGCGTCCAGGGCCGCGGCCTGCCTTGCGAGCCGCCCTTCGGCCATCAGGTCGTCCTGGTCGAGCACGCAGATAATTTCACCGCGCGCCGCGGCCGTCCCCCTGTTGACCGCCGCGCCCTTCCCGGCATGGCCCATTCGTATGAGCCTTACCCTTTCATCTTTAAGGAACTCCGTCTCCGCCGGAGAAACGGACCCGTCGTCGACTATTATCAATTCCAGTTCCACCCCGGTCTGCCCCAAAACGCTCGCGGCCGCTCCCGGCAGCCGGCTTTTGCCCTCATAGTACGGGATGATAACGGAAACGCGCGGGTTCATAAATTTTGGGATCAGAGAAATCCCCATTTCTCCTTGAACATGAGATGGTTCTTCCACAGCGCCGGCTCCGGACGGAAATTTTCAGGCCTGCTGCAGTGATGAACTACCTTTACCCCGCCTTCATAAATGATCTTAAAACCGTTCTTCACGAACCTCAGGGTATAATCCAGATCCTCATATGACCCGTTCATATCGGGATACGACTCGTCCGGGAATCCGACTTTTTCAAAGGCCGCCCGTTTCATGACAAAGAACGCCCCGCTGACATGATACACCGCCCTGCGCGTCCCGAACACCAGGTCGTCGTCCGCTTCCGAAGAATGCTGCGTATAATGAACGAACCGGCGCAGCGCGCGCGGAAACATGAAAGGATCGGAAACCTTGAACCGCGCTGGAATACGGGGGATCTTGAAAAAAAACGAAAAAAGCGCAGCGTACAACGTTCCGTCGGTATTAAGCAGCCTCGGTCCGGCCATGCCGACATCCTCCGCGGTCTTAAAAAGGCCCAGCAGCCCGCTCTGCCACGGCATCACGAATTCCACATCGTGATCCATTCTCGCGATGAACGGAGCGACGCTTTTCTTAAGGCCGAGATTCAGCGCTTTTACGGTGCCCACATTTTCGGGGAGGTCTATAAGTTCGCAATCCGGCAGGCCCGCGCAATAAGCGGCTGTCCCGTCCCGGCTCCCGTTATTGACCACTATAAGGCGGAAAGGCGCCTCGCGGAATTTATACAGGCTCTCCACCGTTCTTTTAAGAACGGGGAGCATGTTCCCGTAAGTAACGGTTATGATATCGGTTTCAGGGATCGGCATTTTTATATTTTCCGCCGGTTTTTATCCGGGACGGCGGCAGACCTGGCGGTCCTACGCTCCGCCTGCGCCCAGGAACATCTTTATCCTGTTTATAAAGGGCCCGGCGCCCGACTTATTCCTGCCGGCCCAGCGGCCGAGCTGCCCCCGGACCGCGGACAGGAACAGGTCCGCCAGGTTTAAAAAGACCGAGGTGCGCCATAAGCCGCAGGTGGTATACAGCACTTTTTCCTCCTTGTGTTTTTTTATCACTTTATTGAGGGTCCCGTAGTATTCCCTGTTCAGCGTTCCCGTCGACCTATGCCATACCGGGAGGGGCAGCGCGTAGGCTTTTAAACCGAGTTTTTTCACCGACAGCGAATAATCCACCCCGTATAAATGCCAGCCGGCGCAGGTCGCGGCGTCGAACCCGGCCGCGCTGAAAACCTTCGCGGGGATTATCAGCAATTGCTCGTCCAGGGTCTGCACCGCGACCGGCGCGGAGGAATTGATCCCGGACTCCAGCCTTTCCTTTTCAGGCCCCTGATACACGAATACCGCCCGGTTTTCCAGCGGGAAAGCGCCTACCCGGAAAAGGCCTCCGGACCCGCCTTTGGTCATCCCGGCAACGCCCGCCGCGCCCAGGTCCGGAAGCGCCCGCAAAAGAACCTCCGCCCGCCGCAGCCAGTCGGCGGACAGCAGACGCACATCCTGGTGCATAAAAACTATATATTCGCCCCCGGCTTTCGCGCCTCCGTGGTTAAGCCCCTCCGCAGCGGATCTGAACGCGCCCCCTGTATTGTCCACCAGGATCGGCTCAAAGCCCAAAGCCTGCTCTTTCAGCCCTTTCAGCGCCCAGCCGGCCAGCGTCTCCGCGTCGTTATAAACGCAGACGACGGAAAAAACGGGGCGCGTCACCTGCGCCGCCTTTTAAATCTTACAACGCCGGGAATTCGGCACCGGTAGTGGTCCATTTGAGTATCTCACGCCTTGCGCAAAACGACGATCATTTCGCTTTTTCCGCATATGATCTTTTCCGGTTCAAAAACCAATCTCAGGTCCCGTTTCAGGTACATGATAAGCTCCAGGACCTCCGCAAAAGTCCACACATGGAAATGAATGCTGTATGAGCCGTCTTTCAGCGTTTCCATCGACCTTGCCGGATCATCGCGGAACTTATCCTCCGCCAAAGCCCGCCAATCCTTAAAATGCTCTTCCCTGGACCAGCCGGGACCCTCGCGATAATCACGGATAAGATGCTGTAACCCCGTAACCGGCCTGTTCGAATCAAAAGTGAACCGTTTGTCTGGAACGGCCAGGTAAACTATCCCTCCCGGCTTGAGCACCCTCAGAAAGGCCTCCACCGCCCCGATGGGGTTTTCGCAGTGTTCCAGGAAGTGATTTGCGATGACAAAATCGAGCGCTCCATCCTGGAACTTGCCCAAGGTTTCCCCGTTATCCACAACATCGACCGGCGTCAGTTCATTCTCCCGTAATTCCGGGTATTGTCTCCGCAGTTCGCCGATCGGCAACCGGTCCACATAGACGACCTCCGCGCCCTCCGGCACCCGCAACGGCTGGTGCAGCGCCCCGATCTCTATTCCTTTTCCCCGGAGATATTGAACAGCCAAAGCTTCCCGGCTGTCGGGAGCAGTCAGCATCTTGAGCCGCATCCTCAAATTCCGCAGTATCCCTCCTCTTCGAAGCGCGGCGCTTACGGCTCCCCGCATTTTTCCGGCAAATGAGTCGTTCACTTTTTCTCCGCGACCGCGTAGAGCCTGTTGAACAATTCCGCCCTGAACGCGCCCAGGCGGTAGAGAACGGAAACAGCCCGTCTCAGCCACGGCGGCAGCCCCGCATTCCAGATCAAGATCGGTTCCCCTCTTTCTACGGTAAACTTCGGGAAGTTAGCCGCAAGCAGGGCCGAGAGGTCGGCCTTCGTAAAGAAATTTACATGATCCAGCTCAAGGAAATGTTCGCAGACCAGCTTGCAGCCGCCAAGCTCGGCCCTGTCGCCGCAATCGGGGACGGTTATAAGGACGTTCCCGGCAGATACGCGTTTGGCCTCACGCAGGAGCTTCTCCGGATCCTGAACATGCTCAAGCACTTCGAAAACAAGAACGGTATCGAACGAATTATCCTCGAACGGGAGGCGCTCTCCGGGCGCCGCCTCCGACGCATCGACCCCCTTCTTTCTGGCGGCGGCCACATATTCCTTATTGATGTCGGCGCCTTTGCAGTCATAGCCCAGTTTGGAGAGCTCCAGGCAATAATCCCCGGTGGCGCAGCCCAGATCCAGGATCCGCTTGCCGGCGGAACGGCGGCAAAAGCGGAGCAGTTCCTGACTCGCCACCGAGGTTCCGAGCCCGGAGTACCAGGTCTTGGAGTCTCTATAAATGTCGGTTTTTTTCAGCACGAGATCTCCTTGCCGCGAGCCGGATCCCGGCCTTGTTCATAAGATAGCCGGGTATTTTCCAGGGTTCCGTCAATCCTTTCTTAAGCAGGTAATAAAACCGCCTGCGCTCGGTATAATGTTTAAATCGCAGGAATAACGCCTTTATTTCCTTTCTTGTCAGCTTTTCGGAAAGTATTATAGCGGAAGCGGAATTTGCTTCAAAATCCACGTTCAGCGCGCTCCAATCCATATCGTCGGAGACCAGCCCCCGCCGTTCGGCATACTCCCATACCGGCGTTCCTGGAAAAGGCGTGAGCACATACAGGCCGAAGGAATCTACGCCGTTCCGCTTAACAAATTCCAAAGTATCCAAGATTTCTTTCCTTTCCTCTTGCGGCGCGCCGATAATAAAACTGCCGAATACGCTTATACCGTATTTTTTTATGATAGCGACCGCATTTTCGTTATGCGCCACCGACGCTCCGGGACCCTTAAGATATTTAAGCGTCCGGTCATTGCCGGATTCCAACCCAAGGCCCAAAGTCTCAACCCCGAATTCCTTAAGCAGGGCGATAGTCTCGTCATTCACAAGTTCCGCCCTGATGGCGCCGCTGAAGCGGACTTTTCCCAGCACCCCGCGCCGCAAGAGCAGCTCTTTAACGCGGCGGATACGCTCCAGATCGCAGGTAAAAAGGTCGTCCTGGAAATTGATCCCGGTCACGCCGTATCGCGTTACGAGGTTTTCGATCTCCGCGGCCATATATTCGGCCGAAAAAAGCCTGACGCCGCTCCAAAAACGCGAAGAGGCGCAAAAAACGCAGCGGAAAGGGCACCCTCTGCTTGTGAACATATGGGCGTCGGCGCGCGTTTCCAGGAGGTCGCGGGCCGGGAACGGGATCTTGTCAAGCGGAGCGGCCGGCGCGCGCGGCTCCGTCAGGACCAATCGTCCGTCCGCGGCGCGGAAAGCTATCCCTTTGATCCCCGCGAGTTCTTCCTTTTGAAAGCCGCCCGTCCTTTGAAAAAGTCCGAAAAGCTCGCAAAAAGTCTCCTCGCCTTCGCCCATAACGCCCAGATCCATGTTCTCATCAAGAGAGTTCGGAAGCATGGAGATATGGACCCCGCCGCAAACGACCGGGATGCCGAACTTTTTCGCGGCCGCCGCGGCCGCTATCGCCCTGCCGTAATTCTGGCTTACCGCGCTGATGCCTACGAGATCCGGCCTGAAGCCGGCCAATTCGTCTTCCGGCGCGCCGGCGACGATCCTGCATTCCACCGCCTCCGCCCCGAACTTCTTCCGGAGACTTGAGACCAGGTAGCCGAGACCAAGCGGAGCGAATATCGTTTCGATAGGCCTTGTAAGGTCTTTGGCGTCGATAAACAGGATCTTAACAGGCATAACATTCAAAGACATAGCGCGCGAACGGGATCCTCTCGCCCAGGATTTTCCTGTCATACTCGTCGAAATATCCGCTCTTCAGGATAATGACGCCGTAAAGGGCGAAGAAAAGCAGGCCGTCGAACGCCGCCACGAACAACGCGAACGGCCGCCCCGCTCCGACGGAGGCGGAATGTAAAAAACGGTTCAGCGCGTATGTGGCCAGTACCGGAACGGCGCAAACCGCCGCCGGCTTGAGGAACAGGCGCCGGAACTCCTTCACGGGAACGCCCAGATACTCATGGAATAATTTCACATAGTACAACGAAGATAGAATGAGCGCCGCGCTGGTCCCGACCAGCACCCCCGTAAAACCGAACTTGATGATAAGGAACACGCTAAGCGCCAGATTAAGAACGGCCATCAGGATCCCGAATTTCATATCCAGATCGGTCCGCGCCACCCCGGCCGCTATGGAACTTGCCACGCCGGTTACCGTCGCCATATAGTAACCCAGGCACAAGAACCGGATAACATCGGCCGCTCTTTCATATCCGGCGCCCATCCACGCGAACATGATCACGGACGCGTTAAACGCGACAAAAAGAAGCAGCGGAGTGCTTAAACTTATCAGGTATTTGGAACCGCGCAGGTACATCCTGATCAAAGCCTGCCGGTCTTCACGGGCTTCCAGTTCGGAAACGGCGGGGATCAACGCGGAGATCAGAAGAAGCGGGATCTGCCTTGCCTGCGAAACTATGGAGGAACCAAGCTGATAATATGCGACAAGGCCGATATTCAAAAAACCGGTTATCAGGAATTTGTCGGTCTGAAAACTTACCAGGTTGGCGAAACGACTGACCTGGAGTTTGTAACCGAAAGAGAACAGTTTTTTAAAAAGAACCCTGCTGGATAAGAACAGGTTGAATTCAAGTTCCGGAAGCATCCGGAACGCGGCGGCGATATTGGCGGCATTGCTTAGCAGGGCGGTCGCCAGACTGTTCAGCATCAGCCCGGGCAAACCGTATCCCTTTTCCAGAACGAACACGGTGCCCGCGATGTTAGGGACGGAGACCGCCACGCCTATCATGTTGGCGATATCCATCCGTTGGAGGCCGGCGGGCACCGACGCAAATGAACCCAGGGCGCCTGAAACGGAAAAAATACCGACGCCCGCGAGAAAAACGAAAGCCGTCTCCTTATACAGCCCCTGGGGTATTTTCAGCACGGAGAGGACCGGATCCAGGAAGAAAAAAGCGGCCGCAAAAACCGCCGCTCCAAAGACGAAATAAAATGCGGCGCCCGTGTTGACGACCTCATTGATCTTCCCATATTGCTTTCGCGCGTAAAACTCGGAGATGTATTTCACGAAGGAAGTGGAAATTCCAAAATCAAAAAGGCCGAAATATCCGGTCACGCCTCCCAACAGCGCCAGAACGCCGTATCTTTCCACGCCGAGCCGTGAGATAATATACGGGGTCAGGATCAGGCTCGTCAACACCGTCCAAACGCGGCCCAGCGTATTAAAAAAAGTGTTCCTGACTATTTTCCGCGAAATGCTATGTGTCATTTTTACGGTTGGAATCCGTGGATATTTAAGCAAATAAGGAGGGCCGCTGAAAGCTTTCGTTACAACGGGATCGGGCCCTAAAAGTGCTATCATGCATATTATCGGCCGCGGATCGCATGGGGAGCCGGAACCGGCGAAAGATCATGCTGAAATATGCCGTAAAAAAATGCGGGGAGATGGCGGCCGTCGCGCGCGGGATCGGACCCTCGGCGGCGGCGCTGTACTATATGCAGGGATTGCGCAGGAAGCTCTTCCGCCTGCGCAGGCCGTACCGCGTATGGTCGAAAGACGCCCGCTTCCCTATCCGGCTGCGCCCGGGCGCCACCGACATGTATGTTTTTGAAGAGATCTTCGTCAACAAGCAGTTCTCCTGTTTCGATCCCTGGAACGGAGAGGGCCTGGTGCTGGACCTGGGCGGGTACACAGGCATTTTTGCGGCGTATTTTTTAAGCCGCTTTCCCCGGTGCCGGATAGTTACGGTCGAATCCGACCCTGAAAATTTCGCCGTTCTGCAAAGGAATCTCGCGCCGTACGGCGACCGCGTACGGGCCGTCCACGGCGCGGTCTGGTCCCACCGGACCTCGGTATGCCTGTCGGAAGAGCAGTTGAAGGAGGGCCGAGAGTGGGCGCGCGAAGTCCGCGAGGCGCGGCCGGGGGAACCGGGTACGGTCCCGGCCCTGGACATCCCCGCCATACTGGAAGGATCGGGGGCGGACCGCATCGCTATTTTAAAAATGAATATCGAAGGGGCCGAGGCCGTTGTTTTCTCCGGATGCGAACGCTGGCTGCCCGCCGTCGATTCGCTCATTATGCATATCCATGACGGCACCGGCTTCGGTCCGTGCAGGGAGAGGATCTGCGCCGCCATGGAGAGGGAAGGGTTCTCAATGTCGGCCGCCGGGGGACTGACCCTCTTCACAAGGGGTAAAATATCGTAAACGATATTTTACTCAGTAAAAAAAAGGGTCCCCTATTACGGCCGCCGAGGCCGGAAGGTCGAGGTCCGCGGGATAGATCCTCCGGGAGAAGGAATAATAGACCATGAACGGCGGGACCGGAGCTTTCTTGAAGCCGAGCTTCAATTTCGCCGCTTTTTCTTCAAAAACCGCCACACTGGCGCCGTCGTCATTGGTGATATAAAAAACTTTTTCCCTGACGTCCACGGCGTCGGTATAAAAGGGATACGCGCCTTTTGACCTGGGATGCACCGTCCTCAGGTCGAGCGTCGGCGAAACTATTATCTTTTCCCCGGACACGAACATCAACGGATAAGCCGTCCAGTAGCCCGCGTAGCCCCACCGCAGATCGTTGGCCGACAAATAAGCCGCCAGTTTTTCATACGACGGGGATTTAATGCCCGCGCACAGGAAGGTCCCGCCTAGATTCACGCTTAACACGGACAGAAGTATTGAGACCGCCAGGGCCCTGGAAGTTTCCCGCATCCTGACCAGCGAAACGGCCAGCAGAACGGCCGCCGCCGGCCATAACGGCAGCAAATATCTCGGATAGCCGAGCGAGCCGAATAAAGCGAAGAGAACGCTGGAACCGGCCAGGTAAACCAGGATCTCCGACCTGTTCAGCTTCCGTGTTTTTGCCGTAAAATAGCAGAGCGGCGCGAGATAGACGGCGCCGACCGCGTAGCCAAGCGCCCCGAACCTCTCCGCCGGCGGATTGGCCAGGGAAAAAATTGAGAATATGCCGGTAAAAACATTTACCGCGGCCGACGGGAAACCGCGCAGATAATGTGAAATATATTTTAACGACATCTTCCACGGTCCCGCGGATATGAGCCCCTCCATGAGATCGACCCTGGAAGCGTCGAACGGCCGGCTGCCCAGGCTTAGAAAGGTCGCAAAAGGATGCCGGATATTATATATCACCAGCGGGGCGCAGCCAAGAACGCAAAAACCCGCAAGCAGCAGCAGCCTGCCGGTCCTGGAAGCGCGGCTTGCCCCTAAAAAGACAAGCCAGGACGCTGCGAGGTACGGTATTATCAGGGGCGAAACCCAGAACGCGAAGCCGGAAAGCAGTCCAAGGACGGCGCTCCGTCCTTTCCAATCCGTCTCGCAGCCCTCTTCCGAGAATATGTATGCAAGATACAGGAGAACGGCGCCGAGGGCCAGTGTTTCAGGGTAGGAACCGCGGGGATCGATCTCGAACAGGGTGACGAAGACCGGGGACACGGCAAGAAGCAGGCCGGTCGTCAAGCCCGAGGCCCGCCCGTACAGCCTGGCGGCCAGTTTGCAGGTGAAAAAAATATTTATGACCAGAAGGGGGAAGGTGGACAGCTTGAACGACAGGATCGAAACGCCGAATAATTTAAAATTTATCGCGGCCAGATAGGCTATAAGCGCCCCGGCATAGTTGTATTCCCAGATAAAATTAGGGAACGAACCTTTTAAAACATGCATCCCCATAAGGCCTGTAACGGCCTGGTCCGCATTAACTGTATCAAGGCAGGTAAGCAGCAAAACCATTCTTAAGGCAAGCGCGGCAAGAATGATCAAAAACAGCGGCAACCCGCGCCCGGCGAAATTTTTCATGGCCTTTCTTCCCGGATCCGTCTATACGGTCCCCGGTTTCGCCTCCTGCCCTGCGCCCCTGTACAGGGCCATCACGATGGCGGTTAAGAACCAGAACGGCTCCATTATTCTGACTATGATGAAATTATTCACCCCCACAGCCTGAAACACAAGCCCCGCTATGGACGCCATAAGCCCCAGGCTGACGGCTTTGATCCAGGGCTCTTCATAGGCCCGATAGACCTTCCGCGCTGTGGAAAAGATGGAGTACAGCATCCATAAGAAGGTAAAAAATCCGGCAAGCCCCATTTCGCCGAGGACCAGGGCGTACTGGGTATCCCCGATGCCTATACCGGTCACCCCCCAGCCCAGGATCGGATGCACCGGCAATCTATCGAAGATAGCCCTGTTGATCGAACCGACCCTGGCCGCAGCGGAATCTTCCAGTTTCACCTGTCCGGCGGCGCCCAGTTGAACCGTGTTGACGGCCTCGCTTCCCTGGTAAGTCGTGGTGATCCGTTCCCGCACTTTGTCGGAAAGGCCGGGGGTAAGGGCGACGGCGACGACGCCCGCGCATAAAAAAAACGTTAAAAAAGCCTTGCGGCGGCGCGAGAGGAACACCATCACCGGGACCATGACGGCGAACCCGAGGTATGAAGACCTGGAAAAGGTCAGCAGGAAGGCCGGGAACATAAAAACCATGGAACCGGCCAGCAGCAGCTGCATGGGACCCGGCACTTCCGTCATCAGCGCCATGACGAATCCGAAGACCAGCAGGTAGTAACCGCCCAGGGACGCGGGTTCGGAATCTTTCGCGTTGCCCAAAGGCGCTTCGAACGGAGCGCTGGCCCGCGCCGAGGCGCCGGAATTCAAATAGTAATAGTACGCGTACAGCGTAACTATGAACGCGACAAAACCGGCGTACTTGAGATATTTTTTCATCTCCTCCCTGGAATCGATTATATTCACCAGCATGAAGTAGAGAAAAAAATATTCCACATATTTCAGCACATAAAAACCGGCGATCTCGGCCCGGATCTCCCCCCTTATAATAGCCAGACCTGTGGAAACTACCGCTATGACGGTATAAAGAAGCACCGGCACCTGCACCGGCGTGGCGGTTATAAAAGCTTTGTCCTTAAAAATGGCCGTGCGCGCGAACCAGGAGAAAAAGATCACCACCAGCAAAATATCGTCGTAGCGCAGCACCGCGCTCCTGGAACTGGAAACGGCGCCAAAACCTATTTCCGGGGAAAGCAGCATGGAAAAAACAAGCAGGACAACGCTCATTTTAGGGGAAAGGAAAGCCAGAAGGGAAACCAGGATCACGGAAGCGGACAGGAACACCAGACCGGGCTGCGCGGTCACGGATAGAAACCCGGCCGCTATAGAGGCCGCTACGGCTAAAATAATGACGAGGATGGGCATATTATGAGGCAGCGCTGACGGGTACGGGCCGGGGAGTTGGGATTAATAAAACCCCGTGTCGGGTACGATAAAATGTCGTTTTACGACATTTTATTCCCGCGCCGCCGCCTTATACCGGCCTTCAGCGCCGGGAGTAATTCTTGTAATCGTAAGAATAATAGCCGTACTGGGGTCCCATCTCGGAAGCGCGCACCCCGTTGAGGACCACGCCTATCATATGGGCATTGGCCCCCGTCACCTGGTCGGTAGCGCGCTTAAGCCCGCCTCTGGCTATCTTGCCGGCTTTATAAACCAGGACCACGCCGTCCGAGTGCTTGGCCAGCATTACGGCGTCGACGAATAAAAGCACCGGCGGGGCGTCGAAGATTATAATGTCGAATTCATTTTTAAGATCTTCCATCAATTCCTTCCAGTCGGCGGAATCTATGATATCGATAACATTGCCCGGAGCCGTACCGGAGTTGAGGATCTGGAGGTTCTCTATGCCCTGGAAATGCATCAGGCTGTCGAAATTGAGGCCGCCCATCATGAAATCCGCGCTTTCAAGCACCGCGTCGCGCCATTCGGCTTTGCCGGCCAGCACATCGCTCAGGCCGGGCTCTTTGCGGGAACCGAAGATCTGGTAGATAGCCGGACGGCGCATGTCGGCGTCGATAAGAAGCGTCTTAAGCCCGGCGTGCGCGCCGGCCAGGGCAAAATTCACGGCCGTAAGGGTTTTGCCTTCGGCCGCCCCGGCGGAGCTGAAAACCAGCGCGACACTCTCGCGCGTGTTCAGATGCGACATTATATTCGTGCGCAGGGTGTGGTAAGCTTCGATAATGCTTGAAGCATAACGCCGGTTAAGTATAAGCACGCTTCTGAAAGCCTCCACCGTATAACGCTCCTTCTTGAAGATCTGGGTGAGCCAGTTATCAATGCGTTTTTCGCTTAAAATGTGGGGGATAAGACCCAGTACCGGGAGTTTTAGGAACGATTCTATATCCTCTATCGTGCTGATGGAAACATCCAGGTTCGCCAGGAGGAACACAATCACTATGGCCAGGAAAACGCCCAGGATAGAGCCCACCATCAGGTTAAGCTGTTTATTGGGGGATACGGGAGAATCGCTGGGAACGGCGGGATTGACCACGCTCACGAACGAGACCACGGAGGAAAGGCCGAGCTTGGCTTCCTCGTACTGCTTATTCAGGGTGGTGTAGAGATCTTCCTGCAGCCGCAGTTCCCGGCTGATGCGCGCGAGATCCACTTCCTGCGCCGGGATCACCCCCAGCCTGGCCTCCACAAGGCGGATGCGCTGGGCGAGGTCCACTAATTCCGGATAGTTCGGAGTATACTTTTGCTGCAGCTGGCGCTTGCGGATCTCCAGGTCGGCCAGTTGGTTCGCTAAAGCCGCGCCCATCCCGCTTTGCGGATTTTTCTCCATGAAATTCTGTTTTGAACGTTCGAGCGAACGGAGACTTTCCTCGACTTCGGCCTTTCTTGAGGCTATATCCTCCAGGGTCTTGCGGCCCTGCCTGCTCTTCTGCTCCAGGTCGTATTCGCGGTAAGCCTCTATCACGGCGTTCACGATATCGCTGGCTTTCAGCGGATTGGAATTACTCGCCAGAATGGTGATAAGGTTGGAGTCCTGGAGACGCTCGGCCCTGTAAGAACCCTGTATGCTCCTGACAACGGAGTTGTTCTGCGCCGGGCCGGCGTTTTCATCCAGCAAACCCAGCTTTTTCGCCGCCCGCTCCGCGATCTCGGCCGAAGTAATAACGCGGATCTCCGTGGACACGGCGTTCCAGGGGTCGAACTCCGCCATCTCCGACCCGGGGATCTTCGAATAAGAAGCCGGAGGCTGGAATTTGATGATGGCCTGGCTCTGGTAGATCACCGGCTGAAGGCGGGTATAGAAAATAGTGGAAAAGATAGTAACGCTGAACACCAGAAGAGCCACCCATTTTCTCCGGTTGATAATGCGCCAGTAATCGAAAAGAGTGAGTTCGGCGTTCATGTCAGTTTTTCCGCGTTACGAGGCCGACCGTAAGTCCCATAGTGAACAAAGTGAACCAGGGGACCAGATTATCGCTCAGCCATTTGGCGCCTTTATAGACCCTGGTCCTCGGGACATAAACTATATCGCCGGCGGCCAGGGCGATATTTTTCTCCATCTGTCCGTTCATGACGGCGGAGATATCGGCCTTTATCAGCTCCTCGCTGATCCCGCCGTCGGCGCCTTTTACGCGCCTGTAGATCCTGACCTTGTCGGCCCTCGGATAATCGGCCAGTCCGCCGGCCTGGGCCACCAGGTCAAGCAGTTTCATGCCCTCCCGGTATTCAAAATAACCGGTACCGCGCGTCTCGCCGATGATGGCGATCCGGTTGGAGGAAAATTTGCGCACATTGACCGTTATGCGTGGATTGGCCACATATTTGGAGAATTTGGCGGTCAGGACCTTTTCCAGGTCCTCACCGCGCATCCCCTCCACCTTGACCGGTCCGGCGAGCGGGATATCGATGGTCCCGTCCGGCTGCACCGTGACCTCCTTGGAGAACTCCTCGGCCGGGAAAACCTGCACATTGATAACATCCCCCGCCTCTATGAAATAGTTCTTTTCGCCGAGAACCATCTGGGCGAATACTATTCCCGGAAAAGAGTTGAAAACGAGCGCCGCGGCAAGCACCATCGATTTTATCTTCATCATAGGTAATTATATATGTTTTAAAGTTCGTAAAGTCTTGTTTTTAACGGAGTTCCGCGTTTTGCCCTTCCACCACCCTGGCAAGGGCCTTCACCAGGGTCCGCAGTTCGTCGACCTTATGCTCCAATTCCTTGTCCTTTCCGTGCGCGGAAGGCAGCCCGTGGGACGGGACAGTAAAGCCTTTCGCCGACAGGGCCTCAAGCCTGCGCGAAAGCTGGTCCACCCGTTCGCTGAGAAGCCCTCCTTCCGAATTTTTTTTCTTGAAATTCAAATAATATCCGAACAAGGTCAGGCACATAATGAAAGAAAAAAGCATGAACGACACGGCGCCGATAAGTATGACATAATCGAGTCCGGCCAGGCTGCCGCCGAGCATCGCGATAAGCGAGGCCAGCATGCCGAAAAGCATTGTTTCCTTGTTCTCGCTCCAGATAAGGTTCGCGCCGGCCGGGACCGGCGGCCTGTCGGACCTGAGATAGTCATACCGCGGCGGGGCCGGCGGCCGTTCAGCCCTGGGCGCGGGGACCACAGGGGCCGTGGCGGATAATTCCGCGGGTCCCGCTTCAAGCAGTCCGCGGGGTTCCTCCGGCCGGCCGGGCTCCGGGGCGGAAGAGCTCCTCACCTCTCCTTTCAGACGGTCAAGCAGCTCCTTCAGCTCATTTTCTTTTTTCATAGGTCCTCTGTGACCGTGGCTCTTTTCTTTTCAAGCGCCAGAAGCTTCTCTTCCCTGGCCGAGAGCTCGGCTTCCCTCGCGTCATATTCCATCCGCACCTTGTCAAAAGTCCTTATAAGCTCTTCCTTTCTCGCGTTAAACCCGTCCTCCAGAGTTTTTTCCCGCAGTTTGAAC
Organism: Elusimicrobiales bacterium; assembly: GCA_041665305.1. Taxonomy (GTDB): domain Bacteria; phylum Elusimicrobiota; class Elusimicrobia; order Elusimicrobiales; family UBA9959; genus YA12-FULL-51-18. The sequence continues at coordinate 44,240 of JBAYJD010000020.1, forward strand.
TGCCGGGCCCTGACCGAGCACTCGTTCTCAAAATCGGCGCGCTTGCCTTCCAGGACCTTGTTTTTTTCCTCCCAGCGGGAAAGCATCTCCAGTTCCTTGCGGCTTACCCTGTCGTAAAGCTCCTGCATCTTGGACACATATTTGGAATTCAACTGCGCTTCTTCCTCCGAATACCTGGCGCCGGCCGCGGAGAGCTCGGCCTCTTTGCGCTTCAGCGCCTCGGCGAGCGCGGCGGCCTTTTTTTCACTTTCACCGCGGGCCTCTTCCCGGCTCAAGACATCGGCCCGGCCTTGGGCCAGTTCGCGCTCCAGAGCCAGGATCTTTTCCTTGCAGGCCTCCTCCGCCAGCTTGAACCTGGCGGCGCAATCGGTCTCATATTCCTTGACCACCCCGCTAAGAGTCCTTATGTCGGACTCAAATTCGTCCAGGATGGCGCCCAGGTGCACTCCGGCGGGATTGCGGTCCTCCCAGAGTTTGGCGGCGAGTTTTTTCAGGTGCTCCATCATCTCCACCGGCACGCATTTCACCAGTATTTCTTTTTCCATAACGTCATTTCCTGTTCTTATACTCCACGATAGCGCGGGTCAGCTCCATGCGCAGCTTTTCCAGCTCCCCCATCTTGGCGACATAACCGCTCTCAAGGGCCAGCCGCTGCTCGTTAAGGACCTTCTCCCTCTCGGACATGGCCTGCTTCTGCGCGAAGATCTCCTCGTTAAAACTATGCAGCTTCAGGTTGAGCGCCGAATGCTGGGCATCCAGGTCCAGCTGCTTCTGGCGCCAGAACTCCCCGCCTTCCCGGATGCGCTGCTCCTTGGCCTTGAGCTGTTCCTCCAGTTCTTTAAGGCGGGCGTCATAAGAGGATTTCAATTCCGCGGCGGCCAGCGCGGCCTGCTTCTCGCTCTCCCTTTGCCGCGCCTGGTATTCTTCCAGCAGGGCGTTGAACTTCTCGTCCCGCCGGGCGTCCAGTTCCAGCTGCTTGCGCTGCCACGATTCGGCGCCTTCGCTGAGAAGCTGTTCCTTGGCCGCGACCTCCTCTTCCAGTTCCTTTAATCTTATTTCAGCGCCGTTCCGGGCCTGCTCCACAAGCTCAGCGGCCTCTTTTTTAAGTTTTTCCTCTCTGGCGTCGTAAGCGCTCTTCAGCGCCCTGAGCTTTTCGTCCTGGTCGGTTATCCGGTCCATATAGGCCGCCGCTGAATTCTGGCGGCTTTTCATAAGTTCGTCCTGCATCTCCCGGATCTTCAGGTCCGCGGCTTCTATGGAAGCCTGTCCGCGGGACAGTTCCTCCGCCAGCCTCGTCTTTTCTTTTTTAATAGCCTCCTCGGCCAGCCGCGATTCTTCCCGGCTGCTGCGCCGGAGCTCGCTCAGTTCGGACTCCATGGACCGGAGCTTTTCCTGCTGCGACCTGACCGCTTCGGCCACGGCGGCCTCTATCCTGGAGTTCAACTCCGCGGCGCGGCCTTCCTTGAGCTTGAGCGCAGCCTCCTGATAAGCGCGGGCCTGCTCCGTCAGTTCGGTAAAGTGCGCGCCGGCCTTCCGCTGCGCTTCAAGCGCCTCCTCGCGCAGCTTTGCCACGGCGGCCTTAAGCTCCCCGTTCTCCATATCCGTCTGACGGCTCCGCGCCTCGTAATGCGCGGCCAGCTTTTCAATGCGGGTTTTATGCTCCTTTTCCAGTTCCGATCTTAAAGCGGCGGTCTCCGCCGCCAGCCTTTCTTTCCGCTCTTTATAGGCGGCTTCCAGTTCCGCCGCTCCGGCGGCAAGTACCGCGTTCTCAGCTATTTTGATGTCTTCCGCCGTCTGCCTGTCCTTACCGGCCAGTTCGGAATTCAGCCTGGAGATCTCATCCTCCCTGGAAGAAACGGCGTCCGACAGTTCCTTGTTGCGGCGCCTTACGGCTTCCAGCGTTTCAAGCAGAGGCGCTGTCTGCGCCTCCACGGTGTCCTTCAGCCGCAGATTAAGCTCTTTTTCATAGCCGGCTTTCGCCTCCAGCATTTCCCTGTCGAACCCGGCGGTCCTCTCCACCAGTTGTTCGCCCAGCCTGCGGTTCAGGGCGGACAATTCTTCTATTTCTTTCTGGGCGCGTTTAAAGTCTTCAGCGGCGCCGGCGGCCGTCGCCTCAAGACGCCCTCTCTGCGCCTGCCAGGCCGCCCTTTCCGATTCCATACGCGCGGCGGCTTCCTTATTGAGCGCCTCTTCCCTGGCGGACACCTCGGAGATCAGCGCTTCGCGCCGGGCCGAGTACTCCGCTTCCAGAGCCGCGCTCGTTGCGGCCGTTTCCGCGTGCCGCGCGGCCGTAAACTCGTTTATACGGTTCTCCAGGACCTTTATCTTCTCATGTTCAGCCGACAGGAGTTCTTCGTTGTGAAGATTTTCCTCCGCCAGCCGGCCCAGTTCTTTTTCCAAACCGGCTTTTTCCGCCGCGAACCTCCGGGTCAGCTCCGCTTGAGCCAGCTCACGCGCTTCAACGGCCTTCCTGCTCAATTCAGCCGCCTGCTCTTTAAGCGCCGCTTCTTTTTCGGCCTGGCGGGTCAGCAGTTCCGCGTGGCGTTCATCCTCCATCCCGCCTATGCGCCGCTCAAGCTCCTTGAGCTTGTCATGCGTGGACGCCAGCTGGGCGTCCTTAAGGCGGTTCTCCTCCGTCAGACGCGCCGCCGCTTTTTCGTAGCCCGCCTTTTCCACGGCCAGCCGCTCGGCGAAATCCGTCTCCACAACCCCGCGCGCTTTCGCCGCGTTCCGGCCCAGTTCGGCCTCTTTAAGACGGTACTGATTCTCAAGCGCGGCGGAC
>JBAYJD010000021.1:0-45925 GCA_041665305.1 Elusimicrobiales bacterium
ACTGGATAGACGGTGTTTTCCTGGACATTATTGTCTTTGCAGGGCGGCCGGCGCACGGGTGGGCTTAATAAGTGGGGAATCCGGACCGCCGAAAACTGGGGAGTCTTAGACCGCCGCCTTCACCATAGGCGGTCCGTGCGGGCGCCCTCCGCCTTCCAGCCTTTCTTTAGAAATTTCTTAGGCAGCTCGGTTTTGTAAAAAGCCGTCATCGACTTGAATACGCCGCCGTCCTTGGCAGGCATGGAATATTTCAGCTCGTAACGTTCCGGTCCCTCCGTCAGGGCGTCAAGCGAAAGCCCCTTGTACAGCGGGATGCCCAGTTCGTCCAGTTTTTTCTTCGCGTCCGCCGCGTCCGCGGGAGCGGCCGGCTTCGTCTCTTTTTTTAATGGTTTGTCCGCGTTGTCCGTTGAGGCCGGCGGCAGGCCGGTTTCGGTCTTTGAACTGGTCTTTATTCCGACGAGCGCCTGCAGGCCCTTTTTCCCCTGCTCTATTTGTTCGGGAGTGAGATTTTTTATCATTCCTTTCAGCTTCTCCACCCCGACCTTCAGTTTTCCGGCGTCTCCCGCGCGGGAGCCGGTCGCAGAAAACAACAGCGCCGCCGAAACAAGAAACGTTAATCCTGGTCTCATCATTCCTCCTTAAGTTTTTAATCCGGTGACATAATACCTATTTGCCGAATTAAGTATTATGTCACCGGATAACCGCATACGCTAAAAGGGATAGCCTACTTTTATGATGGCGTTGGTGCCTTCCGAGCCGAAGGCAAAATCCAAGGTTCCCACGACCTGCGGCCTGATCACTATTCTGGCGGAGATGCCGGGGCTGTATTTCAGGTTCCGGGCGCTGAACTCGGAGGGTTTCGGGAATACCGTGCCTATGTCCAGGAACGGCGCTATTTCGCTTTCGCTGATGAATTTCATGAACGGCGAGCGCGAAAGGGTTATGCGTTCTTCCACGGTAAATACGAATTTTCCCCGGTCCACAAAACGGCCGTCGCCCGCCATCCTCAGCCCGGTGCTTTCGCCCAGCTGCGGCAGCGCGTAGAACGGCAGCGCGTCCCCTTTGGTGAACTGGTAAAGATAGTGGATGGCGGTAACATACTTCCCTTCTTCCTTATAGTTATAGTAGTGCTTCAATTGTACGACATAGGTCCGGTAGTTGAAATCTGAAGCCAGGCTCTTGTCCGAGTAATTGACCGAGGCGGCGATATAAGTGCCGAGCTTGGGGAGGAACGGATGGTCGGTGTCATCGTAGACCAGCGCGAAGCGGTGGGTCAGGAAAGTATTTTCCTTCGAGGCCTGGTTGAACAAAGCCGGGAAGAGGCCGCTGACCTGTCCGGATTCCTGCGGACCGTCGCTTATCCTTTTCAGGTAGAGGGCGTGGTTGAAATTAAAGAAAAAATGGTGGTTTACCAGCGGCAGGTCCACGGTAAATTCCTCGCCCGTCATGTTGAGCGCGTAATTGGCCCTGTCCTTTCTGGACGAGTCGATGCCGAGCCCGTAAAAGGATGGTTTTCCCGTCACCCAGTTCTTGGCTTCGGCGCCGACGCGGATCTCCGAGCCCCAGGCTTGCGGCGTGTAATAGTAGATTATGAATTCCCTCTCCACTTTCTGGGAATAGGAGGCGCGCAGCAAAAAAAATCTTTGTTCGTCCGGGAAGATGTATTGCCTGTAAGTCAAGGTGGTCCGGAGATATTCGTTGTATGTGGCGGAGGGCGCCAGGACCGCTTTGATGGTTTTGTCGTTCGGGCCGCCCCTTATGGCCATGATCGGCATGATGCCGAAGGAGACTCCCATATCCTTATTGGAATCCACGACCGGGAAAGGGATGATGGGCCCTTTGGCGGTGTTTATGGTGATGGCGCCCAGGGTCCTGGCCAGGATGTTCTCCTTCGGGGCGGTTTCGGCGATCTCGAGAGGTTTCACCAGCTCCGCCCTGGTTTTCGGCTCTTGTCCCACCACTTCGTCCTTTAATTTGGCGCTCTTGTGCGGTTTTTTCTTTTTAGCCGCCGGCCCCCGCGCCTTTAAGGCGGGGCCGGCCGCGGCCTGCGCGGGCGCGGAGCCGCCGAGCTCCGTTTCCCGCGCGGCGGGGCCGGGCTGCGACGAAAGGTCCGGCGCGCAAAGCGCGAGAAGAAAAAGGAGCGCGGGAAGTTTGCGTGTCATTGGCTAAGGTATTTGCGGACCGAGGACCGGGGCCTGAAGCTCATGAGGGTTTCCGTCCAGGCCGGGGCCTGTCCGCCGCCTGTCCGCCCGTCGTTATGAAAGCCGTCGATTTGACTATGGGCATTTTTCTGCCGTAGCCGAAGGATTTTTCCGTCACCTTCAGGCCGATAGGCAGCTGCTTGCGCTTGTACTCGTTGGCCTCTATGCGCCGGAGTATGGAAAGGACCAGCTCGGCGTCGTAGCCTTTTTTGATTATTTCCCGCGCCGTCCGGTTCTCCTCCATGTAAAGACGAATGACCGCGTCGAGCGTTTCGTAAGGCGGCAGGTCGTCCTGGTCCTTCTGGCCGGGTTTAAGTTCCGCGGTAGGCTGTTTTTTGATTATCGCGCGCGGGATCACCTCGCCCCCGGCGTTCATTCTCGCGGCCAGCCGGTAAACTTCCGTTTTCAGCAGGTCGGCTATAGGCGCCAGGGCTCCGGCCGTGTCGCCGTAAAGGGTGCAGTAGCCCAGGGCGATCTCGGATTTGTTGCCGGTGGTAAGGGCCAGCAGGTTCCCGGAGTTCGCAAGGGCCATCAAAAGAACGCCGCGGATCCTGGCCTGGAGGTTCTGCATCGTCAGTGTGACTTCGCCGCGGGGCTTTGCGGTTTTCAGCTCCCGGAGGAACCGGGCGTAAATATTTTTAATCGGGATGAGCCTGGTCTTTATGCCGAGGTTCGCCGCCAGGGCCCGGGCGTCGTCTATGCTTTGTTTTGAGGTGTACTCCGAGGGCATGAGCACGCCGGTCACATTTTCCGGGCCGAGAGCCCGCGCCGCCAGAACGGCCACCACCGCCGAGTCGATGCCGCCGCTCAGACCCAGCACCGCTTTCTGAAAACCGAGTTTTTGAAAATAATCCTTTATGCCGAGGGTCAGCGCCGAGCCTATTTCGTCCGCGCTTTCGTCGGGGCGCGGCGCCGCGGCCCCCGCGCGGGTGTCGGCCAGCAGCAGATCTTCCTTAAAGGCCGCGGCCGACGCGAGCGTCCTGCCCGCGGGATCCAGCGCGAAGCTGTTGCCGTCGAAAATAAGTTCGTCGTTGGCGCCTGCCTGGTTGGCGTAAATAATATGCGCCCGCATTTTTTTCGCGAGGCCGGAGAGGATGGTCCTGCGCCTGGCGCTTTTCCCCCGGTAATAAGGCGAGGCCGAAAGATTGATGATGATCGAAGCCTTGCGTCCGCGCAGCGTTTTTACCGGATTGTTGGTATAGAGCAGCCGGTTCGGCAGCAGGGCGGTCTGGGCCCAGATATCCTCGCAGATGGTAAGGCCTACAAGTTCCCCCCGGAACCTGAAAGGAATGTTGGTCCGCGCCGGCTCGAAATATCTGGCTTCGTCGAAAATGTCGTAGGTCGGAAGCAGGGATTTGGCCCTTTTTTGCAGGATCTTTCCGCCGCTGAGGAACGCCGCGGAGTTCAGGAGCTCCTTGCCCTGCCTGCCCGGGTTAAGGTCGACGAACCCCACCGCCAGCGCGGGCCCGAGCCGCAGCGCTGCAAGACGGCCGAGCGCGGCCAGGTTCTCCAGGATAAAATCTTTTTTTTCCAGCAGGTCCAGCGGCGGATAGCCGGTAAGCGCCAGTTCCGGGAAGACGACGATGTCCGCGCCCAGGTTTTCGGCTTTCCTGGCGAAGGTCTCTATCTTATGCTCGTTGGCGGCGATATCGCCCACTTTAGGGTTGATCTGGGCAATGGCTATTTTCATAGCGGTTTATCCTGAATCCGCGGTGATCTGCGTAATCTTGAACTAGTATAGAACATCTGAGGCCGGATGTAAAAAACGAACCGCGCATTTTTTTAAGAAAAAACCTCAAAAAATGCGCGGGGAATGCGTCGCGTGCGCTTTTAAAAAAATCCTAACAGGACGGTTTCCGTCATATGCGCAAATCCCTCACGGTTGCTTTATACCACGCACCCCGAAAATTGTCAATACCCGCGGCGGCGCAAAGCTATTGAACAACCATAGCGGGATATGTTAACATAGTAACGGAGAAATCCTGCTCCCAGAGGGCGGGAAAAGAAACGAAAAACGCGGTAAAAAGGACAAAAATAAATGCTGAACATATCGATGAAGACGATGTTGGAAGCCGGTGTGCACTTCGGTCATCAGACTTACAGATGGAACCCCAAAATGGCCCGTTTTATTTTCGGCGAAAGGAACGGCATCCATATCCTTGATCTGCAGAAAACCGTCAAGGAACTTAAAAAAACCTACGCTTTCGTGAAAGATTCCGCCAAGGACGGCAAAATATTCCTTTTTGTCGGCACCAAAAAGCAGGCCAAGGACATCATAAAGGAAGAGGCCGAGAGGGCTAATGTCCCCTGCGTCTACGAAAAATGGCTGGGCGGCACGCTGACCAATTTCGAAACCATAAAAAAATCCCTCAAGCGGCTTGACGAGCTGGAGAGGCTGGAGAGCGACGGCCTTTTCCGCGTCATGTCCAAGAAAGAGGTTTCCCGCCTGACCAAGGAAAAGAACCGCCTTGTCAAACTGATGTCGGGCATCCGCCAGATGAAGAACCTCCCCGATATTATGTTCGTAGTGGATCCCATCGAAGAGGCCGGGGCGCTTAGCGAGGCCAGGAAACTGCATATGCCCGTGGTGGGCGTCTGCGACACCAATTGCGATCCGGACGCCCTCGACTGGGCCGTCCCGGGCAATGACGACGCCGCGCGCTCGATCAGGCTTTTTTGCGCGACCATGGCCGACGCCATAATAGAAGGCCGCGCCGAGGCGGAAGCCGCCAAAGCCGCCGCCGTCCAACCGGCCGAAGCCGAGCAGCAGAACGAGCAGCAGGCGCTGATGGACGCCCCCTCCGAACCCGTCAGGACCGAGGAATAAACCGCGGCCGGGGCCGAGTCGGACCGCAGGCTGACGGGCCTATGCCCTTCAGCCCTCAGCCTGGTCCGCCATGAACAAGCTATTCAAACCCAGGAGATTTTATGAGCGCGATAACCAGCGAACAAGTTATGTCTTTAAGAAGCCAGACCGGCGCGGGCGTGATGGACTGTAAGAGCGCCCTTACGGAGTCTGCAGGCGACCTCGCCAAAGCGGTGGAACTTCTCAGGAAGAAAGGCCTGGCCGGCCTTGCCAAGCGCGCGGGCCGCCTTATGAAAGAGGGCGTGGTGGCCGTTAAGGTTTCCCCCGACTCCAAAACCCTCGCCATGGTCGAGCTCAATTGTGAAACCGATTTCGTGGCCAAGAACCCGGAAGTGAGGGCGCTGGCCGAAGAGCTTTCCGGTCTTATGCTGGCCGACGCTTCGATGGCGAATCCGGCGGAGAACGCGAAAGCCAAGGAAAAACTCCAGGCGCTCGCCATGAAGACCGGCGAGAATATGGCTATCCGCCGCGGCACGACTTATCATGCCGCCGCCGATACGGCCGTCAATTATTATATCCACTCCGATTCAAGGAAAGCCGCGGTCGTGGAACTTTCTTTTAACGGGGAAATGAACGCCGCGAAGAGCGACCTTTTAACCCTGGCCAAAGAACTGGCCATGCAAAGCGTGGCCATGAATCCCAAATGGCTGCGCCGCGAGGACGCCCCTGCGGACCTGGTGGAAAAAGAACGCGAGATCTATCGCGCCAAGATGGAGAAGGACGAAGCCGACGCCAAGGCCCTGGCCGACCAGGCCGGCAAGCCCTACAAGGCCAAGTCCCCGGAAGGCGTGGCGAAAATGCTGGAAGGCCGCGTCAACAAGTTCTTCCAGGAATCCTGCCTGCTTGAGCAGGCCTCCATCCGCGAGAGCAAGCTTTCCATAGCGCAGGTGATCAAGAGCCATTCCGACAGGCTCAAAGGCGAGATCCGGATAAAAAGGTTCGACTGCTACATCATCGGCATGGAATGAGCCGGTAAAACGCATGTATAAACGAGTCCTGCTTAAGATCTCCGGAGAAGCGCTTTCCGGCAACGGCGACGGGCGCTCCATAGGTCCGTCGGCCCTGACCTTTATCTCGGAAGAGATCAAAAAAGCCTGCCGGCCGGAGATCCAGCTTGCCATCGTCATAGGCGGAGGCAATATCTGGCGGGGCGCCAAGGACGGGCACGGTATGATAGACCGGGTCACCTCCGACAACATGGGGATGCTCGCCACTATCATAAACGCCATGGCGCTCCAGTCGGCTCTGGAGCACAAGGGCGTGCATACCCGCGTGCAGACTTCCATAGAGATCTCCCGCCTGGCCGAACCGTTCATCCGCCGCCGCGCCATCCGGCATCTTGAAAAAGGCCGCGTGGTTATTTTTGCCGGCGGCACCGGCAACCCTTATTTTACGACCGATTCGGCCGCCGCCCTGCGCGCGGCGGAGATCGGCGCGGATGTGATCTTTAAGGCCACCCAGGTGGACGGCGTGTACACCGGCGACCCGAAGCTTGATAAGAAAGCCAGGATGATAAAGAACATCACTTACATGGACGCCATCCGCAAAGGCCTGAAGTTCATGGATACCAGCGCCCTTACGCTCTGCATGGAGAATCATCTCCCCATACTTGTTTTCAATCTGCACACTCAGAACAACATTAAAAAAGCGGTCGGCGGCGAAACCGTCGGGACCCTCATTAAATAGAAGGAGAGGCTGAAGCAAGACCAGGCTGAGGGCGGAGCGGATTTAAAAACACCTTCAGACTTCGGCCTTAAACCTTCAGCCTAACCACTTATGGAAGAAAAGATCCGTTCCGCGATCGACAGTCATCTAGCCGCCGCCCGGGCCTTGTCGGCCCAGTGGGGCCTCATAGGACAGATAGCTTCCCTGATCGCCGCGTCCGTCAGGAAAGGCGGCAGGGTCCTGATCTGCGGCAACGGCGGCTCTGCGGCGGACAGTCAGCACATAGCGGCGGAACTGGTCGGGCGGTTCAAGAAAGAACGCCGGGCCATAGCTGCGCTGGCCCTTACCACCGACACTTCCATCCTGACGGCGCTCGGCAACGATTACGGCTTCGACAGGATCTTCTCGCGCCAGGTGGAAGCCCACGGCTGCGCGGGCGACCTCCTTATCGCGATCTCCACTTCCGGCTCCAGCCCCGATGTCCTTAACGCCGTCAACAAGGCCCGCGAAATGGGGCTTACCGCTATCGGCCTTCTAGGGCGGGACGGCGGCTCCATAAAACCCGTCTGCGACCTGGCCCTGGTGATCGACGACCCCGATGCCGCCCGCGTCCAGGAAATCCATATCCTGGCGGCCCATATAGTCTGCGGCCTTGTGGAAGATTCCATCGTAGCGGAACAACCCTGAAAACGACCGTAAATTTAATATAATTATGACAGCGGCGCCCGCGGGCGTTTTGCCGCTTTATGGTGCCGCTTAGGAATCGTCGCGGCAAAAATTCTTACGATAAAACGCCGTTTTACGGCGTTTTATAAAACAGTTGAAAGGAGCCTTTGATATGGCCGAAGATATAAACTCGATGCTGGAACAGGTTGAACTGGACATGATGGAGAAAGTCGATAAATTTAAAAGGGAGCTGACGACCCTTCGCACCGGCCGCGCCAATCCCCAACTGCTGGATACGGTCCAGGTGGAATATTACGGCGCCCGCGTGCCGCTCAAGCAGGTCGCCGCGATCTCCATCCCCGAAGGCCGCACGCTGGAGATCCGCCCGTGGGACAAGGGCGCTATAGACGCCATCGAGGCCGAGCTGCGCAAGATGGACCTGGGCGCCTCTCCGGTCAGGAACGGAGATGTTATAAGGATAAACCTTCCGGCGATGACCGAGGACCAGCGCAAAAAAATGGTCAGGGTCGTTCACAGCATGGGCGAGGATGCCCGCGTTGCGGTGCGTAATGTGCGCCGCGAGGCTATCGAAAAAGTGAAGAAGGCCGAAAAGGCCAAAGAGATCACCGAGGACGATACCGAGCGCCACGAGTCGGCCATCCAGAAGATAACCGACACCTACACCAGGATGATAGACGACACGGCCGCGGTCAAGGAAAAGGACCTCCTGACGGTCTGAATGGGGACTGTGGTGCATTATAAATTTTTGCCGCAAAAATTTATACAAAACCCCGTGCCGGGTACGATAAAATGTCGTTTTACGACATTTTATACGGCGGTTTTTGCCTATGGACAGCCTTTTGAATAAACTAGACCGGTCCAGGATCCCGTCGCATGTCGCAGTTATTATGGACGGCAACAGGCGGTGGGCCAGGGCCAGAGGCCTGCCCGCCGCGGTGGGCCATGCCAAGGGCGTGGAATCGGTCCGGGCCGTGGTAAAGACGGCCAGCGACCTGGGCGTCAAGGCCCTGACCATTTACGCTTTTTCCACCGAGAACTGGAACCGCGGGAAGCTCGAAGTCTCCGCCCTGATGCTCCTTCTGGAAAAGGCCATCGCGGAATACGGCCGCGACCTGGCCCGCAACAATGTGCGGCTGATGATAAGTGGCCGCCTCTCGGAGATGCCGGCCCCCGCCCGGAAAGCGGTGCTCGGTACGGTCGACAAACTGAAAGAGAATACGGGCATGATCCTTAACATCGCCCTGAATTACGGCGGCCGTCAGGAGATCCTCGACGCGGTGAACTCCCTGCTCGGGCGGGGAGTGAAGAAAGTCGACATGGATTCTTTCGCCAGGGAACTCCAGACCTGGCCGCTCCCGGATCCGGACCTGCTGATCCGGACTTCGGGCGAGATGCGCCTCTCGAATTTCCTGCTGTGGCAGACGGCCTATTCGGAATTTTATATAACAGGCACGCTCTGGCCCGACTTCCGGGAGAAACAATTCCTGGAGGCCCTCCTGGATTATCAGGGCAGGGACAGAAGAAAAGGAGCTTAACCATTATGCTGCTACCAAGAGTCCTTACCGCCGTTATCGGTATCCCTATAGTCGCCCTGCTCATCCATATGGGCAGCCTGCCTTACGCGGCGTTCGTGTTCACCGTCATCGCGCTGGCGCTCTACGAATATTACATCCTGATGAAGCTCGGCGGCAAACCCGTCCAGGGCCCCACCCTTTTCGTCATGGGGCTCCTCCTGCCGGCCGCGTTTTTTTTCGATCGTTCCCCCTTCGCCCTGGCCGGCGGAGATAATTTTTCCGGCTCCGCCGTGACCCTGGCCGTCATAGCCGCGCTGGTTTACGAGATCTTTTCCCGGAAAAAATATCTGGAGCGCATCGGCTTCACCCTCCTGGGCCTGTTCATGATCTCCTGGTGCATGGTCCATCTTATCGCTTTGCGCGACCTCCGTCCCGACGGCGAGGCTCTTACCTTCATGCTTATCGTGACCGTGTGGGTCATGGACACGGCCGCTTACGCGTTCGGCCGGTTCTTCGGAAAACGGCAGCTGTCCACCATCAGCCCCAAGAAAACCTGGGAGGGCGCTCTCGCCGGTTTTGTGAGCGCCGTCCTGATGACGCTCCTGTCCCGCGCCCTCATGAATTATTCCATCAGCGTGTCTTTCGCCGTCGCCGCGGGCGTCCTGATAGGGATCTTCGGCCAGCTTTCTGATATAGCGGAGTCCATGGTGAAACGCGCGGCGGGCGTGAAGGATTCCTCCAATCTCCTGCCGGGGCACGGCGGGATCCTGGACCGCTTCGATTCGTATATCTTTCTCGCCCCGGTAATTTATTACTTTACGGTGTACTCCAGATGAAAAATCTCGTTATTCTGGGCTCCACCGGTTCCATAGGCCGGAACGCGCTGAAAGCCGCGGAGAACCTCGGCTGGAAAGTGCTGGGCCTGGCCGCCAATTCCAATGTGGCCGGATTTCTTTCCCAGGTCCGCGTCCATAAGCCCGAATACGCCGCGGTGTTCGATCATAAGGCCTGGACGGAGCTCAAAGGACGGCTTCCGCGCGGCACCAAGCTTCTCCCCCCCGGCGTGGAAGGCCTGGTGCGGCTGGCTTCGCTGAAAGAGGCCGATGTGGTGTTGAATTCCGTTTCCGGTTCGGTGGGTTTCGCTCCGCTGGTCGCCTCCATCCGCGCTTCCAAGCATATCGCCCTGGCCAATAAAGAGCCGATGGTGATGGCGGGCGAGACGCTTATGAGCGAGGCCGTCCGCTGGCAGGCGAAGATCATTCCCGTGGATTCGGAGCCCTCCGCCATTTTCCAGTGCCTGGAAGGCCTGCGGGACAAAAATTACGACGCCGCTGTCTCCAGGATCTTCCTTACGGCGTCCGGCGGGGCTTTCTACCGTTATAAGGGCGGGCTCGACAAGGTCACACCCGCTTCCGCCCTCAGGCATCCCACCTGGAAGATGGGGCCCAAGATCACGGTGGACTGCGCCACGCTGATGAACAAGGGGCTTGAGGCCATAGAGATAAAAAATTTCTTCTCGCTGCCGGTTTCAAAGCTCCAGGTCGTCATCCATCCGCAGTCGGTGATCCATTCCGCGGTGGAGCTGAAGGACGGCTCCGTGCTGGCCCAGATGTCGGAGCCGGATATGAAGCTGCCCATCCAGTACGCGCTGACCTATCCGGAGCGCGTGAAGTCGCTGGTAAGGCCGCTGGACCTCTTCAAAGCCGGACGGCTGGAGTTTTTTAAGCCGGATTTCAGGCGCTTCCCCTGCCTCGCCCTGGCGCTGGAGGCCGGACGGCTGGGCGGGACTTATCCGGCCGTCCTTAACGCCGCCAACGAAGTGGCGGTGGAGAAATTTTTAAAAGGAGCCGCGCTTTTTACGGAAATTCCCGTCATAGTGGAAAAAACCCTCGCGCTCCATCATTCCCGCGACCGCCGGCCCCCCGCCCTCGCCGAAGCGGTCGAGATCGACCAGTGGGCCAGGACAAAAGCCGCGGAGATCGCGGCCACTACACACAACAAGAAGAGGAAATAATGATACTATCCATCGCGGCGGTGCTGTTCACATTCGGGCTGGTGATCTTCCTTCATGAGTTCGGGCATTTCCTGGTCTGTAAACTGACCGGGATAAGAGTGGAGGCTTTTTCGTTCGGTTTCGGACCGGAGCTTTTCGGCCGGGTCAAGGGCGATACCCGCTATTCCCTCCGCGCCGTCCCGCTGGGCGGCTATGTAAAGCCCGCCGGCGAGGAGCTGGAAGAAGGCACGGGCCAGCCTTATGAATATTTCGCCAAACCCTGGCACACCCGTCTGGGCGTGGTGCTGGCCGGGCCCTTCATGAACTATCTGCTGGCTTTCACGATCTTCACCGGCGTCATACTTATTGTGGGCGAACCGGTCCCTTCCACGAGCCCCGTCATCGGCGAGATTTCGCAGGGTTACCCGGCCGACGCGGCCGGGCTTAAGGCCGGCGACCGCATCCTCAGCGTGGACGGAGTTCCGGCCTCCGACTGGCCCCGAATGGCGGAGCTTATCCATAAAAAAATAAACGCGCCGATAACGGTGGAATACCAGCGCGCCGCCGAAAAGACCAGGGTGGAGATCGTCACTAAAAAAGGCCCGGAGGGGCAGGGGCTTATAGGCGTGGCTCCAGGCATGAACTACAGGTATATAGGCGTCCGCAAGGCCGTGAAGATGGGCGCGTACCAGTGCTACTTCTGGACAAAGTACACCGTCACCACGCTGGCGGGCAACATCAGGCATCATCAGAAGCCCGATATTTCAGGGCCTATCGGCATAGTGAACATAGTCAGCAAGGCCGCCCACAGCGGCATGTCGGACCTGTTCTTCCTGATAGCGCTTATCTCCGTGGCCGTCGGATTTTTCAACCTTCTGCCCATACCCCTTCTTGACGGCGGGCACGCCGTGCTTTTTATCTTTGAGGGTATTTTCCGCCGCAAGCTTACCGCCCGGGTCATGGGCTGGGTCAATTCCGCGGGCATAGCCTTTCTGGTGGGCATTCTTATCTTCGCCACCTACAACGACATCGTCCGTCTGCTCCCTAAAAAAGCGGCGGCCCCGGCGCGGACAGAGGCCCCCGCGCAAGGCAAATGACCATGGCCCACGATCATAAAGCCGGAAAGACGCGCGTGGTGAAAGTCGGGAAATTCGCCATAGGAGGCGACAATCCCGTTTCCGTGCAGTCCATGTGCAACACCGACACCCGCGACCTTAAGGGCACTATAGACCAGATAAGGCGCCTTGAAGCCGCCGGCTGCGAGATCATCCGCGTGGCGGTGCCGGACATGGCCGCCGCCGGGAACCTGGGCCGTATCCGCAGGGCCATAGATATCCCGCTGGTGGCGGACATCCATTTCGACTGGCGGCTGGCGGTCGAAGCCGCGCGCCAGGGCGTGGACAAGATCCGCATCAATCCGGGCAATATCGGGGAAAAGGATAAGGTCCGCGAAGTGATAAAAGCCTGCAAGGCCGCCGGCATCCCCATACGCATAGGGGTGAACTGCGGTTCCCTTAAAATTCTAAAAAAGGTCCGCGCCCCGAAATGGACGGCGCGGGAATGGGCCAAAATGATGGTCAGGGAGGCGCTGGACGAAGCGCGCACCCTGGAGAGCGAAGGTTTCAGGGACATAATCGTTTCCCTGAAGGCCGACGATATCGAACGGACGGTCATGGCCAACCTGCTGTTCTCGGAAAAATCCGACATCCCCCTGCATGTGGGAGTGACCGAAGCCGGCAGTTTCCTCGCCGGCACGGTGAAATCTTCCCTGGGCATAGGCCTGCTCCTGACCCAGGGCATAGGCGACACCATCAGGGTTTCGCTCACCGAGGACCCGGTGATGCAGGTCCGCGCCGCTTACGAAATACTTAAAGCCCTGGGCCTCAGGCAGTACGGCCCCAATCTTATCTCCTGCCCGACCTGCGGCCGCTGCCAGGTGAATGTGGAAAAAGTGATCAAAGAGATCGAGGAGCGCGTCTACTCCGACAAAACGCTTCTGAAGCGCTCTACAGGCAGGAAGATAGCCGTCATGGGCTGCGTGGTCAACGGCCCCGGCGAGGCCCGCGAAGCCGATTTCGGCATCGCCGGCGGCAAGGGCCGCGGCGTCTGGATCGAGCGCGGCAAACAGATGAAAGTGGTGAACGAATCCGAGTGGGTCAATGAGGTCATAAGGAAGATCCGCTCTTTAAAATAAAACGCCGACAAACGGCGTTTTATCGCGCCCGGCACGGGGGTTTCTCCGTCCCCGCGCCGGAGTTGAGGAGGAAAACCGACATTTATGAATAAACCCGAGAACAAGCCGAAAACCGAGCCGAACGCGGTCACTCCGCGCGCCCAGGATTACTCGCAGTGGTATCTGGACGTCATTAAAAAAGCCTGCCTCGCGGAACATTCGGCGGTGCGCGGCTGCATGGTCATCCGGCCGCATGGGTACGCCATCTGGGAAAAAATGCAGCGGGAGCTTGACGACCGGTTCAAGGCCACCGGGCATGAAAACGCTTATTTCCCCCTTTTTATCCCGTTGTCGCTGCTGGCGCACGAGGAAAAGCACGCTTCCGGTTTCGCGAAGGAATGCGCCGTGGTCACGCATCACCGGCTGAAGGCCGTGAACGGCGAGATCGTGCCGGACCCCGACTCAAAACTTGAAGAGCCTTTGGTGGTGCGCCCCACCAGCGAAACTATCATCTGGGCGCAGTATAAGAACTGGATCCAGAGCTACCGCGACCTGCCGCTGCTGATCAACCAATGGGCCAATGTGGTGCGCTGGGAAATGCGCACAAGGCTGTTTTTGCGCACCGCGGAATTTCTCTGGCAGGAGGGGCATACCGCGCACGCCACCGAGAAGGAGGCCCTTGAAGAGACCTGGCGCATGCTCGATGTTTACGCCGATTTTTCCGAGAATGTCATGGCCGTGCCGGTCATAAAAGGCCGCAAGACCGAGGCGGAGCGCTTCGCGGGCGCGCTGGAAACCCTTTCCATAGAAGGCCTGATGCAGGACGGCAAAGCCCTGCAAATGGGCACCAGCCATTATCTGGGACAGAATTTTTCCAAAAGCGCCGATGTTAAGTTCCAGGACAAGGACGGCCGGCTTGAATTCGTCTACGCGACAAGCTGGGGCGTCAGCACCAGGCTCATCGGCGCTCTTATCATGACCCATTCCGACGACGTCGGGCTTGTGCTGCCGCCCAAGCTCGCGCCTATCCAGGTCGTGATCGTGCCCATTTTTAAGAATGAGGCGGAGCAGCGGCTGACCGTGGAGGAGGCAAGAAAAGTGGCGGTTGAACTTAAGACGCAGGGAGTAGCCGTCCGGGTCGACGACCGGGACGGCCTCATGCCGGGCGCGAAGTATTATGAATGGGAAGGCAAAGGCGTCCCTTTGCGCATCGAAGTAGGGCCGAAAGACCTGGAAAAGGGCTCTCTTTGCATCGCGCGCCGCTTTGTGGCGGAAATAAAAGGCGAAAGCGACCAGGACCAGAGGCGGCGCCGCAAATGTTTCCTGCCGAGAGCCGAGGCCGTCGCTTCGATCGTTCCCACGCTGGAAGCGATGCAGAAAGAGCTGCTGGAGCGCGCCAGGAGCTTCAGAGCGGCCCGCACGCGCGTGATAGACAAACTTGAGGACTACGAGAAGTTCTTTAAGGAAGAGGGCGGAGGTTTTGCCTGGGTACATTGGGCCGGCGCCTCCGCGCAGGAAGAGGAAATGGCCAAGCGCTTTGAAACCAGCATCCGCTGCGTTCCGTTTTCGGACCAGATTCCGGAGGAAGCCCGCGGCGAGGGAGTCTGCATCCTTACCGGCAAACCTTCGAAACAAAGAGTGCTGATGTCCAAATCGTACTGATTAAAAATTTTTGCGGCAAAAATTTTTACCATACAATTTAAAAATTCAGGAGGATTGTGTTTATGAAACCGAACGACTTTATAAAACTCATGGAGAAGACCCGGATGTACGACCTGACCCAGCCGCTGAGCATCCACACCCCCCCCTGGCCGAGCTATATGCCGCTCCAGCTCCAGTATTTCAAGCGCATAGCCGGAGCGCACATGGGGCAGGGCGCCAACGGCCAGATCATGAAAACTTCCAACCATGTGGGGACCCATATGGACGGCGAGATCCATTTTTACAGCGCCGGCCGCACGATAGGAGAGGTCCCGATGCGCGAGTGGACCGGGCCGGCGGTAGTAGTGGATATTTCCAAGGATGTGGGAGATTACGACCTTTACGAGCCGGAGCTCCTGATGAAGCGCGCCGAGATCCGCAAGGGCGATATCCTGATCATAAATACCGGCTACCATAAATACGCCTGGTACGAAAAGCGCACCTGCGACGAGGTACGCTATTTCTGCAAGCACCCCGGGCCGGGGCCGCGCTTCCACAAATGGGCGCTCGGCATGAAATTCAAATGGATAGGGGTGGATTGCGGTTCCGCCGATCATCCCATGAACACCATTATCCGCAACTGGCACCCGAAATTGTTCACGGAGGCCGAGAACAAACTGGAAAAAAATTACGGCAAAAAATGGGATGAAATGTTCCCGCCGGAGGAATATTACCAGGTCATGCATCTGAAGCTCTTCCCTAAGAGGCTGGTCCACGCGGAAAATCTGGGCGGCGAAATAGACAAGCTTTCCAACAAGCGCTGCTGGCTGGGTTTCTTTCCCCTCAAAGGAATGGAGCTCGAATCCGCCATGGGCCGCGTGGCGGCCTGGAGATGATTTGCCGGAGGTAAATTATATATGCCGATCGTCGCCGAATTTGAGTATGTGAAACCGAAAGACCTGGAGGAAGCGCTGCGCGTGCTGTCGCTTCATATGGAGACCGCCAAAGTCCTGGCGGGCGGCACCGACCTGATCGTGCACCTGAAAAAAAATCTTATCCGTCCCGAAGTCGTGGTCGACCTCAAAGGCGTCTCCGGCCTGGACAAGATAAATTTTAAAAAGGGCGTACTCTCCGTCGGTTCCCTTGTTACATTCGCCCAGCTGATCGATTCCCCCCTGGTCGGGAAATATTGCCCTTTGCTGCGCGAAGCCGTCGGGACCGTGGCGTCCACCGGCGTCAGGAACCGCGCCACCATGGCCGGCAATCTTTGTTCCGCCGTGCCGTCCGCCGATTCCGCCCCCGTCTTGGCCGTCTACGACGCCGCGATCCTGGTCAAAAGCCTCAGGGGCGAGCGCCGTATTTCCATACACAACTGGTTCGCCGGTCCCAAAAAAACCGCGCTGGCCTGCGACGAACTGGTCCTGGCCGTGGAACTTGCGCTCCCTGAACCTAAGACCGGAGGCTGCTACGCCAAACTTTCCCGCTACGAAGGCGAAGACCTCGCCCAAGGCGGCATAGCCGTGCTGGCCCTGGCCGGAGGCGCCTTCCGCGTTGCGGCCTGCGCGTTGGGACCCAAGCCCGCCCGATGCCCGCAGACCGAAGCGGTGCTCAACGGCGATAAGCTTTCCGCCGGTCTTATCGCCAAAGCCAAAGAGACGCTCCTCCGGGAGATAAGTCCCATAACCGATCTCCGTTCCACGAAGGAGTATCGCAGCCACATGGCCGCCGTAATGCTCGGCCGCGCCCTTGAGGCCGCCGTCTCGCGCCTCTCCGGCGGCGGCCCGAAATACGGAGAAAGCGTGATATGAAAAAACACACTATTTCTTTCAAATTGAACGCCGAAAATATTTCAATAGATGTGGAAACCAATGATGTGCTGCTCGATGTCCTGCGGTATAAGCTCGGCATAAAGAGCCCCAAGGCGGGCTGCGACAGGGGCGACTGCGGGACCTGCACCGTGATCCTGAACGGGAAGACCGTGCGCTCCTGCCTGGTCCTGGCCGTGGAGGCCCACGGCGCGGAAATAGTCACGCTTGAAGGCGCCGACACCCGCAAATGGACGCGGAAGCTCCAGAAAAAATTCCACCGGAAGAATTCTTTCCAGTGCGGTTTTTGCGCGCCGGGTATTATCCTGTCCGCCACCGAACTGCTCGAAAAAAATCCAAGGCCCGCCGTCCGCGAGATCAAGGAGGCCGTAGCCGGCAATCTTTGCCGCTGCACAGGTTACGAGCCGATAATCGCGGCGATAAAGGAAGCGGCTGAGGACGGGGAAAAGGCTGAAGGCTGATTGTTCGACAATTTGACGGGGGAATTTAATGGGAGTTTTTGACGGTATGCGCCGTGTCAGGATAGAGAGCGATCCGCCGGATCCGGGTGGGGCGGTCCGCCCCCGCGTCGTTTCCGTAGCGCGGCCGGACACCGTGCGGATAACGGCGTTCGTTTCGCTGGCCAAGGATTATATTCCCGATCAGGTTTATTTGAAGTCAGACTCCGGATCACGGGTGGCTGAGCAGGAATCGAATGTGGTAAAGCGTTACAATCCCAAGAGGCGCCTTGTTGCGTATTATTGAGGCGATATTGTTAATCAAGGGAAAAATGGAAAAAAATCGGAAAATTTATATTGATGTGCTAAGAAGAATGACCCCGGAGCAGAGATTGAAGAAGGCTTTTGAGATTTCGGAGTTCACCAAACAGCTTTCGATCTGCGGGTTTCGCAAAAGATATTCCAATTTGCCGGACGCGGAATTTAAAAATTTTTTTCTGGAGCATATTAAAAAATGTCACAACAGGAATTATTGAAGAAAGTTGTTAAGGCTTTGGACGAAAACATGATCGATTACATGATAACGGGTTCTGTCGCTTCCAGCTTTTACGGAGTACCGAGGTCGACTCACGATATAGATGTGGTAGTTGCGATAGGAAAAGCAGATGTGGAAAGATTGGCTGGATCATTTCCGGCAGGAGAGTTCTATTTCGATAAGGAAGAATTTGCCGAAGCGATACAAACTAAACGAATGGTCAATGTTATAGATGTGAAAGAAGGCGATAAAATAGATTTCTGGCTGTTAACGGATGACGCTTTTAACCGCGAGTGTTTTGGCCGCAAAGTGACAGAAGATCTAATGGGAATAAAGATTAAATTCCCCACCCCTGAAGATGTCATTATCTCAAAATTAAAATGGGCCAAAGAGTCCGGCGGCAGCGAAAAGCAGCTCCAAGATGTTAACGGCGTTTATGAAGTTTACCGTGACAAACTTGATTTGAAATATATCGCAAAATGGGTCGATCAATTGGCCCTAAAAGACTTGTGGGAAACGGTGATGAGATTGTAGAGGAAAAATATGAATAGAATGGGGCTTTACGGCATTTTATTGATGTTTTCGGCTGCTTGCGCTATTCCGCAGCAGGGTGGCATGAAAAGGTCGGGCGGGTTATTTGGCCCTGCCGGCGCACCCGCGCAGCCACGATCGCAATATGTCGTGGATGAAACGGTCGATGTGCTCACCGATCCTCCGGGCGCGAGAATACTTATAAACGACGCTCCAGCCGGTTACGCCCCGGTGAAGGCCGCCGTGCGAAGGTTGTGGCGCGGCGACCCCGCTTATCCGATGACCCTGGACACGGTTAAGATAGAGGCCCTCCCCGTCGCCGCCGGTCAATGCGTACAGACCGGAATTTTCGGCCAAAATTCCGGCAGGACCCCGCCCCAGGTCCGCTTTAACATGACCAACTGTCCCCCGGCCGGCGGCAAGTAATTATAAAGGCGCAGACGCCTTTTTATTTGAATTTATGAAAGATTTATGAGCATAAATATTCGCGGAGTTAAAGCTGAATAAAAAGGCAGCTGCTGTCTTTTTGCTCCGCGATTGAAACGGCGAGGATATCATGGACCTTCAGAAACTTGTCAGGAAATCCAGGAAGGGCGCAAATCCCCCCCGGTCGAAGGACGAGCTTGCCGTCGTCGGCAAGAGCGTCCTTCGAGTGGACGGCTGGGAGAAGATCACGGGCGCGGCCAGGTATACCGACGATCTTGAGTTCGGTCCCTCCCTCCTGTTCGCCGCCGTGGTCGAAAGCCCTTACGCGCACGCTAAAATAAAGTCCATAGATACCTCCAGGGCCGAAAAGCTCCACGGCGTGGTCAAAGTCGTCACCGGCCGCAGTTTCACCCATAAGTTCGGCCTTTATATGACTGACCGCTATGTTTTCGCCACCGATACCGTGCGCTTTGTCGGAGAACAGGTCGCCGCCGTGGTCGCCGTCGACGCCAAAACCGCCCTGCGCGGCGCGGCGCTGGTGGCCGTAAAATACGAAGAACTTCCTCTGGTCCTCGATCCCGTCAAAGCCCTGGAAAAAAATTCACCGCTGGTCCACCCCGACCTTAAAAGCTATCGCCATGTCCCCTGGTTCTTTCCCCAGCCCGGCACCAATATCGCCCATTGGCGCAAAACCCGCAAGGGCGACATCGTTAAGGGTTTTAAAGAGGCCGATCTGGTGATGGAAGATACATATACCGTCCCCAGGTATGCGCATTGCGCTATTGAGCCGCATTCGGTTATAGGGCTTTTGGATGGCTCGGGAAGGCTGACTATGTGGACTTCTTCACAGTCCCCTTTCACGCAAAGGAATGTTTTTGCCCAGGCGCTTGAGTCCTTCGGCCTCAGCCATAAGGATGTGCGCGTTATCAGCCCGTATATCGGCGGCGGTTTCGGCGGCAAGGCCGGGGTCAGTATGGAAATAATAGGCGCGGCCCTGGCGATGGCGGTTCCGGGACGGCCTATAAAGGTCCTTTGGAGCCGGGCGCAGGAGTTTTATAACACCTATCAGCGCCAGGGCGTCACCGCAAAGATAAAAATGGGGGCAAAGAAGGACGGCCGCATCACGGCGCTGGACTTCCAGCTTTACTGGGACGCGGGCGCTTATGTCGAATACGGCGCGAATGTGGTTAACGCCGCGGGCTTGTCGGCCAGCGGCCCTTATAAAGTTGACAATCTGAAGATAGATTCCCGGTGTATTTATACCAATCTCCCCCCGGGCGGTCCATACCGTGGTTTCGGCTATTCCGAGTTCCTGTTCGGTCTGGAGTCGCATATCACCCGTATGGCTGGTAAACTGGGCCTGGACCCCGTCGCTTTCCGCAAGAAGAACGCCATTAAGGAAGGCGATACGCTGCCCTATGGCGCGCGGATGAACCCCAACGGGATCCTGGAGGCCATTGAAAAAGTCGAAAAAGAGATCGACTGGGGCGTCAGGGAGAGCTCAAAAGACCCGAATAAGGCCGTAGGCAAGGCTTTGGTCTGTTTCTGGAAATCCCCCGCCATGCCGCCCAACGCCAGCTCCAGCGCTTTCCTTAAATTTAACGAGGATGCCAGCTTAAATATCCTGGTTTCCGGCATGGAACTAGGCCAGGGGCTGCTTACGGTGATGGCGCAGATAGCTTCCGAGGTCCTGGGCGTGCCCGTGGCGAAGATCCGCGTTGAAACCCCCGACACGGACCGCAACCCCTACGAGTGGCAGACCGTCGGCTCCCATGTCACCTGGGGCTGCGGCAACGCCGTCAAGCGCGCGGCGCTGGACGCCCGTGAAAAGATCTTCGACCTTGTGCAGCGCGTGTATTGCCTGGATAAGTCCTCCCTGTACCTTGAGGACGAAAAAGTCAAATGCCGGACCAAACCGGAGTTCGGCCTGCGGCTGCGGGATTTTGTCATCAACGGCATCCAGGCCGAAGACCATACCTTTAAGGGCGGGCCCATCATGGGTTCCGGCATGTTCATGCCGGAATTTACCTCCGCCATCGGCGACCCCGAGACCGGGCAGGGCGGCCATCCTAATGTGCATTACACCACCGGTTCCGCCGGCATCATTCTTGAGGTCGACCGGGAGACCGGCAAGATGAAAATTAAAAAGGCCGTGCTGGCCGTGGACTGCGGCAAGGCCATAAATCCGGAACTGGTCAGGGGCCAGATCGTGGGCGGGCTGCTTCAGGGTTTCGCCACCGTTTTATACGAGGATATGCGCTTCAGCGATAAAGGTAAATTGCTGAACGCCGATTTCTCGGACTATAAGATCCCCACCGCGCTGGACATGCCGGAGGTCGTGACGCCTATAATAATCGAAGTTCCCCAGCCTGACGGGCCTTACGGCGCGCGCGGCGTGGGCGAACACACCATGATCCCGGCGGCCCCCCTCATCGCCAACGCCGTGGAGGACGCCGTCGGAGCGCGTATAAAGGATATGCCCGTCACAAAAGAGAAAGTGGCGTTGGCCCTTAAAAACAGAAAAGGGTGACAATGTCCTTTTACGGCATTTTCCCCGCCGCAAAGGCGCGGGCGCGGCGCGCGGGCCGGCCGTAAGGAGCCTCATAATGAAACTAGCCTTATGCCAGTATGACATCAAATGGGAAGATAAAGCGGCGAACAAAAAAAAGATCCTGGAACTTTTTGAGGCCTGCGCGCGGAAAAAGGAGATCGACTGGCTTATCTTTTCCGAGATGACCCTGAGCGGGTTCACCATGAACGCGGGCGCCGCCGAACTGGACGATTCCGACAGGGATTTTTTCAGCGGCCTGGCGCGCAAAAACGGCATCAATGTCTCTTACGGCGGCGTCGAGGGCGGCTTTAACAACCTGATAACCCTGGACAGGCGCGGGGTCCGCGTCAATACTTATTCCAAGATCCATCTTTACGCCTTCGGCGGCGAAGACAAGCATTATCGGGCCGGAACAAAACAGGAGGCGTTCGAGCTGGAAGGCCTGAGGGTCATGCCGGCGGTGTGCTTCGACCTGCGGTTCCCCTACCTCTTCTGGAAGCTGGCGGAAGAAGTCGATCTTTACCTCGTCATAGCGGCCTGGCCCATGCGCCGCGCGGAGCACTGGATGACGCTTTTGCGCGCGCGGGCCGTGGAAAACCAGGCTTACTGCGCGGGCGTGGGCCGCGTCGGC
This sequence comes from Elusimicrobiales bacterium, assembly GCA_041665305.1. Classification (GTDB taxonomy): domain Bacteria; phylum Elusimicrobiota; class Elusimicrobia; order Elusimicrobiales; family UBA9959; genus YA12-FULL-51-18. Next base: position 21,678 of record JBAYJD010000021.1, read on the forward strand.
TTTGAGGGCAAGGTGGAGTATTCCGGCAATTCGATGTGTTTCGATCCGCTGGGCAAAACGGTGCTGGACGCGGGGTCTGCGGAAGGGATCTTCGTCTGCGAAACGGGCGTAAGCGAAGACCTCGCCGCAAAGACCAGGGAAAGGTTCCCGTTCCTGAAAGAGCGCAAGAATTTGCCCTGGCGGTAAGTTACGGAGTTATTGACATGGAAATACTGGGCTACGGCGACCGCATCCCGCAAGGGTCTTTCGCGCTCCATTCCGCTTTCCCCCATGCGCTCAACTTCAGGGGCCCCAACGGCGTTATGGCGTCGCTCGTAGGCCGAGGGGCCGGCAACGGCCCGCTGAATGTGGTGCTGAACGACCTTCCGCGCGGCGCGCGCAGCCTGAAGGCGGAAAAACGCCGTCTTTATATAGATGAGAACCGTCTTGAGATAGATCCGGTCAAATATTACGATTCCGCGGTCCCCGTACTGCCTCTGGCTCCGGCGCTGTTCAGGAAAAACCTGCGCTCGCTCAAGGGTTTCCTGGGTTCCGCCGCCCCGGCCAAAAGCATGTGTTTTTTGTTCTCTTTTTCAGCCAGAGCCTCATTCCGGACCGCGTTCGAGCGCGCCATGCTGGCGGGCATGAAAAAGGGCGCGGACCTTCTTGAGGACGGCGATCACGCCGGGGGAGCCCGCGCTCTGCGCGGCCTGGGTTTCGGCCTGACTCCGTCCGGAGACGACTTCCTGTGCGGGTTCCTTTCCGGCCTGAGTTTCATGGAAGCGAACCTGCCCGCAAAGCTGCCGCGCATAAGGGACGCCGTTTATAACAACGCGGCGACCGGAAACTTCATCGCCGGGTCGTTCTTAGCCTGCGCGTATCACGGGCGGGTGGGCGAAAAGACCGGAAAACTTCTGACCGCGCTGGCCGGTCCCGGCGGGAAAAAATTGCTCGCGGCCGCCGGGGCTTCGCTCAGGACCGGCCATACCTCCGGCGCGGATTTTTGCGCCGGTCTGATCTACGGCTGCGAGGCCGGACTGCGCTTTGCATAGCGCCGCGGCCGAAGGAGAAAATCGCGATGTTCATTAAATCGATGGTAATGAAGGGCGCCTACCGCGACTCGGTGTCGCTTATGAGGACGGCCAAAGAACTTAACGCCGTCAGCGGGGTGGTGGATGCGGCCGTAGTGATGGCCACCCGGGAAAATAAAAATATCGTCAGGACCTCGGGGCTGTACGGGTCCGGCCTGGAGAAGGCCGGAGACAACGACCTTGTCGTCGCCGTAAAGGCGCGGGACCGCAAAAGCGCGGACGCCGCGCTTAAAAAGGCCGGAGAACTCCTGAACGCCAAAGCCCCGCCTTCCCGCGGGGCGGTATGCGGCGCCGCCAAGGCCCGCAGCGTCGGGAACGCCGTCGAGATGCTGGGCGGGGCCGATCTGGCCGTTATTTCGACGGCCGGGCGCTTCGCCGGCAGGACGGCGATGGACTGTCTTGACCGGGGCCTGCATGTGATGCTTTTCTCCGATAATGTTCCGCTTAAAACCGAGCTGGCGCTTAAAAAGGCCGCCCTGAAAAAAGACCTCCTGCTCATGGGGCCGGACTGCGGCACGGCTATTATCAACGGGGTTCCCCTGGCGTTCGCCAACGCGGTAAATAGAGGGCCTATAGGCATTGTCGCGGCTTCCGGCACGGGGCTGCAGGAAGTTTCAACGCTCATCTCGAACGAAGGTTCCGGGGTTTCCCAGGCGATAGGCACGGGCTCGCGGGATGTGAAAAAAGAGATCGGCGCTCTGATGCTCATCCGGGGCCTGAAGGCGCTGGCCGGGGATAAGAACACATCTCTTATCCTTATCGTCTCCAAACCCCCCCACCCGTCGGTGCTCGCCAAAATACTGCGCGAAGCGGTAAAGATCCGCAAGCCGGTCGTCGCGGTCCTGCTCGGCGGCGGCGCCAAGCTGCCGGGGAAAGAGGATTTTTACAGCGCGCGGACGCTGGAAGAGGCCGCGCTTAAGGCCGTGTATCTCGCCAAAGACGGCGATACGCATAAGGCCAGGGAGCGCCTGTTCGACATAAATACGGAAGTAGGTAAAGCGGCCGCCGCGGCGGCGGGGAATAAAACCAGGGAACAGAAATATTTACGGGGTCTTTTCAGCGGCGGCACCTTCGCCAGCGAGGCGCAGCTTGTCCTGAGCGAACTCATCGGTCCGGTCTGGTCCAATGTCCCCGCCGAGGAGAGATACAGGCTCGCCGATCCCCTCAAACTGAAGGAAAATTCCGTCATAGACCTCGGCGAAGACGAGTTTACCGTGGGACGGCCGCACCCCATGATAGATTTTTCGCTCAGGAATAAACTGATGGTTTCCGAAGCCGGAAACCCCGGGACCGCCGTTCTCCTGCTGGATCTTGTCCTGGGCTACGGCGCCAATCCGCGGCCGCTTGAGGAGCTCCTTCCCGCCGTCCGCGCGGCGTTCAAAGCCAATAGAACGCTTTCCATCGCGGCCTCGGTCACCGGCACGGAGACGGACCCTCAGGTCCGTTCCACGGTGGTGGAAGGTTTGAGAAAAGCCGGCGTGCTGGTGATGCCGTCAAACGCCGCCGCCTGCCGGCTCGCCGGGGAGATCGTAAGGCTGGCGGCCAAACGATGATTAAAAATTTTTGCCGCAAAAAATTTTACCGTAAAACGGCATTTTAGCGCGGCGCGGGGTTTTATCCCGTATCGCGCCGGAAAGGAGATCCTATGGGCGTTTCAAAATTGTTCGGGTCGGAATTGAAGGTGATCAACATCGGGCTGGAGTCTTTTATGCGGAGCCTTGAGGATAAAGGCGTCAAAGCGGCGCAGGTGGAGTTCAGGCCGCCGCTGGCCGCGGATCCGGTTTTGTCCGGCAGGATACGGGCCATGGCGCCCAAGATCGCCGCGGCGAACAGGAAGGCGCTTGCAAAGATCCTGAATTCGAAACCCGCGCTCATCGGACTTGATACGGCGCTGCATGTCGTGCCCGGCATGAAAAAAAATCTTATCCTCCACGCCGGTCCGCCCGTAAAATGGGCGGACATGTGCGGCCCGATGCGCGGCGCGGTGATCGGCGCCCTGATCTACGAGGGCCTGGCCGGCGGCCGGAAAGCGGCCGAAAGGCTGGCCGCCTCCGGAAAAATAAAATTTTCCCCCTGTCATGAACACTCGGCGGTGGGGCCGATGGCCGGCATAATTTCCGCCTCCATGCCGGTCTACATAGTGAAGAACGAAACATACGGCAATTACGCCTACGCCACCATGAACGAAGGCCTTGGGAAAGTGCTGCGTTACGGCGCTTATTCCCCGGAAGTGATCGTGCGGCTTAAATGGATGGAAACCGTGATGTATCCGGCGCTGAAACGCGCCGTCGCGCGGCTGGGCCGGATCGATCTTAAGGCCGTTACGGCGCAGGCCCTGCACATGGGCGACGAGGTCCACAACCGCAACCGCGCCGGCACTTCGCTTTTTTATCGCGCCATAGCTCCGGCCGTCGTCACGACCGCGTCCGATCCCGGCCAGGCCGCGGAGGTGCTGGAATTCATAAACAGGAACGACCATTCCTTTCTGAACCTTTCCATGGCGCTGAGCAAGGCCTGTCTCGACGCCGCGCGCGGCATCCCTTATTCCACGGTGGCCGTGGTCATGGCCAGGAACGGTACGGAGTTCGGAATTCAGCTGTCCGGGACAGGCGATAAGTGGTTTACCGGTCCGTCGCCGGTGCCCGACGCCCTCTTTTTTGCGGGCTATACCAAGGCGGACGCCAACCCGGATATAGGCGATTCCGCCATCACCGAGACCAACGGCCTGGGCGGATTCGCCATAGCGGCGGCCCCGGCTATCGTGCAGTTCGTGGGCGGCGCCGCGGCGGACGCCGTCGGCTATACCATGGCCATGTACGAGATAACCGCGGGTGAAAACAATGTTTATCAGATCCCTTACCTGAATTTCCGCGGAACGCCGACCGGCATAGATGTGGTCAAGGTGGTCGAGAAGGGGATCCTGCCTTTCATAGACACCGGAGTCGCGCATAAGAAAGCCGGCATAGGGCAGGTGGGCGCCGGAGTGCTGAGCGCGCCGCCGGAGCCTTTCGTCAAAGCCTTCGAATATTTCGCGAAAAATTTTTGCCATACCCCGCCCCTGTGATAAAATGTCGTTTTACGACGTTTTATTTTGCGGTTTTGTTGAAAAAATGCTACTATTATACCAAGAGGTGGCTGAAGTTCGGCCGCTTTTTTTTATAAAGATCGGCATTACCGGGGCTGCTTATGGAAAAAGAACTTCTTGAGAAAGAAACCGAGCCTTTGCTGGCGGAAAACGGTTTTGAACTTGTGGACCTTAAAGTCACCAGAATGGGAGCTAAACTGCTGCTCCAGTTCTTTATCGACCGGCCGGAAGGCGGCGTTACGCTGGACGACTGCGGCGCGGTCAGCGACAAGCTCGGCTCCTTCATCGAAATGAACAATGTCCTTGACGGCGGCTACGTCCTTGAGATCTCCTCCCCCGGAATGGACAGGGTGCTCAGGAAAGAGAAGGATTTTCTTAAATTCAAGGGCAGCAAGGTTAAAATAAAGCTTAAAAAACCTCTCAACAACGCGCGTGTCTATTACGGCGAACTGCTGGGCTTTGAGAACGGCTCGGTCCTCCTGAGCGGGGGCCTTCAATTCGCTCTCAACGATATCGACGAGGCCAGGCTGAACCCGGGCGACGACGAGATCTTGAAAAAACATTAAACTCTACAGCGGGGTATAAAAGCATATGAACAAAGAGAATTCTTTCAGGGGCAAAACCGAGCTTATAATGGCTCTGGAGCAGCTGGAACGCGAGAAGAACATAAAAAGGGACGACGTTTTCAAGACGATCACCGATTCCCTGGTTTCCGCCCTGCGCAAATATTTCGGCAAGACCTCTCAGATCGCGGCTACCATCGACCCCGATACCGGCGAGATGTGCGGTTATCTGGTGAAGAGGGTCGTGCCCGAAGTTTTTACCCCGGAGATAGAGATCTCGCAGGAAGAGGCCGTTAAATACGAACCCTCGGCCAAGCTGGACGAGGAAGTCAACATCCCCGTGGACATCCAGGATTTTTCCCGAATAGCGGCCCAGACGGCCAAGCAGGTGCTGATCCAGAAGATCCGCGAGATCGAGAAGGTCAAGCTTTTTGACGAATACAAGCCCCGCGAGGGAGAGATCGTGACCGGACTTGTGCATCATATCGCCGGCCGGGATATTTTCGTGGACCTCGGCAAGACCGAGGCAGTCCTGCCTTACTCGGAACAGATCAGGCGCGAGCATTACACCATAAACCAGCGCGTGCGCGCCATCATTCACCGCGTAGACAAAGAGAACAAGGGGCTTCAGATCGTCCTTTCGCGCGCCTCCGTAAATTTCCTCAAGGGCCTTTTTGAGGCCGAAGTCCCCGAGATATCCGAGAAAGTAGTGGAAATAACGGATGTCGTCCGCGACCCCGGTTTCCGGTCGAAGGTGGTGGTGAAAAGCAGCTCCTCCAAGGTCGACCCCGTCGGCGCCTGCGTCGGCATCCGCGGTTCGCGCATCCGCGTCATCATGGGAGAGCTTTCCAACGAAAAGATAGATCTGATCCCGTACACGGAGGAGCCGCTGCACATGCTGGCCAAATCCTTCTCCCCCGCCTCCGTGCTGTCGGTCCGCGTCATAGACAAGGCGTCCAAAAAGGCTTTGATCATCGTTCCCGACGACCAGCTGGCCATCGCCATCGGCCGGGAAGGACAGAATATAAAACTGGTGTCCCGTCTGACCGGCTGGGAGCTGGAAGTGAAGTCGGAAGGACAGAAAGTGGAGGAAGCCAAAAAAAACAACGACATAGCCGTGAACGACCTGCTTCAGGTCGACGGCATCGGGGCCAAGGTCGCCGATACCCTGGTCAAGCTGGGGATGGGCGATATCCGCAAGATCGCGGGGTTCACGGTAGAGGACCTCTGCGCGCTTGAGGGCATAGGCGAAAAGACCGCCCAGAAGATAGTTTCGGGCGCCAAAAAGTTCCTGGAAGAGAATCCGTCGTACGGCAACAAGACGGCCCCCGCGGCGGCGCCGAAAGATTTGGAAACCAAAGAGGTAAAAGAAAATGAGCCTGAAGAAACCGAAAGCAAATGACGATTTGAATTCCGGCAAGCCCAAGAAAAAAGCCGCGGCCAAGCCGTCCGCAGCCGACGGCGCTGAGAAAAAACCGGTGAAAAAGGCCGCTCCGAAGGCCGTCAAAAAGACGGAAAAAAAATCGCAGGCCGAGAAGCCCAAAAAAGCGAAAACAGAAGAACCGGCCGCTCCGGCTCCGGAAGTGAAACCGCCTCAGCCTCCCAAACGCCTTATTATTTCCGTTTCCAGACCCGAAGGCTATGTCCCTCCCGGGCAGCCCGCTAAGCCCGAAGCCGCCGCTCCGGCCGCGCCCGCGCCTGCCGCGCCGAAACCCGCGGCCCCGGCGGTCCCGCCCGCCGCCGCGGCTCCGGTCCGGCCGGCCAAGCCCGCAGTTCCCGCGGTTCCGGCGGCGCCGGCGAAATCCGATATCCCTCCGTCCGGTTCCGTATACAGGCCCAATGCGCCGGCCCAGCCGCACAGGCCGTTCGCTCCTCATGCCCCCAGGCCCGCGGCCCCGGCTCATCAGGCGCAGCAGCCGAAGCCGGCGGCGCCCCAGACGCCGTCCGCCCAATCCGCGAAGCCGCCGGCCGCGCCCTCCGCGGACGCGGCCGCGACGGCCGCCCAGCCCAAGGAACTTCAGAAAATAAAGATCTCCACGCAGGTGGTCGTCCGCGAGCTGGCGGAGAAAATGAACCTTAAGCCCACGGATTTCATAAAGAAGCTCATGGGCATGGGCGTGTTCGCCACCATCAATCAGCGCCTAGATCCGGATGTGGCCACGCTTATCGCCGTGGATTACGGTTTCGATCTTGAGATCGTTCCCATCTACGACGAACAGGTGGTGGAGGAAGTCGAGACCGAGAAGCCCGAGAATCTCAAGCCCCGCTATCCCATCGTGACCATCATGGGCCATGTGGACCACGGCAAGACCACGCTGCTGGACGCGTTCCGCGAATCGAATGTCGTGGACACGGAGGCCGGACAGATAACCCAGCATATCGGCGCATATATGGTGACCACCCCGAGAGGCAAGATCACCGTCCTGGACACCCCCGGCCATGAAGCTTTCACGGCCATGCGCGCGCACGGCGTAAAAGTGACCGATATCGTGATCCTCGTGGTTTCGGCCGTCGACGGCGTCATGCCGCAGACGCTCGAAGCCGTCAACCACGCCAAGGCCGCCGGCGTGCCGATAATAGTGGCCATCAACAAAATGGACCTTCCGACCGCCAGCGCGCAGGATATTAAGCAGCGTCTGGCCAACATCGGCCTTAACCCCGAAGAATGGGGAGGCACCACGGCCATGGTGGAAGTGTCGGCCAAAAAACGCATGAATCTGGACAAGCTTCTGGAGATAGTCAGCATCCAGGCCGAGATGCTGGAGCTTAAAGCCAATCCCGACGCCATGGGGACCGGCGTCGTCATCGAGTCCCGGCTGGACTCCCAGAAAGGCATCGTCGCCACCGTGATCGCCGAGAACGGCCTCATCAGGGTCGGAGACCCCTTCGTGGTGGGCACCTCCTACGGCAAGGTCCGCGCCCTGGTGAACGACCGCGGCGAACGCCTTGAGAAAATAGGGCCCAGCGAACCGGCCGAACTGCTGGGCATCAGCGGCGAACTCCCCCACGCGGGAGACGTCTTCAAGATCTATGAGACGGAAAAGGAAGCCCGGCGCGTCGCGGAGAAAAGAAAACTCCACAGGCGCGAGGAATCCCTTATCCACCAGAAGCATGTCAGCCTGCTCTCCCTGAAATCGCAGGTGGACCAGAAACTGCTTAAGAACCTTAATGTCGTGCTGAAGACCGATGTGTTCGGGTCTCTCCAGGCCATCAAGGACTCGCTTGAGAAGCTGAGCAACCAGGAAGTCGCGATCCGCATCCTTCACTCCGGGGTGGGCAATGTCACCGAATCCGACGTGCTTCTGGCGAAAGCCTCCGACGCCGTCATCTTCGGCTTTCATGTGGACGCCGACGGCAAGGTAAAGGATGAGGCGAAGTCTTCCGGAGTCGAGATCCGGACCTACCAGATCATCTATGACCTTATCGAGGATGTGAAGGCCGGCATGAGCGGCCTCCTGGAGCCCGAGATCGTCGAAACCGTTACGGGCCGCGCGGAGATCCAGCAGATCTTCGATCTGAGCTCCGGCAAGGTCGCCGGTTCGCTGGTCAAGGAAGGGAAGCTGGTCCGCAACCAGCCCGTCAGGATCCTGCGCGGCAAGGATGTCGCGGGCGGCGGCAAGATCTCAGGCCTAAAGCGCTTCAAGGAAGACGTCAAGGAAGTGGAAAAAGGCCTGGAGTGCGGCATCCTGATAGACGGTTTCAAGGACTACAGGGTCGGCGACATCGTAGAGGCGCTGACCAGGGAAGAGAAAATAAGAAGAATAAGCCATGTTTAAAAGAACCGACCGCCTGAAGGAGCTTTTTTTCCGGGAGGTCAACCTGGCCCTTCAGGACGTTCACGGTCTCAACCTCCATGGCATTGTGACCCTCACGGGCGTGGAACTGGTGGACGAAGGCAAGATGCTGCATGTTTATTTTTCCGTGTTCGGCGGCGAACGCGACAAAACATCGACGGCGGCCCTGCTGACAAGGTCTATCTATCAGATCAGGGCCTCTCTCAAAAAACGCCTCAGGCTCAGGGTCATTCCGGCCATCATGTTCAAATACGACCCAACGCCGGAAGAAGCCGCGAAAATGGAGAGTATTTTCGACAAAATAAGGGCCGAAAAGAAAGATGAAAACACCGGATCTTGAGCTGGAATTAAAAAAACTGGAAGAGATCATAGTGACCGGCAGGAGTTTCTTCCTGGCCGGCCACCTGAACCCGGACGGGGACACGCTGGGCAGTATGCTGGCCATTTCTTCGGTCCTCAGGCGCCTGGGCAAAAAGATCTATCTTTTTTCCAGCGATCCCGTGCCTGAGAACCTCGGTTTTCTGCCTCACGCCGCGAGCATCAAGATAGGCCGGCTGCCTCCCAAAAGGCGTTTTGACGCGGCCATCCTGCTGGAATGCTCCACTCCGCGCCGAGGCGGCGACCTTTCCTCCGTGCTGAAGCACGCGCGCAAAGTGGTCAACATCGATCATCATAAGACTTCGGAATTTTACGGCGATGTGAATATCGTGGAGGCCCATTCCTCTTCCACGGCAGAGATCGTGTACAGGCTTTTTTACAGCATGAACGTCCATATCACCAAGACCGAAGCCGCCTGCCTTTATGTGGGGATCGTGACCGACACGGGCCGCTTCCATTTCCCGGCCACCAGCCCGCGCACGCTTGAGGTCGCTTCGCGGCTGCTCGAGACCGGTTTTAAATTCTCAAGGGTCAACGACCTGCTGTACGCCACCAAATCGCTGCAGGCCCTTAAGGTGCTGGGCCGCGCGCTGGAAAGCCTGGAGCTGAGCCTGGGCGGCCGTGTGGCGGTGCTCACGCTGACGGCCTCCGATTTTTCCGATTTCAACGCGTCCCATGAGCATACCGAGAACATTATTAATTACGGCATGATGGTTCCGGGCGTGAAGATAGGGGTTCTTTTCCGGGAAGAGGCCGGCTGTACGGGCGTCACCTTCCGTTCCAGGGGACACGCGGACGTCAGCCTGCTGGCCAAGTCGTTCGGCGGCGGCGGGCACAGGAACGCCGCGGGCTGTAAAGTAAAGGCCGGGATCCAGGAAGCCAGAAAAAAAGTCCTTGCGGAAATACAAAAGATCCCGAACTGACAGCTAAAAATTTTCGCCGCAAGAATTTTTAATTATAACCCCACCGCTGTGGCGCGAAGCCGCGGAGCTCATAAGCGGCCGAATTCAATTATGACCACTGTTCCACAGCAAATTTCAGGCATTTTGCTTTTTGACAAGCCTAAAGGCATCACTTCCCACGACGCCGTGGACCTCGTGCGCCGCCGCCTTAATTTTAAGAAGATAGGCCATACCGGCACGCTGGACCCGATGGCCACGGGGCTGCTGGTAATGCTGCTCGGCCCCGCCACCAAATACCAGGCTAAGCTTCAGAATTGCGCCAAAGTTTACAGCGGCGCGATAACTCTCGGCGTGGAAACGGATACCTGGGACGCCGAGGGCAGGGTCCTGAAGGAAACGCCGGTGTCCGGCATCACCCAGGATAAGATCAGGAATGTCATAGGCTTCTTTACCGGGAAGGTGGTCCAGCAGGTCCCCGCATTCTCCGCCGTGCGTTACAAGGGCAAACACCTTTACAAACTGGCCAGGAAAAACGCGGCGATGCCGGCCATCCGCCGGGATGTCAATATAACATGGAATAATTACTCTTTCAAGACCCCCGTCCTCAAATTCTCGCTGGAATGCTCCGGCGGCACTTATGTCCGCTCTATAGCCTATGAAATGGGACGGATGCTGGGCACTGGCGGCCATCTCAGCGAACTGCGCCGCCTTAGCGTAAACCGCTGGAAAGTCGGCGACGCCCTGGACAGGGAAGCGCTCCAGAAACTGTCCCCCGAGGCCCTGAAGGACAGGCTGCTGGAAGTGCCCTCCGACCTTAAAAACTTATAATATGTCCGTATTCCTTACTATAGGCACTTTTGACGGGGTGCACCTCGGCCATCAGAAGATCATCAGGGCCCTTATCCGCGAGGGCCTCAAACGGGGCATGGCCGGAGCCCTGGCCTATTTCCCCTTTCCCCCTAAGTTGTTCTTTTCCGGTGAAACCGCCGACTGCCTGATCACCCTGCCGGAGGAACGCGCGGAGCGGATCCGCAACCTACGCGTGGAGAACATCACCGAGATCCCCTTTGACTCCGCCCTGGCCGCGATGAGCGCGGAGAAATTTTTCAACGATATCATTTTGAAGGCCCATGATTGCGCCGGCCTGTGCGTGGGGCGGGATTTCGCGTTCGGCCATAACAGGCGCGGCGGCCTGGAGTTTCTAAGGAAACACTGCGCCGCGGCCGGGATCTATTTTAAAGCCATGTCCTTTGTCTCTCTCGGCGGCCGCAAGATCTCCTCTTCGCTGATCCGCGCCCTGCTGAGGAAAGGCGGCGTGGAGGAGGCCAACAAATGCCTGGGATGGAATTATTCTGTGTCCGGCAAGGTGGTGAGAGGCGCGGGTATGGGGCGCCGCCTGGGATTTCCGACCGCCAACCTCGCCGTTCATCCGGCCAAGATCCTCCCGCCCGGCGTTTTTGCGGCGAAGATCACGCTCGGCGGCGGATCTTTTTGCGGGGTCGTTAATGTGGGCCGCCGGCCCACCGTAGACGGCCTGGGCGGCCGTCTGCTGACGGAGGCGCATCTGCTTGATTTCGACAGGGAGATCTACGGCCGCACCCTGGGTGTGGAATTCCTCAAATATCTGCGTTCCGAAAAAAAATTCAGCTCAAAAGAAGCCCTGCGGCGCGGGATCGTTGAGGATCTCCGCGCCGCCGTGAAGTATTTCAAAACATCGTAATCTGCGGATAACCGGGTTCCGGCTTTCGCCGGAAAGACGGCAAATCGTCCGGGTGTCCCATTGCGGAAGTCAGGCGGCGAACCGCCGGCCGGCTGCGGCAAGTTCGCCCCGCTTTCTTCTTAAAAACCGCCCGGAGGGCCTGTCGGGCCTGGCCAGTTTCCCGTTTTCGGCTATCACTTCCCCTCTTAAGACCGTGTATCGGGGCCAGCCGCGGAGTTCCATTCCCTGGTAGGGAGAGTAGTCGGTCTTGTGCTGAAGCTCCCTGTAGTCCACGGTTTTCCGTCCGACCGGGTCTATTACGGCGAGATCGGCGTCCGAGCCCGGTTTTATAGCGCCTTTGCGCGGGTAGAGCCCCATGACCTTCGCGGGGTTGGAGGATAAGAGGCGCGCGAGGTCCCTGAGCTCGAGGCGGCCCCCTTTTACGCCGAAGGTATAAATGAGCGGCAGCATGGTCTGGGTGCCCGGCAGCCCCATGGGCAGCCGGCCTATATCGCCGGCCCATTGCTCTTTCTGCAGGGTGGTGAAGGTGCAGCTGTCCGTAGCTATTACGCCGACCGTCCCGTTGCCCAGCGCGCGCCAGAGAGCTTTTGAGTCGGCCGTGGTCCTTACCGGCGGGCAGGTGGCGTAGAGATGTCCGTCCCTGCGTTTAAGGACCGAGTCCCTTAGGATAAGATATTGCGGAGCCGTCTCGCCCAGCGCGCGCACGCCGGCGCCGCGGGCGCCGGCTATGAGCCCGGCCGAAACGCCGCTTGAAAGATGCACGAAATAGATGCTGCCGCCGGCGAGCTCCGCCAGCGCCAGCGCCCGCCGTACGGCTTCCGATTCGGTGAAGTCCGGCCGTGAAAGCCGGTGGGCGTCCGCGCCCGGATGTTTTTCGCGCCGGCGGCGCTCCACCAGCAGGTCTATCAATCCGCCGGTCTCGGCGTGGACGCAGATGAGCGCCCCGGTGCGGCGGGAACATTCCAGGGCCTCGAAGAGTTCGGCGTCGGATGCCATCAGCCCGCGTGACTCGTACGCGGTGAAGAATTTGAAGCTGGTGACGCCCAGGCCCATCAGTTCCTTCAGCTGCGCGGCCGGGTCGGAAAGCCTTTTCCAGGACGGGACCACGGCGTGAAAGCCGTAGTCGACATGCATGAGTCCTTCGGCCTCCTCTATTCTTTCCTTCAGGCCGGCGCGCAGCGGGATGCCCGGGCCCTGGCCGGTGTAGTCGATGACGGAAGTGACGCCCCCGCAGGCCGCGGCCGCGGAACCGGCGTAGAAATCATCGGCGGTCATTTTTCCCCCGCCGAGATGCAGGCTGTAATGGACATGAGCGTCTATAAGGCCCGGCAGGACTATGAGGCCGCTGGCGTCCAGTACGCGGGCCGCGCCGCGGGAGCCCTCAGCGGGCTTGGCTACGCGTTTTATTTTCCCGCCCGCGATAAAAATATCGGCCTGGGCGGGGCCGTTTTCCAGCACGGCCAGTCCGCCTTTTATGATAAGGTCGCAGCTCATTGTTTCAGGTGAAGGTCGTGGTGTCTTGGCGCGGGTTTGTGAAGATGTCCGAAAATTATGTTGTAGGCGAGCCAGGTGGAGGAAAGGAAGGTGAATCCGCACATTACGAGCCAGGCCCAGAGAAGCTGCGGATCGTATTCCGTCTCCAGCACGATGTAGGCGAGGAAGCCGAGGAAGCCGGCGGATACCGCCCAGAACACGGCGAACACGAACCTGAGGATCATAGCCATCGTAAAATTCTATAGATTTGCAGTTGCCCTGTCAATGGCACTCTATGAAGATCCGGTGGAGGGCTTTCAGCAGCGGCTCGCCATGTCGAAAGGCCGTGACGATGACCGCTTTTCCCGGGAGATAGGATTCCTTGCGCAGGGGGTCGCCGCCGGCCGCCGCCGCCGCTCTTACAGCTTCCCTGACCCGGGGGGCGTCAAGTCCCGCGCCGATAAGGTGCAGTTCCGCGGAGTCCCCGCTTTTGCGGATGGAAAAACAGATCACTTCGGACCTTGCGCGGACGGCGCCGAAGTCCCCCACCAGGGTCCCCTCGTCGCTCTCAAAGGAAGAGCGCAGGCGCAGGGGAATGGAGTGTTTTTTCGCGTATGCGACGGCCCGGAACTGCCGTACTTCGGTGCCGGACCGCGCCAGCTCCATCACTGAATCATAGGAAATGCGCCGCAGCTTTTTTGCCCGGGGCACCACCGCTGGGTTGGCCGTGTAGATACCTTGCACATCGGTGTAAAGTTCGCATACGCCTGCTTTCAGCGCGCGGGTCAGGGCCACGGCCGTAAGGTCCGAGCCTCCGCGGCCGAGCGTTGTGAGGTCGCCGGATGTCGTGACGCCCTGGAAACCCGCCACGACCGCGATCCGGCCCTTCCGCAGTTCCTTAAGCACGCGCCTGGGACGGACCGCCAGGATCTCCGCGTCCGTATGCCGGGCGTCGGTCCTTATTCCGGCCTGCGCGCCGCTCAGGGAGACCGCTTGCGCGCCTTGTCCGGCCAGGGCCATCGCCGTCAGGGCGGCGCTGATCTGTTCTCCGGCGGCCAGGAGGGCGTCCTGCTCCCTCCGGCCGGGGTTGTCCGTCAGAAGTTTTGAAAGCGTCAGCAGATCATCCGTGAGATCGGCCGGGGCCGAGACCACCATGGCCACGGCGAAACCACGGCGCCGGGCGGAAGCCGTCCGTTCGGCCATGATCTTTATTTTTTCGGGTTCGGCCAGCGAACTGCCGCCGAATTTCATTACGATGATTTTCATCGGGGGATCCGCCCGGCTCCGAGGCCGGGCGCGATGCGGAAGTCAGAGAAAACAGGCGGCTTAAAGGCGCAGGCAAAAAAACTAGACCATCGTCGCCGTGACCCTTATCACTTCGGAGAGCGTCGTCACTCCGGTCCTGGCCTTGCCGATGCCGTCCATGAGCAGCGTGCGCAGTTTGCCGGTCTGGATGGCCGTGCGCCGTATCATGTCCGTCGGATTGTGGTCCAGGACCTGTTTGCGGACTTCCTCGTTCATCAGCATCAGTTCGAAAATGCCGGTGCGGCCCAGGTAGCCGGTATTGCGGCACGCGATGCAGCCTTTTTCCACTTTATAGTCCGCGCCCGGCTTGAGGATCAGGTCTTTTATCACTTTCCCTTCCGTGGGGTCCATGTTCTTCACGAATTCTGTGACCACGGCTTCGGACGGGGGAGCCGCTTTCTGCGCGCACTGGGGGCAGACCTTGCGCACCAGCCGCTGAGACATGGCGCCCAGCATGGAAGAGGCTATCAGGAAGGGCGGGATGCCCATCTCAAAAAGCCGTTCTATGATGCTCGGCGCGCTGATGGTGTGGATGGTGGTGAACAGGAGGTGCCCGGTAAGGGCGGACCGGAGGCTGATCTCGGCCGTCTCATAGTCGCGGACCTCGCCAACCATGATGACATCGGGATCCTGGCGCAGTATGGTCCTGAGGCCTTCGGCCCAGGTGAATCCCGTCTTGGCGCTGATCTGCGCCTGGTTTATGCCCTCCAGCCGGTATTCCACGGGGTCTTCCAGCGAGATGACATTTATCATCGGCGTATTGATGTTCTTCAGCATGGCGTAGAGCGAGGTGGTCTTGCCCGAGCCCGTAGAGCCCGTGATAAAGAAGATGCCGTACGGGTTGCGGATAAGTTTCTTTATCACTGTCAGGGATTCCTGGTCCAGCCCGAGCTGTTCCAGGTCCAGTCCGAGCTGCTGGCGGTCCAGCACCCTTAAAACCAGTTTTTCGCCGTTGACGGTCGGGAATGAGGAAACCCGGACCTGGATGGCGCGGCCGGCTATCATTTTCTGGAAGCGGCCTTCCTCGGTCCTGAAGGAAGTCGGCGGCTCCGGGTCGAAACCCGCCAGCACGCGCAGGCGCTGGGTCAGCGGAATATCTGAATTTTTGGGCGCGTTAAGCATGTCCTGGAGGATGCCGTCGACGCGGAAGCGCACGCGGAGGTTCGCCCCCTGGCTCTCTATATGCACATCGCTGGCGCGTTCGGCCACGGCGTGTTCAAGGATCATGTCGCTGAGTTTTATAGCCAGGTCGATGCCCGGCGCCCGGCCCCTTGATTTGACCAGTTCCTGATAGGATTCTTCAATGCCGGCCAGGGCGGGCTGGTCCTGCTGATGCGGAGTCTGTCCGCCCGCCGCCTGATTTTCCGGAGTATTTCCCCAAAATGCCATAACTATTCTCCTTCTGGCTGGATCTTTAGAACCCGCAGGGAACCAGTATCAAGCCTACATTGTAGCAAAAATGCGCTATTTGTACTCGACTTTCAAAATGCTCAGGACCTTTTCCCCGCTGGGAAGTTTGACGCGGACTTTTTCCCCCGCCTTGGCGCCCAGCAGCCCCTGGGCGAGCGGCGAACTGACGGAGATCCTGCCCTGGCCGGGGTCGGCCTCGTCGGCGCTGCCCAGGGTGTAGACCGACTGGTTCCTGGAAGCTTCGTCCACCATCGTGACGGTGGCGCCGAGGCGGATATGGTCCTTGTTGATCTCCAGATTGTCCACCAGCTTGGCCGTATGGAGCCTGGTCTGGAGCTCATGTATGCGGTTGAGGACCATGCCGTGCCGTTCCTTCGCTGCGTGGTAGCCGGCGTTCTCTTTAAGATCCCCCTGCGCGCGCGTTTCCTCGACCTCGCGGGCGATCTCCGCTTTTTCGTCGTTAAGACGGGCAAGTTCCTCTTTCAGTTTTTCGTAGCCTTCTTTGGTCAGATAAACATCGGACATATGAAACGTTCCCCCCTTCCCCGCTGGTATGTCGTTCTAAAGTCTGAGCCCTTCCGGTCGACAGGATCTTTTGGATCTGGATATTGTTTTATTTGAAGGAAGGACCCGGCTAAAATTAAAAAAATCAAATGGCACCGAGTGGAATCGAACCACTGACCTAGCGCTTATGAAACGCCCGCTCTAACCCCTGAGCTACGGTGCCATGCGTGCGGCGGGCCGGTTTCGCCACCGGAAAGCCTTGCGGCCTTTCGGGTGGATGCAGACGCGCTGTGTCTCCAAAATCGCCGGAAATCAGTATACAAAAAATTCGTTGTCAAAACAAATTTTATTTCCTACAATTCAGATAGCCGTACGAGGTAAAATACGCGAATTCTATCCAGACAACAGGGGCCCGATAAAATGTTAAACAAACCTGCCGTTACCGCCAAGATCTCCAAAGAAGAACTTCTTAAAAAGGCCGCCAAACCGGCCGAGGATGCGATGGTCCTTCATCCTTTCTATAAAGGAAAGGTGGAAATAGTTCCCAAATGCTGCATCCGCGATATAAACGATTTCGCCATCTGGTACACTCCAGGCGTGGCCGCGGTGTGCAAGGACATCCAGAAGAACCCGGAGAAGGTCTACGAGCACACCAACAAGGGTAATATGGTGGCCGTGGTTTCCGACGGCACCCGCGTGCTGGGCCTGGGCGATATAGGCCCCGAAGCCGGCCTGCCGGTCATGGAGGGCAAGGGGCTTTTGTTCAAATATCTCGGAGGCGTGGACGCTTTCCCCATCTGCCTCGATACCAAGGACCCGGATGAGATCATTAAGACCGTCCGGTACCTGGCCCCCAGTTTCGGCGGCATCAACCTTGAGGATATTTCCCAGCCCAAATGTTTCTACATCCTGGACGAGCTCCGCAAGACCATGGACATCCCGGTCTGGCATGACGACCAGCAGGGCACAGCCACGGTGTGCCTCGCGGGTCTGATCAACGCCCTGAAGATCGCGGGCAAGAAGATCCAGGATGTGAAGATCGTGCTCTTCGGCGCCGGCGCGGCCAATATCCGCATCGGCACCCTTTACATGTCCTACGGCGCCAAGCCCGCCAACCTTATCTACGTGGATTCAAAAGGCATCCTGCACAAGGGGCGTACCGACCTCAAGGACCACAAGGAAAAGTGGCACATGTGCTCCATCACCAACGGCCGCCAGCTGACGGGCGGGCTTGCGGAGGCGCTTGTGGGCGCGGATGTGCTCAGCGCCGCCTCGACCCCCGGACCGGACGTGATCAAGAAGGAATGGGTCGCCAAGATGGCCAATGACTCCATAGTGTTCGCCACCGCCAACCCCATTCCCGAGATCTGGCCCTGGGACGCCAAGGAAGCCGGCGCGAAAGTCGTGGCCACCGGCCGTTCGGATTTCGAGAACCAGGTCAACAATTCGCTGGGCTTCCCCGGCATTTTCCGCGGCGCCCTGGATGTGCGCGCAAAAACCATTACGGATGAGATGTGCATAGCCGCCGCAGAGGCTCTCGCGGACTACGCCGCCAGAAAGGGGCTGAGCGCCGATTACATCATGCCCCGCATGGACGAGCCGGAAGTGTTCATCGAGGAGGCGGTCGCCGTAGGCATGAAGGCGATAGAACAGGGGCTGGCCAGGAAGGTGCTGACCAGGGAGCAGCTCCGCAAGAGCGCCGAGACCTTTATCCGCCGGGCCATCAAGGACCGTGATGTCCGTCAGGAAAAAGGGATAGTGGAACTTCCGTAAAAATTTTTGCCGCAAAAATTTTTACCATACCCCGCCCCGCCTTACAGGGCGGGGTTTTTGTTCCCCCGGCCGGATCCCTGAAGGATATTGTCGAACAATCCAATCGCGTGCCGGCAGGGGATAAGCGATTCAAAAACGGTCTTTGCCATAACCATCGCGGTGATCACATACGCCTGAACTCGCGGCATGGAAAATGTGATTGCGCATGTGATGGAACCGCATAATACGATCAGGTAAAGCAGGATTATATATGCCGCGCTCTCCTGTGCGTAGTAGTATGGGTCGAATATTCGATATTTCCTTCCGAGTATGTAGTCTTTAACAAGAGACCAGGCATATCTAAATACTATAACAACCAGCGGCAGCAAAAAAGGTTTTAGCATGGGGAGTAATTTATTTTTTAAACTTGATTCGCCGAGGAATAGGTATAGCTTCTGATCCGCGCCGAACACGGGTAATATCACGGTGAAAATAAAAAAGCCGGAAAGGACCAGCCCTATTCCCGATATTATTATGAAAATAGCCGTTATATAAACGGCTTCCGCCCAGTAGGAGTTTTCACCGGCTTTCGAGAACAATATCTTCGGAACGCTGAACAAACACAAGATGAAAGTTTCCATCCAGTACAATACCAATGTTTGGGCTGTATCCAGCTTTCCTAAAATAAAGAGAATTAGGGGTGTCAGATTAGTTATTGCGGGCGCATTAAGCGGCATATTCGTCCCAGGATTTTATAGACAACGAGGCCGGATTTATGCGGCAGAAGGCGTTGATGAACGCGGCGGCGAGCCGGGCGTTCGTTATCAGCGGGATGTTGTAATCCACGGCCGCGCGGCGGATGGCATAATCGTTCTGCAGCTCGGCGCGGGAAAGGTCTTTGGGAATGTTAATAACAAGATCGATCTTCTTTTCGCGCAGATGATCCAGCACATTCGGCTTTTGCACCTCGTCCGGCCAGCCCAGGGCCGCGCACTTTATCCCGTGGCGGTTGAGGAATTCGGCGCTCCCGCGCGTGCCGAACAGGTTGTAGCCTTTTTCCTTGAGCAGTTCCGCGCTTTCCAGCAGCTCGATCTTGGACCGGGCCGGCCCGCTTGAGATAAGGATGCTCTTTTTTGGAATGGTATAGCCCACGGACAGCATGGCCTTCAGCACGGCTTCATAGAGATTCTCGCCCAGGCAGCCCACCTCTCCGGTGGAGGCCATCTCCACTCCCAGCACCGGGTCCGCCTTTTGCAGGCGCGAGAACGAGAATTGCGGCGCCTTCACCCCGATATAATCCAGGTCGAACATGGATTTCTTCGGCCGCTCGAACTTTTCGCCCAGCATTATGCGCGCGGCCAGGTCTATCAGGTTCAGCTTGAGCACTTTTGAGACGAACGGAAAGCTGCGCGAGGCCCTGAGATTGCACTCTATGACCTTGATGTCGTTATCTTTGGCGAGGAACTGGATGTTGAACGGGCCCGAAATGACCAGTTCCCGCGCTATCCGTCGCGAAATGCGTTTTATGCGCCGCGCCGTTTCTATATAGATCTTCTGCGCCGGGAAGATCATGGTGGCGTCTCCGGAATGCACGCCTGCGAATTCCAGATGTTCGGAAATGGCGTAGGCCACTATTTCCCCCGCCTCGGCCACGGCGTCCATTTCTATTTCCTTGGCTTCCTGTATGAATTCCGATACCACCACCGGGTGTTGTTTGGAAACTTTGGCGGCCAAAGTCAGGAACTGTTCGAGCTCGCCGAGGTTGGAAACAATGTTCATCGCCGCCCCGGACAGCACGTACGAAGGCCGCACCAGAAGCGGAAAGCCCGTTTTGGCCGAGAAGTCCTCCACTTCCTCCAGACTGGAGGCTTCCGTCCAGCGCGGCTGGTCCACGCCCAGGCGGTCCAGCATCGAGGAAAATTTGTGCCGGTCCTCGGCGGCGTCTATGGAAAGCGGGGAGGTGCCCAGGATGTTCACCCCCTGTCCGTGCAGGCGCAGCGCGAGATTGTTGGGGATCTGCCCGCCCATGGAGACCATCACGCCCATGGGCGCTTCGAGGTCAAGGATATCCAGGACACGCTCAAGCGAAAGCTCGTCGAAGTACAGCCTGTCGCACGAATCGTAGTCGGTGCTGACCGTTTCGGGATTGTAGTTGATCATCACGCCCCGCAGGCCGCAGGCGCGGGCGGTTTCGAGCGCGTTCACGCTGCACCAGTCGAATTCTACGCTGCTGCCGATCCTGTACGCTCCGGAGCCGAGCACCACCACGGATCTGCCGTCGCGGGCGAAAGGGACGTCGTGTTCCGTTCCGCTGTAGGTCAGGTAAAGGTAATTGGTGCGCGCCGGGTATTCCGCGGCCAGGGTGTCGATCTGCTTGACGCAAGGGAGGATCCCCAGTTCTTTGCGCCGCGCGCGCGTTCTAAGCGCGGCCGCGTCCATGTCCGCGGATGCGCTTTTGAGCACCAGGCGGGCCACCTGGAAATCCGAGAACCCCAGGCGTTTGGCGCGGCGCAGTCCGGCGGCGGGCAGGTCCTCCAGCGCGGAATATCCTTTCAGTTCGGCCGCCATGGAATGGATGTTCTCCAGTTTATCCAGGAACCAGCGGTCGATCTTCGTAAGTTCGTGGATCCTGTCGACCGAAAAACCTTTTTCGAACGCCTCGTCGATGACGAAAACGCGCATGTCGGTGGGTTCGGCCAGTTCCCGGGCGATGTCGGAGAATAGCAGGTCCCGGTTCGCGACGAAGCCGTGCATGCCCTGCCCTATCATGCGCAGGCCCTTTTGAAGCGCCTCCTCGAAGGTGCGGCCTATGGCCATAACCTCGCCCACGCTTTTCATGCTGCTGCCCAGGGTCTTGGACACGCCGCTGAATTTCCCCAGGTCCCAGCGCGGGATCTTGCAGACTATGTAATCCAGGGCCGGTTCGAAACAGGCCGTGGTCGTGCCTGTGACCGAGTTCTTCAGTTCGTGGAGGCCGTAGCCGAGTCCCAGCTTGGCCGCGATGAAAGCCAGGGGATAGCCTGTGGCCTTTGACGCCAGGGCGCTTGAGCGGGACAGCCGCGCGTTCACCTCTATCACCCGATAGTCGCCGGAGCCGGGATCCACCGCGTACTGGATGTTGCATTCCCCCACTATGCCGAGATGGCGGATCGTTCTTATGGCGACCTCGCGCAGGTTGTGGTATTCGGCGTTCGTCAGCGTCTGCGACGGGGCCACCACGATGCTTTCGCCGGTATGGATGCCCAGAGGGTCGAAATTTTCCATGTTGCAGACGGCGATGCAGTTGTCATAGCGGTCGCGCACCACTTCGTACTCTATTTCCTTCCAGCCTTTGAGCGATTCCTCTATGAGGAGCTGTCCCGAATAGGAAAAACTTTTGTCGGCCAGCGCGGAAAGCTCCGCCGGGCCGGCGCAAAAGCCGCTGCCCTGGCCGCCCAGCGAGAACGCCGTGCGCGCTATTACCGGATAACCCAGTTTGTCCGCGGCGGCCAGCGCGGCCTCTTTCGCCGCCGCGGCCGCGCTGCGCGGCGTTTTTACGCCTATTTCAGCCAATTTTTTAACAAAAAGTTCCCGGTCTTCCGTTTCCAGTATGGCCCGCACCGGCGTGCCCAGCACTTTGACGCCGTACCGGTCCAGTTCGCCGCTTTTATGGAGGGTGATGCCGCAGTTCAGCGCGGTCTGCCCGCCGAAAGAGAGGAGTATGCCGTCGGGGCGCTCCTTGCGGATCACCTCCGCCGCGAAATACGGGGTTATCGGCAGGAAATAGATCTTGTCCGCCGCTTTTTCAGAGGTCTGCACCGTGGCGATGTTGGGGTTTATAAGCACCGTGGCTATCCCCTCTTCGCGCAGGGCTTTCAGCGCCTGGGAGCCGGAATAGTCGAATTCCCCCGCCTCGCCTATTTTCAGCGCTCCGGAACCTAGGATCAGCACTTTTTTCGGCATGTTCATAGGACGGTCTTTTTCCCTTTCATCAGCGCGAGGAATTCGTCAAAAAGAAATTTAGTGTCCGAGGGCCCGCCCGCCGCCTCCGGGTGGAATTGGGCTGAAAAGAACGGCTTGGTTTCGTGTCTCAGGCCTTCGTTGGTCCCGTCGTTCAGGTTGGTGAAGAGCGGTTCCCAGCCGCGGGGCAACGATCGTTCGTCCACCGCGAAACCGTGGTTTTGCGAGGTGATGTAAGCGCGCTGCGTTCCGGCGCGGAGCACCGGCTGGTTGTGGCCGCGGTGTCCGTATTTAAGTTTGTAGGTTTTTGCCCCTGCGGCGAGCGCCATCAGCTGGTTGCCGAGACAGATGCCGAAAACCGGCGTATCGTTCTTCAGCGCTCGTTCAAGCTGCCTGATGGTCTCCACGCACCTGGCGGGGTCGCCGGGGCCGTTGGAGATGAATAATCCGTCGTATGTTTCCTTTGAAAGGTCCCAGTTCCAAGGCACGCGGATCACCGTGGTATCGGCCTCCAGCAGGCAGCGGATAATGTTGTTTTTAACCCCGCAATCCACCAGCAGGACCTTATATCTGCCGCCGCCGTAGACCACGCGCTCTTTTATGCCCGCTTCGGCGGCGAGATCGGTTTTGTTCGGGTCCAGGAACGGGGTCTCGTCTTCGCCGTCGAGGATCTTGCCGGGCAGCGCGCCGTTTTCCCTTATATGGCGGGTCAGCGCGCGCGTATCCACGCCGTAAATGCCCGGGACCCCGTGCTCTTTGAGCCAGTCGGACAGGCTTTTTTTGGCGTTCCAGTGGCTGTATTTGAAGGAATAATCGGAAATCACCAGCCCGGAAATGTGGATGCGGTCGGATTCGAAAAATTTAAGCAGGCCGTGTTCGTCCCGCTGCGAATCGGGCACGCCGTAGTTGCCTATCAGAGGGTAGGTAAGCACCAGGATCTGGCCGCGGTACGACGGGTCCGTGAGGCTTTCGGGATAGCCGGTAAGCGCGGTGTTAAAAACGACCTCGCCCGCGGCGGAAGTTTCCGCGCCGAAGGGGAGGCCTTCCACGCGCAGTCCGTCTTGGAGCGCAAGTATGCGGCTTTTGGAGCTCATGTCCCTCCGTCCGGAAATTGTAACCGCCGGAGGCCGGCGTCTCTTCCAGCAAATTATACAAAATTAAAAAGCCCCGGCTGTTAAGGCCGGGGCTTTTCCAAAAATCGGGTAAAACCGATCTTTTGGGACCAACGCTTATTGCTGGTATTCGCGGGATTTGCAGACCAGGGGCTCGCTGGCGCCTTTGACATTCTCTGTTCTGCCTATCGTCCACTCGTACCAGGAGGGCCGGTCCAGCTGGATAAGAGAATCGCCGAACATGAAGCTTCCGTCCCTGAAGTAGGCGGGGAATGTTTTAGGGGCTCCGCTGTCGTTGATCTCCACCGTACCCTCGTCGTCGCCGATATCCACGATGTCCAGGTCGTACATCCTCTCGGTGCGCGTGCCGAGGCACGAGAACGCGCTGCGGGAACTGAAGGAAGCCGGGATGGAGTCCTCCACGGCGTCCCCGAACTGGCAGATCAGTTTTTCGTTCATGCCGGCATGTTCCACGCGGCCTACGACCCATTCATGGTAAACGGGCGAGGGCAGTTCAATGATGGAATTCATGCCCGCGCCGAAAACAAAACGGCCGTCGCTGTATACCGCCGCAAGCGTTTTGGGCGCGCCGCTGGCGTCTACCGTGACTTCCGCCTTCTTATCCCCTGCATCCAGGATGTCGAGGGTAAAAAGAACTTTGGAATCCGCGCTCATGCATTCGAACTTCGAGCCGGATTCGAAGGGTCCGTTCAAAGCGGATGAACAGGCCGGATTTACAGCAGCCGCTACGCCGAGTGCTATCAGTAACTTCTTCATTATGTGTATTTTCCTCACTTGTCTGTCGATATTCACAGTTTTTTGTGTGTATATATTCCACAAAATAGGCCAGCCGTTTGTCATGAGCCGAAAGACCTATACGGGCATAGGTCTTTCGGCCCACGGCTTAATCGCTTGATGTAGCGGTCTGCACTATACTGTTTACGAGGTTTTCGAAATGATGTCGGGGGATATTGCGGCATGATATTGGAAAACAATGTGTTATAATGGGACATAGAGAACCTTCCGTCGGTAACAATGTTTCTTAAGCAAAAACATCTTACCATTAACGGCGGGTTCTCTCTTTATTTCTCAATTTTCCTGGAACACGCCTGCTAAAGACCTAGGAGCCTGTCCGACATAAGGAATTTTGGCTGCAATCGCCGTTTTTTGCCTGCACCTTTGTTGCGCGAAACTTACAGGTTCATTGGAGCCTGCGCGTTTCGCGCAACTTCGGTTCGGCC
>JBAYJD010000022.1:0-45808 GCA_041665305.1 Elusimicrobiales bacterium
AATAATTTGCCCCTTCCCCTTTCCCCACAAAATTAAAAAAAAATTTTTTCCCCCCCTTTTTTCCCCCCCCCCCAAAAAAAAAGGGGGGGGGGGGGGGGGATCTCCCACCCCCGCAGCCCGCTTAGCTCCTAACAGTCTTCCTGACTTCCGGACACCCAAACGATTTTCCGTCTTTCCATAAGCCGGAATCCGGAATAGCCCATCACGGGAAGGACTGAAGACACAAAGGAGAGCTAAAAAATCCACATAACGGATACGGCAGGCCCATGCCCCCGGCGGCGCCCGCGAACTTACGGGCCTGCCGTACCCGCAATTATCCACATAGTTATCAACAGGCCTGTGTCATAAAAGAGCCATATGCCTGGCATGTATTGACATATAAAACATTATAGGGTAAGATATCCGACATATGGAACATTACAAATTGCGGATAAAAGACCCGTCAGGCGCGGAATTCGAGGCCGAAGGCCCCGCCGAATTCATACTTAACGAAAAAGAAAGTTTCCTGAAGGACCTGGACCGCAGAAAAGCCGGCTCGGGAGCGGCGGACGCCTCCGTCGACCCCGAAAAAACGGACCAGAAGGCCGAATTCTGGGGCAAAGTCGTGGAGCTAAAAGGCGATTTTTTAAAGCTAAAAATAAAGTCGCCGGCGATCAACGCCGCGGAAGCGGCGCTTATACTGATGTCGGCCAACAGGTCCATGGACCAGGAAGACGACATGGGCGCCATGGCCCTTTCAAAAGCCCTTAAAACTTCCGGCTACGAACCGGACAGACTGGACAGGCTGTTGGCAAAAGAGATCCGGGAAGGCAGAGCCACAGCCTCCGGAACCAAAAGGAACAGGACCTACCACATAACCCAGAAAGGCCTGGAGAAGGCCTTCAGAGCCATAAACAAAACCTCAAGGCAGGAATAAAAGTCCGAACACCGAAACAGGGCCGGATCAGCATAATTACAGCCAGACAACCAAGCCATAACTCGACTTACGATAATATATATTATGTTAACTTGTCCAGCTCATAGCAACACCCCTTATTTGCTATAAACAGAGCTGACAATACCTAAATTAATCAGTTAAAACATATACTTTTTGAAGCATTTTGATACGATTTATAGATATTTATAATTAGCAGAACTCTTCATTATGTCCCCCGGTTTTTCTTGGATAAATTTGATCGTGAAATTTGATTTTTTTGCCTGAATTTCGGAAATTAAAAAATTACAAAACCCGGGCAGGCGGCAAAAACCGCCCGGTCCAAAATACCATTTAAGGCCCTGTTAAACCGAGGTGGTATCCAGCCAAAAAACAGCCTGTTTTTAAAAACACCAAAAACGACCATGGCGGCAGGAATGCCCCAGGGCTAAAACAGGGCATCAAACTACCCCCCTTTCGAAACACTATGAAAGAGCCGGAGAGCGAAAAGGCGCCTCCTGACGGGCGGACCTAAAAACACCATCGCAGGGATTTTGATCTAAACTGAGGGAAGCCGCGAGCGCGATACCGGCGGGGGGAGTATCCCGTTTTAACAAAACATCGGCCGTCCCAGGCGGCCGTCAAAGCCTTGCGGAACCCTGAAAAAGCAGGGCCCAGCCCTGTTTTAAAAATACCATGAAAGGATTTGGACGGTTCTGGAAGGAAGATGGGAAAGGAGTATGAAAGCGGCCCGCGGCCGCAAAGGCGGGGTATGCTAAAAATTTTTGCCGCAAAAATTTTTAAAGACTAAGTTGGAATATTAAACGCCATTAAATGTCAATTTTCTTTAACCGACAAGGCAAGCGGGATAAGGAGATAACCGGAAAGGAGGAACAACGGGGAGAGGACGGCGTAGACGCTGCTTCCCGCCGGATCCGTTTTTTTCAGGAAAAAATATCCGACGGAGATAAAAACCAATGAAACGGTCAGGAGGCGGCGGCCTTTCCCCCCCACCCCCCCCTCTTCTACGCGGGGAAAAGACGACGGCGGCATTCCGGGTTTCGGCGCCGCCGTTTTATGAGGCAGAGGAGGCTTGTTCCTGTTCCTTTTGGACATTACTTCTTCTGTATTTTAAGCCTTGAGAGAAGTCTCTGGCGGGCGAAATCAAGGATGTTCTTGCTCATCTGCTCCTGTTCCACGGCATACAGGTCCTCGATAAATTTAAGGCTCTTTTCATCTCCGATCGCGGCGATAACATTACCCGCCTGCTGTCTTATGCCGGTGTCGGGGGCCTTGATAAGCTCATAGGCCGTGTCCAGCCCGGAAGCGTCGCCGAGTTTCGCCAGGGAAAGGGCGGTCCCGATCCTGACCGCCGCATCCTTATCCTTCAAAGAGCCCTTAAGGCCGCCTATAACCCCGGCATCGCCGACATCTCCCAGGGCTTTTATCGCTTCGAGCCTCGTGTACCGGTCGGGATCTTCCAGCGCCTTTGTAAGGCCGGGAACGGACTTTTTGGATTGCAGCTGGCCGAGGGCGGCTATCGCGCCGCGGCGCATATTAACATCGGCGTCGCCCAAAAGCTCGATAAAGGCGTCTTCCGCCTCGGTATAGGCCAGAACGCTGAGCGTACGCATAGCCGCATACCGCACCCCGGCTTCCTTATCTTTAAGGGCTTTCATCAGCGCGGGGCCTGCGGCGCGGTCCCCGATGTAAGACATCGCGATCACAGCCGCCTGCCGGACGGTGGGGTCCGTATCCTTTAAAACGAGTTCCGACAGCCTTGGAGAGGCCTCGCGGGCCCGCAGCAGGCCCAGCCCATCGCAGGCGGAAATGCGCACCGGGGCCGAGGCGTCGCCCAAAGCCTTAAGCAGATACGGCAGCGCTTTGGGATCCCTGCTCCGGCCTAGAAAATCCGCTCCCTGCCGCCTGACTCCGGGTTCCCGGGAATTAAGGTTCTGCACGGCGGCGTCAAAAGGCGCGACAACGGCGGCCGGCTGCGCGGCCGCGGCGCCCGCCGCCGGCTTCGTGGCGCCTGGTTTTGTGGCAGCCGGTTTTACGGTCTTTTTAACGGCCGCGCCCGGGGTTTTTTGCGCCGGACGGGGGTTTGTTTTGGCGGGCGTCTGGGAATAACCGGACGACGCCGAAACCGCAAGTATAAAAATTAACGCGACAGCCGTATTTTTAATATTCATAATCTGAATTCTAGTATATTCCCCCCCGCCAGTCAAACCGGTTAAAACAACGGTCCCAAGTAGAAATAAAAGATCCTGCCGCCGTCTCCGGTCCTTACCGCGTAATCGAAACTCAGGACAAGCTGGAAGGCCTGGAGGATGAAGGTGTGGATATCCACTCCCGCGCCCGCCGAACTTTTAACATCGGAAGCCCTGAACCTCCGGAGCTGCGCATGGGCGTTCCAGCCGTAGGCGGAATCGAAGAAGATCTTGGCATAGATGGTTTTAAAATAAAAATCGGGGAACATGAACCCCATATAATAGTCCAGGTCCTTAAAAAGGGGCGTGCGGAACTCAAAATTATTTATCACGACCCTGGAGGCCGAATCCAGGTCCGAGCCGGACGAAAACCCCCTCACGCCGCCGAGGCCGCCGAAATTAAAGCTCTTCCTGTCGCGGCCGGCGCTTTCCCCGGCCAGCAGCCTGTCGACAAAAGCGCTGCGTTTGGAAAGCGGGAAATATTGCAGGCGCTGGGCGGTATAGGCGTCATATTTCTGGTTTCCGTCCATAACCTCCACGGCTTTGACATAGGACAATTCCGTCCTGGACCCCCTGACGGCCGTCAGGTAAAGACCGCTGACCGTGTCCCTGACATACGCGGCCTGCACGGCCCTGGTACGAAAAAGATCCGTCCCGCCCGTGCCGTCGAATCTGTCGGCGACGCTCTTGTGTATAAAAAAAAGTTCCAGGCGGTTGTAGCGGTCGAAAGGATACGCCGTGCCCGCGGCGAAACGCCAGTCCTTCCTGTCGAACTCAAGGTCCTGGTCGTTCAAGTTGTGTTTTGCCGAAAGTCCGGCGCTTTGCAGGAAGACGGGCATCCGGTATTTGGCGAAGGTATAGTTGGCCTGATAATTGAGAAAATCGCTGCCGGAATTATAGTTGACGAAGAGACTGAGATTATTGTTCCCCGTCATATCCGAAGCCTGCCAGTAATTCATCCAGAAAAGCCCGCCGGGCGAGGAGAACATCAGCGCCGGGAAGAAGAGATCGGTGGAGGCTTTGAACTTGTACGGCCTGAAGGCGCCGGCGGGCTCTTCCGGCTGCGTCCGGCCCGCGGCCGGCGCGGGGGCGGGAGGGGTGCGTACCGGGGCGTCCAGAAAATTCTCACGGGCGCCGGAGTAGATATTCATGCTTCCGCCGCGGAAGGAGGAGAACAAGACGCTCTTCCCGTCGGGAGAATACGCCGGGGTAAAATTACCGCCGATGACCCTCGTAAGTAGCGAGATCCTGCCGGAGGCCGGATCCAGTTCGTAAAGTTCGAAACGGCCGCCCGCGTCGGAGGTAAAGAGCACCCTGCTCCCGTCCGGGGAGACTACCGGGTCGTAAATATTTCCCTCAAGCCGCGCCAGGGTTTCCTTTTTGCCGGAGAAGTCCGCGCGGCACAGCTCCCGCCGTGTTTCTCCGCCGGCTTCCGTTTCACAGGAATAAACGGCGCCCGAGCCGTCCGCCAGGTACGCCGGAGAGGATTCGTCCTCGGGGCTGTCCGTAAGCCGCCTCAGGTCCTCCAGGCGCGCGACGCCTGCTTTAAGCGTTTTCGGCTCAAGCTTCAGTTCGTACAGGTCGTTAAAACTTCCGCGCATCCCCACGAACATCACCCTGGAAGAATCCGGGGAAAAAACCGGCTGGCGCACTTCCGAAAGGTCCGGGAAGGAGAGCCGGACGACATGCCCGGCGCGCACATCGTAGAGGAACAGATATTCGCGGTGGTTCTTCTGGCCGGAAAAAGCGAGGTAGCGGCCGTCGCCGGACCAGGACAGGCTTCTCCAGGGCTTGGAAAACCTGCCGTAGGGGATGTTCTCCGCGCCGGCCTGGTAAGCGGTCAGCTCCGAGTATTTTCCGGTGGCAAGCTCCCTGACGGAGATCACCGGCGGATGCCCGTCCTTGGTGGAAAGCCAGGCTAGACGGCCTCCGTCGGGACTTACCGCCGGGCTCATGTTAAATTCCGGAATACCGTCTTTTTCCGCGGTGAGCCTGGAGCCGAAACGGGAGGGCTCGTTAAGCCCCTCCGCGCGCGTCTGCGCCAGGTATTTAAGCTCCATGAATTCCCTGAATTTTCTGTCGAAGGCTTCCAGGTCCAGACCGATAAGCGGCAGGAGCACGGAAGAGGCTTCGTAGCGCGTTTTAAAAAGTTCCAGCATCCGGGCCGGTTTGTCCTTGCCGTATTGCTGCGCCAGGAACCTTATGGCCTGCGCGCCGGTCTTGTAGGCCAGCGTGATCTGGTGGGGCTTTAAATGCGCGAACTGATTAAGCCGGCCGAGCGGGATAAGGCCGCCGGGAGAGAGTACCGCGTCGCGCGCGTACATCTCCTCCAGAGCCAGATCGTAACCGCCGGTCTCATACTCCGCCATGCCCTCCATCATCCAAAGCGGATAAACGAAGGTCTTAAGGATCCGCGCCGATTTCCAGAACCCGTCTATCAGCACGCTGAACTGCATTTCGTGGGTAAGCTCGTGCTCCATTACATCCTTAAGCCATCCCTTTGAGCCGTCCGACCAGACCATGAACCGGTCCTTGAAAGGCTCGGTAAGCCCTCCGATACCGTCCCCGGCATCGGCGATGTTGGACTGCTCCATGTCGTTTATGGAAGCGTAGAGAAAGAACGGGATCCGTTTCTCCAGGGCCGGGTTGAGGTCCGCGGATTCCTCCTTGTAGGCTTTTTCGAGCACCCGCGCGGCATAGGCCAGCCAGGGAGCGGAATCGCCGTAATAATGAATGTCGAAATGCGCCGTCGCGTAGATGCGCCAGTCGAACGGCCTGATCCTGACTTTGTTCTCTTCCTGGGCACGCACCAGGGAGGGCGGCAGGAGGGCCAGCGCCAGCATCAACGCGGCGGAAAGTTTCCGGTTCATGGTATTATTTTTTCTTTTTCGCCGCCGCTCTATCACGGATCTTGACGAGCCGCGCCAGCTGCGAGCGGGCCTCATCGTTGCCGGGGTTTATTTTCAGCAGTTCGCCGAGAGCGTCGATAGCTTTATCTTCGGACTTGAGCCTGACATAGGAATCGCCGAGCATCCGGTAAAGCCCTTCCTTGTCCGAGAACTCCGGATACTTTCCAAGCTCGGCGGCCGCGCGCGCCAGGGCCGCGGCGGCGGCCGCGTAATCCTTATTTTCGTAGCCGATGCGCCCTGAAACATACCCGGCCCTGAAAGAGGCTTCCGCGCCCAGGCTTTCCAGCGCGTCGAGGATAGGCTTGGGGTCCTGGGAATTTTTCCAGCGGGACAAAGCTAGATTCTCAAGCACGACAAGATTTTTCGGGTGCACGGCGTTAAGGGCCTCGTATTCCCTCACCGCCAGGGGATACTTACCCGCGGAAAAAAACAGCTTGGCAAGCAGCATACGGACCTCAAGATCGTCCGGACGGTTGTTGAGAAAACGGCGGTACTCCTCAAGCGCGAATTCATACAGCCCTTCGGCCTGGTACATACGGCCCAGGTAGTAGAAAATGCGGATATCCGCGACCCCCCTGGAGCGGGCGGTCTCCAGGTCGGTAATGGCGCCGATATAGCTCTCCGGACCTTTCTGGAACTTCAAAAGCCCGGCGTCGAACAAAGCCCGGATATCGTTCGGATCGTTCTTGATCCGTTCTTCGAGCCCGGCCAGCTTACGGTCAAGCCGGCCGGCCCCCTTCAGGCCTATCCCGGTCCTGGGGAACGGACCGGAACGCGAAGGGTCCCGCATCAAGACGGCGCAGACGGCTATTATTATAAAAACGGCGAAAAGCGCGGCCGGTACGCCGTAACCCGACAGGCTCCGCAATTTTAAGGCATACTTTCCGAGAACGGCGAAAAAAGCGGCGGCCCCGGACTCCGTTACAGGACCGTAAGAACGGGACGGACCGCGCCTTGGCTCCCGGCCGCGGCCCGAAGGAGCCGTGGAATTGGAAAACCCCGCCCCGCGGCCAAATAAGCGGGGCAGGGTTTTTTCGAGCAAATGCAGGACCAGGTCCCTAAAACTCACGCTTCACCTTCGTCCTCCGAATTCTCCAGCAGGATCTGGCCCAGGGTGAGGGTCGGCGCCCCTTTCATGTACTGCTGGACCTTCTTCCGGTCTTCCATCTCTTCCAGTTTCTTGACGGACAGGACGAGTTCGTAAGTTTCTGGGTTGACGGCGATAAGGACGCCCCTGAGTTCCTGCCCCTCTTTCAACGCGGTCTCAAAACCGTATTCCTCGGCGGGGATAAAGGCTTCGACCTGTTCGGAGATCCTGCCCTTGGCGCCCGCTTCGGAAACGGAGAGCACTTTCATCTTAAGGACCGACCGGTACGGGAATTTGCGTTTGAGCACGTCCACCGGGTTGGGCATAAGCTGCCTGAGACCGAAGGACATTTTTTCTTTTTCCTTGTCCACCGACAGGATCTTGCACTTCACGCGCTGGCCGCGCTTATAGGACTTGAGCGCTTCCGCCGGATTTTTCCAGTCCACATCCTGAAGCGCGATAAACCCTTCTATCCCCTGGAACCTGACCGACAGCCCCTCGGGAGTGGCCTTGGCGACGACGGCCCGCACGACGCCGCCCGGGGAGATCGTTCCCAGCACTTCATTGCGGCGGCTTTTCTCGTCCTCCTCCAGCACCTGGCGGCGGGAAACCACCACCTTGCGGTCTTTTTCGGAAAAATCGGTTATGTAAAACCTTACCTTCGCGTTGGCCGGCAGATAATGTTTATGCGCCCCGCCGATCTCGGATAGAGAAAGAGGCATAAAAGCCCTCAGACCGGAGAGGTCGACTATATAGCCGCCCTTGACCACATCCGTGACGCGGCCTTTAACCCGCTCCTTGGCTTCGAACATTTTCTTGGCCCAGGCCCAGGCCATTCTTTCCATGGCCTTCCGGTGCGACAGGACCGTGTGCTCTCCGCCTTTGCGCTCCAGCACCGCCATAACCTCAGCGCCGATCTCCGGCATCTTACCGTCCTGAAAATCCGCAACGGGGATCACGGCCTCCTTTTTCTCGCCGATGTCCACCAGCACATGCTCCGCCGTGATCTGCACCACCCTGACCTTGACTATATCACGGGAATAGATCTTGCTGGAAACCTCGCCCTCGGCCTTCAGGAGGTCCGCCATCGACATTTCTTCTTCGGCATGGGCCGCCGTTTCCTTTTTTTCGAGGCTGTCCCCGTCGTCCGGGTTCTGCTGGGTTTCATTGGTATGCATGGCTGTACTTATTCCTCCGTTATGGCGAATATATCCGACATGATGGTCTGCGAAAATTCAGCGTAAGCCTCTTTGCGGTCGGCCGCGGCGGACGGGCCGTATCTCCGTAAATTTCCGAACTTAATAGTTATTTTACCTAATTTTGAGAAATTTTCAGTGTTAAAAATTCTGACGGGCAGCACCGGGGCTCCCGTTTTATGGGCAAGCATGGCCACCCCCAGCTTGGGCTTCAGCCGGCGGCCCCGCGCCCTGGTGCCCTCCGGAAAAAGAACGAGGCAGCCGCCGTTCTTCAGCAGGTTTATGCCTTCGCGCAAAGCGCCGAGGTCCCCGCCTTCCCGCAGCCTGTCCACCGGGATCCCGCCCCAGCTCCTGAACAGCCGGCCCAGGGGAGGGAACGCGAACAATTCCTTCTTAGTCATGATGGCGGCATGACGCACAGGCACGATCTGGGACATCAGGGCGGGCGGATCGGCGTTGCCTACATGATTGGCTACGATAATAAGCGGCCCTTCGGCGGGAAGACGGTCCCGGCCTTTCACCTCTATGCGGTTGAAGATCCTGAAAAATACGCGGACGCTGAAAAGGAAAGACCTTATGGAAATTCCGGCCATCAGGCCATAACTTGGGCGCATAACCTGAGTATCTCCGTGACCACCTGCTCCCGGTCCAGCAGCGTGGAATCTATGTAATGGCCGCCCTCGGCCCGCTTAAGGGGGTTGTTTTTCCTCCGGGAATCCTGCTCGTCGCGTTTGACTATAAAATCCAGGATGGCGGCGCCGTCGGCCTCAAGGCCCTGGGCCCGGAGCTGCCCCACGCGGCGGCCGGCCCTGGCTTCAGGCGAGGCGTCCAGATAGATCTTCAGTTCCGCGTCCGGAAAGACATTGGTGCCGATGTCCCGGCCTTCCATCACCACGCCGCCCCCGGCGCCGACAGCCCGCTGCATGTCCACCATAAAACGGCGGACCCCGGCGGATTTTGAGACCACGCTGGAAGCCTTGCCCACGGTCTCGTCCGTTATTTCGCGGTCGAGGGGGCGCCCATCCACGCAAAGCTGCGGTTCGGAAGTGCCGGAGGGCTTCAATTCCCAGCTGACGGCGCGCGCCAGGGCCATAAGGGCGGCTTCGTCCTCCAGGTCCGTGCCGGCGGCAAGCGCCTTCCACGCCAGCGCCCGGTACATTTTTCCGGTGCTTATAAAACTATAGTTAAGACGGGCGGCCACCATTTTGCCTATGGTGGATTTGCCGACGCCGGCGGGCCCGTCTATGGCGATGATGATACCTTTGGGTCGTCTGGTCATTTTAAATTGTCAGCCGGCGGCCGTGATCGTAGGAAGATTCGCCTTATTGTCCATGCCCATCTTCCTGAGCGGACGCACCCACTTGGTGAAATTGGAAGGCTTGAGCGAATACTCATGAACCAGGCGGACCACTTCGCTTATCGGCTGGAAATTCTCCCAGTTCAGCCGCAGGATCCTGACGCCGGCGGCTTCCATTTCCTCCACGAACTGGTAATAGTTCTCCTGGAGGCTCTTAAGATATTCCGGTTCTATGGCCTTTTCCATTTTCCGGCCGCGGGAATTTATCCTGGCTATGCAGGTCTCTATTCTGCAATCCAGGAAAATAAGCAGCTGCGGAAAAACCAGCTCGCGCAGGACCATATTGTCGAAAAGGTCGAGATAGGTGTTATAATCCATGTCGGTGATGATCTTGTCCGGATGCTGGTTAAGCATCCGGGCGAAGATCGTATCTTCCCAGATGGTCCGGTCCTGCACCACGCCGCGGATCTTGCCGAGGCTTATCCTAGAGACGAATTCCCTGTGCTGGCGGAACCTGTGGTTCAGGAGCCAGATCTGCATGATGGTACCGTACTGTTTCATATCCCCGTAAAACTTCTCCAGATAGGGATTGCCGCCCACTTCCTCAAGTATGGGCTCGAAATTCAGGGCCTTGGCCAGTTCCATGGTAAGCGTGGATTTGCCCACGCCGATAAGTCCCGCTATGCCTATATAACCTTCTGCGAACATAATGTCTCCCTTTGGAACGGACTTCCTCCCGCCGCTAAGCGGTCCCGCCCTTCGGGGCGGAGTACGGTAAAAATTTTTGCCGCAAAAATTTTTATCTTTTCGTCTCTATCTCCTGCTCTATGCCTTTTATGGCAAGCAGAACATCGTCAGGATTGGAGGCCGCCTGGATAATATCGTCCAGCTTGGCCAGCCCCAGCTTGTGCAGGGCTACCAGCGACTGGTTGAACGACTGCATGCCGTAGAAACTGCCCTTGGCGATGGCCTGGTTGATGGATTCCAGATTATTCTCCGCTATCATCTTTTTTATGTGGGCGGTGCCGGTCAGAACTTCCACGGCCGGAATGCGTCCCCCGCCTGTGCAGGGCAGGAGGCGCTGCGAAACTATGCCGCGGAGAGTTTCCGCCAGCTGCATCCGGACCTGGATCTGCTGGTGCGGCGGATAAAGGTCCACGATCCTGGAAAGCGTCTGCACCGCGTTGACGGTGTGCAGCGTGGCGAAAACCAGGTGTCCGGTCTCGGCGGCGGTGATCGCGGCCTGGGTGGTCTCCAGGTCGCGCATCTCGCCCACAAGGATGATATCGGGGTCCTGGCGCAGGGCCGCGCGCAGGGCTTCCACAAAGGTGTTGGTGTCCGTCCCCACTTCCCGCTGGCTGATGATGCTTTTTTTATCCGTGAAAACGAATTCTATGGGATCTTCGATGGTGATGATGTGGCTCTCCCAGCTCTGGTTAAGATACTCGATCATGGCGGCCAGCGTGGAAGTCTTGCCGGAGCCCGTGATCCCGGTCACCAGGATCAGGCCTCGTTCGTTCACCAGCAGTTTTTTGATGGAATCGGCGGGAAGTTTCAACTCTTCAAAAGTCGGGATCCTGCGCGGGATGTGGCGGATGGCGACGCAGATCTTGCTCTTCTGGATGTAGACATTGAACCGGAACCGGCCGTTTTCATCCCCATCCACGGAAAAATCCACTTCGTGCTTTTCATTGAAGATGGAGCGGAGGCGCTGGTTCATCAGCGGGTAGACGATCTCCTCGACTTCCTTGGAGCTCATGACGGAGGCGTTGACCGGCGTTATGGCGCCGTTGATGCGCAGGCAGACCGGGGCGTCGCCTCTAATATGGATGTCGCTCGCCTTGTTCTGGACCATTACCTTCAGCAGCAGATTTAGATTTATAGCCATAGGGTTAGACTGTAGGACGAAGGCCGTTGGTCGATTAGTCCGGTTTACTCCCCGCCCGCAGCCTGTCCGCCCATCCTTTTCTTTATTTAAGTTTACGGCTGCCGGCTTTCCGCCTCATGAAAGCCGGCCTGTCCAGGTCCTCGTCCGGCATAACCGAATTCATAAGGCCCGGCCCGCCTATATTGCCGAAAAAATCGTCGTCGGGACCCGGCCGCGGCCTTTTTTTGTGCCTGTGCCTTTCCAGGTCTATGCTCAGATCGGTCTTGGGACGCGAAGGGAAGCCCGTGGCTATGACCGTTATCTTAAGGTCGGTCCCCATGGCTT
Organism: Elusimicrobiales bacterium; assembly: GCA_041665305.1. GTDB lineage: Bacteria > Elusimicrobiota > Elusimicrobia > Elusimicrobiales > UBA9959 > YA12-FULL-51-18. Next base: position 11,825 of record JBAYJD010000022.1, read on the forward strand.
CGTCGTCGGCCTGCCCGAACTTTATGAACGCGTCGGGATTCGACGATTTCCTGATATACTCCATGGCTTCCTGGATCTCGGAAAGTTTAAGGTTCTTGGCGCTGGTAAAGCTTACGAGGATGCCCTTGGCCCCGTCTATCACGGCATTTTCCAGCATCGGGGAATGGATGGCCTTGGAAGCGGCCTCCAGATGGCGTTTTTCTCCGGAAGCGCGGCCTATCCCGATCAAAGCCTCCCCCGATTTGGTCATGATCTTGCGCACATCCTGAAAATCCACATTGATTATGCCGGCGGTGGTGATGACATCGGCGATGCCCTGGATGGCCTGTCTCAGCACATCGTCGGCTATCCGGTAGGCTTCCGTCGCCGCGGTATCGCTGTTCACGATATCACGAAGACGGTCGTTGGGAATGACAAGCAGGGAATCCACGAATTTGCGCATCTCATGGATCCCCTGGTCGGCCTGTCCGGCCCTGACCGTGCCTTCGAATTCGAACGGCCTGGTGACTACGCCGATGACCAGCGCCGCGGAAGTTTCTTTTGCGGTCTGCGCGACCACCGGGGCGGCGCCGGTGCCGGTGCCTCCCCCCATGCCGGCCGTGATAAAGATAAGGTCCGCATCGGCCACGGCTTCCTTTATAAGGTCCACCGATTCCAGCGCCGCCTGCCGTCCCCGGGCCGGGTCGCCGCCCACGCCAAGGCCCTTGGTCAGATTTTCCCCTATCTGGACGCGGTTGGCGGCCTTATTGCGCCGCAGGTCCTGGGCGTCCGTATTAAGGGAAATGAATTCGACCATGCGGATATCGGCTTCCACCATGCGATTAACGGCGTTGCCGCCGCCGCCGCCTACGCCGATAACCTTGATCCTGGCTTCCTTATCCTGAAAATCCCCGTTATATCTGATGCGCGTGTCGGTCATATGCTAAAACAGGTCCTTCACCCAGCGCCACCAGGCGGCGGGGATCATGGGCGGACGGCGCGACGCCGACGGCTCATTGGCCCAGGGTTTGAGGTACGGATAGCACACAAGGCCTATGGCGGAAGTATAGGTCTGGTTAAGATATTCCTCGGGACACTCTATTATGTCCGGCCTGGCGAACCCGTAACGCGCCTGTTTAAGATCGAGCAGCTGTTCGGCGGCCTCGTTCATTCCTTTAAGAAGGGCGCCTCCGCCCGTAAGCACGGCTCCGCCGGGCAGGTCCGCGCAATTGCAGTTCTGCAGGAAAGTGTTGATCCTTTCGAACATCTCCTCCGTCCTCGGCTGCGCGTAATCCAGCAGATCGCGCGCTTTTATCTCTTTTTTGGTCCTGGCGTCCAGGCCGGTGATATTCAGCACCCGGTCCTCTTCCACCAGGCTGGAAAGCACGGCTCCGTACTTTTCCTTGATCTCCTGCGCCGTCGCCATCGAAGTTCCGAGCCCGTAAGCGATATCGCGGGTGACATGGTCGCCGCCGAGCGGGATCTCGCTGGAGAACCTGAGGCTGCCCTCGTAATAGATCCCTATCGCGGTGGTCTGGCCGCCGATATCTATCAGCAGGCAGCCGAGATCCTTTTCCTCGGGAGAAACCACCAGCTCTCCGATGGTAAGCAGGTTGTAAACGGTATCTACGACCCTGAAGCCCGCCTGCGAGACCGATTTCATAAGGTTATTGATGTGCGAACTCTGGGCCGTGACGATGTGGACGCCCACTTCCAGCAGCGCGCCCTCCATGCCGACCGGGTTCGGCACGCCGCGCTGGCGGTCCAGAGAAAAGCCCTGGGGGATGACATGCAGGATCTCGCGGTCCGACGGGATTGGAATGGCCTTGGCGTTCTCTATGACATTGGAAACGTCTTCGGCGGTTATTTCCTTGTCGGCGCGCGCGATATTGTACGCGCCGCGGTTATTGAAAGTCTGGATATGGCCGCCGCGCACGCCGAGATAAACTTCGCCCACGATCTCTTTGGCTTTTTCCTCGGCCTGTTCCATGACATTGGCGATGGCCCGCTGGGTCTCCGCTATGTTGACCACCACCCCGCCCTTGAGGCCCTTGCAGGGCACGGAAGCTCCGGAGAGGATCCTGATCTTTTCCGTTTCGGCGTCATGTTCCGCCAAGACGCAGGTTACCCGGCTTGACCCCATGTCAAGACCGGCGATTATGTCTGACTTTGCCATGGTTAATGCTCCAGAATGCGGCCGCTCAGGCTGTCCGGCGGCCGGCGCGGCTTGCTGAAACCGGTTCAGTCCATTTTACTTAAATATGGGGCAGTTTAGAAACAAAAACTTTTCCATCCCTGAAATACCGCAGATCTATTTTCAAAGGGCCCCTTAGCTTGCTCGCGGCGTCGGAAAGCACCTCGTTAAGCCTGGTTACCTTGGTGCGCGTGAACTCAAATTCCCCCCACAGGACCTCCGCGCTGTTCTCCAAAGTAAGCCGGCAGGACCGGGGGGCTTCGAGGTACTCCAGTTTTACCGGCCGGGAGGAGAACTCCGGGGAGACGTCCCTTAATTCTTTTATGAATCCGGCGAAGGCCGCAAGGCCGGCGCCGGAAGATGAGGTATATATATCCGTTTCAAAGGTATCGGCGGGTCCGGCGCCGTAATATTCTTTCAACAGGCGTCCGTTCTCCGAAAGGTACCGGCCGTCCCCGCCGTTAACCCGCACCTTCGCGACCATGCGCTCCGATTCGGCGCGCACGCGGACACGCCCGGTCACGAAGCTCCTGTCCACCTCCACACGGCTCAAAGCGGGGTAGTCCTGTTTCAGGTCCGCGGCGAACAGCCGCGCGTCTCCGGAGGAAAAAGGCCCGCCCAGACGACGGTCCATACGGCGGGAGACCTCGGCCGAGATCTCTTCGGAAGGACTTTGGACGGAAACACTTTTCAAAGTGAAAGAAAAAAGCCGCCCCAGCGGACGGGAGAACGCCAGTCTGGCGGCGCCCGCGCCCGCGTAGACCAGCGCGGCTGCGGCCGCGGCGGAGCAAACAGCGGTCCCGGCCGTCCTTAAAAACCGGTTCCTGACTTTCAGACGCACCTTGACCCTGTATTTTTTTGCCGCGGCCATAGCAGATATATTATATTCCATTTATCGAGCCCCGCGGAAGTAATAACCGCGCTGGTTTTCAAAACATTTGCAAGGCGTTTTTATTTTTGTATAATCGGAGGGTAGTATTTTGCGCCCGTAGCTCAGGGGTAGAGCATTCGCCTTTTAAGCGAGTGGCCGCGCGTTCGAATCGCGCCGGGCGCAAAAGTTAGGGGCTGGCGGCATGGAAGTCGCGGAACATGAGAGGGTTTTCAGCGGCGGGATATTTTGTGTACAATTGAAGTAGAGTGCGGTAGTACAAATTCAACAAACAGGGGGCATAATGCTCATAAGCAAGAAAGGTTTCACACTCATCGAGTTGCTGGTCGTCGTTCTTATCATCGGCATCCTGGCGTCGATCGCCATTCCGCAATACATGAAGATCGTGGAGAAGAGCAGGTACTCGGAAGCCGTAACCATGTTTTCGGAAATAGCTTCCGCCGAAGAACGGGCGATGGCCAAGAACGGCATCTATACGAACAACTTCGACCAGCTTGATGTGACGCTTAAGGACAGGAACGGCGCCAGCTGCGCCGGCGCGGGAGCCTGCTTATTTAAACATTGGAGTATCGCCGTAACGGCCGCAAACACCGCCCTTTTCACGCTTACGGCTACCAGGTCCGGAAACGCGCCCTCAAGGTACGCGGCCGGATACACAGCCACGTATTCGGGCGGTACCGGCGGGAGCAGAATCGTGTTAAGCGACGCCAACGCCCAATTGGACTTCGCGCAGTAACCCGGTCTGCCGAACGGAATAAAACGCCGCGGAATGAACAGTCCGCGGCGTTTTATCTTTTTCACGGATAAAGCTATTTTAGGAAACGGGGGCGCGGCCGCCGCCGGACGGACGGGCTCCCGGAGCTTGAAGTTCCCGCTCCAGCCTGAGACTTTTCTCTTTCTCCGCTTTAAGGGCGTTCGCCATTTCTTCGGCGGCGGCGAGCGCCGACCGCAGTTCTTCCCTGGCCGAGGCGAGCTCCGTGAACGCCTCATCGCCTTTTTTTTCAAGTTCCGAAAATCTGCGGGCCTGGACCTGGGCCTCTTTGTCCTTCTCCCTGAGCTCTTTTTTTAAAAGTTCTATTTTATGGTAAAAACCCTGTTCGTCCTTGGCCGCGTCGGCGGAAACTTTGTGCATTTCCAGTTCGAAGATCTGCCTGGCCCTGGAGGCGCGTTCAAGCTCCGCTTCTTTATCCGCCAGCCTGCCCTGAAGAGCGGCATACTGCGCTTTCACTTCCTCCATGACATTCCACAGCCTGGAGACTTCAAGCTCTTTGTCCCTGACCGCCGCTTTTGCGCCGCTAAGGAGAACTTCTTTTTCCCTGCACCTCGCCTTTTCCTCTTCCAGGAGGCGCGAAGCCGACTCGCCGCGGGCCTGAAGGTCCGCCAGGACGCTTTTCATTTTTTCCAGTTCGACCGACCTGCCGAGAGTCTCTTCGCGGGCCGCGGCAAGCGCCGCGCGCAGGTCTTTCTCGCGGCTGCCGGCCTCAACGGCGAACTTCTCCTGGAACGCTTTTAAATCGGCCAGCTGCTGTTCAAGGGCCAGTATCCGGGAAACATACGAATCTTCTTTTCCCTTAAGATCGGAAAAAAGCCCGTCGATCTCGGAATTGAGCCGCTCCAGGTCGCTTAAAGATGTTATTGGTTCTTCCATGACCGCAGTTTTTCTTTTAACTGATCTATGACCTTTTTCGACTGTTCGTATTCCTGGCTGATTTTACGCAGCTCCGCGTTCTCCGCTTCCAGGCCGTTCAGACGGTCCTCTCTGGCGGCGGCGGAGGCCGCGTCAAGCCCGGCCTGATGACGGCTTTGTTCCTGGAACCGGGCGACGGTCTTTTCAAGCTCTTCGGCCCTGACCCTGAGCCTGTCCGCCTCCACCTCGCGCCGGCTGAGCGCATCTTTCAGGTCCATAAGATCGCGGGTAACGGCTTTTTCCCTGGCCAAGGAGTCGGCGAGCGCTTTTTCGTGGTTCAGCCTGCCGTCCTTGCGTTCGAGATCCAGCGTTTTGGCGAACGAACCCTTAAGTCCGCTTATTTCCTCTTCCTTTTTGGAGGCCTCGCCTTTCCAGAAGTTCATATCGCGCCTGAGCGTTTCGATCGTCCGGTCCTTTGAAGCCTGCTGCTCTTCCAGGTTCTTAAGTCTCAGAAGACAATCATTTGCCCGGCGCTGCAGCTCCGCAGCCGCCTCTTCCGAAGACGCCTTGTAGGCCTCGTGCTCGGCTTTGGCGTCGCGCAAGTCATGCTCCCGGGCCGTCAGTCTCGCCGAAACGGCGGTGCTCTCCTGCGAAGAGAACTTCTGGAACTGCGCCAGTTCCGTCTGCAGGGCGTCCGCGCGCGCCCCGCGCTCGTCGGCGGCTTTTTTCAGGATCTCAAGCTTGTCCACCGCTTCCGAAAGCTTCGACCTGAACTCTTCAAGCGATCTTCTGTAAGCGTCTTCCTGCGCTTCCCTGCCCAGGCGCATGGCCTCCAGTTCCTGGTTCTTTTTATAAAGCAGTTCCGCCGTACGGTCCGCCTCCCGTTTCACGACCTCTTCGAGCTTGTGCTGGGCCTCCGCATCCTTCGCCAGGAGCCTTTCGTTAAGGACGCGCAGCCTGCCGGCGTCGGCTTCTTTTTCCCTGGCCGTACCGGAGACAAGAGCCTCATTTTCACGGCGCAACGCGCCGGCCTCTTCCCTAAGACGGGCCGCTTCCTGGTCCCGCCGGGACATCCTTTCCTCCAGGTCCTTCTCTTTTTCGGAATAAAGCCGTTCAAGCCGTTCGCGCTCAAGAAGGATCATCTCCTCCCTTTCCATCTTGAGGGATTCCATGGCCCGGTTCAGCTGGAGGATCTTATCCTCGTAGATCTTAACCGTGTCCGAGAAAGAGGACGCCTGGACCTCAAGCTCGGCCTTTCCCCGCTGCCGTTCTTCGGAAACCGCGGAAGCCTTCTCTTCCTCCAGCCTTATCGCGGAGGTCTTCAGTTTCTGGAGCTCTTCCTCTTTTCTTGCGGTTTCACGGCGCACATCATTGAGCTGGGCCTCAAAGGCCGCGGAGAGCCGCTGCCTTTCGGCGGCCTGGCGTTTCCCCGCTTCGAAGAGCTCGTCGGAAAGCTCGCGGTCATGCGCGGTTTTAAGCTGGCCCCGGAGGGCCGCCAAGTCCGCCTCGGACTTGGTCTTCACGGCGTCGATGGCCCGGCGGGATTCCGCCGCCTGGGTCTGGGCCACCGCCTTATCGTTGAGAACGCCTTCCAGTTCCCGGCGCAAATGGGCGATCTCTTCCGCCTTGAACCGCAGATTGTCCTCATAGATGCGCTGCGCCGTTTCGACCTCTTCGCGCAGCGCGGCGGTCTTTTTTTCCATCTCCACTTTAAGCTTTACGTCGTATTCCGACAGCAGCTGCTTTTCGCGGAAAGACCACTCCTCCAGCTTGATATTGTACTGGGTATGGAGGCTTTCCAGCTTATGCGAATAAGCGTCGCGTTCCGTCTGGAAGGTTTTGCTGTTCTCCTCAAAAGTCTTGAGGTTCCGTTCAAGGTAGGCGATCTCCTCCGCGCGCTTGCGCAGATCGTCCTTGTAAGCGTTTTCCACCTCCGTCAATTTTTCCGCAAGGCGGCCGCGCTCGTGCTCGATGGCCGTCTTGAGGCGCCGGGGGATCTCCGCCTCCATCTCGCGGTACCGGGCTTTCTCCGCCTCAAGGCTTTCATTAAGCCGCAATAACTTATGTTCGGCGTCGGCCTGGACGCTTTTTTTCTCGCCCTCAATGGTGCGGATGACGCTTTCCAGGCTTTCTATGGCCTTCTTATAGCGGTCCAGGTCCTCGTCGCGCTTGCGCACGGCTTCAGGCAGATCGGACAGCTGCTTTTCAAGCAGCCCCACCTTCACTTTATACTCCTCTATCTCCTGGTTCCTCCCCATCAGTTTTTTATCGATGTCCAGGTCTTTCTGTCTTAAAGCTTTTTCGCGTTCGGCGGTCTCCACCTGAAAGCTGTCCTTGGCCCACTTAAGCACGGCTTCCTGTTTCTTCAGCTCTTCGTTGACGGACCGTTCCCTTTTCTCAAAATCGGCCAGCCTGTCGGCGTGCGTCCGTTCGAAACCGGCCCTGACGCTCTCAATTTCCGCCGCGGCTTTCCTGCGCTCGTCCTCAAGCTTGGCGGCGTAAAGCTTCTCAAATTCCTGCTGCTTGGTCATCTGCTCCTGGCGGAGCTTCCAAAGCTCCGCTTCCACCTGCGCCCAGCGGGCGCGCAGTTCGTCGGACTTCTTCTGATAATCGTCCAGGAGCTTGTTCTCTTTTTGCTTCAGGATCTCTTCCTGCCTGGAAACCTTGTCCTCCAGCTCTTTTTCCCTCTCGCTCAGGCGGTCGAGCTTCGAACGGAACTGGTATTCCAGGGAATTCTGCCTGGACTTAAGCTCTTCGTCGTGGGAATGGAGGATCTTCTCTAGCTCGGCGCTTTTGCCTTTCAGCTGGCCTTCCAGAAAGGCCGTCTGGGCCGTCTTTTCCTGAAGGTTCTGCTTCGCGCGCAGCGTTTCTTCCTGTAGGGTTCGCAGCTTGTCCAGCGCCCAGCGCAGGGCCAGACGCGCCGTTTCCACATCGGTTATGGCCGCCTCGTTGAACGAGGCCTCGTCAAATTGGTCTTTCATATGTCGGTATCCGGTCGATTCGTTTTAATTATCCCGTTAAATCCTAGCTTTTTCCTGTTTCATAAATGTTACCTAAAATTATAAAAACAGTTAAGGCCTCCGGGCCGGCCGGTTATTTCCCTTATTCTACACAATTATGTTTCCTTAAATGAAGACAAAAAGAACGGCGAGGTCGGACCCCGCCGTTCTTTTTATAACCCGGTTATTATAAACCTTTGCCGAATGGGTGCAATTGTGCGCGGGCGGTGGAGATCAGATAAAGCGCATATTGATTTACCGAAACGCCTTCTTCCATAGCCTCTTCTTTCAGATCATGCTGCAATGCTTTAGGAATACGAAGAAGAAATCTTCCGCCGAGCTTCTGCCCCGCCAGGGCCGTAGGGATCGGCAACTTGTTTTCTTTTCTTATGCGCAGATGTAGCTTTATAGCATTGTCAAGCTCCCGCAACGCCTCGCTATCCGTATCCCCCAAAGCCGAACAACCCGGTATTTCCGGGGCGACGGCAACCCAGCATTTATCTTCCGCGCTATAAAACACCTTGCGGAAATATCCGGGCTCATTCTCAATTTCTTTTTTAGTTGCCTTACGCATATTGCCTCCGTCTCAATCCATCGCTAGACCATAAGCATCCGCGATCTTCAGGAACTGGGTGATCTGATAAGGTTTCGCCTCCCCGTCTTTTTCCTGCAAATTCAAAACCGCGCCGCAATCGTGCCTGTATCCCCTATGGCTCCCAGCCTGTCCTGCGAATTTAAACCCATGAGCCTCTACCAGCCTTATAAAATCAGCGAAACGGACATTTCTTTTCGCGCCTGAGCGTATCCGTCCAAGCAGGACCTCGTTTCTCATTCAAATATGATATCACAGGCGATATCTCTTGTCAAGGCCTATAAAAGAACGCGCGGGCAAATCCCCGCCGTTCTTTTATAGGCGGTAAAGGAAGGCGGGCGGGAGCGGGTGGTCAATCCCCGCCTTCCTTTGCTATCATATAAGGATGAAAAGAGGCCTGTTCATCGTCTTCGAGGGACCCGACCGCTCCGGCAAATCCACCCAGGCGAGACTCCTGGTTAAGTGGCTTAAAAAAAAGAACAAGGAAGTAGTACTCACCAGGGAACCAGGCGGCACTCGTCTTTCCGAAAAAATACGCGAGATACTGCTCGACCCTAAAAGCAAAATAGAACCTCTTACGGAGCTTTTTCTTTACGAAACTTCACGGATAAAGCACACTCTTTCCATAATTAAACCCGCCCTGAAAGCGGGGAAAATAGTAGTTTCAGACAGATTTACCATGTCCACCACGGCCTATCAGGGTCACGGCAGAGGAATACCCATAAAAACCGTTGAAACTTTAAATAAAATAGCTACTGACAACCTCAAACCCGATTTAACCATCGTTTTCGATATCCCGGATAAAGTATTTAACGAACGGGAAAGGCTGGCGCAAAAATTTTTTGGCCCGGACAGAATGGAAAGAGCCTCATCCAGATTCAGGCAAAAAGTTAACAAGGCCTACAAGTCACTATCTCGCCGTCGCGGCATAGAGAGAATAAACGCCACTAAGAGCATAGAAGAGATACACACTGAAATACAAAGCATCATTTCCAGAAAATTCGGTTTTAGATAATTATGTCCTTTAACGACATTCTCGGGCACGAAGGCACGATAAAAAAACTTAAAGCCCTCATCGCCGGCGGACGCGTACCGCCCGCGCTCCTGTTCTGCGGCGTGGAAGGCGCGGGCAAATTCCTGGCGGCGAAAGAATTCGCCAAAGCGCTGAACTGCACCCACACCCCGCCTGAAAACCCGAGATCCGAAAGCGATCTTTTCGGAACCCTTCCCGGCGCCCCTCTTCAGCCTTCAGCCCTCAGCCTTCAGCCTGTTGACGACTCCTGCGGCCTGTGCGTATCCTGCTCGCAGATCGGCAAAGGAGTGCACCCCGATGTGCGCGTAATAGATTCCGAGTTCCAGGGCCTGCTGCTGGACGAGGACGCCCAGAAGCAGAAAACCCTGCGCATAGACACGGTCAGGGAGTTCATGCCTTATGTGTACCGCAAGGCCGCGCTCTCCCCATGGAAGATCTTCATCATAAACGACGCCCACACCCTGAACATAAACGCCCAGAACGCCATGCTGAAGATCCTCGAAGAGCCTCCGGCCGGCACTATCTTCATCCTGGTGGCGGCGAAAAAGAACCTTCTTCTCCAGACCATAATTTCACGGAGCTACGCCGTAGAGTTCCGGCGCCTTTCGCCCGCGGCGGTGAAGGAACTCCTCGAACGCTCCGGGATCGCACCGGATGAGGCTTCCGCCCTGGGCGAACTGTCGGGGGGCTCGGTAAAGAGGTCCCGCGACATCAAAAAAGTCAGAGACCGTATGGCCGCCATCACGGCCGCCGGACCGCAGAAGATCTTCAAACTGGTCTCAAGCCTGCCCCGCGAGCCCTATCTGGCGCGCGAAGAAGCCAAGCTCATGCTGGACATGCTGCTGGTCTCCGCCCGAAAAGCGTGGCTGGCCGTCCCTTCCGGCGGACAAGCCCGCGCCCACGCGGCCCTGGTCAGAAAGCTCCTGGAGTACCGCCGGTTCCTGAACCAGAACGTGTCGCACGGCCTGGTGCTGGAAGCGGCGCTCCTTGAAAGCGACAAGCTTTCCGTCTCTTTGCGCTATTGAGCCCCGCATAAACAATGCAGAAGATCTATTTTTACATCACCACGCCGCTTTATGCCGCGTCCGCCAAGCCGCTTCTCGGGCACGCTTGTGCCGCCCTGGCGGCGGATATCATGGCCAGGCATAAGCGCGCGCGTCAGATCCCCGTTTTTTTCCAGACCGGCACGGACGAGCACGGCGCGGAAATAGAGAACAAAGCCGGGGAAAACGGAATGCCGCCCCAAAGCTGGTGCGACTCCGGAGCCGGAGAGTTACGGACGCTCTGGAAACTGCTCAACATCAGCCCCGACCATTTTATACGAACGACCGGCGGGACCCACGAAGCGGCGGCGCAGGCGGCTTTTGAAAAGCTTATCGCATCCGGGGATATCTATCCCGGCAAACCTGGGGGCCGTCAGGACCGTTCCCGCGAAGAGCCTTATTTTTTCCGCCTTTCAAAGTATGAAAAGAACCTGCTTGCCCATTATGCGGCGAACCCTCTTTTTCTGGCGCCGGGCCGCGCGGCCCGCGAGACCGCGGGGCTGACCGGCTCCGGACTGGAGGATCTCCCGGTCTCAAGAACCGCAACGGCCTGGGGAATAAAAGTTCCCTCGAACCCGGCGCACGCCATAGCCCCGTGGTTCGGCGCCCTGATGGGCTACGCCACCGGCCCGGGCTACGACCCCGGAAAAGCTTCCGACAGTTTCCAGATGAAGTGGCCGGCGGATATTCAACTGGCCGGGAGAGACGCCCTCCGTCTTCACGCGGTCGTCTGGCCCGCCCTGCTCATGGCCCTGGGGCTCAAACCGCCTAAAATGATCTTTGTGCACGGAGACTGGACGGTGGACGGCAAAAAAATATCCGGGACGGAAGCCGCCGCCGATCTTCTGCCCGATCTTGTAAGGGAATATGGAGCGGACGCTCTACGCTATTTCCTGTTCCGGGAGGTCCCGTTCGGAGCGGACGGGATCTTTTCACGGGCAGCGTTGATACGGCGCTACGACGCCGACCTCGCCGGCGGCCTGGGGGACCTTTTCTCCAAGGTCCTGGGCATGGTGCAGAAATACCTGGGCGACCGCCTGCCGGACAAGCCTGAAAACGCGGAGCTTTTCGAGGAGCTTTCCTCCCTGGGTCCTGAGATAAACGCGAAGATAGACGCCATGAGGTTCTCCGAGGCGCTGGACGGGATCTGGCGGGCGGTCGGCTCGCTGAACAAAAAGATAGACAGGAAAAAACCGTGGGAACTGGCCGAAATGGAGCCTGTGGAGCTCAAACTTTTTCTGCACGACCTGGTATGGTGCCTGCGGGTCATAGCCGGCTGGATCTATCCGTTCATGCCCGACACCGCGACCAGGATGCAGCTGGGGCTGGCCGTGGGCAGGACCGCAGCGGGAGGCTTTGACATCCAAAAGCCCCACCCCCTCTTCCCCCGAAAATAAAACGTTGTTTCACAACATCTTATCGTAAAAATTTTCGCCGCGAAAATTTTTATCTTACTCCTGCTTTGCCTGCCTGCCGACGGAACACGCCACCCTGAAGATGCCCGCCAGAATGCCTGAAACGGCGTACAACGAGAAGAAGAGGAACAACGCGTCCTGCGGATAAGCGATTATCAGGAAAAGAACGGAAAGAATGAGAAACATCCCCTTTATGGAAGTGGGCTTCAACAGGCCTCCCTGTTTAAAGGCGGCGTAAGGCACCGAGGAGACCATCAACAGCGCCAGGGCGATCATAATGAACGGCGTGAGGCCGTAAATGAACGGCATCTGGTCCATGATGAGCCTTATGCTTCTGACACTGCCCTCCGCCTCCAGCATGCTGTAGGCCAGGACAAAAGAGGCAAGGATGCCGGCCGCCGCGGGTATGGGCAGGCCCTGGAAATACAATTTCGAACTGCCGCCGAAATGGGCCTTGACATTGAAGCGCGCCAGGCGCAGGGCCCCGCACAGGACATAAAGGAACGCCACCGGGTAGCCCCAGAAGCCGTAATCCTTCAGCACGAAATTATACATCAGATAGGACGGCGCTATGCCGAAGGAGATCCAGTCGGAAAGGGAGTCTATCTCCACGCCGAACGAGCTTTCGCCGTGCACCAGCCGGGCGATGCGTCCGTCCAGCATATCCATGACATAGGACATCATGATGAACCAGCCGGCGAGAACATAGTTCCGTTCCGAGGCCGAAATAATGGAGAAAAAGCCGAAGGCCATGTTGGCGATCGTAAAAATGGACGGAAGGACCACGGCCCCCGTCTTCTTCAGTTTTTCCATGTCAATGCGTTTTTGTTTTACCTGTATTTCTTCCATAGGGTCGTTTAAATCCTCACCAAAGTCCGAGTATCGTTTCGGCTCCGTATACTTTGTCGCCGGGCTTCACCAGGACCCGGGCCGTACCGGGCAGGTACAGCGCCACCTGCGAACCGAAATAGATCATACCGATCTTGTCGGCGGCTTTCACTTCGTCGCCGGGCCTGACATAGGAGATTATGCGCCTGGCTATGGAACCGGTCAGCTGCTCCACATGGGCGAAGCGGCCGGTCCCGTCGGTTATTTTTATAAGGTTGCGCTCGTTGCTGGAAGCCTCCGGCTTATAGGCTATGGCGAATTTGCCCCTAGTAAAAACGACGCTTTCCACTTTTCCCGCCATCGGCGCCCGCTGGAGATGCACATTAAAAATGGAAAGGAAGATGCGCACCACGGTCACATTCGGATCGTCCTCGGTCCTGACGCTGAGCACGGTGCCGTCGGCGGGGCAGATTATCTCACCCGGAGCGAAGACCTTTTTCCTGTCCGGATCGCGGAAGAAGTAAGCCGAAAAAAGCGCGAAGAAGACTCCCAGGGCGAGCACAGGGACGCCCAGCCATTTAGACCAGAAAGAGACCGCCGCTCCCGCCGCCGCCGCCGCCGCTCCGATGCAGATAAGTTTTATGCCCTCGGGAACTATGCCCATAACTTTCACCTCTTGTCCTAATTTTTCGCAAGTCTTCGCAAGTTTTTCATCCACCGGATGCGCTCGGGTCGGCTTCGAGTCCCTTGAAACTCAGGTAGCTGCCCGGGGTGGGACTCCTTCTCCTCCGCTCCCTCCCGGTCGCTCCCCCGAAGCCGGCCGCCCTCGCTGACACTTGCTTCGCAAGTTTTTCATCCACCGGATGCGCTCGGGTCGGCTTCGAGTCCCTTGAAACTCAGGTAGCTGCCCGGGGTGGGACTCGAACCCACACGGAGGAGACCTCCAGCTGATTTTAAGTCAGCTCTGGCTACCAGTTACAGCACCCGGGCTCTGTTTTGCGCTGCTGCGCCCTCTATGCGCGGGCTTAGTGCCGCGGCGGTCTGGGCGCAAAACCCGAAGGTTCGCATTTTATTTTAGCATTTTTACGACCCGCGGTTTATTTCCGGCTCTTTTTAAGCTCCGCCTCGCAGAGGCGGTAAAAAACATCGCAGGGCATCGACATAATATTTTCGCCCGCGGACTTTTCCCTTATCTCCCGGTCGTTGGAGACGATCAAGCAGCGCACGCCTTCCATGGCAAGAAAACAAGCCCGCTCCAATAAAAGCTCGTCGGCGGATTCATGTTCGCTGAAATAGATGTTGACGGCCGGGTTCGATAGGCGGCGCACGGACCTGAAGCCTCCGTCAAAAACGACCCGAAAACACGAAGCGCCCAGCAGCTCAAGCCGCGACACCGAATCCAGCCAGTCCAGGAACTCGGTTTCAAGTTCGTCGCCCCCGCCCCGGCCGCCGGCGGCGGGGCCGGCTGAAAAAGCGCGGGGCTCCTGGAAACTCCTGGAGAAATTGGAGCCGTCGACAAGGTAAACCGTGGCCTTTGAAGAAATGCGTTTCATAATAACCGTTATTCTACTATTTTTTGCTTTACTTCAAGTTTTTTGCTATATTCTCAATCTATGGCAACCGCAAATATCAAGTTCGGCGCCTCCGGCTGGCGGGCGGTCATCGCCGACGATTTCAATCTCAACAACCTGCGCAGGGTCGCGCACGCCGTGGCCGAACATTTGAAAGAAAACCGGGAATACGGCTATAAAGGCGAGGAATACCTGCTCCATCTCAAGAATAGCGGCCGGACGCCTCCCAAGATACAGCATGTAGTGGTGGGTTATGATACCCGCTATCTTTCAGAGGAATTCGGCAGGACCGTCTCCGAGGCCTTCGCCGCGGAAGGGCTTACGGTGCTGCTTTCCAGCATGGATGTGCCGGCCCCGGCGGTGGCCTGCATGGTCATGAAGACCTTCGCCGCAGGCGGCGTCATGCTGACCGCCGGCCATAGTCCCGCCCACTACAACGGCTTTAAATGGACCCCGTACTGGGGCGGACCCGCCCTGCCGGAAGTAACGGACGACCTGGAAACCCGGATCCAGGGCCTTACCATCGCGGAATCGGAAAAATTCCTGCCGTTCGAGCACGCGGTCTCGGCGGGCGTCATCAAGGTTTTGGATTTCCATGAGGACTATTTCAAACAGCTCTATTCGCTGCTGGATGCCGGCGCCATCAAAAAAGCCGGACTTAAGGTCGCGGCGGATCCCGGTTACGGCGCCGCCCGCACCTACCTACGGCCCGCGCTTGAAAAACTGGGCGTGAAGGTCCTTCCTTTACGGGAAAACCGCGATGTGCTGTTCGGCGGACATTCTCCCGACACGGATGAAGAAAGCCTCGGGGAGCTTAAAACCGCCGTGGTAAAGAACCGGTTGAACCTCGGCTTGGCGTGCGACGGGGACGCCGACCGCTTCGGGATCATAGATTCCGACGGGACCTGGATCCCGCCCAACCTGGTGCTGGGCCTGGCGCTCGAACATCTGGTGAAGAACCGCGGTTTTAAAGGCAAGATCGCCCGGTCCCTCATGACCTCCCATTTCGCGGACGCCGTCGGACGCCGGTACGGCCTGACCGTGAGAGAAACCCCGGTGGGTTTCAAACATATCGGGAACCTGCTGCGCACGGGGCAATACCTGCTAGGCGGCGAAGAGTCCGGAGGGCTTTCGATCATGGGCCATGTGCCGGACCGGGACGGCATCCTGGCCTGCCTGCTCATGGCCGAGATGGCCGCCTATGAACGCAAGCCCCTGAAAAAGATCCTCGCCGAACTTAACAAAAAAGTCGGCAATTTCCTCAACACTGCGGTCACCCTGCGCGTGGACGAGGGCGTCAACCTCGCCGCCGTGCTTGAAAAGCTCGCCCACCGCCCCCCCTTGAACCTGTCCGGAGCCTCGGTCTGGCGCATAGACCACACCGACGGCTTCAAGTTCATCATGAAGGACGGAAGCTGGATGGGCCTGCGCCGCGCCGGCGACGGACCGCTGGTACGGATCTACGCGGAAGCGGCGGCCCGGCCCAGGCTGGAAGCGCTCGTCGAAGCGGGGAAAAAGATAGCGAACGGAAAATTTTAAACCGGCCCGCATATACCGAGTTATATAGAGGAGAACTAACATGGACGCGAAAATCAAGAAAGTAACGGCTAGAGAAATACTTGACTCCAGAGGTTTCCCCACCGTAGAGACGGATGTCTGCCTGAGCGACGGTTCTTTCGGCCGCGCGGCGGTGCCGAGCGGCGCTTCCACCGGCACGCACGAGGCCCTGGAACTCCGTGACGGCGGCAAGCGCTATATGGGCAAGGGCGTGGTCAAGGCCGTGGAGAACGTCAACGACCTTATCGCCCCGGAGATCGCCGGCCTTAAAACTGACCAGGTCAAGATCGACGAACTGATGATAGAGCTGGACGGCACCCATACGAAATCCAAGCTTGGCGCCAACGCCATCCTTTCGGTGTCCATGGCGCTGGCCCGGGCCGCGGCGATGTCCGCCAAGCTGCCGCTTTACGCCTACATCCGCAAGGCTTACGGCCTCAGGCACAAGGATTACCTGATCCCGGCCCCGATGCTGAACATCGTAAACGGCGGCAAGCACGCGGATTCCGGCATCAACATCCAGGAATTCATGATCGTGCCGACAGGCGTCGCGAAATTTTCCGAGGCTATCCGCGTCGGCTCGGAGATCTATCACACTCTTAAAAGCATCCTGTCCAAAGGAGGCTACACGGTCTCCGTCGGAGACGAGGGCGGCTTCGCTCCCAAGATCTTCACGCATGAATCGGTCCTTGAGACCATCTGCAAGGCGATCAAGGACGCCGGGTACACCTTCAAAGAGGTCCAACTGGCGCTGGATTCGGCCGCAAGCGAGTTCCACCAGAACGACCGCTATGTCTTTGAGAGCTCCAACCTGACCGCCCAGGAACTGACCGCCAAGTATTCGGAATGGAAGAAGCACTTCCCCCTCATCTCCTACGAAGACCCCCTCGCGGAGGATGACTGGGAAGGCTGGGAGCACATGACCAAACAGCTCGGCAGAAAAGCGCGCATCGTGGGCGACGACCTGTTCGTCACCAACCCCGAGCGCCTCAAACGCGGGATCGAAGAAGGGATAGCCAACGCCGTCCTTATCAAACTTAACCAGATAGGCTCGCTGACCGAGACCGTGCGCGTGATAGAAATGGCGCACAAAGCCGATTATACGACCATCATCTCCCACCGTTCCGGTGAAACGGAGGACGCTTTCATAGCCGACCTCGCCGTAGCCACCAACGCCGGCGCGATCAAAACGGGCGCGCCCTGCCGCTCGGAACGCCTGTGCAAATACAACCAGCTCATCCGCATCGAGGAAGAACTGGGAAAGAAAGCCAGATACGCAAAAGACCTGGCTTTCAGGTTCAAATAAAATGTCGTAAAACGGCCTTTTATCGCACCCGACACGGGGTGTTATCCGTCCCCGTGCCGGAGTTGAGGGAGAAGTTTCTTTCCTCCGGCTCTTCCGCACCGCACCAGCCCCGGGCAACCCGCCGCGCTCCGCTATGCAGCTTAAAAGACACAAGGCAAAGCTTAAGTGCGCTATTCTGATCCTGCTGGCGGCCTTCCTGCTGCTCAACAGGGGGTTTCGCTCGCTGACAAAGAATTACCTGGAATTCCGGCGGCTCAGCGGCCGGAAAACGGAACTCGAAGCCGAGAAGCTCGGCCTTGAAAAAAACCTCAGGGCCATGAAAGCCCCTGGACAGGTAGAATACACCGCGCGCAAAGAGCTGGGCTTCATAAAACCCGACGAGCTGGAATACCGTTTCAACCCGCCGGAAAAGAACGACAAATAAAATGTCGTAAGACGACATTTTATCGTACCCGACACGGGGTTTTATTCATCCCCGCGTCGGAGTTAAGGGTAAAAATTTTTGCGGCAAAAATTTTTAATGAAAACTAAACAACTTAAACTCGGGCCCATGGATAATTTTTCCTATGTGCTCTGGGACGCGGACGGGGGAGCGGCGGCGGTGATAGACCCGGCCTGGCAGCCGGAAAGGATACTGGAATTCCTGCGCGAGGAAAAGCTCTCCCTCAAATTACTCCTGCTGACCCACGCCCATCCGGACCATGTCAATGCCGCCCGTTATTTTCTGGAAAGCTTCGAAGGCCTGGCCCTGACCCTGCACAAAGAAGATCTCTTTCTCCTGGATACCTCCCTCAAGCCCCTAAACCTGCTGAACGGCAAAGAGGAACTGGCGCTGGGCCGCGCCAGGATAACCGTCCTGCATACGCCCGGACATACTCCGGGCTCCGTCTCCTACCTTGCGGACGGCCGCGTATTCACCGGGGACACTCTTTTTGTGGGGGAATGCGGCCGCGCCGACCTTCCCGGCTCAGACCCCAAAGCCCTGCGCCTGAGTCTTTTAAAGCTCGCGGCCCTGCCGGACGCGACCACGCTCTACCCCGGCCACTCATACAACGGGGACGCCTCAACTATCGGGGTTCAAAAGGAATATAATATCTACATGAAGCTTGCGGCCGAAGGCGAAGCCGGGTTCCTGAAAGCCGCAATATAAAAAATGCACCCTTTTTTATTTCACATCGGCGGATTTAAACTGCCGGCCTACGGACTGATGGTGGGCCTGGGATATACGGCCGCCGTCCTTTACCTGCTCAAAAGCCGGGCCCCCTCCGGGATAACCCGGGAGGCCTCGGCCGACCTGGTGTTTTACTCGGCCCTGGCCGGGATCCTCGGGGCCAAAGCGGTTTTTGCCGCCACCTACTGGGCGGAGCTGGGCCCGGACCTCGGCTCCAAACTTATCTATATTCTCAGGTCCTTCCAATACGGCTTCGTATTTTACGGCGGCCTGGCCGCAGGCGCCGCGGCCTTCTTCGTCTATTGCCGGCGCCACGGACTTGATTTTCTGAAAGCCGCCGACCACTTCACCCCCGCGCTCGCCCTGGCGCACGGTTTCGGACGGCTGGGCTGCTTTATGGCCGGCTGCTGCCACGGCCGGCCCTCGGACGGCTGCTTCGGGATCGCGTTCACCAGCCCGCTCTCCGAGGTCCCCCAGGCCTATCTGGGCGTACCGCTTTATCCGACGCAGCTCTTTGAGGCCGCCGGGAATTTTCTTATTTTCGCGGGCCTGGTCCTGCTGTCGCGCCGCGCCCGGACCTCGCCCGGAGGAATGATCCTGGCCGCCTACGGCCTGGCGTATTCCGTCCTGCGCTTTATGGTGGAATTTATGCGGGGCGACGACCGCGGCGGCGCGTGGCTGGGGCTCTCCCCCGCCCAGTTGGTTTCGGTCATCGTGGCCTCGGCCGCGGTATTTATAATCGTTGCAGCGAGAAAAAAATGAAAACACATGCGATAATATTCGAAGGCGCGCCGGAAAGGCTGGATGTGTTCCTCACCCGCTCGGAATCCGGACTCTCCCGGGAATTCGTAAAACGGCTTATCAACGACGGCAGGGCGCTGGTGAACGGCGCGCTCAGAAAGCCGTCCTTCCTCCTGAGCCCCGGGGACACGGTCAGCATAGATCTTCCCGCCATGGGGAAAAAGGAAGCCTCCGCGCTTGACGCGATAATAATATACGAGGACAAGGACCTGCTGGCCGTGGCCAAGCCCGCGGGGGTCAGCGTGCATCCGAACGATTCCAATTGGGAACGCCGTCCGGAAACCTGCCTTATCGGCGAGCCGACCCTGGTCTCCATGCTGCTCCGGGCCCGGCCCGGGCTGGGGAACAATGAAGTGCCGCGCATGGGACTGGTGCACCGCCTGGACAGGGACACCAGCGGCCTGATGCTGGTGGCTAAAACGCCCGAGGCGCAAGCCGCCCTGCAGACCCAGTTCCGCGAAAGACAGGTGGAGAAAACCTATGTGGGCGTAGTCGGCGGCGTGCCGGCAAAAAATACCGGGACCATAGACGCGCCGATAGGCCGCGCCTCCGGCTTTAAAAAAATAAAAGTCTGGGAATACGGCCGGGACGCGCTGACGGATTTCAAGGTGGCGGAAAAGACCGCCAAGCACGCCCTGCTTGAGGTTTACCCCCGCACGGGGCGCACCAACCAGATAAGGATCCATCTGGAATTCATAGGCCACCCGATAGTGGGGGACAGGCTTTACGCCGGGGAAAGGGCTTCCCGGCTGCTGCTGCATTCGCGCGAGATAACCTTTATCCACCCCTCAAAGCGCAAAAAAACCACCCTGGAAGTGCCGTTGCCGGAGGATTTCAGGCGCGAATGGACGAGGATAAAAAAAGAGGATAAAAAATTTTAAAATTTTGAGACGGAAGCGAACAGCCTGAAATCCAGCCTATGGAACAGGCTGTTCTTTTTTTCCAGTTCGCCGAGGGCCTTTTCGTCTACGCGCTTTTCAAGCACTTCGGAAAGCAGACTGTCGGCGTTGTGGGAGTGGGCCTCCACGCGCTCCGCGGCGTACTGCGAGTGGGAACCGATATACATAAGGAACGGCCAATCGGAGCTCTGGGCGAGCAAAACCTCGCGGGCGGCCTGGTTAAGCGCTCTCAGCACCACGCTGGACAGGTCCTGGTTGCGGAACCTATTGGCGGTCTCGATCATCCTGTCGGTGACAGCAAGGACCCTTGGATAGATAAAATCGTTGGACTCGTTGACCCAGGGATCGAAATACCCGTTCTCGCCCCAGGACGAAACCTGCGGACTTATCTCGGCCGGTTCCTGGCAGGAATTCAGATACTCTTCGGGAGTGACGAATTGCAGGGGCAGCCGGTCCTGCCTTATCTTCCTCAGAACTCTTTCGAGGAAAGCCGGGCCTTCGAACCACCAGTGTCCGAACAGCTCGGCGTCGTAGCAGCCGGCTATCACCGGCCTGATGCCCCTGGAGGCATGAAGTTCTTCCACCTGTTTCAGGCGGCGGGCCAGGAAGTCGTCCGCGTGGCGCTCTACGGCGGCCATGGCCGCGTCGTGATCGTAATACGACTTTTTTGAAAGGTCCACCGGGCCTGTGATGCTGTGATATTTCAGGCCCAGGGAGCGGCGCGCGCCGTCGGCGCCCAGATAGGGCTTTATATAATCGTAGTCGGCGTCATAGCCCAGGTCCCGGTAGAATTCCCGGTAGGCCGGATCCCCCGGATAACCGAATTTGGCGCTCCAGACCTCTCTGGAAGAAGCCGCATCGCGGGCGAACAGGTTGAGCCCGTTCGGGGTGCGATATGAGGCGTAGACGCCGTTCTTCGGCGCTGCGTCCGAAAAATCCACGGCGTGCGACTCCGTAAAAAAATATTTGAAACCGGACAGTTTGAGATAGGTCTGAAGCCTCGCGTCATAAGCGCATTCCGGCAGCCAGAAACCGGAAGCCTTCCTGTTGAACCTGTCGAAATAATCATCGGCCGCGGCCGCGATCTGGGCGCGCAGCGCCTCCGGATGGGCCAGCAGCGGCAGGACGGAATGCGTGGCCGAGGTGGTAATGATCTCGATATGTCCAGCGTGCTGGAACTGCTTCAAGGGGGTGATCAGGTCGCCGCTGTATTTATGGAGGATCTCGGCCGCCGACCCGTAGAGCCCGGCGTAAAGCCGCACGGTCTTTGAAAGAACGGGGTCGTTCTCCACGCGGACAAGCTCTTTCTCCATCAGCTCCAGGCGGGCCGAAATATAGCGGTTGAGCTTCTTTTCCAGATTCTCGTTCTCAAGCATCGCGCCCAGCGTAGGCGAGATCGAAACGGCGATGCCCGGCCTGATGCCGTCCCTCACCAGCCTGTCCAGCACGGAAATAAGCGGGATATAGGTCTCCACCACGCCTTCAAAGAACCAGTTCTCCTCCAGGAAATCGGGATGGTCAGGGTGGTTGACATACGGCAGGTGCGCGTGCAGGAGAAAAAGGAGCGAGCCTTTGGAATTCATGGCTGCGCCGGTTCCTTCCGAAAAAATTCGGCGCTGGAGTAGCCGGCCGAGAGGTCCTGCCTGGGGGCCGAAACCGGAACGGCCGCGGCGTTGCTCTCCATAAGCTTTTCCTGGGAACCGTCGTTTTTCCGGGCAAAAACGGCGGCGGTATAGGTACGGCCTTCGACCGGCGGTTTCAGATAGAGCTTCCCGGCATCCCATGCCGCCGCAGCTTCCACGGCCAGAGCCTTGTCGTCCACGACGAAAAGCCTGACCAGGATCTCCCGTTCGTACACCCCGGCCTCAAAAGCGTCCGATCTGGACCGGCTCCAGGTCCAGCAGACAAAAGCCGCGGCCGGATTCCGGGGCAGCAGATAAACTTTATCGTTAGAAGCGGCGAGCGCCGTTGGGTTCGTCATATATTCGTCTGAAAAGTCCGTTACTGATAATTTACTAAATTTCCCCGGAATTAAAAACATTTTTTTATATACGGGTTTTTTTATATCATAGGAGTTAGACGGCGGCGGTACGGCGTCCGGGCTGAGCGATAGCGGCCGACAAGCCCGAACCGGGCGGCCTTCGGACTTCGGTTTTCCGTCTAAACGACCGTCACAGCAAGGAGCCTTCATGAAAGCCATCTGCAAACTCTCTCCCGGACCAGGCGCCGAATATACCGACCGCGAGGTGCCGGTCATCAATAAGGACGAACTGCTCTTAAGGGTGGACCACGCCGCCATCTGCGAGAGCGATCTGGCGATCTACAACTGGACCGGCTGGGCGCCGGACCGGATCTCCACGCCGATGATCTTCGGGCACGAACTCTGCGGCGAAGTGGTGGAAATGGGCCAGCAGGACAAAGGCTTCAACAAGGGCGATTTCGTGTCCGTCGAGTCGCATATCTTCTGCGGACTTTGCTACCAGTGCCGCAACGACCAGCGTCATGTCTGCGCCAATGTGCGCATGATAGGCATAGACACGCCGGGCGGCTTCGCCGAATACGCGGCCGTGCCCGCCCGCTGCGCCTGGAAGCATACCGACGGGACGTTGAAAGACCTCGGGGCGGTCATGGAACCCTTCGGCAACGCCGTCTACGGAGTGCTGGCCGAGGACATCGTGGGCAAAACGGTGCTCATTTCCGGCTGCGATCCGCAGGGGCTGTTCGGAATAGGGATAGCCGGAGCCGGCGGCGCCAAGAACATTATAGCGCTCGACTCGTCCCCCTACCGGCGGAAACTGGCCGGGAAAGCCGGAGCCGGCCATGTGCTGGACCCGCGGGCCAAAGACATCCTCGCCAGGATCAAGCACGCCGCCAGGTCGCCGGACGGAGTCGATACGGTGATAGAAATGTCGGGAGACGCCGAAGCCATAGCGCTCGGCTTATCCGTGCTCCGCTACGGCGGCAGGTTCACAGCCTTCGGGCTGCCGAGCAAAAAAATAGAGTTGGACTACGCCAACGACATAATCTCAAAGGGCATCAGGCTCTACGGGGTCGCGGGCCGCGAGATCTTCAGGAGCTGGTATAAGATGGAAAGCATCCTGAAATCCGGCGCGGTGGATCCCAGGCCGATGATAACCCACACCTTCAAATTCAAGGATTTTAAAAAGGCCTTCGAACTGGTGGGCTCGAAAGAAAAAAAGTGCGGCAAAGTCATTCTGACGCCCTAATAAAACGCCGTAAACGGCGTTTTATCGCGCCCGATGCGGGTTTTAGCCGTTCCAGTGCCGGAGCTCTAGCAGAAAAATTTCTTTACAGGAGAAACCGACATGCAATTCGACTCTTTGAAATTCGCGGATGAGGAAGTGGCGGGACTTAAAAGGGAGAACCGGTTCATCAAACCCCGCGTGCTCCAGTCGGCGCAGGAGCCGGTGGCGGTCATAGACGGCAAAAAAGTGGTCAACCTGACCTCCAACAACTATCTGGCGCTGGCTAACAATCCCAAAGTAAAAAAAGCGGCGATCGAAGCCATAGAAAAATACGGCGTGGGCTCCGCCGCCGTGCGGACCATCATCGGCACCATGTCCATCCATGAGGAACTGGAAAAACAATTCTCGGCCTTTAAGCACGCCGAAGCCTCCATCCTCTTCCAGTCCGGCTTTACCTCGAATGTCGCGGTCTGCCAGTCGCTGATGTCCGGCGAAACCGACCTGCTTATTTCCGACGAGCTTAACCACGCCTCCATCATAGACGGAGCGCGCCTGGCGAAAGCCCCGCGCAAAATTTACCGGCACAAGGATCTCAAGCATCTCACGGAGATCCTTGAAACCCCCGAAGCCAGGGCGGCCCGCCGCAAAATGGTCGTAACCGACGGGGTCTTTTCCATGGACGGCGACATAGCCGACCTCGACGAGGTGGTGGCGGTCTCGCATAAATACGGCGCTTTTGTCATGGTGGACGACGCGCACGCCAGCGGCGTCATCGGCAAGGAAGGCCGCGGCACCGTCAGCCATTTCAACCTCGACGGCAAGGTGGAGATCCAGATCGGCACGCTTTCAAAGGCTTTCGCGTCTGTCGGCGGCTACGCGGCCACGACCCAAAACCTCAGGGATTACCTGGGCTCCGTGGCGCGGCCCTTCCTTTTCTCAAGCTCCCAGCCGCCGTCCGTGGCGGCGACCTCCCTGGCGGTCCTGGAGATCCTGCTTACCGAACCCCGGCACCTGAAAAGCCTGTGGGACAACACCGCCTTCCTGAAGGAAGAGCTTAAAAAAGCCGGCTTCGACACCGGCGCCTCTGTCACCCCCATCACGCCCGTCATGACGGCCAAAGCCGTGGAATTCTCCAACCGGCTCTTCGAGGAGGGCGTTTTCGCGCTGGCCCTCGGCTTCCCGACCGTACCCCGCGGCAAGGAGCGCCTGCGCACCATCGTAACCGCGGGCCATACCATAAAGGACCTCGAATTTGCCGTAGATAAATTTAAAAAGGTCGGCAGGGAACTCGGCATAATTTAGCCGTCTTACCATTCATGCGCTTAAGGATCATCGCGGCGGCGGGACTGTTTTTCGCTCCGGCGACGGCGGCCGCCTGGCCTTCGCCGACCCCCGCTGAAAAGGCGGCGGACGGGCTTATCTCGGACTTCAGCGCGGCTCTCAGATTTTCCGAACTTATAAACCCGCTCCCGGCCTCGGAACAGAAAGAACGCGCCTATTTTTTTTCGGCCAGAAAAAAAGGGAAAATCTACGAACCCCGTTTTGAATATGCCCAGATCCCGGCCAAAGCCGCCGGAACCGCGGCGGCCCTCAAAGCCCTGCGCCTAGAAAAAACGCCGTACGCCCCGTTCCTGACGGAAGCCAGGGACCAGCTTCTCGCAAAATTCACGATACTCCGCAGCCGCGGCGCAAGCGAGTTTACAGGGCTTTGCTCCGGGCTTTACGCTCTCCCCTCCGCGGCGGAAACCGCGGCCGCGCGGGAACAGCTCGAAAAACTGGGTTTCCCCCCCCCGGACCGTCCGGCCGAACTCAGCGGCCGGGAGATGGCCGTTGAACTTAAAAAAGCGCTGAAAGAGGCCAAGCTTGAAAAGTGGCGGGTCAGGATCTCGGAAAAGATGAGCGCTTCCGCCTCCGTATCGCCTGCCGCGCGCCTGATCAATCTAAAAAAAGGCCGGCGCTTCGCCGGGGCGGAAGTCGCGCGCCTGGTCAGCCACGAGATAGGAGTGCACGCCGTCCGCGCCGAGAACGGCCGTTCCATGCCGCTGAAGATCTTCCGCGTGGGGCTTGAGGGCTACCTTGAGACCGAAGAAGGGATGGCCGCGTACCGGGAACGGGACGGCGGCATCGACGAAGGGCTGCGTCTTTTCGCCCTTCGCGTACTGGCCGTGGACTGGGCCTCACGAATGTCCTTTTCCGCTGTTTTTGAAAATCTTATCCGGCAGGGCGTGCCTGAAGAGCCGGCCTGGTCGCTGACCCTGCGCGCAAAGCGCGGCCTTACCGATACCGGCCGGCCTGGCTGCTATACCAAGGATGTCGCATATTTCAGGGGTTACCTTAAAGTCGGGAAATTCATAAAAGACGGAGGGTCGTGGGACGACCTGATGAAATACGGCAAGGTCTCCATAGACCATCTGCCCGCGCTGCGCGCGCTGGAAGCCATGGAGTGATCTGCGGTTTAAGCCGGAACCCGAGCGGGAGCGACGCCGCGGTATAATAACGCGCCACGCAGCGGGCGCTATTTCCCCTCAAGCGGAGAAGGAAGGTAGCCGGATAACTCGGAGATCCTGGTAACATCCTCCCCGCGGCCGCCGTCCTGCGGCAGGACGACGGCCGCGGAACAATCGCCCTTGCGCCTGAAATCCCTGTCTCCGCGGACCAGAACACCTTCCACTCGGCGGGTCTCGTAATTAAAAACGGGAGAGCCCGAATTCCCCTCAAAGGCGTCGAGATCGGTCGTAAAATATCCGCGCTGCGAAGATCCGCGCACCACGGCGCCGCCGGCTATCTTAAGAGGCAGACCGTCCGGGTGTCCGATCGCAAAAACCTTATCGCCTTTTGAAACACCCGTTTTTCCGGTGATCGCCAAAGGCTTCTTCCCGTCCACGGTCCTGTCCAGCCTGATCACCGCATAGTCAGGATCGGAAGACCGGCCGACTATGGCCGCGCAGGAATAAACTTCGGAAGCGCTCACGGAAACCACGCTCTCGCCGGCGGACTTTAATTTAAACCCGAAAACGAATCTGGTGTCGGCGCATTCCGTAAGGTTTTCTATACAGTGTCCCGCCGTAACGATAAGATCTCCGCCCGCAAGGAAGCCGGAACAAAAACCTCCGGTCGGCTGCTCGCTGAAAGCTTCTCCTGGGCAGAGCTCATTAACCTCGCCGTAATTCAGCAGATTCAGACGATAGGAACTCCCGCCGGGGCCCGGGGTCAGGTCCGAAGCCGTCCATAAAGACACGACGGAATCCGCCAGTTTGCGGATCGCGGGGGTGGTCTGGAAGTAGTCCTGTCTGTCGTCGTCGCCGTATATAGGCACGCCGGACGCAAGGCCGCCGAACACAGGCAAGGCCGCCAAAACAACCGGAACAAAAATGGACCGTTTTACCATGTGATATTTTACAGGATGCCCACCCCGGTCGGATGGAGCAAAAGGCCTGCGCGCTGGTAGGCCCTTTGGCCCTCAGCTGTCTATAAAAATTTTATGGAAACGGCAGGACGGCGATGTGAACTCCAAGATTCTGAACATAACCCCGCCCTATAGGGCGGGGTATGGTAAAAATTTTTGCCGCAAAAATTTTTAATGTTTGAAGTGGCGGATGCCGGTGAGGAGCATGGCGGCGTTCTTCAGGTCGCAGAATTGGCCGCATACGAGGTCTTCCCGCCAGCCTCCCGGCTGGATCACCGCGCCGACGCCGGCCAGCAGCGCAGCCTCCAGCGTCTTGAGCGGCAGCGCCGCGTCGCACGCCATCACCAGCGGGAACTTGCCTTCGACTATGGGGTGCTTGTCCTTTAGCTTTATAACGGCGCTCCGTACGGCGTCGTAAGTGGAGCTTTCCGCAGCGCTTACCGAAACCACCGTGCCGCCCGAGGCCAGGACCACCGCGTAGGTCTTGGCGTATTTGGAGGTCTTCCAGGCAAGTTTCAGCGACCTCAGCTCCGGATCGGACGGTTTGCGCCTGGTCACGCATTGCAGCTCGGGCCCCAGCACAGCCTGGTCTTTGGATTCTATCAGAACACCGCCGGCGACCGAATAAACCTCCACCTCATGCGGCGAAAGCACCGGAGCGGGCAGCGCCACGACCCTTAAGCCCGCTTTGCCGCGCAGCAGGGCCAGAGCTTCCTTGCTGTAATCAGGCGCCACCACGCTTTCTATAAAAACTTCTTTGAGCGCGCGCGCCGCCTCTTCATCCACCGCGCGGTTGAAAGCCGCCGTCCCCCCCGCCGTCCCGGCGGGATCGGCTTTGAAAGCGCCGCACAGGCAATCGGCCGGCTTTGCGGCGGCGCAGACTCCGGCCGGCCTGCCGTGCTTTGAAATGACGCAGACCGGTTCTTCAAATTCCGCCGCCAGTTCAAAAGCCGTGTTCAGGTCCAGATAATGGTTAAGATTAAAGTCTCCGCCGGAAAGGATCCTGGCCGAATTGAGGCCGCGCGGCCTGGCTCCGCTCAGGGCGTAAAAAGCGGCTTTCTGGTGGGGATTCTCGCCGTAAGCTAGAGCCGCGACCTTATTAAGGCTCATCACGACTTCTTCGCCCAACAGGTCCCGCGTCTCGGAAAGATACTGCGCGACGGTCGCCTCATAGGCGGCCATATACTGCCAGGCCTTGGCGGCAAGCTGCCTCTTATTCTCCGGCTCAAGCCCTCCGGCTTCTTTGAACGCCTCAAGCACGGTCCTGTAATCCTCGGGCCGGCAAAGCGTTATCACATGTTCAAAATCCCTGGCGGCCGCGCGCAGTACCGAAGCGTTGGCCTGGTCGAGATAGCCGGAAAGTTCCCCGATGGCGAATTCTTCCTGCCCGACGATATTGGCTATAGGGTACAGGTTGGCGGCCACGACATAAGGCTTCGGCACCTCAACGCCGTTCTCGGAGCGCACGGCCGCCGCCCCTGAAAGCGCCCTGAGCACCGAAACTGGGACCGGCGGGGAATAACGGATCTCCTCCGCCTCCACATCTGATTCTTTGAGGAGTTTAAAAGTGGAGCCGGAAGCGTAGATCTCAAAGCCGAGTTCGCCCAGGCCCCGGGCGAACTCCACGATCCCCGTCTTATCATAAACGCTCAGGTAGGCGATCTTGTTCATAAGCCGGGCTTGCGTTACTGTTTACGGCCTTCCAATTGCAGCAATTTAAGGAATTCTTCCTCGGAAAGCACGGAGACGCCGAGCTTTCTGGCTTTGTCGTATTTGGAACCGGGTTCCGTGCCCGCGACCACGAAAGAGGTCTTGGCGGAAACGCTTGAAACTTCTTTCCCGCCCAGTTCCCGCACCCGCAGCTGGGCCTCTTCGCGGGTCATGCTCCTGAGCGCGCCCGTAAAAACGAAGCTTTTGCCCTCAAGCGCCGAGCCTTTCTCTTTTTCGGGTTCGGTCATGTTGAGGCCGGAGCTTTCCAGCTCCAGCACCAACGCGCGCACATGTTTCCCGCAGAAGAAATCGGCGACCGACCTGGCGATCACGGGCCCGATGTCGCTTACCCGGCTCAGGTCCCCGGGTCCGGAATCCATCAGGGCCTTCATGGTCTTAAAATGCCCGGCCAGCACGCGGGCGCTTTTCTCCCCGATATGCGGTATTCCCAGGGCGTAGACCAGGCGGGAAAGCGGCTGTTGTTTGCTCTCCGAGATCTGGGCCAGGAGATTTTCAGCCTTTTTGTCCTTAAAGAGCTCCAGCCCCAGCAGGTCCTCTTTTTTCAACCTGTAAAGATCGGGGAATTTCGCGACCAATTTTGCGGCCGTAAGCTGCTCGACGGCGGATTCGCCCAGGCCGTCTATATTCATGGCGTCCCTGGACGCGAAATGGAGCAGGCTTCTGCGGATCTGGCTGGGGCAGGAAGGATTGATGCAGCGATAAGCCACGACCTCCTCATCCTTGAACACCTCCGAACCGCACGAGGGGCAGGACTTGGGCGGCTGGATCTCTTTTTCATGCCCGTCCCGCGCCCCGGCCACCACCTTTACCACCTTGGGGATCACCTCGCCCGCCCGTTCTATGATCACCCTGTCCCCCGCTTTAAGCCCCAGCCGCTTTATCTCGTCGAAATTATGCAGAGTGGAACTTGAAATGGTGACCCCGCCGCATTTCACCGGCTCCAGGTCCGCCACCGGCGTAATGGTTCCGGTGCGGCCCACGGAGAACCGGACGCTCCGGACCGTAGTGGTGGCCTGCTGGGCGGGATATTTGAAAGCTATGGCCCAGCGCGGACTCCGGGAAGTAAAACCCAGCAGCTTCTGGGAACTGTGGGCGTTGACCTTTATCACCAGGCCGTCTATTTCGTAGGCAAGCGCGGACCTTGCGGAGGCGTATTCGTTGTAAAGTCTCAGGACTTCCTGCGCGTCCTTGCAGGGTTTCTCCCCGATCAGCGGCACCGGGAATCCGGCTTTCATGCAATATTCCAGGTATTCCCAATGGGTTTTGGGCTCGGCCATGCCTTTCAAATAACCGTAAGAGTGGGCGAAAAACCTTAGTTTTCTTCTGGCGGTCACGGCCGGATCTTTTTGACGCAGGGACCCGGCCGCCGCGTTCCTGGAATTGGCGAACGGTTCCAGGCTTTCGTTAAGCTGCTCGGCGCGGATGGCCTCAAAATCATTTTTCTCGATATAGACCTCGCCGCGGGCCTCGAAAAAGGCCGGCGGGTCCTCAATATTAAGTTTAAGCGGCACGGAACGGATGGTACGGACATTCAAAGAAACATCCTCTCCGGTCTCCCCGTCCCCCCTGGTGGAAGCGCGGGCGAAAACCCCGCTTTCGTATTCTATGGAGCAGGAAAGGCCGTCTATCTTGGGCTCCACCACCAGTTCGTACGGCTCGCCCTTAAGTCCGCTGCGGACCCGTTTATCCCATTCCAGGAATTCCTTCTCGGAATAGGTGTTGTCAAGAGAAAGCATCGGGATCTTATGGGCCACGGGCGCGAAAGCTATGGAGGGCTTGCCGCCGACCCGCCGGGTGGGGGAATCGGCGGTTACCAGGTCCGGATGCGCGGTTTCAAGGGTTTTGAGGCGGTTCAGCAGGGCGTCGTATTCCCCGTCCGAGATATGGGGGTTGTCCATCACATAATAAAAGTGATCGTGCCACCGGATCTCGCGCCGGAGGCGCTCTATTTCCTCTTTGGGAGACTGGCTGCTCATTTCCCGGATCCTCCAATCGGTTTGGGGAATTATTTACGGACTTTTAAGATTGCGCTGCTTCGCTATGCTGTCCAGCACTCCGTTCACGAACTTACCGGAATTCTCGGTGGAGTATTTCTTGGCCAGTTCTATAGCCTCGTCTATGATGACGGGCACGGGGGCGTCCTCAAGGAACATCATTTCACAGACGGCCATGCGCAGAAGGCAGCGGTCGATGGCGGACATGCGCTCAAGGCCCCAGTTTTTGCTGGTGGCCGTAAGCACCGCGTCTATTTTTTCGCGGTTGTCGGTGGTGGAAGTAAAAAGGGTTTTATAGAACTCAAAGACTTTCTCTTCCAGCGCGAACTCCTGCATCTGGAAAATGGCGAGGATATCCGCCGTCTCAAGCCTGGTGACGTCGCTGAGATACAGCGATTGCAGACAATTTTCCCTGGATAGCCGTCTTTTGCTCATAATTCGCCGCTGTTCAAAGAGCTTTCATAGCCTGATAATATGATACAAAATTTTGCCCCGCGCAGGAGCCGGGAAGGCGACCCCGCCATTTAGGGCGGGGCTATGGGTAAGATTTTTGCCGCAAAAATCTTTATTTTTGATAGACTTTGAGTGTACCAAACAGCGCGAGGTAAGGGAGGTTCCAATGTTCGTAGGCATGACGCCGGTCATAATAATAGCTATCGTAGTTATCTTCACAAGCATCAAGGTCCTTAACGAGTACGAAAGAGGAGTGATCCTGACGCTCGGCCGTTTCACCGGAGTGAAAGGCCCGGGCCTTATATTCGTCATCCCCGGCATACAGCAGATCTTCCGGATGAGCACCCGCGTGGTAGTGCTTGACGTCCCGCCGCAGGATGTCATCACCCGCGACAATATCTCCGTCAAGGTCAACGCCGTTATTTATTTCAGGGTGGTCAACCCCCAGACCGCGGTCCTGAATGTCGAAAACTACATGTACGCCACCAGCCAGCTGGCGCAGACCACGCTCAGGAGCGTGCTCGGCCAGCAGGAACTTGACGACCTTCTCGCCAACCGCGACAAGATCAATAAAAACCTCCAGGAGATCCTGGACCTGCACACCGAGCCCTGGGGCATCAAGATCTCAAGCGTGGAAGTGAAGAATGTGGACCTGCCGCAGGAAATGCAGCGCGCCATCGCCAAACAGGCGGAAGCAGAGCGCGAACGCCGCGCCAAGGTCATTCATGCCGAAGGAGAATTCCAGGCGGCGCAGAAGCTTTCCGACGCGGCGGCCATTATGGCCGTCAATCCCGCCGCCATCCAGCTCAGGTATCTGCAGACCCTGACCGAAATAGCGACCGACAACAACTCTACCACCATCTTCCCGGTGCCGATAGACATGCTGAACATGTTCATGAAAAAATAAAACGCCGTAAGACGGCATTTTATCGCGCACGGGACGGAGATGAAGAGCCCTCTCTGTCCCGGCATTGAGGTGGTTGTTTAGGCGGAGGCAAGCCGGAAACATCCGTCATAGACGGGGAAAAAGGCGGCCTCCGTCTTTTTTTTCATACCTTATTTATGCCCGGTTTATACATTCACATCCCTTTCTGCCGGCGGAAATGCGGCTATTGCGACTTTGCCTCCCTGGCTGGCGGGGAGGAACTTATCGACCCCTACCTGGAGGCGTTAAAGCTTGAAGCCGCGCGGGAAAGATCCGTTTTTGCCCGGCCGGAGACGCTTTATATCGGCGGGGGAACGCCCAGCCTGATGGAACCGGCACAATTAAAAAAACTTTTTTCATCGCTGGAAAACGCCTTCGGCGCCGTAAAAGATATGAAAGAGGCGACCGTTGAGGCGAACCCCGAAAGTCTCACTCCTGAAAAAGCCGGACTGCTGAAAGCCGCCGGCGTCGGGCGGATCAGTCTGGGGCTGCAGACTTCGCAGAACGGACTGCTGAACCGGCTGGGGCGGCTGGCATCCTTCGAAGATTTCCTGAACGCCTTCCGTCTGCTGAGGCTGGCCGGTTTCGACAATCTCAATATAGACCTGATGACCGGCCTGCCGGGCCAAAGCACGGCGAATTTCCTGGAAACGCTTGAACGGACACTGGCTTTAAAACCGGAACATCTTTCTTTCTACGCCCTGGAAGTGCATGAGGGGACCGCCTTCGCCGCGGATGGCGTACGCGAAGCGCCGGAACAGGCCGCCGCCATGTTCGAAACCGCCGTCCCGGTCATTGAAGCCGCCGGTTTCCATCATTACGAGATCTCCAATTTCGCGCGGCCCGGAAGGGAATCCGCCCACAACCTCAACTATTGGAACCAGGGTAATTATCTCGGCCTGGGCGCGGCGGCGGCTTCCCACATAGACGGCTTGCGCCGGACCAACACGAAAGACCCGGAGCGCTACATTAGAACAGCCGCCGATCCTGAGGGCCCCGCACTCGAATATTCCGAGATCCTCACCCCGGCACAGCGCAAAGCCGAAAAAATAATGCTGGGTCTGCGTAAAACCGGCGGAATTGAATTGCCTGACGATATATTTATAGAATTTAAAGAACGGATCTCCAGCTTATCGGCCCGAGGCTTGATAGAAGTTTCAGGGCGGCGCGTTAGAATAAAAAAAGAAGCGCTTTATATCTCCAATGCGGTCTTCCGCGAATTCGTTTAAGGTAATAGCTATGCTTCCCAAGCTCAATATCCCCGAACCGGGACCAGGTGTAATATGAATCCGCCAAAAAACTTCTGGATACGCAGGGACCGCGAACGATACTTCCTGAGCGGGCTGCTCGCGACCTGCTTTATCGGCGGCTTTGTTTCCACCTATTGGCAGTTCGCCGACCGCGTGGCGGCAAAACCGAACATCACGCTCCATCAACGGAAGATCTCCAAAAAACAGGAATTCCAGAAACTGAAAGAAGGGCAGCTCTATGTTCCCAGATTCCAGGTCGGCGCCACGCAATATTACAAACTGGAAGAAAAAAATTCCCTCCCCGTGATACCGGACCTGCCCGAGGTGGACCATGGAAATTAAACGGTGTTTCCTGGCGCCGGCGCTGGCGTTCCTCTTCTGCGCGGCGGCCCTGCCGGCGGCGGCCCAGTACGGCAGCGACGAGAAGCAGCAGTCGTTCGACTACACCCCCGCCGCCGGAGAGACGGAACTGGTCCCGAAAGAAATAGTTTCCGTGGATTATGTGGACGCTGAAATGGTGAACGACCCGGTCCTGGGCGTGTTCATGGTTTCCAAAAGCCGCTGGAAAAACTGGGCGGCCCGGGCGGGTTATCTCGTGATGCTGGATCTAGCCCTGATGGTGATCCTGTTCTCCCTTCCCAGGAACGAGGAGCACAATATAATCATAGCCTACACGCTTTCAGGCGTAAGCGCCGCGCTGAGTTTCTGGGTTTTTCTGTGCGCCTGGCTGCTCCTGCGGCTGCACGCTTCGGCGTGGATGATAGTCCTGCCGCTGTCGCTGGCGATGGCCGCGGCCGCTTACATCGTACTGATGAAGATCAAACGCTCGGATGTGTCGCTGACCGAACTCAAGGAATCCTTCCGGAAAATGAGCGACCTCTCCAACCAGGACGCCAGGCTGGCCTCGGTGGAAGGCCGGCCGGGCGACTGGCCGAACCAGGACTTCATAAGATAGGAAGTTCCTTTACCCTAGGAGCCTGTCCGACATAAGCTTTTTAAGGCGAAATTGACGGTTTTGAGGCCGAACCGAAGTTGCGCGAAACGCGCAGGCTCCAATGAACCTGTAAGTTTCGCGCAACAAAGGTGCAGGCAAAAAACGGCGATTGCAGCCAAAA
>JBAYJD010000023.1:0-43795 GCA_041665305.1 Elusimicrobiales bacterium
AAGCCGAGCCGAAGTTGCGCGAAACGCGCAGGCTCCAATGAACCTGTAAGTTTCGCGCAACAAAGGTGCAGGCAAAAAACGGCGATTGCAGCCAAAATTCCTTATGTCGGACAGGCTCCTAGTAAAGTGGAACTCGGAAAAAAATTAATGAAAGAACTTGGTAATAAGAAGGGGGAGACCCTGCTTGTGGGGGACACGGATCATGACTTCGAGACGGCTGCGGCCATAGGGTCGGATTGTGTTCTTATAGCTAACGGCCATCAAAGCAGGGAAAAGTTGGAAAGAACCGGCGCTGTGCTGTTGGCTGATGTCAAAGATCTCCTGACGATGTGCTAAAAGGCAGCATGAGCCTTTTGAGCGTATACATAGGTGATAAAAAGGCAGCGTGAGCCTTTTGGGGTTAAAAGGCAGCAGGAGCCTTTTAAAGGGGCGTGGCGCGGCGGAGGTAGCCGGAGGCTGAAGTGATCCTTGCCTTGA
The DNA here is from genome assembly GCA_041665305.1 of Elusimicrobiales bacterium. Taxonomy (GTDB): domain Bacteria; phylum Elusimicrobiota; class Elusimicrobia; order Elusimicrobiales; family UBA9959; genus YA12-FULL-51-18. The sequence continues at coordinate 478 of JBAYJD010000023.1, forward strand.
CAAAATCTCCAGCGGCTGGGGCGGCGGCCGGCGGCTTGCGGCTCGCGATCCGTGACCCGGCGCCTATGCGGGAGGGGCGATCACCGGTCAATTCCACTTTCCCGTCTATTTCCGGGGCGTCGCGGTAGGTGCGGCCGAATTTGGGGGAATCCATCAGTATTTCCACGGTTCTGCCTATGAGGGCGGCGTTCTTTTTATCCAGGATCCGGCTTTGCGCGGCTATCAGTTCGTTCATCCGCTCCGCCTTCACCTTGTCCGGCACCTGCCCCGCCATCACGGCCGCCGGGGTTCCAGGTTCGCGCGAATAGGCGAAAACGCCTACATTGTCGAAGCCGGTGTCTGAAACAAAATCCGCCAGTTTTTTAAAATCCTGTTCCGTCTCTCCGGGGAATCCCACTATAAAATTGGTCCTGAAGGCGATGTCTGGCACGAGTTTCCGTATGGAAGCGATTTTGGCCTTTATCGAGCTTTCGGTAGAGCGGCGGTTCATTTTTTTCAGGACCTTGTCCGAAATATGCTGCAACGGCATGTCCAGATAACGGCAGATCCCGCTTTCGTCGCGCATTAGTTTAAGGAGATCGGAAGAGATCTTTTCGGGGTAGACATACATAAGCCGCAGCCAGGCCGTCTGGTCCAGTTTCACGAGTTTTTTTAAAAGCCCATAAAGCCTAGGCTTGCCGCCTGCGTCCATGCCGTATGAAGTGGTGTCCTGGGCTATAAGGGATATTTCCCTGGCGCCTGAGGCCGCCAGGTTCCACGCTTCTTGCAGAACATCTTTTACCGGCTTCGACCTGAAAGGGCCTCGGATCATGGGAATGGCGCAGTACGAGCAGCGGTTGTCGCAGCCGTCGGCGACTTTCAGGTACGCGGTATGGGGCGCGGTGAGGCGCACTTTGAACCGGGGCGCGGTAAGCGGTCTTACGGCCGGGAGTATATAGTTCGCCCCTCCGTTCAGGGCGGAGTCGATCCGGTCCAGGGCGTTGATCCCTACGACCGCGTCTATCTGCGGGAATTTTTTCAGGAGCAGTTCCTTCTCCCGTTCGACCAGGCAGCCGGCGACCGCGAGCCTGGAGATCTTGCCGCGTTTTTTGAGGGAGAGGAACCGGTTGATCTCGGTTTCGGATTCCCTGACCGCGGAAGTTAGGAAAGCGCAGGTGTTTATGAGCACCACGTCCGCTTCGTCCACGGCGGCCGTCAGTTCGAATCCCGACGCGGCAAGCCGGCCGGCCATCACTTCGGAATCGGTCAGGTTTTTGGGGCAGCCGAGGGAGACGATGAAGAGCTTGGGCATTAATATCTTTCTATGCGCTTTATAATCCAGTAAATCGCAAGTCCCACGGCGCACATTGCCAGTATAAAGACCGGATAAGCCACGCGGTGGTCGGAAATATGCGTGATGGTCGTAAGTTCGGACATGCCTCCCACTCCCGCGAAAAAACTTGGGATGGCTACCGCTATTACGACCGCGTTGAGGTTCTTCATCATCACATTGAGGTTGTTGCTGACGATGGAGGCTCTGGCGTCCATGAGGCCCGCCAGGATGTTGGAGTAGATCTCCGCCTGGCGCGAACACTGGTTGTTCTCGATTATTATATCGTCGAGGAACTCCACGCTGCGCGGGGAGAGCTTCATCTTTTCGGAGTTGTGCTTGAGCCTGTCCATCACATAGGTGTTGGCGTTTATGGCGTTGAGGTAGTAGACCAGGCTCTTCTCCAGCGTAAAAAGGTTCAGCAGATATTTGTTCTCCATGGAGGAGTTGATCTTGCGCTCTATCTCATCGGCTATCATGTTTATGACCTTCAGATGCTCCATGAAGTGGAAGATGGAATTGTAGATGAGCTTTAAAAAGACCTCTTTTATGCCGGTGACATGCTTGAAGTACTTGCCGGCGAACAGGTTCAGGTCCTCGGAGATGGCTATTATCAGTTTGTCCTTGAAAAGGAACAGGCCCATCGAGGAAACCTTGAACATGAATTGGTCGGCTGAGGAATAATTTTTAGGCCGCTTGAGGATCAGCTCAAGGTGGTCCGGCTCCAATTCCATGCGGGTCGGTTCTTCAGGGTCGAAAGCCGAGGCGAGATTGTGCTCGTCCAGGCTGAAATTGCCCACGACCCATTTTTTCTCGTCGTCGGTAGGGTCTATGAGCAGCCAGACCAGAGGCTGTTCGTCTTCGGTCTGGACCAGCCGGTTGTTCTCCAGTTTGTAGCGCTTGATCATTTCTTCGCGGTTTTAACCTTTGTTTTAAGTTTGGCCGCGACGGTGGCGCCCATGAGAGAAAGGTTCTCCACCACGGTGACGCCGGCGGCGGCTAGCGCTTCGACCTTGGAGGCGTGCGTGCCCGCGGCCCCTTCCACTATGGCTCCGGCGTGGCCCATGCGGCGGCCGGGAGGAGCGGTCTTGCCGGCCACGAAAGAGAAGACCGGCTTGGTCATATTGGCTTTTATGTAACGGGCGGCGTCCTCTTCGGCGGAGCCTCCGATCTCGCCGATCATCACCACGGCGCGCGTGGCCTTGTCGGCCTCGAATTTCGTGAGGACATCCACGAAATTCATCCCCTGCACCGGATCGCCGCCTATCCCCACCACGGTGGACTGGCCGAGGCCTTGGCAGGTCAGCTGCCAGACGGCCTCGTAGGTAAGCGTGCCGGAGCGCGAAACAATGCCGATATCGCCTTTTTTGTGTATATATCCGGGCATGATCCCGGCCTTGCATTCTCCGGGCGTGATGACGCCGGGACAGTTCGGCCCGACCAAGGTGACGCCGCGGCCTTCCAGCTCCAGGCGCCGGAGATGTTTTTTTACGCGGACCATGTCCAGTACCGGGATGCCTTCGGTGATGGCTATGATCACTTCGATCCCGGCCTCGGCGGCTTCAAGGATGGAGTCGGCCGCAAAGGGCGGGGGCACGAAAATAAGGGAGGCGTCGGCGCCGGTCTCCCGGGCCGCTTCCTTGACGGTGTCGAAGATCGGCGCGTCAAGGTGTTTCGTGCCGCCTTTCCCGGGCGTTACGCCGGCCGCGACCTTGGAGCCGTACTCGATGCATTGCCTGGCGTGGAAGGAACCCTGGGCTCCCGTCATGCCGTGGATTATAAGTTTGGATTTCTTGTTTAAAAGTATGGACATGCTATTTTGCCGCCGCCACCGCTCTTTGCGCGGCCTCCCATAGAGAATCGGCCTGTTCTATCTTTATGCCGGACCGTTTAAGGATCTGCCGGCCTTCTTTCACATTGGTCCCTTCAAGACGCACGATCAGCGGAACCTGGAGTTTTACTCTTTTTGTGGCCGCCGCTATTCCCTGGGCGATGTTGTCGCATTTCATGATGCCGCCGAAGATGTTGACCAGCACGGCCCGCACTTTGGCGTCCTTAAGGATTATCTGGAAGGCTTTGGTGATCTGGTCGACCGTGGCGCCGCCTCCGACGTCCAGAAAATTGGCCGCGGAGCCGCCGGCGAGCTTCACCGTGTCCAGCGTCGCCATGGCAAGGCCCGCGCCGTTGACCATGCAGCCTATGGAGCCGTCCAGGCCGATATAATTGATGCCGATGGCTTTGGCCTCCTTTTCTATTTCTGAGGCTTCATGGTCGGGTTTGGCCTCAAGGTCCTTATGGCGGAAAAGCGCGTTGTCATCCGTGACGATCTTTGAATCGACGGCGACAAGCCGGCCTTCTTTGGTTATGGCCAGCGGGTTGATCTCCACCAGGCTTGCGTCGTAATCGACGAATACTTCGACCATGGCCTTGGCGGCGGCCGTGAAATTGCGGAAATGCTCTTTAGGGATCTTCAGGGCAAAAGCCAGTTCCCTGGCCTGGAAGTCCAGCAGCCCGGTGTTCACATCAACAGGCATCCTGACGATGCGTTCCGGCTTTGTGCGGGCCAGGTCTTCTATGGACATTCCGCCTTCCGCTGAGGCGATTATCATGGGCGTGGCTTCCTTGCGGTCCAGGACCACGGAAATGTAGATCTCGCGCTCGGGCGCGCAGGCGGCCTCCACCAGCACCTCTTCCACGGTGAGGGCCGCGCCCTGGGTCTGGTGGGTGATGATCTTCATGCCCAGCATGTTCCTTATGAAGGTATGGGCCTCTTCCCTGGTGCGGGCGATCTTTACTCCGCCGGCCTTGCCGCGGCCTCCGGTCAGGACCTGGGCCTTGATAACCCAGGGGCCGGAGCCGTCAAGCTTTACGCTTTCCACGGCGTCGCCTATCCTGACCACGCCGAATCTGGCCTGGACCGGTATTTTGTAAGCCTCGAAGATATCCTTGCCCTCGTATTCAAGCAGTTTCATTAAACCTCCGTTGTATTTTGTAGTATAATTTGAAGTAGCAAGTCCAGTATTTTCAGGCCCATTGATTGAAAATTTTTATGATACCTTGTCCTTTAGGACCGGGTCGCGTTGCGGTAAGAGGGAGTTCGGCCGAAATTTCCCCCCTGACTCCGGCATGGGGATGGATAAAACCTCGTGCGGGGCGCTATAAAATGCCGCTACGATGTTTTTAGAGCGACATTGAGCATAAGTTTCCCTAACATAACCGGCAAGGCGGGCATAGCCGCTGTATATTTAAAATAGAGGTGCCAGGATCATGAAGCCGTCCAAGAACATAAAAATCAGCGAGCTTGATTGCGTAACCATCCGTTTCGCCGGGGACTCGGGCGACGGCATCCAGCTGGTCGGAAGCCAGTTCGCCAACGCCACGGCCATTTCGGGCAACGACCTCAGCACTTTGCCCGATTATCCGGCCGAGATCCGCGCTCCCGCGGGTTCGCTCGGCGGGGTCAGCGGCTTTCAGATAAGTTTCGGGGACGAATCCGTCCTTACTCCGGGCAACAAGCCGGATGTGCTCATAGTCATGAATCCCGCGGCTCTGGCCGTCAATATAAGGAACATAGACAAAGGTTCGGTCATCATCACCAATTCGGACGCCTTCACCCCCGCCGCGCTGGAGAAAGCGGGCTATGTTTCCAACCCGCTGGAGGACGATACTCTTTCAAATTACCGCGTGATCGCCATTCCCGTCTCCGCCCTGACCGAAGGCGCGCTTACAGGTTCCGGGCTCGCCAGGGCCCAGATCGCGAAATGCAAGAATTTTTACATGCTGGGCATCATGTACTGGATGTACGATCTGCCGCTTGAGCCGACCATGAACTGGATAAAGACCAAGTTCAAGAAGACCCCCGAACTGGCCGAGGCCAATATCAGGGTGCTGACGGCCGGCCGCAATTATGCCGACGCCACCGAGATCTTCGACGCCCGCTTCCAGATCAGGAAGAGCCCGGTCGTCCCCGGCAAGTACCGGAACCTGACCGGCAACGAAGCGGCCGCCTACGCCCTGATCACCGCCGCCAAGCTGCTAAAGCGGAAACTTTTCTACGGTTCCTATCCCATAACCCCGGCTTCCGAGATCCTGCACACGCTGGCCAAGCATAAGGCCAACGATGTGGTGGTTTATCAGGCCGAAGACGAGATCGCGGCGGTCTGCGCCGCCATCGGCGCGGCGTTCGCCGGCTGCATGGCCGCCACCGGCACCAGCGGCCCCGGGCTCTCCCTTAAAATAGAGGCGCTCGGCCTGGCCGTGATAACGGAACTGCCGCTGGTCGTCGTGGATGTGCAGCGCGGCGGCCCGTCCACCGGCCTGCCGACCAAGACCGAACAGTCCGACCTTTTGCAGGCGGTCTACGGCCGCCACGGAGAGTCGCCGCTGGTGGTCATGGCCGCGTCCGGCCCGGCCGATTGCTTCACCACCACGCTGGAAGCGGCGCGCATAGCGGTAAAGTATATGACGCCGGTGATAGTGCTTTCCAATTCCTACCTGTCCAACGGTTCCGAACCGTTCAGGATCCCGAAGCTGGGCGAACTGCCGAAGTTCGAACTTCCGCCGACGCCCGCTCCTGCGGACTTCAAGCCCTATATGCGGGATCATGACACGCTGGGCCGTCCCTGGGTCGGTCCGGGCATGAAAGGTTACGAACACCGTACGGGCGGCCTTGAGAAGGCGGAAAATTCCGGCGCCATAAGCTATGAGGCGGAGAACCACGAGAAGATGACGAAGATCCGCGGCGAAAAAGTGGCCCGCGTGGCCAGGGAGATCCCGCCGATAAAAATACACGGCGACAACGAGGGCGAATTGCTGGTGGTGGGCTGGGGCTCCACCTTCGGGGCCGTCACCCAGGCCGTGACCGAGGCCCGCAAGACCGGCCTCAGCGTTTCGGCGGTCCATGTCAAGTTCCTCAATCCCCTCCCGTCCGACCTCGGCGCCGTAATGCGGCGTTTCCGCAAAGTGCTGGTTCCTGAGGAGAACACCGGCCAGTTCAGGATGATGCTGCGCTCCGCTTACGCGCTTGAGCCCATAGGCCTGAATAAAGTGCAGGGCCAGCCCCTTAATTCCGAGGAAGTGCTGGGCAAGATAAACGAGATCCTGAGGGGGAATTAAAAATGGAAAATACCAGACCGGCGGCTAAAGATTTCGCCTCCGACCTCGCGGTCAAGTGGTGCCCCGGCTGCGGGGACTTCGCGATCCTGAACCAGATGCAGAAGGTGATGGCCGGCCTGGGCCTGCCGCATGAGAAATATGTCGTGGTCTCGGGCATCGGCTGCTCCAGCAGGTTCCCGTATTATGTCAACACCTACGGTTTTCATTCCATCCACGGCCGCGCCTGCGCCATCGCTTCGGGCGTGAAGCTTTCAAACCCCGAGCTGGCCGTGTGGGTCGTCACCGGGGACGGGGACGGCCTCTCCATCGGCGGCAACCATCTGATGCACTCTATCCGCCGCAATATAGGCCTGAAAATAGTGCTGTTCAACAACCGCATCTACGCGCTGACCAAAGGCCAGGCCAGTCCTACCACGCAGTTGGGCGTCAAAACCAAATCCTCGCCGATGGGCACCATAGACTTCCCGTTCAATCCGGCGCGGTTCGCCGTCGGCCTGGACTGCGCTTTCGTCGCTCGCGGGATCGATACCGACATGGCCGGCACCACCGCCGTCCTGGAACGCGCCGCCAGGCATAAGGGCACGGCCTTCGTGGAGATCCTGCAGAAATGCGTGCCGTTCACGGATAAAGAGTTCGACATTTTAAAGGATCCGGAAAATAAAGAGGATCATATCCTGCGGGTCGAGCACGGCAAACCGCTGGTCTTCGGAAAGCACAGGGATAAAGGCGTAATTTTTAAGAACTTCAAGGCGGAGATCGTTGAGTTCAGGCCGGGGGAGATCCCGGCCGGGGTGGCGGTCTACGACGAGGGCAGCGCCGAGATGGCGTACCTGATAAGCGGTTTCCTGGCCCCGGAATTTCCGATCCCGCTGGGCGTGTTCCGCGCCGCGGAGAGGCCGTCCTACGAGGAAATGTATTACGGCCAGGTGGCCGGGATCGGCGACACGAAGGATCTGGAGCTCGAGGCTCTCCTTTCCGGTCCGGACGCGTGGGAGGTTAAATGAAATCCGCGCGGCGGATTTCACGATAGAGAGAACGACGCGGGTCGGAGCTGAGCGTGGAGGCTTAGAACCGGAACGGCGCTTTTGCGCGTTCCGGTTTTTAAAAATATTTTAAAAATAAGTATTGCTTTTTTTTAACGCATGAGGTAAACTCAATTAGCGGTGTTAAAGGAACAAAGGAGGAACTAATGGTAAAGAAAGCTAAGAAAGCCGTAAAGAAAGTCGCGAAGAAAGTCGCGAAGAAAGCGAAACGGAAATAATTCGTACGCTTGTTGTTCGTGAGCGAAGGCCCTTTTTAGTTCGAAGGGCCTTTTCTTTATGCGCGCCAAACGCGCGCATCCGGGGGGCGCGGGAGCCCGGGGCTCGGTATGGTTTTTATTTGAAATGTCCGGGTTGAGGATCCGTTATCGGTCACAGCCCGCATTTGTCGGCGTAGCCGTCGCGCCAGGGCGTCACTCCCGCGTTTTCCATTGCGGTCATGGCCAGTTCCGTGGCGTCGCATTCATTTAAGTACCCGATGATATGCGCCGTTTCATGAATAAGCACCTGGGCGGTAACATTCCTGTTATCGGCGTTAATAAGCTCCGGACACAGGTAAATAGTGTGGCCGTTGGTATACATATACGCGAGTTCGTTCTTCTTGCAGCCATGGGTGTCGTTCCTGACCGTGATGCCGTGTTCCCAGCTCTTTTTCATTTCCATGTATACCCGCGCAAGGTCGGCGTGAATCGCGTTAAGGCTCAGTATATCGCCGACAAGAATTTTCATATCGGGTGACAGCGGGGAACCGGGATCCGTGAAGGTCAGAGGCTCTTGTGGGTCGGGGCCGGGGCGGATATCTTCTCCGGGGATGAATATTCCGGAGCCGAGGTCGGGCAGCTCTCCCTGCGCCGCAAAGGTCCGGGATTCGGGGCTTTTTGCCGCGGGGAGTTCTACGGCGCGCGCGGGCGGGGCCGGATGGCGTTCGGTGACGTTTTCGGCATAAACTCCGCCGGTCAAACCCAGCAGAACAATGGCGGTCGTTAATTTTTTCATTAAAAATTTTCGTCGCAAAAATTTTCACCGCACCCCGCCCTTTAGGGCGGGTCTACCTTGTGCTTAAATATAGTTTCGCATCCAACTGCGGTTTTCGCATGGGTATAAAGGGGAATACTTTTAAAAAAAGGACCTAAACATGACCGGGCCTATTGCCGCGTGCGCGGGCGGCTTTAGGCCCATGCGGCAAGCGGCGCTAAACGATACACTATGATCATGTGTTTCAAAAGGGTTAGGGATTGTATGAACAGGATCGTCGTTCTGGCGATCACGATGACGCCCTGCGGCGCGTCCGCCGCCGGGTTCTCCGACTGGACTTCCCGCCTGGAATGCCGGTTTTCGGGGCGCGCCGCGTCCGACGGCCCCGGTCTTCCCGGCGCGGAATTTCAGGATATTGAATGGGTGACCATTCCCGGCGGCAGGTTTGCCATGGGCGCCGGAGATTCCGTCGAGGGCTTTTCAGAAGCCAAACCGGCGCATATGGTGGACATAACGACCTTCGAGATGTCCAAAACGCCCGTGACCGTGCGGCAATACAAGGAGTGCGTGGACGCGTGCGAGTGCACGGAGCCGGCCGGCGGCGGCTATTGCAATTGGGACGAGCCGGGGCGGGAACTTCATCCCGTCAACTGCCTGAGATGGGAGCAGGCGGTCCAGTATGCCAGGTTTAAAGGCGCCAGGCTGCCCAGCGAGTCCGAGTGGGAATACGCGGCCAGGAGCGGCGGCATGGACCTGCTCTACCCCTGGGGTAATGAACCCGCTACCTGCGAAAAAGCGGTGATGTCCGGCGACCTCGGTGACGGCTGCGGTGCGGGCGGCACTATGCCGGTGTGTTCCAAACCAGCCGGCCGGACCGGACATGGTTTGTGCGATATGGCGGGAAATGTCTGGCAGTTGCTGCAGGACGCCTATGAGTATTCATACGAGGAGGCGCCTGCCGACGGCCGCCCGGTTGAAGGCAGGGGCTCCCGCAAGGTCATGCGCGGCGGTTCTTTCCGCGATAGCGACGCCGTAAACCTGCGCGTCTATTACCGCAGCGACAGTTACGGTCCTCTTTACCGCCCCGATTTTATAGGCTTCCGTCTTGCGAAAGATCATACTCCGGAATAATTAAAATTAAAAATTTGTGCGGTAAAAATTTATAATCAATACACAGGAGATACGCTCCGACAAACAGGCGCCGCAATTGAAATTTTTAGGTTAACGGGCGACGGCGGGTCGCTGCGGCGCGAGGGCGGGGCGTACGGAGCCGGCCGGCGGGGTTGAGACGGAGACCGTCGCCGGAGGGCGCGCTTTTGCGGCGGACGGTTTCTTCCTGATGTATTTCAGTTTGTTGATCTTGGTGCCGGGGAAATAGAACTCTATGATCTCGCGGTAGGTCCTGCCGTATTTCCCGGCCATGCCGGCCGCGCCGGACTGGCACATGCCTATCCCGTGCCCCCAGCCTCCCCCGTAGATCCAGTAGTTGCGGACCTTCCCGTTCTTGAAGCGGTTCACCTCTATAAAAAACAGCGTGCTTTTTATGGAACTGAAGCCCAGGATATTGCGGATGAGATGTTCGCGGTCCACATCGACGGTCTTTTTGGAGCCCGCAAGCCGTATGGAGTTGACATTGCCCGAGGGGCTGCGTTTCAGGGGGATCAGGTCCAGCAGCGTGCCGATCTTGTAATCCTTATTTATGCGGAACTCCATGTCCTTGTGTTTGATTATGCGGACCCAGCGGAATTCCGAGGCCCGCACGCGGCCCGGATAATTGCAGTTGGCAGGCGGATTGCCTGTGATCCACTGATGGAATTTCCAGGGCGAATCCAGAGGCTTGGCCGTCTCGGGCGGCAGGTCCTGATGCGTGGTAAGATACGGGGAATCGCCCCAGCCCGTCACTTCCGAGGAGGCCTGGATGTAGCCTCCGCAATTGGAGTGATAGAAGGTATAGGCCGGCCTGGCGTGATAGGTCAAAAGCTCTCCTTCGGTTTCAAGCACCGCGTTGTCGGTGGTGTTGGCCTCGGTCATGACGCCTTTGTACGCCTGGCAGTGCTGGCCGTCGCACATGTGGTAGCCGTCGGCTTTGTGGGAGCCGCCGCGGGCGCGGCGGATGATGGCCTGGGTCCGCGCCAGCACCGCCTGCGCTTTGAGCGATTCGTAAGGCCACTGCGCCGAGACCTCGCTCGGGACCACGCCCAGCAGATAAACTTCCATGTCGATGAGATTCACAATGCCTATGCCGCGCCCCGCCAGGGGCGAGAGTTCCATCATGCCGCGGTATTCCCGGTCGGAATACCTGATCCAGGGGTTGGGGGAATTCCGGACATTTTCAAAGATCACCGTGCCGTGTTTCAGGTCCCGGGGCCTGAGGAGCAGCGCGCCTGAAAAATTCCCGTAGACCGTGCCTGCCGGGTCCTTTAAGATGATCTTTCCGTCGCTGTAGGCGGCGGACCAGACCGAATCCGGCGGGATGTGCGCGTAGATCTTCCCGCTGGCTTTGCCGCGCACGATCAGCCCGGTATATGATTTGAATTTCAGGATGGTATTCCTGCCCTGTTTGCCCGTATTTCCTGTGCCTATGCCCACGCGGACCGTGACGGCCCTGGCAAGTTTGTCCAAAACGGGGACGGCTTCCATTTTCAGCGGTTTTACGATCCGGAAAGGGGGGCGGATCTCCTCCGGCTGTTTTGAAAGTCTTCCCTCCAGCACTTTCATCATTTTGGAGGCTATGGGGTGGTCGGGAGCGTAGTCCATGACGCGGTAATACTGGTTCCAGGCCTCGTTGAATTTGCCTTCCCGGGCGTAGATGCCGGCCAGCGGAAGGCGTGCCTCTATAAAGGAGGCGTCCTTGCGCAGCGCCTCTATAAGACTTTCCTGGGCTTCCCTGTACATTTTAAAGTTCATGTAGTTCCAGGCCATTATATAATCCACGCCGGCGAAATCGGGGCGCAGTTTCCTGTAACGGTCCAGGTATTCCAGGGCTTTTTCCTTATCGCCGAGATTCGAATAGACGCTGGTAAGGCCCAGGATGCTCCGGATCTGCAGCGGCTGGATGCCCAGGGCCCGCTCAAAACAGGTCTGGGCGCCCGCATAATCGGCCTGGTGGAATTTAAGCCAGCCCAGTTCCGAAAGAACGTCGCTCTGGTAAGGGTCTATCTGCAGGGCTTTTTCAAGCGCCGCCGCCCCGTCCGCGTAGCGGCCCAGTTGTTTGTATACTATAGCCGCGTTCATAAGCGGCTCTATGGCGGCGGGATCCGAAGCGGCCAGTTCCAGATAGGCGGCGGCCGACCTGGAAAGGTTCCCGTCCAGGTAAAGCCGGTAGGCCCCGGCGGCGTCCGCGGCGTCTGCGCGGGAGGACGAGATCGAAAATATCAGAAGCAGTATCCGGAGCATAGAAAGGAAAGAAACCCGCCTCGCTGTTGAAGCTGTACCGTTCTATTTAATATCGTATGAAATTATGGAGCGGTAGATAAAAAATTTTTGCCGTTTTACGATATTTTATAACGGATATGACCGATGCCGAACTGATAAAGGCTTATAAAGAAGGCTCGTCCGGCGCTTTGGACGAACTTATAGACAGGTATAAACCCAGGCTTTACGCGTACCTCCTCAGGCTGACGCGCGACCGTTCGGCGTCGGACGACCTGACGCAGGAAGTTTTTATCAGGGTGATACGGAAACTGGATTCCTACGGCGAGCGGCAAAAGTTCTCCGCCTGGCTCTTTACCGTGGCCCATCATGCGGTGATGGATCATTTCCGCTCCGGGGCCCGGCGCCGCGAGGAATCTCTGGACGCCTCCGGGGAAGAGACCGTGCCGCTGTCCGCTTCACTGGCCTCTCCCGAACCGGGGCCTGACCGGATCTTTGAAGAAGCCGAGCGCGCGGCGGCCATCCGGGCCGCGTTCGACCGGCTTTCCCCCGAACAGCGCGAGCTTTTTCTTATGCGGCACTATTCCGGCCTGTCGTTCAAGGAGATCTCCGGGCTTCTCGGCGTGCCGATAGGCACGGTCCTGGCCCGTATGTCGCGCGCTATGGCTAAAATGCGCGAGACGCTGCAATAGGAGCCTGTCCGGCATAAGGTTTTTAAGGCGAAATCGACGGTTTTGAGGCCGAACCGAAGTTGCGTGAAACGCGCAGGCTCCAATGAACCTGTAAGTTTCGCGCAACAAAGGCGCAGGCAAAAAACGGCGATTGCAGCCAAAATTCCTTATGTCGAACAGGCTCCTAAGAGCTTTGAGTCCGGCCGTCATGCGTTTTTCCGGATGCAATAAAATGGCGGCTGAGGCGTTATTACTTGTGGGCGAAGGTTAATGTTATGAACTGCGGATATAAGGAGAAGACGATACTTTATTTCTACGGGGAACTGCCCGGCGCGGCGGAGCTGGAGGCGCATCTTGCGGGCTGCGCTTCGTGCGCGGCGGAGCTGGCTCTTCTCAGGGGGCTTTCGGCGGAGTTCTCGTCTTTCCGGCCCGAGCCTCCCGCGTTCAGGGCCTATGAACTGGCGCGGGCGGCCCGCGGCGCGTCCGCGACGGAGCGGTTCCTGGCGGAGTTCAGGCGTTTTGCTCTTGCCGGCGCCGTGACCGCCGCGTTCCTGCTGGCGTTCCAAACCCTGGCGCACAAGGGCGGGACCGGCGGCTGGGGCGAGCCGGATTCCCGCCTGGACAGCGTCGAGTACGGGATTTCCAGCCTGCGGGACGATATGACCTATTCGTTCCGCGCGGATTTCGATTACGGCTGCGCGGATCTAGAGAATAAAATGTTATTAAAAATTTTTGCCGCTAAAAATTTTACCGACCCCGCCATGTAGGGCGGGGTCGCTTTGCGGCATGAAAGAACGGGCGGCCGGATAATCCGCCTAAGCGAGGGTATCATGAAAAAGAAACTCATAGCGCTGTTCGGGATGACGCTGCTGACGGTTCTCCCGGCCGTTTACACGGCTGCGCAGGAGATGGACGAAGCCAAAGATATTGATGAGGCTCCCGGCTGGCAGGCCGGCCGTCCCGGCGGGAAGCTGGAGGGGAAAGCCCCGATGATAAATCACGGCCGCGGCATGCCGGGAGAGATGAAAGGGCGGATGGAACGGATGGCCGGCCCAGGTGCGATGTCGGAAGAGGAAACCCTGGCCGTTATCAAGAAACATGACCCCGCCTTCGCGGAGAAAATGGCCGGTTTTAAGGCCGCGGCCCCGATAAAATACAGGATGCTGCTCATGATGGGCGGCAGGATGCTCGCCGGCGCCAGGTTCGAAGGCGACGGGAACATGGAAGCGGACGCCGTCAAAGGACTGTCGCTTGAATTCGACGCCAAGGAACTGGGGCTGAAATACGAGAAAGCCGCGGAAGCCGAAAAGCCGGCCATCAAGGACGGCCTGAGGGCCAAGGTCTCGGAACTTTTCGATCTGCGTCTGAAAGGCCAGGAACTAAGGATCAAAAAAATGACGGAGGACCTGGCCAGGCTTAAGAAGAACCTGGAGAACCGGAAGATCAATAAAGCCAAGATCGTGGATGAAAGGCTCGGTCAGCTGACCGGGGAAGGATACGGCTGGTAGAAGACCGGCCGTTCCGGCGCGGAAAGGTTCATCTCTTTATTCCGCTGGTGTTGAATTTGTCGATTATGCCGGACACATCCGGATTGTTAGTCAACAGGTTCATGATATTCGGATTGGACATGGCCAGGGAAACAAGCTGCGGATTGGACGCGATAAGATCGCTCAGGGCTTTGGGATCGTTCATGAGGGCCTGAGCGGCGGGGGTGTTCAGCATCGCGCCGACCATGCCGCTGGTGGCCACGGCGCGGATTATCCCGGGGTTGTTCATCGCCGCTTTGACCACGGGATTATTCATAAAGTTAACCGGGCCGCCGCTCTTCAGGTAATTTGCGAGGCCTTGCGCGCTTCCTGTGGCCGCTTTTACCGTTCCTCTGGCCATGAAACCGTTGATCACATATTTGTTGTTAAAAAGCGCGCTTACGGTCTTGGGATCGTTCAGCACCTTGCCCACCAGGGAGGTAAGCAGGCCTTTGGTCGAGCCGACCGACAGCTGTTTGCCCGCTTTGACGGGGTCCGCCGTGTTCCGGACCGCGGCCGCATTCGCGCCCCGGTTCTCCGCGGATTTTTTTCTCCTGTTCCGCTCTTCGGCCGCCGCTCTTTCGGTTTCGGCCGTCCCGGCTTTTGATCTGTACCGCACCCCGGAAACGCTGTAGTCGAATTCCGGGGCGCCGTTCGCCGCGGGGGCCGCCTTGCGGACCTCGCCTTCCTGGGAATTGAAGAGCGAATAGTCGGCTGTTGAAAGTTCAAGGTCGTCGGAGTTGGCTTTCTTCATCCATTTGAGGGCGGGCCACGCGGCGAGGAGAAAGACCGGGATCAGGAGGATCCAGATCTTGAAACCGTTATTTTCGTTCTCTTCTTCCATAAAATGCCCGTCAGCCCACCAATAATATAACAATGCCCGCCTTCAATGTCAATATTATATAATCACAACGTATGGGGCGTGATTTTTTTATGATCGCCGCGGCCGTTGCCGCAAATCTGGCGCAGGCGCTGCTGTTCGTGACCGGGCTCGGCTGCCTGTTCCTGAGCTTTCGCGGTTTCTTAAAAGGCGCGCGCCCCGCCCCTGCCGATAACTCCGGCGGGGGCGGTTTTCGCCGTTTCGCCGTCCTGCTGCCCGCTTATAACGAGGAAAAAGTCATACGGTTCGCGCTGGAAAGTTTTAAACGGATGGATTATCCCCCGGACAGGTTCGATGTTTTTCTGGCCGCCGATCATTGTACCGACGGAACCGCGGGTATCGCCGCGCGCCTCGGGGTGGTCGTCCTTGACCATTCCGGTCCCGATATGCGGCCAGGCAAGGGGCGCGCCCTGAAATGGGCCGTGGGGCGGATCCTGGCAATGGACGGGGCCTCGGCGTCCGGCTCAGGCTCCGCTGGAGACGGTCCCGGCGAAACTCCGGGCGCCGCAGCGAAGGGCGGCTATGACGCCATCTGTTATTTCGACGCCGATTCCCTGGCGCATCCGCGCTTCCTTAAGGTTATGAACGCGCATCTGGCGGCGGGAGAGACGGTAGTGCAGGGGCGCCAGCTGGCAAAGAACGCCGGCTGCTGGCTGGCCCGGATCCTCGCGGGCGGGCATCTCGTTACCAACAGGTTTTTCCAGCGGCCCAAATACGCCTTGGGCTTTTCCGCCACGCTGCACGGCAAAGGCATGTGTTTTTCGCGCGAAGCGGCCGCGCTTTACCAGTGGGACGAGACCTGCCTGACCGAGGACCTTGAGATGCAGATGCGGCTGATCCGCTCCGGAGTGCGCATCACCTGGGCGGAGGACGCCATAGTTTACGACGAAGAGCCGGAGAGTCTTGGGGCTTACCTGACCAGGAATATCCGCTGGACGCGCGGTTCCCTGGATACCGCGCGCCGCCATCTGCGGGGCCTGGTCCACAGGGCCTTCGCCGACCGGGACCTTAAGGCTTTAGAGGGGGCCGTTTACTGCGCGCAGACCTACCGGCTGGGGGCCGCGGTCGTGACCGCGGCCCTGATCTGGTGCACGCGGGACTCCTTCAATCTTTTTATCTGGCTTTATCGGCTGCTGCCGGGGGCTGAGCCGGTCATGAAGGCCGCCGGCGTGTTCCCGCTGGCCGTGTATCCTTCTACGGCGCTCTTGCTGGAAAAAGCTTCGCCGGAGATCTTTGCGGCTTATTTTTTACAGCCCGCGCTGGGCTTTTTCCGCCTGCCGGTCTTTGTCGCGGGCGTGTTCAGGGATTGCCGCGACTGGGGGCGCACCGACCATGTCAGCCAGGTGGCGATCTCGGATTTAGTATAATTATCCGCAACACTAAACTTGCGCGGAGGCTTATGATGAAAAAAATTATCATTCTTGCGGCGCTGGCGTTCTCGGCCGCAGCGGTTAAAGCCGGGGAATTGGCCCTGCCGGGCCTGCCCGGCATGGAACCGGGCTCGCCGGGCGAGTCCGTGGAAGACGAGATCTCCCGTCCCGACCCCCAGAAATTGTTGTCCGGCCTGGGTTCCGAATTGCATCTGAGCGATAAACAGAAAGAGCGCATCTCCGCCGCCGTGGAGAAGAAGCTTAGGGAGTTCGACAAATTGTCCAAGGAGTACGACAAAGCTTCCGCCGAGGAAAAAAAGTGGCGCTACCAGGTCAACGAATTAAAATATGAAATGGCCGGTATAAATAAAAATATGCCGGCTGAGATCCGCAGCTTCCTGGATGACGAACAGCGGCAGACTTACGACGGCATTCTTGCCTCCCGGAATAAGCCGGAGGCGCCGGAGAATTCCATTGAAACCAGCCCGGCCGCCCCGGCGGACGAACCCGTCAAGCCCGCGAGGAAACGGAAGCTTGTAAGGAGAAAAAAATTGAAAGCCGGCGCCGGAAGCGCGCTCCCGTCCGCAGGGGAGCTGCCGGCCGCCGCCCCGGCGGCCCCTGAAGAGGAACAGCCCGGACAGGTCATGGTCGACAAGGACCGCGCCGCCGCGCGGGCCGCAACGGCGCCGCGGAAAAGGCGCGTATTAAGGAAGAAAAACCAGCCCGCGGCGGGAGAGGCCGCCCCCGCCGAAGATCTCATGTCCAACGACCCCGCGGGCGTTTCCGGCAAAGAAGCTCCCGCCGACGCCGCGGAGGACGCCGGGTCGTACCCGTAACGATGACCGAGGCCCGGCCTCCGGGCCGTATGGCCGCCGCCGGCGCATGTCTTCGGGGCGAGGGGCGGCCGGAGCGCGGTATTCTTTTAAAAGGCGCCCGGCAGTGTGTGATATTTAGCTATTGATTTTCGTCGCTTCAGCGATGTAAACTATTGTTGAGCGTTTTCGGGGTTAAGGACGGGTAAAATGAGGCTTTTTAACGGACGGTCCGGCCTGAGCCGTGTGTTCTCCGGCTGCGCCCTTTTTTGTCCGGGTGAAACCCCGAAGCCCCGCCGCTGTCCCCCCCTTCAGCCCTCAGCCTTCAGCCTTCCCCCTGCCCGACGCCGTCCCGGCGTTACCCTGGTCGAGCTCATGGTCGCTTTGACCATCCTTACCATAGGCGTTGTGGGCATGATGAGCGCCTTCCAATACATACATAGAGCCCTGCAGGCTTCCAAAAATCACACTCTTGCCGCCAACCTGGCCCAGGAGAAAATGCAGATCTTGAAGCAAAAATCCTATTATCAGGTGCTGGTTACCACCAATCCTGTGACCAACAGCACGGATTTCGCGCCGGAAACTATAAAGTACGACACCGGTTATTTCCCTCCGGAATATATCACGGAGGGAGGGGTGACCTATACACGGTACACCTGCGTGCAATCGCTGAGGGAAAATTCCGGCGCGCTGGAAGCGCTGGCACCCAATGTGCCGGATCTCGGGATGAAGAGCATCGTTGTGACCGTGGCTTGGCTCCAGGGCGGGATGGGGAAACGCAAAGTTACTTTGCGCAGCGTGCTGGCGAACCCGAATACCGTGATGGCAAATGCCGTTTTTAACGGCGTGGTTAGGAGTACCGACGGGGTGGCGTTGAACGGCGCTTTTGTTAACCTGGTCGAGAGCGCCGGTTACGGGGATACCACCGATTCTTTAGGCCGGTACAACATAAACACAAATCCCTCGCACTACACGCTTATGGCCTCGTCCCACGGATATTATTCCAGCCAGCTCGGTGTAAGTATCGCGGCCGGCGCCACGCAGACGCATGATTTCAGCCTGATGAAGATGGCCACTGGGAAGATCACTGGGTATCCCTGGCTGAGGGACCATCTGGTGATAAGCCAGATCGTGGGCAGCACCTGTACCGCGAATCCTTGCAGCCTCGGATATGACCAGGAATATGTGGAGGTTTTTAATCCCACCGACCAGGACTGGCCGATGGATGAGGCTCATATAGGTTTTAAATTCCGGCGTTCACTCGATTCCTCAGGAAAGAAGATCCTGGTAGATTTTATCAGCCCCGTTATCCCAAGCGGGGGGTACTATCTTTTCGCCAACACCACCACCATAGTGGCCGGCGGCGCGGTCGTGGACGCGGACGCGGTTTGGTCGGCGGCCAATACGCTCGCTGATTTTCCGGTCAATGATGGCGCGGGGTTCGATGTAAGAAATAATGTGATCCCGGTAGACGAGGATGGCGGCGGGGAGGGCAGCGGCGGCATCGAGCTTTGCGATATTTCAAGTGCGGCCGTTCTTGACCGGGTAGGCTGGAATAAAGATTCGCATCCGGCTGATGTGTATGAGGGACATGCGATAGCTCAGTCTATCGGTCTTTCACGCAATGAGCTTTACGCCCGTATGACGAACACCGGCGATCTGTCCGGCGTGAACTGGAACTTCGGCCCGGCTTATGATTCCAATGATAACAATACCGATTTTCATGATTACTCTGACGGGATAATCATGCAACCTCATAACTCCGGTTTCGGAGCCAAAACGGTGATAGCCGGCACTCCCGCCGCCGGCGCCGTGGTGACCTGCACCGACGGCCTCTCGGCTTCGACCGAAGCCGTTCTTTACGGCGGCACCGGCGGCGTTCCGTCTTATGCCTACTTTTCACTGGTGGATGTGGCCACCGGTTCCTGGACGGTTCTTATGTCCAGCGGAGGGCACAGTCTCGAAGTTTCCGGCGTTACCATAACTAACGGCGGCGACACCTATGCCTTTCCCAGTACCGCCACCTTCCTTACCCAGAGCAGCGACTACGGCATAATCACAGGCAAGGTGGTCAACGCTCTGGGGGTGCCGCTCAACGGGTTCATAGTTACCGCGGGCGGCGCGAACTCCACCAACACCGGTGCGGACGGCCGTTACAGGCTGATGGTCGCTCCCGGCGCGGTGAATATAACGGCAAATCCCACCACAGGCGGCACCGCCTCTTATGTGACGGCCTCCTCCAGCACTCTTGTGGACGCGGGGCAGGTCCATTCCGGGGTGAATTTCGCCCTTTATCAGGGCGGCCGGATAAGCGGCTTTATCACCAGGGACGGCATTAATCCCCTACCCGGGGTCGCTGTGGCTGTTCTTGACGCCAACGGCAATGCGGCGGACCAGCAGGTGAGCGGTGTGGATGGGGTTTTTACCACGGTCGTCCTGTCCACCGGTTACTACAAGATACAGCCTGTTGTGAACCAGCTTGAGTCATCCACTCCCGAGGACCTGGATGTGCTGCTGCTCTCCCAGGGCGTCACGCAGTTCTCCTCCAACTTCACTATTTCCGGCGCCCTGGGTTCTATAACAGGAACTGTGAAATCCGGCGGCCAGCCTATAAAGACGGGGGTGCTTATAGTCGTAACCACCGCGACCCTTACAGGTACGCCGCCCGCTCCGCCTGAGATCTCCTCGAACACGGCGATCCCCTATTACATGGTTTCAAGCATAGAGAACGGCACATATACGGCGGAGGTGCGCCAGGGAACCTATACCGTTTATGCCTACTATCCGACGCCGTCAGGGGCAAGCGTCACAATAGTGTCTTCGAATACCGTAAATATCCCCGTCACAGCCGGGCAGGAACATCCGGGGGTGAATTTTTCATGGTAACTATGCGCCGCGGTGTAACGCTTATGGAACTTATGGTGGTGATGGGCATAATGTCCGCGCTGTTCGCCGTCGCCGCGCCGATGCTTAACCAGGCCGTCCGCAATTTTATAATGGCCCGCACAAAAGTGGAATTGCAGCAGGAGGCGCGCGGTATTATGTATACCTTGACGCGGAATCTGCGCCAGGCTAAATATGAAAGTATAGTCATAAGCCGCGCCGACGCCAATCAGCCCTTTTGTTCCAAAATAAAATTCACTAAAGACGCGACGACACCAGGGGTTTCCCCTGACATGGTTTTCCAGCAGGAGGGCTCCACGCTTTACCAGGTTATCATCGGTACCGGAACCAACAAGCGGCCGCTGACCAGGAACCTTTCCTACATGGCCTTCACTTTCCCGCGTTCCGACGATATGGGGATACTTTCGGTCTCTCTGACTCTTAAAAAAAACATTTATGAAGGCCGGACAAAAGCTCTGCACATGGCGTCGGAAAAAGTGCGGATAATGAATATGAATTGAAGAAGCCGGCCCTGCTGTCGGCCGCAGGTCAGATGTAGTATGCGATCCGGGAACGAGGTTTTTATGAAAAATAGAAACGGGTTTATGCTGCCGGCGGTGATAATCATACTCCTTTTCCTGTTGATAGTGGTCCCGGTGCTGGTAAAGTGGACGCAGCAGGACAGCAAGGCTTCCGTAAAGGACCAGAAGACAAGCGCCGCCTTCAGTCTGGCGGAGGCTGCCGTGGACCGCGGCAACTGGAAGGTTAAAAGCTCCACCGCCACCTTCGCGCAGGTTATGGCCGGCAGCATCCTTGCCGGTTATAATTTCGATGTGACCTATGCGGATATTCCCGGGGGCAGTTATCGTATCAAGGTCGCTTCCGGTCCGGATATCGGCCAGGTTACGATCTATGGCGAAGGCCGCAGTGCGGGCAACAATGAAACGCGGGCCATTAAAGCGGTTTACACCAATACCAGCGTGCCGGGCGCCATCCTTGCCGGCGCCAATCTGAAAACGGACAAAGATAGTGTGGTGCATTGGGGCCCGGTTATGGCAAAGGGTGATATAACGGTGGCCACGCAATCCGCCGTAAACACGCATTTTCCGAGAAAACTCGCGATGGGCGTTGTCAAGCCGTTCGATACCACCACGGATCCGCCTAACTTCTCTATTCCGAGGGAGAAATCCGAGTGGGAGTCCAATTACCCTGTTCCTGATATGCCTGTGTTCGATTTTGAAGCTATAAGGGCTTCCGCTGCCGCTACCGGCACGCTTAACTGTACCGATGTCACCACAACCTCCACCACCTACACTTCGGAATCTGGATTTGTCGGCAGCGGCTGTTCCGATACGGGTGCCAACTGCGCTTGTTCGGGGAGCCCTCGGAGATGCCTCGGCAGCGGTTGCGCCGACAACTGTTCATGTTCAGGTAGCGGTTCTTCCAAGGTCTGCACTGGTAGCGGTTGCCGTGATCCGGGATCCAGTTGCACATGTTATACTGGTCCACCCAGGCACTGTGATGGCAGCGGTTGTGGCGACTGTGTGCCTATTACCGTTATAACCACCACCACTGTTTCCACCACGACCATGCACTGCTGCACCTCCTCGTCCACATACTACGGCGGACCTGTTACCTGTGACTATACATCTCCGCCGGTGGCCGCCATCCCATGCGTGAATTGTGAAATACACGATATGTTCCACTATGCCAGTCTGAGGGATCAGGACTATACCTGGTATTGGGATAATAATGTTACCTGGACGGGATATATCGGCGTCAGGGGGACGGTGGTTGTGAAAGGCGATATGAAGATAGACACTGGCGGGGGTGATGACAGATATTGCAGAGGACCTAACGACTCGGATAACGTCAATCCAATCGCCGCTCCGTATGGCTGTACGGTAAATGTGCCGCCGCAAGCCTATGAGGAATACAGGTCGTTCGATACTACTGCTTCAAATGAATATCCAGGGGATACAGGACTGAGAAGTAATGCGGCAACTTATAAGCTTGATAACTCCAGTACTATGTACGGACTGGGTTCGGACTTGGGTGTTTATGGGTTCCTGTATGTCAATGGCACCCTTGACCGTAAAGGCGTAGCTGATATCTACGGCGCCATCTGGGTGGTGGGTAATTCTACCGGTACGGGAAATTCTATGGTCATTTATAATTCTAAGCTTAAGGTCCCTACGATCAATGTGGTGCTGGTAAATAACTCGTGGGAGGAGCTAAAGCCCAGTACCCAGGCCTGGCCTTGATGGCGTCGGGCTAAAAAAGATCCGCTGCCGGGTTCTATGGAGCGGATTGGGGGGCGGGCGCAGTCAGAGCGCGCATCCGTTCAAGCGCAGCGAGCGCTCCTTCGCGCTGGAACCTGGTTTTGAAGGTTCCCAGGAACACTTCGGCGTTCCCGGCCGCCGGCCTCTGTTTCTTTTTCTTGTTCCTGCGGATCAGGGTTTCCGTCTTTGCCTTCTCTTCTTCTACGGCCGCGGGGCCGAAGATTTTTTCCGTATATTTTTCCGCCCCGCTTATCAGCTGCTCCGCGGTCCAGGGGGACCAGCGATGAAGCTTCGGCAGCCATTGCGCCTGAACCCACTTAGATTCCGGTTTAATAATCCAGCATAGGGAGCGGCCGCGGTTATCTTCCGGCAGTTCGGTAAGGTATTCGGTTTTTCCTTCGCCGGCGCACTTATAACTAAATTTTTCTTGTCCGGCTTTGGCGAGCTCTTCCTGGGTGAACGGTTCCTCCGTCACATTTATCCCGGCTTCTTCCATGGCGGCAAAACTGATAGTTTCAATATCCCTGACCCCGGACTGGAAATAATCCGTGGCGCCGTTTTTCAGCGTGGGGATGTTTAAAGCTGCGGCTTGCGCGGAATATTCCTGGTATAACCGTTCGAAGCCGGCCGTTGAAAGCCTCACCTCGGGCACGGCGGAATTTAACTGGGCGGCCTCCGCCTGGGTGTCCACGGCGCTGTTTCCGGTCTCGGCTCTGAGGATATATGCGATATACCCTCTGTAACCGCCATAAAGAAGCGCGCAAAAAAGAGCGAGCACGCCGAACAGCCTGGCGAACGGGGCTAATTGGGACAGAAGGGAAGACATCGTAAAAACATTCCTTTGTTCAAGAATCACCGCCGGTGTATTCGGGGGTATTTCCTGTTTCGGGCGCCATTTGGAGAGATCTGCGGCGCAGCCCGTGCAAACCTTTGATCCGTCAGGCAGGACCTTGGAACAGACCGGACAGTTCATATTAACTCCTCACTTTAGGATATTTCGGAAATAGTGATAAAAAACAGCGCAAGTCTATTCTATAAATATAAAAAAAAAGTAGCAACTTATTATATAATACTCTAATGAAAACGGGGTTGAAAACGGGGTCGGATTCGTTTTGTTCCCATGAAACTTTCGGTGTTTGTCTGAAAATAGCGGGGATCCGGCTCGGCTTTGAATTCCCCGGACCGAATTTCAGGGCTTTGGTGGCGCGCCGGTATAAAAACTTTGTTTCTCACGGAAAACCCCTGTACCGGTTCTTGGTTTCCGAGGCGGCCGGACGCCGGACGCCTTTCAGGCCGGTTGTTTCGTATGCGCCCCGTTCGGCTCCAGGCCCGCGTCGTTGGCTGTCCGTGAAGCGCGGGGACTTCGACTGCGCATTAAATCTGAAGACCGGCCTTGGGACGCTGAAGGCCGCGCCGCGGCTGCAGACCTTTGATTCTTTTCTGCGCTCTTTTTACAGCTGGCTCCTGCCGCGCGAAGGCGGTCTGCTGCTCCACTCGGCTTCTTTTGAAAAGGACGGAAGGGCCGTTGTGTTCCCTGGCGTATCCGGGGCCGGCAAATCCACACTTTCAAAACTGGCCGCCGGAAAACATTTTCTTCTGAGCGACGAGCTTGTCCCCGTAAGAAAGGCCGGGGGAAGATTTTACGCCTACGGCTCCCCTTTCTGGGGCGAAATGCGGTGCGGGGGCGAGAACAGGCGGCTGCCGCTAGGCGGGATCTATAAGCTTTCAAAATCGGCGGTGAATTCCGTGGGCAAGCTCGGTCCCGGCGCGGCTTTAGAGCTTTTGCTGCGGTGCGCCGTGAATTTTTCAAAGGACGAGAGCACCGCAGGACTTTTGCTCGGCGCGGCCTCGGGCTTGGCGGTAAATAAGATCGGCGGCGAACTTAAGTTCTCAAAAAAAGGTCCCGCGTTCTTAAAATTATTATGAAGATCAAAGAAAAACTGGCGTCGCGGGAAATTGCCGGAGAGTTGTACATAGTGGACATCGAGGCTGAGATCCTGCACGCGCTTAATCCCACGGCCGCTTTTCTCTGGGAATGCCTAAAAAAAGGCCTGACCGCTGAAAAGGCGGCTTTGCGCCTTGCGGCGGAATTTGAAGTGTCGCCGCAAGACGCCCAAAACGATACGGAGCTCTTTATAAAAACCTTAAAAAACAAGGGCCTGATCTCATGAAAACGAAAAAAAAGTATGTTAAGCCGGTGATCAAGAGCGAAAAAGTGTTTGAAACCGCCGCCCTCGCCTGCGGCAAATGCCAGAGCGGGCCTACCGGCCAGCTGGCCTGCAGAAGCCTGAGAAAAAGTTCCTGAACCATAGAAATGGTAAAAGCGATCAAACTTGAAGGCTCCAGCATGCTTCCGCTCTTCAAGCCTGGGCAAATCGTCCTGATAGACGACAATTTGCGCGGACCATCGAGCCGCTCTGCCGCGCGCCGGCAGGAGCCGCCGCGCGCCCTTCAGCCTTCAGCCTTCAGCCTTTCTCCCGGCGATTGTATCGTTTACATCTTTAAGGGGCGCAGCCTGCTGCACAGAGTTATAGCCGTTGAAACAACCGGCGTGGTGGTTTCGGACGACGCGGGAGCTCTTTCCCCGCATAGCGTCCCCTGGAGCGCCGTTACCGGCCGTGTGCTCACCTCGAACCCGCTCAAAAAAGGCCTTCCCGGTCTCCTTTACCATAAAATAAAAGGGGTTAAAGGCCTGTGGGATTATCGGTCATGAGGCTTTTGTCGGTGAAATAAGCCGTTGTGTGGGTAGAGATCTTCAAATCAGGGGAAAAGGCAGGCCTAGAAATAAATGAATCTGACCCCGTATTTGAATCGGGTTACGCTTTTGAAAAATATACCGGTTACGGCTCAGATTGAGCTTACATACCGTTGCCCGCAGCGGTGCGTGCATTGCTATTTGCCCCAAACTTCGGGCCGCGCTAAAACCGTCCCCCTGCGGGAACTTTCAACTGAAGAGTGGGAAAAAGTAATGCTCCAGCTAAAGGGAATGGGCTGCCTTTTTCTGGTCCTGACCGGCGGGGAGCCTCTTCTGCGGCCGGATCTCGCGGCGCTTTGCCGCCGCGCCACTAAACTGGGTTTTGCAATAAAGATCTTTACTTCAGGTGCCGGTCTTACCCGCGGGCTTATGGCTGGCTTACGTGGAACGAATGTGTCGAGATTTGAGCTTAGTTTTTATGGACCTCCGCATATCCACGATCCGATCACCGGGATCAAGGGGTCCGGTTTGCGCGCCCTGGCCGCGGCGCGCGCGCTTAAAAAAGCCGGTTTCAGGGTTAAATTAAAAACGCCTGTTATGAAGGCGACGGTCGGGGAACTCGGATATATAGCGGCCCTCGCACGGAAGAACGGTTTTGAATATGCTTTTGATCCGACGCTGACCCTGGCCAATGACGGAGAACGATCGAACCTTTCCAGAAGGGCGGGGGACCGGGAGCTTGAGGCCCTGCTGACGGACCCGGTTCTTAACCCGGTGGAAAACAACGCCTCTTCCACTCCGGCAGCCGATTCTCCCGTGTGCGGCGCCGGGCATAATACCGTCTGCGTCGGTCCCTACGGGGATATTTACCCGTGTCTTCAATTGCAGATCAAGCTGGGGAATCTCAGGAAAAAAAGCCTGAGGCGCATCTGGGACAGTACGCCCTGGCTGAAGAAATGGCGTAACACGGCGGTTTCGGACATAAAAGAATGCGCATCATGCGCCGATATCGAGTTCTGCTCGCGGTGCCCCGGCGTAAGTTTGCTGGAAGAAGGCGATATAGGCAAACCCTATAAAACAGCCTGCGCAACGGCTAAAATAATGCATAGAATTAGGCCTTGACTGCCGGTATAGGTCTGCTATACTATTAGCATCGCAAGACGGTCGTGGCGCCAGGAGCCGTTTATTTTTTTGCCATATCATTGGACATGTTCCATCCGATGAATGCGTCTGCGTGCGCCGTTTCGGAATCTGCCCTATGAAAATGAATAAAACTCTCGCTTACGGGCTGGTCTGTTTGCAGCATCTGGGGGAAAACGAAGCCCGGGATTGGCTGCAGGTCGGCGAGATCTCAAAGCAGAGAGCCCTGCCGGCCGCTTATTGCAATAAGGTCCTGCAGGCTCTTGTGCACGCCGGATTTGTGGAGTCCCAGAAGGGAAAGGGATACAGGCTCAGGAAAAAACTGGATGATATCAGCGTCTGGGAGTTGATGGAATCCTTGACCTTTAACGGCGCCCCGGACATGGATAAAAAAGATCTTCCGATAAAGCTTTATCAAACGCTCAGGGAGGAAGTTAACCATTGGCTGGTCGGCCTCAGCGTCCAGGATATCATAGAGATGATGAAGGAAAGGGAAAAGGCTGAAGGCTGAAGGCTGAAGGCTGAAGGCTGAAGGCTGAAGGCTGAAGGCTGAAGGCTGAAGGCTGAAGGCTGAAGGCTGAAGGCTGAAGGCTCTTAACAGAGATACCTATATGAGGTTTTGGAAAAATGAAAAAAAAGCGAGAGGCCTCCGTGGAGTTGCTCCGCGCGTTCTTGTTTTTCCCGTCCGCCGGCCTTCAGCCTTCAGACTAGCTGTCTTTGCGCTGCTGGCCTTCAGCCTCCAGCCTCCGGCCCTGCTGCATGCCGATACCAAGCTTTACTTGAGGGATACCGTTTCTTCTCTGAGCCCGAACGGGCGTGAATTGACCTATGACAAGGGGGCCGCGGTCGTCACATACACTAAAAACACCGTGGCCGGCGCGGTCACCCCGCCGACAGGGGCTACGCAATTCACCGAAACCGCGGGCGGTGCGGTTGTGGCATGGTATTCGGACCCGCTCGACGCCGTGACCATCAACGGCAATGTCACATTCAATATCTGGGCCAAGGAGTCCGCCACGGCGGCCAATGCGACCATCACCGCCGAACTGCTGCTCGCCAATAACGCCGGCGTGATACAGTCGGTAATAGCGTCCGTGCTGATACCGCGCGCCGAGCTTACTACTACGCTGAAGGCGCAAAATTGGGTTAAGGCCCCGGCCTCAACGACCCTTTCCAACGGCGACCGTCTGGCCCTGAGGATATATATAGACGACGGCAACACGGTTAAAATGGCCAGCGGCAGGACCGTTACGGCCACTCTCGGGGGCGGAACCGCCGGAGTCAGCGGGGATTCGTGGGTAACGGTTACGGAGGACCTGGCCCCTGCCAGCCCGGCGGTTACGGCAATAACCGGCGTCGCCGCCCGTCAGATGTCGGCTTCCTGGACGCTTATAGAGGGAGCCACCGGCTATATGTTGGGCGCTTCCGTGTCTCCCGCCAATCCGCCCTCGCCCGTTTATGCTTCCAGCGTAACTCTCATCCAGAATAACGCCGTTGTGGGGGAGCCCGCGCTGGCCCCCGATACCACCTATTATCTGTTCGTGCGGTCGAACGGTTACGGAAACTCAAGTTCCTGGACGGCCTATCCCGGCACTTCGACCCTGCTGGCATATGATCCCGTTTTTTCCGGCTTCACGAATATAGAGCCTGCGGCCGTGCGGTTCGAGTGGGCCGCCAACGGCAACGCCGACCCCGGGACCTTGTACAGGGTGGTCGCTTCCACCGCTCCGGATCCTTTGAATCCGGGCGGGGCGGTGGTCACGGCGTCCAGCACTTACAACACCTATCTAAGTTCGGCGGGCCTTGCCGCCGATACCACATATTATTTCCGTGTGGCCGGCATGAACCATAATAATGTGCCGACCGGATATAGCGCGCCGGAGGGTACGGCCACGCTGCTGGCTTACGATCCGCAGTTCCTAAATTTCACAGGGGTCGGGATTTCTTCAGTACGGTTCAACTGGTCGGCCAACGGCAATCGCGACCCCGGCACGTTTTATAGAGTGCTGGTTTCCACCGCCCCGGACCCGTCTAATCCGGATGGGGCGGTGGTCACCAGTTCCTACACCTATAACCTATATCTGAGTTCCTCCGGTTTGAATGCCGATACCACATATTATTTCCGTGTGGCCGGGTTGAATCAGAACGGCGTTCCCACAGCGTACACGGCGGTGAAGGGAACTTCCACGCTGGCTGAGATCCCGGTTTTTTCCGATTTCACCGGCGTGGGAGCTTCGGCGGCGCAATTTAACTGGTCGGCCGACGGCAACCGCTCCCCCGGCACTCTGTACAGCGTGCTGGTTTCCACGGCTCCGGACCCGCTGGTCCCGTCAGGGGCGGCGGTCACTTCGTCCGATACTTACAACGCTTTTCTGAGTTCCTCCGGCCTGAGCGCTAACACCACTTATTACTTTCGCGCCGCGGGCGTAAATAATAACGGGGTCCTTACAGCTTATACCGCGCCGCGGGCTACTTCCACCCTGTTGGCCTTTGATCCGGTGTTCACGGATATCATGGGAGTGACCGCTTCCGCGATGCGGTTCGAGTGGTCGGCCAACGGCAACCGTTATCCCGGCACACTGTACCGTGTGCTGGTCTCCACGGCTCCGGATCCGCTGGCTCCGGACGGCGCAGTGGTGACTGCTTCGGATACTTACAATGTTTATCTCAGTTCTTCCGGTCTGGCCGCGGATACCGTCTATTATTCCCGCGTCGCAGGGGTAAACAATAACGACATGCCTACCAATTATGCCGCCGCACAGGGAACCTCAACCCTGCTGGCTTTCGCGCCGGTATTTTCTAATTTTACCGGCATGGGGACTTCGGCCATACAGGTGGATTGGTCGGCCAACGGCAACCGTTATCCCGGCACGCTGTACCGGGTATATTCCTCGACCGCCGCCGATCCCCTGGCGCCTGCCGGGGCCGTGGTCGCTTCTTCCGATACCTACAACGTTTTTCTCAGTTCCTCCGGCCTTAATCCGAACACCACCTATTATTTCAGCGTGGCCGGCGTGAACGGGAACGGCGTGGAGACAAGTTATACCGCGGCGCAGGGAACTTCCACTCTCGCCGCCCTGCCTTCGGCCTTTGACTTTACCGGCATAAGTTCAGCCGCCATCCGCCTGGACTGGTCCGCTTCCGGCAACGGTCCGGGCACGCGGTATCGCGTGATAGTCTCCACCTCCGTTTCCGGAGATCCCCTGGTTCCGGCCGGAGCCGTGGTGACGACTTCGGACACTTATAACCTTTACCTCTCCACCGCCGGCCTGGCCGCCGACAGGGATTATTATTTCCGGGCTGCCGCCATAAACAACAATAACATCGCGGCCGCCTATTCTTCGATCATTTCCACAAAAACTCTGGCGGTCGGAGTCATGTCCGCCCCTATTGTCGGCTCGCTTGCCGCTTACGCATCGTCCATCACCGCCAACTGGTCGCTCGTGAGCGGCGCCACCGGATATACGCTGGCCGCTTCCGTGAACCCGGGTCCGGCTCCTTCGCCCGTATACGCATCCAGTACTACGGCGGGCGGCGCCGGCCTGAGTGCGTTTGTTTTTAGTCCCGCCTTGGTCCCCGATACCGCTTATTACCTTTTTGTCCGCGCCAATGGCGCCGGAGTGGCCAGTTCCTGGGCGGATTACGCGCCGGCGTACACGCTTTTATCCGCGCCCCCCTTGTTCCTGAATTTTTCCGCTGTCGGTACTGCCTCGGCCGTCTTTAACTGGGACGCTAACGGCAATACCTATCCCGGCACAAAGTTCAGGGTGCTGGTCTCCACCGCCCCGGACCCGCTCAGTCCGGCCGGGGCCGCGGTATCTTTGTCGGACACCTATGATCTTTCGCTTAGTTCCGCCGGCCTGACGCCTGACACGCCGTATTATTTCCGCGCCGCCGGCGTGAATAAAGCAGGGGTTGCGACCGATTACACCGCGGCGCAGTCCACCACCACGTGGGCCGCGGTTCCCGCGTTTTTAAACTTTACGAATGTGGACTCCGGTTCCATAAGGTTCAACTGGTCGGCCGGCGGCAATCCCGGCACGCTGTATCGGGTGGCCGTTTCCACCGCGCCGGATCCCCTGTCTCCGGCCGGCGCGGTGGTGACTACCTCCGATACCTATAATGTTGATCTCAGTTCTTCCGGCCTGGCCGCCGATACGATCTATTATTTTCGCGTTGCGGCCCTGGGTAAGAACGGACATATTACGGACTATACCGCGTCCGTCGGCACGGCCACGCTGTTGGCCGCCGCGCCGGTCTTCACGAATTTTACCGACATCGGGACCTCCGACATACAGTTCAACTGGTCTGCCGAGGGCAATGCCGATCCCGGCACGCTTTACCGCGTGCTGGCCTCCACCGCGCCGGACCCGTTCAGTCCCTACGGTGCGGTGGTCGTCGCCTCTGATACCTATAACACCCGCTTAAACTCCGTGGGCCTGGGTCGGAATACCACATATTATTTCAGCGTGGCGGGCGTGAACAAGAACGGGGTTTTGACCTCCTATACGGCCGTGAAAGGGACTTCCACGCTGGCCGCCCTTCCGTTGTCGGCGGTTTCAACATTCAGCGCTGTTTCCGATTCCGGCTTTACCGCCGCCTGGGATGCCGCATCCAATCCTTCGGATTCGTCGTATGTGGTGCAAGTGTCCACCGCGCCGGACTTCAACCCGGGGGCGGGAAATCAGGTCACCGCTTCCACCGTGCCGGCGGACGGGGGGTCATACGCGTTCACGGGGCTCACTTTCTCCACTACTTATTATTTCCGGGTGCGGGCCGTGAACCGGAACGGCGTTTCGACGGCCTACGCCGCTCTGGGTTCGGTCAGGACGCTGTCCCTGCCGGCCCCTGTCCCGTATTCCGTTGATACGATCACTGAAAATTCGATCGCCGTCGGCTGGACGCTGGTAAACGGAGCCACAGGCTACACGCTTGCCGCATCGGTCAATTCCGGCGCCGAGCCTTCTCCGATCTACGCTTCCAGCGCCACGAAAGCCCTCAGCGCGGTTTTATCTTCTCCGGCGCTGGCGCCTAACACCACCTATTATCTTTTCATCCGGGCCGACGGGCCCGGAGAGTCGGGCGCCTGGGCGGCCTACCCGGCCGTTTCGACGCTCGCCAACCCCCCGCTTTCGGCCGTGTCGACTTTCAGCGCGGTCACTCATAGCGGTTTCTCCGTGAGATGGGACGCCAATTCCAATCCGTTAGGCTCCACCAGGTACACGGTGGAGGTTTCCTCGGCTCCGGACTTTAATTCGGGCGCGACCGACGGCATCAGCTTCACTACCGCGCCCGCGGCGGGCCCAAGCGCCTCCTTCGAGGGATTGAACCAGGACACTTATTATTACTTCAGAGTGCGGGCCGGCCATAACAACGGCAATTTCTCCGATTGGGTCTACCTCGGCAACAGGAAAACCCTCCTTCTGCCGGTCATCCATTCAGCCGGGGACGGAGTAATCATTTACGGCCAGGCCGCAAACGCCATGCCTCAGTTCCGTAATTATTACGGCGCGACCAACTCTTTCAGCCAGGTTTTAAATACGGCGTCCGGGGCGGCGGGTTCGCTTTTTGTTATAAAGACAAATCCTCTCATCTCCA
Organism: Elusimicrobiales bacterium; assembly: GCA_041665305.1. Classification (GTDB taxonomy): domain Bacteria; phylum Elusimicrobiota; class Elusimicrobia; order Elusimicrobiales; family UBA9959; genus YA12-FULL-51-18. The sequence goes on from JBAYJD010000023.1 coordinate 32,146, forward strand.
AACAGGAGGCCCTGGCCGGTTATGTTAAGGACGGGTTGCTGCATGTGCTTTGCACCGACGGCACCAATTGGAACGAGGAATGGACGCAATTCGTGGGCGGCAACGAGACGACCAGACGGTTTGATATCGCTTATGAGACCGATACCGGGAACGCGATGGTGCTTTATTCTCACAACGCCGCCGGTTCCGACGAACTCGGCTACAGGACCAAACCTGGAGATGCCGACTGCGGTTCCGCCGACTGGAGCGCGGATACGGGCCTGGACCCTGTGCGAACTTCCGGAGTAGTGCAGTGGGTTAAGATGGCGTCCGACCGCAGGAGCGCTTATGGAGATATCGCCGCCATATGGGCGGATTCCAATTCCGACCTGTCCGCGATGGTCTGGAACGGCGCGGCCTGGGAGAACGAGCCCGCCGCTGCGCTTGAAACTTCCCTTGAAGTCGTGTCCGCGGCCCAGGATGTGGACGACTTTGATGTGGACTTCGAATCCCTCACCGGGGATATTATGGTGGTGTGGGCCAAGTCGACCGGCGCCAACGGGACCAACGGCGTGCGTTACTCGGCGGCCACCTGGACGGGCGGTTCCCCCCTGCATTCGTGGGGCGCGGTCGCCACCCCTCCGAGTTTCCTGGATGACGCGACCAACCTGTCGCTGACCGCCAACCCGTCCACCAACGAGATGATCTTCGCCTCGCTGGGGAACGCCGGTTCCGATCTGCAGGCCGGATACTGGTCCGGAACCGCCTGGACGAATACCGCCAACCTCGATACTTCCGCCGGAACTCCTTTGGCCGGAACGAAACTGGTCGCTTCCGGCTGGCTTACTTCCGGAACCGCCAAAAGGGGGATTGTGGCTTACGCCGATTCCGCGGCCACCAATATCGGCTGGTATGCTCTAAACGGCACCGCGTTCACCGCCCAGACCGACTTTACTCCCACGCCGGTTTTCGCCAACCCGCAAAAACGCTATGAAATACAGCAGGATCCGGTGAATAAGGACCGCCTTATGTTCACCGTTTCCGACAATAATTACGACCTCTTCGCCAAGAGGCTTATAATGACCGCCGCCCCCGCTTTCACCTGGACAAATGCCGACGGCGGGTCGGCACTGGAAGCGAGCCTGTCTTCCACGACGGTGGGCGGATATTCTTACGCTTACTGGCCAGCCCCGCCGGCCACATCTTTTTCGCAGAGCGCTTACAGATTTTTCGGCAATACCGACAGCGCCGCCGCCGGCGCGCCCCTGGCGGCGCAGGATTCGCTGGCGGTGCTGGCGCCAGGCGCCGCGTTCCGTCTGCGTACTCTTGTTCATATCGGGCAGCTGAACCTGCCTTTGAGCGGAGCGGGATTCAAACTTCAGTTCGCCGGACGCGGCGACGGAACCTGCGAGTCGCCCAGCGGCGGAGTTCCCTCCGGCTATACAGATGTGACCGCGGATACTTTGGCCGCGTTCAACAATAACGCCGTACCGGCGGACAATGTCCCCCTGACCGCCGGCGCCGATGACCCTCAGCACGGGGCGCACATTACAGCTCCCCAGACATACGAAGAACAGAACAATTCCACCAATACGGTTTCAGCCGTTCCCCGCAACCGGGACGGGATGTGGGACTTTGCATTGAAGGACAACGGCATGGTCCCCGGCACTTCCTACTGTTTCAGGCTGGTGAAGGCCGACGGGTCCGACCTTAACGAGTACGAAGTGTATCCGGAAATAATGCTGCCGTCCTCGGTTTACATCAATGAGATCTATCCCTCCGGAGCTTCTGCGGCGGAGGATTGGGTGGAATTGTACAATAACACGGCCAGCACGCCGTCGCTGGTCGGCTGGAAGCTGGATTACATAGAGAACACCATCGATGTGGGCGGCACGCCCAACACGGTCTGGGCCGGCGGCGCCGGCGATGTCGTCAACGCCTATTCCACCTTCACCATAACCGGCCTGTCTATGAACCTGGTGGGGGCGCAAAGCTACCATCTGAAACTCTTGAACAATGCGGGCGTGATCGTGGACCAGGCGCAATGGCCCGGGCCGGGAGCCGTTTCAGCGGGACAGTCCTTCGCCAGGATAACCGACGGCAACCCGTCTTTCTTCGAAATAGACCCGACGCCCACCAGCGGCTCCTCCAATTTCATCGACACGGATACGGTCAGGATCAACGAAATAAGTTATGGCGGCCTGGACCGGGAGTCCATAGAGCTCTACAACACTTCCTCCGTTTCAACGCTTTCGCTGGCGGGCTATTCGTTCAGGAACGCGGCTTCTTCCGCCAACGGCCTTAAATTCAGGTTTACCCGTAAGCTCTATCCGAATGATTATGCCGTCATAGATTTCTCCTCGCTCAGCGACGACGCCCTTTCCTACTCCGATGTTTTCGGCGACCAGGGGTTGACAGGAGCGGGAGACTTCCTGGTGCTGGAAAATTCTTCCGGTTCCGTGGTCGATATGGCGGTCTGGCAGTCGGGGAACAATTACTCCCGTTATAATTACAGAGGGGAACTGGTTTCAGCCGGTAATTTCGCGCAGGCCAACGCCGCGTATTCCATAGGCCGCCGGCCGTCCGAGGGTTCGGATACCGGGAACGATCTTGCCGATTTCACCGCGTCCGCATTCGTTACGCCGGCTTCTCGCAATAACAACGCCGGGTTGGCCGCGGCCAATACGCTGGTTTATCCCCCCGGCTCCGGCGAGCCTCAATTCCTGTCCAGGAAGTTCCCGGTAACTCTGGCGCTGGGCGCCGATTCCTCCGCCGGATCCGGGAACAATCTGCTCTTTTCCCGCATAGGCGGGGCCGCCGATCCGGGATCCCCGCATTTATACCGTCTTCAGGACATGGGCTTTAACCTGGCTTCGCCTGACACGCAGACCACGGCGCAGACCGGCCTATTTTTTTACGACCAGGAAGGCCTCCCGCTGGTTTCAGGCGTTTCATACCGGATGACGCTCAACTCCGACAACGGTTCCGCTTCGGCCGCGCCGATCGTCCTGGGCACCGTCACCTACGGCGCAGCCGTCCCGTCCGTAACGGCAAGCGCGGTCTCTCCGTTATGGATGAACAACGCCTCGCGCGCCGGAATGATGAAACTGCAACTGTCCAATAATAACCCCGCAGGGTTCGGCGGCGTAGAGGTGGGCACGGTGGCTTTTAAAGTCCTGGATTCCGATCTGGCCGCGCTTAACACCGCCCAGGCCAGGGGCCTTTTCAATGCCGTAATGCTTGTTCGCGATTCCACCAGTTCCGGAGTGGCCGGCCTCTACGAGCCTTCCATAGATGTGAGCACCGTGGCCTATGTGCCGATGGCTTCGATCTCTCTCGATGCGGCAGGGAGGTCCACTCTTACGGTCGTTTCACCCGGCCCGGCCGCGGATTCCGTGCCCGGAGCTTTAACCGGCATCTTCTATGTGGTGTTCGAGTCCACGCAAAACGCCTCGGACAGGTCTCCCAATGTGTTCCGTGTAAGATTTGCGCCCGAGACGGAGGTGACGGTCAGGGATTCCTCCAGCTGGCTTCAACAGGAGTTTACTTTTTCCCCGCAGGTGGACTCGTCCTCCGTCACTCTTATAGCCCCGGCTCAGCCTCCGGCGGGCACTTCCTGGCCGTACGCGCTGCCCGCCGCCGCCGTCACGCCGGCCCAGGCCGCTTATTACAACAATGACAGTGGGGATACCTCCGTCGGTTCGTCCGTTTACATGTGCTCGACGGACGGCTATTTAAGGGCGGTCAGGAAGGATGGAACCTTCAAGTGGAGCTATGCCACGAATCCGCTCTCCGCCGTCCATAACAGCCCCAATGTGGTGGTAGAGTCCGGCAGTCTGTATATCTATTTCGCCGACGACAACGGCGACGTCTATAAGGTGCGTGATGACGAGGCCGGGGCCGTTTTGGTCTGGAAACAGCCGTTGGGCGCGGCGGTCAGGTCCAATATAATGTGCCCGTCCCTGGATTGCTCCGGACCCAGGATGTATTTCGGCGCGAGCGACAGCACCGTGCGCTGTCTCAATAAGGCCGACGGGACTCCCTGTCCGGGTTGGTCGTTCGCCGGAGCGATAACCGCCCCCCCCTCCGGGACCATTTCGATAGACGACCGCGCCACCGTTAATACCGGTTGGATAGGCCTGGAAGACGGCAAGGTCGTGGCCGTGCACACGGCGGACGGCACGGTGCCCACCAGCTATCAGACCGGCGCCGCGATCAAAACCTCTCCGTTCCTGGATGCGCGGGATGCCAGCCCGAATAATGTGCTGTATTTCACCTCCACCGACGGGAAACTATACGCCAGGGTTTCCTCCAATCTCAGCAATAGGCCCGCCGGCTGGCCGTCCGGGGATTATGACGCCGGCGCGCCCATAAACACTTCGCCGTTCATCACCTGGGACGCTGTTAAATACGTATTTTTCGGGGATGATGCCGGACGGCTGCACAAGGTCTCCGCGGCCGACGGCGCCTCGGCGCCAGGGTGGCCTTTCCAGGCTGGAGCCGCCATAAGATCTTCTCCCGTCTGGGTGCCGGGCGCGGTGAGTTATGTTTATTTCGGCTGCGATGACGGTTACATTTATGCCATTAACGCCGATACCGGCGTGATGCGTTCCGGCTGGCCGGTAGCTACCGGGGGACCGGTGCGGGCCGATATTGTCATTGACCCGGATAATGGCCGGCTGATGGTGGGGTCCGGGGATGGTAAAACATATGTGCTGGAAATAACGCCGTAGGCGCGGCGGAGAAACGCTTGACAGGAAGAACTTTATGAAATTATTCGGAAATTTTCCAGAAGCGGCGGTAAAAACGTCATCCGCTCGGTGGAGGCCGCTTTGCCGTCTGTTCATCGCCTTGTCGCTCGCTGTCCGTCCTGGGCAGCTTTTCGCATCCGACTGGCCCATGGGCCGGGGCGGCGCCTCGCGGACCGGTTTTGTTTCGGAGCAGGCTTATCCGCCTCTCACCCTTGAATGGGAGTTCCGCGCCGGGGCCGATATCGTTTCCAGTCCGGCTGTTTTCGATGATATCGTGTACTTCGGCTCGCGCGATAATAAGATTTACGCTTTCAACGGCCGCACCGGCGCTCCGCTGTGGAAGTACCTTACCGGCGGCTGGGTGGATTCTTCACCCGCCGTTTCCGGCGGCGCGGTGTACGCGGCCTCCCTGGACGGGAACCTTTACGCGCTGGACCGGCTTACCGGCGCTTTCCTGTGGCGCTCGGAACTGGGCGCGGCGTCCGTCTCCTCTCCGCTGGTCGCGGACGGCCGCGTTTATGTCGGTACCGGCGCGCCGGACAATAAACTGAAGGTCTTCGACGCCGTTTCCGGCGAGCAACTCGCGTCGTACGCGGCCGCGCAGCCCGTTGAGTCGGCTCCGTCCGCGGACCGTGTCCGCGTTTATTTCGGCGCTAACGACGGCAGGCTTTACGCGCTGAATAAGGAAACCCTGGCCCAGGTCTGGACCTATCAGACCATGGGCGGCCGGTACGGTATGAACGCCGTGGCCGTTTCCAGTGGGATCGTGTACGCCGTGCCGGGTTTCGATGAGGATAAGCCGCTGGCTTTCAACGCCTCCGACGGCGCGCTGCTCAACCCCGGCTCGGCTCCTTTCGAAGCGGCAGTCGCTCAGGGGGCGGAATACGGAGTCCGCTGGGCTCAGGCCGGCTCGCCTGCGGTTTCCGCCGACAAACTGTATTTCTCGGGCGGTTTCGCCGCCAATACTCTTTTTGCCGCCGAATCGGCTCCCGCGGGGGGCGCCTTGGCGTATATCTGGACCAGTTCTCCCGCGCTCGGCGGCGTCTCCCCGACAGGCCTGCTTTCCTCCCCTGCCATGGCCAATGAGATCATTTATACGGGTACCGTTGGCGGTTTCCTGACGGCTTTCAGTTCAGGCGCGGTTTCCATTGTCCTGGCGGCGGATGTTGCGTTCTCAAGTCCCGTATACAGCTCTCCTGGAATTTCCAACGGCATGGTTTATATAGGAAGTTCCGGCGGTTTGTTCAGGGCCTACAAGGCTGCTAAGATAACCTCTTTCTCCAATATCCAGGACGGAGCCGTGGTGAACGGTACTGTTACGGTCAAAGGCTACCTGTCCAATCCCGGGCTTGCCGGATATTCGCTTGATTACAGCACCGGCGGGATCCCGGCCGTCTGGCATAACATCGTTTCAAGCGTCACGACCGCCGCAGTTGAGAACGGTTCGCTGGGTTCCTGGGACACCACTTCCCTTGAGAACGGCGAGTATTTATTGCGCCTTACGGCGCTTGAGGAGCCGCTTACAGCCGGTATGAACACGGCGTCGGCTCGGGTCCGCGTCAATTTCGCTCCGCCTCCTCCTTCCGCTCTGTCGGCGGCTGATGTCCCCGGCGACGCCGGTAATAGGATCCTTCTTGGCTGGTCGGCGTCCCCGGCCTCGGGCCTTACGGCTTATCGGATATATAGGAGCGCGGGCGGGGCGCCTGTGCTTCTGGGATCCACTGGGCCTGCCGTGTCGGCCTGGACGGATTCGGCGGCCGCCACCGGTTCCACGTTCACATACACTGTAAGGGCCTTCGACGGTTATGTGGAGTCTTCCGATTCCAATCAGGCTTCCGCTTTCTCCGCCAACGATACCGGAGACTTCACGCCGCCGTCAAAAATAACGGACCTGGCCGCCGTTTCCGGGCCCCTGCCGGGCATGGTCCAGCTCTCCTGGAGCGCTCCAGGCAACGACGGGAGCGTAGGCACGGCCTCGCATTATGTCATCAAATACGCTTCTGTCGCGGGTTACGATTGGTCCGGGTTCGACGGCGCGGCCCTGCCGGTCAGCACCCGCGGCGTGGAAGGGCCTTACGGCGCGCTGGAAGCGGAGGATATCCGGGGTTTATTCGGCGGCGTTACCTACTATTTCGCGCTGAAAGCATATGATTCCGCCGGGAATACCGGACCTCTGTCCGATACGGCGGCCGCCTGGGCCGCTACGGACCCGGAGCCGCCGGGCCCGCCCTCGAATCTGACCGCGGCCGACACTCCCGGCGACGCAGGCGGCAGCGTTACGCTGGCCTGGGATCTCTCTCCTGACGACGGCGGGGGCGCGGGCGATGTTTATGGTTACAGGATCTTCCGGCGTACGCTGAATACGGCCTACGCTGCCGGAGCGCCTTATGCCTCCGTTCCGGCGGGGACGGGTTCTTACACCGACACGGCCGCCACGGAAAATATACGGTACTACTATTCCGCGGCCGCTTTCGACAGCACCAATAATTCCACGCTTTCCAACGAAGCGTGGGGCGTTTCCGCCGACAACTGGCGGTTCTTCGACGCGGGCCGCGGAGTTTCCGTGCGCCTGGCGGATGGTGCCCGCGTCGACATCCCGGCGAATGCCGCTTCGCAGAACGATAATATCATGGTCATAAAACTGGACCCGGATCTTTACCAGCCGCTTTATACCCAGGAGGCTCTCGGCGCGGCCAATCCGACGGGCATTGTGTACGAGATCAAGTTTCGCAATCCGGCCACCCGGCTGCTTAAGCCTGCGCTGCTCTCCATTCCGTATACCGCAGCCGAAGTTGCGGGTATGTCGTTGGAGAACCTGCGTCTTTACACTCTTGCCGGAGGCAAGTGGGTGATGGTCGACACTTCCAGACCCGACGCCCAGGCTATGATCGTGACCGCCGAGGTTTCCCATTTTTCCGTCTATTCCGTGATGGAATATGCGCCCTCCGGCGCCCTCTTTAGCCGGAACGAGGTTTACACCTATCCCAATCCGGCCAGGGGGGACACTGTGACCTTTAAGTTCCGCGTTTCGGAAAAGTCCGGCGTAAAAATAGATGTTTACAATGTGGCCGGAGAAAAAGTGGCCAGGCTGGAGAGGACCGGCTGTCCCGCCGGAGTCTCGTCGGAAATCGTCTGGCATGTCGAAAATATAGCCAGCGGAGTGTATCAGTATAGGTTAGAAGCTGACAGCGCTTCAGGGACCAAGTCGGTAATTAAAAGGCTGGCGATAATACATTAGGCTGAAGGCTAAAGGCTGAAGGCTGAAGGCTGAAGGCTGAAGGCTGAAGGCTGGAAGATAAGGACCTTATGAAGGACAGGTTGCGGTTAAAAAGATCGGAACTGAACTCCAAACAAAAATTGGCGTCGTGGTCCCTTGTTTGCATCCTTATTCTTCAGTCTTCAGCCTTCAGCCTTCCGGCTTACGCGGCGAGGATCCACCCTTCCGCCGGCAGTACCTCCGCGGCTTTCCTGAAGCTGGGCGCCGGCGCGCGGCCTGCGGCTATGGCCGGCGCGTTTACCGGCGTGCCGGGCGATCCTTATGCCGTTTACTGGAATCCCGCCGGTCTCGCCCAACTGGACGGGGAAAAGAACATGGGACTTTTTCATAACGAATACTTCCAGGACCTGGGTCAGGAATTCCTATATTACACGGCGCCCGCTTCAAGCCTGGAGCTGCCGTTGGCAGGCCGGCCGCGCGCGGGGGTTTTCGGCCTAGGACTGAATTATTTTTATACGCCGAAAGATATGGAACGCCGCAGCGGGCTTAATGAGTCGGATCCTGAAAATCCTATCTCGCCTGCGGAGGGGAAGTTCGGCGCCTATGACCTGGCTTTTTCCGCGGTCTACGGCTGGGAGCCGCGCCGGGACCTCGCTCTCGGCGCCGCTTTTAAAATTATCCGCCAAAGCATCGACGATAGGTCCGGAGCTTCCGCCGCGGTGGATCTGGGGGTGATGCGCGGATTTGACTGGCGCGGCGGTTCGTATACCGCGGGATTCTCGGTGCAGAACCTGGGGCCCGGCATAAAGTTTACGGAAAAAAGATACGGATTGCCGCTGATCTTCCGGGCGGGGTTGAGCCGCCGTCTGCCGGCTTGCGGAGCGCTTATTTCTCTGGAGGCGGACAAACCCGTGGATAATTACATGTCGTTAAGCCTGGGAGGGGAATATCCCCTGATCAACAGGTTCGCGCTCAGGGCCGGCTACAGGTATCGCCAGTACGGCAACGAGCTCGGTCCCTGGTCCGGCTTCTCGGCCGGAGCGGGCGCGGCTTTTGAGCGGCTTTCTTTTGATTATGCCTTTACGCCCTTCGGGGAACTGGGTAATTCGCACCGGTTTTCCATCAATTTCAGGTTTGGAGAGACCGTCAGGGCGGCAAAACCTCCGTCCGCTATCATGCCGCGCGGACTGGACGGCGCTAAGAACATTATTTTCAAAATTACTGCCAGGGCGCAGTCCATTTCGCAGCGCGGGGTAAGATATGAAATAAAAGCGGCCGCCCCGGACGAGGCCCTTTACGGTATAACTTTCAGAACCTTTATGCGCGGCGCGGCTCCCGCTGACTTTTCCGTCGCCGAAGGCGGCCTGCCGGATGAGCTGCTGAGCGGCCTGCCCTCCGGGGCGGTCCTTATGAAAGCCTGGCAGCCGTCGTTCCCTCCCGGCAAGGTGCAGGGCGAGATAATGTTCGAATTCAGGGCCGCCAAAGCGAACTCCGGCGCGGGGTTGCCGGGATTTATATTCCGCGACGCGGACGGCTGGAGCGAAGCGCCGGTGCTTCCGGCCGGGGAAGACCGGGACTTCATGCTCTACTCGGCCCGCGCCCCTTTAAGTACCCATTACGCCGTGGTGATGAAATAAAGTTTAATTGAGCGGCGCTTCGCTTGACCTCAAAACCGGCGATTTCGCCTGAAAAACCTTATGCCGGGCTAGTATTGTCCGAGCGTTCCGTCTTTGCGGGCTTTGTCGAGGGAGGCTTTGAAAGCCGCCACGCTCAGCGGTGCGAGGACCGCGGCGAACACGGCCAGCGCAAACAGGTCGCGCTTTAATTGCTCGAAGCCCGCGCCTTTGTACAGCGCCAGTTCCATCGCCCGTATGGCATAGGTGACCGGCAGGAATTGGGAAAACCAGCGCAGCCAGACGGGAAGCACCGCCACGGGGAAATATACCCCGCCCAGCAGCCCCTCAAAATTGTTCAGCACCCAGGCAGCCGGGTTCCCGCGTTTGAACAGCAGGATAAAACAGGAGGAAAAGATCCCGAGCGCCGCGAACGACGCCGCCGAGAGGAAAAAAACCGCCGCCAGGGCAGGCAGGTTCGCGCCGAAAAAATCCATTTTAAAGACATATACGCCGGCGGCCGCGTAGAGGGCGAGCTCAAAAGTGGCGAAAAGAAAATTCCAGGCCGTGAGCGCCGTCAGGAATACCGCGGGGGTGACCGGCGCGGCCAGGGACGCTTCCAGGGTGCCCTGGAGCTGTTCGGCGCGCAGCCGTTCCGCGTAGGAGCCGGCCCCGGTCCCGATATAGCCGAAAAAAGCCGTGGCCGAGAACACATAGGCGAAGTATCCGGTCCCGTATCCGGCCAGATATGGCGTTACGGCCCGCCCGAAAAGTTTGTCTATAAAGAAAAAAACCGCTATCCCCGTGAAGGTGGAGACCGTTCCCATGACAAAGGAGGCCTTGTAGCTTTTTTCTATAAGAAAATCTTTGCGCAGGAACGCCAGGATCTGCCGCCTCATACCGTTATTCCGGCTATGGCCGCCTCCACAGCCGGCGGCCCGGCGGCCGCGGCTTTTTTTAATTCCCCGCCGCTCACTTCTCCCGACAGATGCCCTTCCTTAAGGACCAGGACCCGGTCGCAGACCTGGGCCAGTTCCGCCGGACTATGGCTGGTGTAAAGTACGGAGATACCCTTCTCCGCCGCCGATTTTTTTATATAAGCCGAGAAAGCCGCCGCCGAACGCAGGTCCAGGTTACGGGCGGGTTCGTCCAGCAGGAGCGTCGGGGTCCCGCGCAGGAGCGCCCTGGCAAGGGAGAATTTCTGCGCCGCGCCTTCGCTTAGCGCATCAAAGCGTTTTTTCAGGTCTTCTTCGCGGACGCCCAGGACCTTTAGAAGCGCCCCCGTCCGTTCCCGGGTGTCCGCCCTGTCATGGCCGTACAGCGCTCCGAAAAAATCCAGATTTTCACTTGCGGTCAGGCGCAGGTAGAAGCTTCTGGCCCCCGTCTGCGAGAGGGCGGCGGCCGCCCGGAGGGACCGGCCGCAGGCCGTCCGCCCGTCCAGTGCCACGGTCCCGGCGTCGGGGACCAGGAGGCCGGCCAGGATCCTTAAAAGCGTGCTTTTGCCGGCTCCGTTCGGGCCGGTCAGGCCGGTAATGGTCCCCGGTGAGAGCTTGAGGCTTATCCCGTCCAGTGCCCGGGTCGGCGGTGCGCCCGCTCCGAAGCGGGCGAGCCAGCCGCCGGCCGGATATGCCTTTGCGAGGTCGCGGGCTTCTATCAGCATTACATGATGATACTATTGTCGCGGGGTATTGTAAAACCGCGAAGCGGCCGCGTTAGAGAGTTCGGCTGTGGCCCGAGAGGTCGCGGGATCAAATCCCGTCAGCCAGCCTTCTACTTCGCGCTGTAATTAAATTCAGCGCTTCGTAGGAATAAATTCTAAAAGCGCGAAGTAGAAGTCCCTGCGAAGCCGCGACAATACGGACGCGGCGCAGCAGAGCAGAATCCGCCTACTTTTAAAATCCTCGAAGACATCAACGCCAATCTCTTCATTCAGACGCATGTTGAATAGTATATCGAGCTTCCTGGTGCTAGGAGCCTGTCCAGCATAAGGAAAATATCAGGCTAAAAAAACAGTTCTCCTGATAAACTGGACAGTCTCCTACTTTTCAGACGATATTTCTCGCGGTTTTAGACAATATCCCGCACTTTTA
>JBAYJD010000024.1:0-43661 GCA_041665305.1 Elusimicrobiales bacterium
CCGCCCGGCATAGGCAAGTCCACCATCATGATGGAAGTGTCCCGGGTGATGGCCTCCGGGGCGCTGAAAGACTCGACGATACTTTATGTCTCGGGGGAGGAATCGCTGGCGCAAGTGGGCTCGCGCGCGCGCAGATTGGGCGCCGGGAACGCTAATATTTATCTCCTTTCCGAGAACAATCTGGCCAAGGTGATAGACGCTTTCAACAAGATCAAGCCGGGACTGCTTATCCTGGATTCCATCCAGACCGCTTATCACCCGGAGTTCATGGGCAGCCCGGGCTCCGTGGGCCAGATCCGCGAATGCGCTTCCGAGCTTCTTAAGATAGCCAAATCCAAAGGCGCGCCCCTGTTCCTGCTGGGCCATGTCACCAAGGAAGGCTCTCTCGCGGGGCCCAAGGTGCTGGAACATATCGTGGACACCGTGCTTTACTTCGACGCGGAAAAGGACAATATCTACCGCATCCTGAGGCCGCATAAGAACAGGTTCGGTCCGGTAAATGAAATAGGGATCTTTGAAATGACGGAAAAAGGCCTTGTTTCCGTGAAGGATTCCAGCGAGCTCATGGCCAACACCGACCGCGCACGGGCGCTGACGGGCCGCGCTTACTCCATAGCTTTCGAGGGTTCCAGGCCCATGCTGGCCGAGATCCAGGCGCTGGTCTCCCGGTCCTATTACCCGTATCCGCGCCGCACGGTCACCGGACTGGACCTTAACCGCGCGCAGCTCCTTATCGCCGCGGTGGAAAAGAACGCGGGACTGAGGCTGGACACCATGGATGTTTTCGCCAGCCTTCAGGGCGGCCTCAGGCTCAAAGACACGGCGCTGGACCTGGCTTTCTGCGCGGCGCTCATCAGTTCCGCCAAGGACCTGGAGCTGGCGCCCGACGCCATTTTTCTAGGAGAGGTAGGCATCCTCGCCCAGACCTCCACCACCGCTTTTATGGCGCGCCGGCTTCTGGAAGCCGAGCGCCTGGGGTTTAAAAAAGCCTATACCCCCCGGACGGCTCTCAATAAAAAAGAGCCGCTTAAACTGAAGGACTTGGAAGTCGCTCCGGTCTCGGATATAGCGGAACTTTATTCCGCTCTGACAAAGGCGGCGGTTAAAAAAACCGCCGCCGCAAGATAAGACTAAACTAACTAGAGGTGAACTAAAATGACAGGATGGATCTTCAGGGCGGTTTCCCTACTGGGCACCCCCATACTTACTTACATCACGGTGTCCAAAGATATCAAAGGCGTTCTTCTGGGCGCGGCCATCGGCCTGGTTATTATCGGGGTCGAATATGTGCTTGAAAGCATAAGCCTTTTTTCGCTCGTCATCGGCATCATAGGGGCCGTGGTCGGCATCATTATCTCAAAACTCCTGGATTACACCGTTTTTCAGGTGGGCGACGCGGGGTTCAGCGATGTCTGGCTCAAATATAACATCATCATCCGCTACGCTCTCGCGCTTCTGGGCATGATGATCAGCATCAAAAAGATCCCGGAGCTGGACGAACTGGACAAGAACATCCTGTCGGTCGGCAAACGGAACGGCCGGAACATGAAGATCCTGGACCTGTCCGCCATCGTGGACGGGCGCATCATGGATATCTGCGAGACGCATTTTATCACGGGCGGCGTGGTCACGCCCCGCTTCATCGTCCAGGAGCTTCACGCCCTGGCCGATCTGCAGGAGCCCATCATGCGCGCCAAGGGACGGCGCGGCCTGGACATCCTGGCCCGGCTGCAGGAATCCAAGGTCGTGCCGTTCAAGGTGCTGGACCGCGACATGAAGGACCTGAAAGATAATCCGTTAAAACTGGTGAATATCGCCAAGGAGCTGGGAGCCTGCATCGTCACCACCGACTTCAACATCAACAAATTGGCCGCCCTTGAGAATGTCACCGTGCTCAACATCCATGACCTGTCCATCGCCCTCAAACCGGTGGTCCTGCCCGGAGAGGACATGCCCATTTTCATCATGAAGGAAGGCAAGGAAAGGGAACAGGGCGTCGGCTATCTGGACGACGGCACGATGATAGTGGTGGACGACGGCCGCGAATTCATAGGCAAGAAAGTGGATGCCGTGGTCCAGTCCATACTCCAGACCTCGCAGGGCCGCATTATCTTCGCGCGCGTAAAGAACGTCAAGGCGCAATAAAACGCCGTAAAACGGAATTTTATCTTAAAATTTTACCGACTCGTATGACCGCCAAGGAACTCCAGATCCCTCCTCACAGCGCCGCCATTATCCTGGCCGGCGGGCTGGGCAAAAGGATGGGCCGGGAAAAACAGTATCTGGAACTGGCCGGCAGGCCGATGCTGGAATGGTCCGTTGAAGCGTTCTCCGGCCCGGACGGCTTTGAAGAACTGATAGTGGTGCTGACCCCGGAAAATCTGGCGCTGCACGGCCGGGACTGGGAGGCCCGCGGCTTCAAGACGGCCCCGGCCGGGGCCACCAGGATAGCCTCCCTGAAGAACGGTTTCAAGGCGCTGTCGCCGGCCATAGAACTTGTGGCGGTGCATGACGGAGCCAGGCCCCTGGCCGACGCAAGGCTCGTGGCCTCGGCCCTGAAAGCGGCGCTGAAAGCCGGCGCCTCGGTGCCGGGCGTGCCCCTTAAGGATACCGTCAAGCGGCTCTCGGCCGACGGACTTTTTTTCGAAGAAACTCTGGACCGCTCCCGCCTGATGGCGGTCCAGACCCCGCAGTGCTACAGGAAAGCGACGCTCTCGCGGGCCCTCAAAGCGGCCGGCCCGGGAACGGATTACAGCGACGAGTCCCAGATACTTGAAAAACTCGGGATCAGACCGGCGGTAGTGCTCTCCGATTACCGCAATATCAAGGTCACTACTCCCGAAGACCTTATAGTAGCAGAGGCATTCATGAAAGAAAAAACAACCCTCAAAGCGGCCGCGCCCCGCACCCGGTTCGGTTTCGGCTACGATATCCACAGACTGGTGGAAGGCCGCGCCCTCATTCTGGGCGGGGTCAGGATAGAGCATCCCAAGGGAATGCTCGGACATTCAGACGGGGACGCCGTGCTGCACGCCGTCTGCGACGCCCTGCTTGGCTCCGTGGCCGCGGGCGAGATCGGCATTTATTTCCCGCCCACGGACCTTACCATCATGGGGCTCGCCAGCTCCGCGATAGCGGAAAAGGTCCTGGAGATCCTGAAAGAAAAGAAAGCGTCCATTATCAATATCGACGCCACCATCGTGGCGGAAGAGCCCAAGCTTAAACCCCATTACGAGAACATCAGGAAATCCGTGGCCCGCATTTTCAAGCTGGACCTCGACTGCGTCAGCATCAAGGCCAAAAGCCGCGAGGGGCTCGGCGATATCGGCCACGGCGGGGCCATAGCCTGCTACGCCGTGGCGGGCGTGTTAAAGTAGGTCCCGGCGCGATCCGCCGCGGCCGCTATAAGGTCCCGCGCGATGAAAAAATTATTACTTGTTCCCACCGGTCTTTTATTCGTCTGGGCCTGCGCCGGCCCCGGCGGACCAGCCGCGCCCTCTCCGCGCCAGCGGGCGGTGGCGCAGGCCGCCCGGACATACGCCCTGGGCAAGGTCCCCGACCAGGACCGCGAACAGGCCTTTCAGGACCTCCTGGCGGCGGCGCATTCGGAGGCGCTTAAACAACACGGCGCCGCGAATGAAATAGGATTTTCCTACTCCCTGTCCCCCAAAGGCGCGGTCTACCCTTTTTCGGAAGTCGAAGTCGTCTGCCTCATAAAGAAGGCCGACTCATACAGCGGAAAACAGCTTTGCCGTAATTTTTTTAAAACGGTGGACGCCGGGCTGCGGAACATCGTAAAGGAATAATATGGACCTGCGACTCTACAACACCCTGCAAAGGGCGAAAAAAATATTTCACCCGCTCAAGGCCGGCGAAGCCGGGATCTACACCTGCGGGCCCACGGTCTATAACTACGCGCATATCGGCAATATGCGCACCTATCTCTTCGAGGATGTGCTGGTGCGCTCGCTGAAGCTCTTCGGCTATAAAGTGAACCGGGTAATGAACATCACCGATGTCGGACATCTCACTTCCGACGCCGATACCGGCGAGGACAAGATGGAACTCGGCGCCCGGCGCGAAGGCAAGTCGGCCTGGGATATAGCCAGGTTCTATACCGAAGCCTTTTTTAAGGACTATAAGGCGCTCAACTGCCTGATGCCCGATGTGCTGTGCCCGGCCACGGAATATATCCGGGAAATGATCGGCCTGGTTGAGGCGCTTGAAAAAAAAGGCTTTACCTACCGCATAGGCGACGGCGTATATTTCGACACCTCCAAACTGCCGGATTACGGCAAACTGGCCGGCAAGAGCCATATCGAAGGCATAAAGGAAGGCGCGCGGGTGGAAGCCAACGCCGAAAAACGCAATCCCGCCGACTTCGCCCTGTGGAAATTTTCCGCCCCGGAGGAGCGCCGCCAGATGGAATGGGAGTCCCCCTGGGGCAAAGGTTTCCCGGGCTGGCACATCGAGTGCTCCGCCATGGCCATGAAACACCTGGGCGAGACCATAGACGTCCATTGCGGCGGCGAGGACCATGTCGCCGTGCACCATACCAACGAAATAGCCCAGTCCGAAGCGGCCACCGGCAAGCCGTTCGCCAACTGCTGGATGCACGCCAGGTTCCTGATCATGGGAGACAGCGGCAAGATGTCCAAATCCGCCGGAGGCTTCCTGACCGTGCAAACCCTGGCGGAGAAGGGTTATGATCCGCTGGCCTACCGCTATTTTTGCTTTTCCGCGCATTACCGCAAGCAGCTGGAATTCACCTGGGGATCAATGGATTCCTCCGCCAAAGCCCTCGGCACCCTCCGCGAGATGGCAGGCCGGCTTGCGGAAGAACTCTCCGCCACGGGAAAATCCCCGAAGCCGGACAGGAACGCGGCTTATTATCTCAAGTTCGCGGAAGCCCTGGCCGACGACCTGAACATCCCGCAGGCCCTGGCCGCGCTCTGGGAGGCGCTGCGCTCCCCGTCGCTCCCTCCGGAGGAAAAACTCGGCTTCGCGCTGGCGGCGGACGAAGTGCTGGGCCTCGGTCTCGGCAAGTCCGCGCCGGAAGAAACTCTGCCGCCGGAATTAACGGCCCTGGTGGAAGAGCGCCGGCAGGCCCGCAAGAACAAAGACTTCAAAAGATCCGACGAACTGCGCAAGGAACTGCTGGAGAAAGGCGTGCTGGTGGAAGACACGCCCAAAGGCATCCGCTGGAAACTCGTTAAAAAAAGCTGATGAACACCGGACTGCTGCGATCCTGCCTGCTCCTGTGCCTGGCCGCCCTCAACGCGCAGGCGCAGCCGGCGGCTTTCGGCAGCCCGTCCGCCCCTTCGGACCCCGTCCCCCGGGTCCGGACATACAAAGCCGGGGCCGAAGAGCTGGTTTATTCCAAACCCGCTTTCTGGGGAACCCTCGCCAAAGGCCCCCGCGACCTGTGGACCTTCACCGAAAACAGTTTTTCCAAAGAAAGCCTGCCCTGGCTCGCGGCGATCGGGGCTTCCACGCTTCTTCTCATGGAATACGACCAAAAGTTGTACGCCGGCGCCCAAAAGATCGGCGGCAAACTTAACATCTCCACGAAAGACAAAACCAGGCCCCTCCTGAAAATAGGCAAAATACCGGTTTTGCGCGGCCCCACCGACCTGGGCTCGGCCATGTATTTCCTGGGCGACGGCTGGATAAGCCTGGGCTTGTGCGCGTACTTTGAAAGTTACGGACTAATAAAGGACGACTGGCGCGCCCTGGCCACGGGACATCAACTGGTAGAAGGCCTTTTAGTGACCGGGGTCGTCACCGAAGCCATTAAAATGAGCACAGGGCGGGAAACCCCGACCGCGGCGACCGGCGACGGCGGCGTGTGGCGTTTTTTCCCCGGGCTCAACCAGTATATGACGCACCGCACGCGCTATGACGCCTTCCCTTCCGGCCATCTGGCCACGGGCATGATGGCCGTGACCGTCATGTCGGAAAACTACCCGGAGAAGACGCTCATAAAACCCATCGGCTACACCCTGCTCGGCGCATTAAGTTTCCAGATGATGAACAACGGCGTCCACTGGGCCAGTGATTATCCGCTGGGCCTGGGTATCGGATATCTGGTCGGCAGGACCATCTCCTCCGGTCCCGGCCGGGCCAAAAAAACCGCCTCCGCGCTCAGGTTATATCCCTCCATAATGCCCGGCAGCCCCCTGGGCCTGACCCTAGCGTACGGCTTTTGAACGCGCCGGCCGCGGACATCCCGGCCGGCGCATTAGAGCCTATGGAAAAAGCCGGGGTTCTTTGCTAAAATATACCCGTAGGGTATTTTGCAGGCAATAATGCGGGCGTGGTTCAGTGGTAGAACGCGACCTTGCCAAGGTTGAGATGAGGGTTCGATTCCCTTCGCCCGCTCCATAAATTTACGGCTGTCCTTTTGGACAGCCGTTGTTTTTATTCGAGGCGAAGGGGATAGTTCCTTATGAGAAGGTCGCTGCCGCTCCCCGTCGCCCGCTCCAGTTTTTCAAACGTAGTTTCTCGACGACAATCCTTAAAAGATTGTCGTCGTTTTCATTTTAAGGCCGGTGTCCGTTTTTGGCCTTGGTGTCCATATAGGTGTCCATCCAGAAGCAAATGCCGGTATTACAGCCTATAGGTGCCCCTTTAGGGGGCGGGCGGGTATGGTGTGGGGAAGGGCGAGTTTTGGTGCCGCCAGGGTCAGGACAGCAGGGATTCCATCCACTCAAAGAATCTCCGGGTGATCTTCGCCAGCTCCAAAGCTTCGGATTCGATTATTTCCCGGTCTTCGTAAGCCGCGAGGAATTTATAATCGATTATCTTTGCAAGGGTTTTGGCTTTAGGGGCGGTGTCATTATCTTTAATATGCTGTACCAGCAGGAAAGAAATATCGTGGTGTGAATCTCCGGCTGAGCGGATGCCCGCATTATATACCAACAGCGCATCGGCCGAAGAAATAGCGCAGTGCACGGCATTAAGCCCGGCCGCGTTCCACTCCCTGACGCGTAAAGAGGCTTCCATAGAGTTTAAGAATTCTTTGGCCTTCTTGCGGTAAGTGGTGTAATGGTCTCTTGAAACATCACGAGTCTTATGTTGTTTGGGGGTCATGCTAAAAGCTCCTTAAGGTCTTTGCCGTACATGCCTTGGCCTTCTTTCAATATTTTGAGGATCAAAGGCAACTTCTGCTTATGCTTGGCCTTAATTTCGGCCAGCGGCTGAATGTAGGGCGAAAGGGGGATACTGAATTGCTTGTAAAGCAGGGTCCGGAGATCCTGTATACGGTCTTCCAGGTCCTTGGCGCTTGCGGAGTCATGGGTGACTATAAGCAAATCCAGGTCGCTATTAAGGCGTTCATGCCCCGTGGCCATACTGCCGAAGATGGCAGCAGAAAGAATCTTTTTGTTTTCTGGATAATCAGTTAAAAATTTATTAATGGTTTTCAGGACCTGGCCCGGCAGTTCGTCCTCGGTTTGGAATAGAGGGGCAAAAACATTCTTAACCAGGTAATTGTCGGAATTTATCTTATAAAGATGGACATTGGAGACACGCCTGAAAAGTGCAAGGCCCCTGGCGTCAAGCTGTTTTAACGCCTCATGGCAGGCCGGGGCGCTTAAGCCCGTCTGCCTGGCTATTTCCCTGCCGCTCCATTCGACGCGGCTCTTCCAAAGGAAGCGCAGGATCCTCGCCGGGGACTTTTGGCTGAGCAGGGAAAGCACGGATAGCTTTTGTGTCATATTGTTAAAAAATATTAACAGTTGTTAATAAATTCTTACAACTAGTATATCAGGTCAAAGTTTCCGCGTCAAGGGGCTGCGCGAGATGCGCGAGAAGTTTCACGATAGCCGGCGCGCGGGGGGGCGGGCGGGGGATGCCAGGATGCCTATTTCACTGGAATACTATGTTTCAGCAAACACTGAAACTGGCTATTCTAATGAAATAGCGGGACTTCAGCCCTTTCCGCTTTTAGTGGAGACGGGTATTGCCCGCCAGGTCTGTTGCAGCGGCAAAGTGAGTATTTTTAATATGCAATATTAAATCGGTCAAGAATTGCGGCCTGTTTTCACAAAAAATATGAATTTTTTAAAAAGTGCATGTTATTTCAGGAAAATAGGGACAGCGACTATTTAATAAATGGTCGCTGTCCCTATTTTCTATTTTCCTATTTTCAAACATGCTAAATCATCATTTGTTTTCTGAGGAGGGATCGCACATATTCCAGGCTTTGTCCTTGCTAAAATCATATGCAGGCGGAAGTTGCCCGCGCAGGCTTGCCA
Organism: Elusimicrobiales bacterium; assembly: GCA_041665305.1. Classification (GTDB taxonomy): domain Bacteria; phylum Elusimicrobiota; class Elusimicrobia; order Elusimicrobiales; family UBA9959; genus YA12-FULL-51-18. The sequence continues at coordinate 8,259 of JBAYJD010000024.1, forward strand.
GGACTATTTTAAAAATCTGTGGATTGCAGAAATCAAGGACTACGCCACGGGTTTGAAGTTTAGTCCTTACTTTAGGGGCATGAAGGATCTTGTTCTGATAGACAAAAGCGATCCTTTGCCCTTTGTTGACGCATATCTCCGATAGCTTCTCAAAAGACAGCGATTGTTCCCGGTTTAATAGCAGCTCCAGTTGGTTATGTTTTTCCGGTGAATTCGTAATATGGGGCTTGAATTCGAACCCGTTCAATTGCATAGCAGGTTCCGGCGTCTGAAGAACGATGCAAGTCCCCACAAAATCCATACATTTCTTGTCCCCCGGGCTTCCTTCCGCCGCCTGATACACCAAAATAGTTTTTCCTGCGGCCTTTTCATACCGCTCGTTAGCGCATCCGCAAAGACAAACAACAACCGCACCTAATAAAATCTTTTTCATTTTAATTTTAACTCCCGTGGGACCAGTGTCTCACCATTTTATAATTATCATAAAGCCGTTTACAAACGGAATAAAAATGTGTTAAAAATGCGGTAGGGGCGGGATAAGCTACACTGCAATTTCACAAAATTACATATTACAGGGGGGAGATATGGATTTTGGTCTTGCTGGTTTGGCGTCCATAACCGGGCTGGCCGCGGTCATGGAAGTAATAGACTCCGGATTGGGAATGATGTACGGGACCCTTTTAAGTCCCATACTTATTCTTATGGGCTATAACCCGAAGCTGGTGGTTCCAGCCATCCTGATATCACAGGCGCTGGGCGGAACAACCGGGTCGGTAGGGCACCACCTGAGAAAAAACAGCGATTTCAGCGGCCTGACGAAGGATCTAAAAATAAGTCTGTCGATCATCATACCGGGCATCGCCGCCTGCATTCTGGGAGCTTACGTGGGACAGGCGATCCCCAGGTTTTATATAAAACTCTACATAGGCGCGCTGGTGATAGTAATGGGCGGACTGTGTCTCAGGCCCGTCTATTATGATTTCAGCTGGAAAAAAATGTGGGGGATAGGGTTATTGTCCGGGTTCAACAAGGCGTTGAGCGGGGGAGGTTTCGGGCCGGTCACCGCCACCGGAAAGATCCTGGGAGGAGTGGACCCCAAGGTTTCGGTGGGGACAACCACGCTGGCCGAGGTGCCTATTTGCATTATTTCTTTTCTTACCTGGCTTATACTGGGCGGGCGCATAAGCTGGGCCTTTCCGGCCGCTTTATGCGTCGGTTCGCTGGCGGGCGGTTATCTGGGGCCTATCCTAACCGAAAGAACGGATACTAGGAAATTAAAATCCGCCGTCGGGATGCTCGCGGTCATCAGCGGCGTTTGGTTGTTATCGGATCTGTTCCTTGGCTGGGGAATGGGTCAGTAGCTTGTCCGTGAGATGAGGGCATGGTCACGGCCGCCCTGTGACAATTTTAAGGAAACGGCGCGGGGATTGAACCCCCGCCGTTCCGGTTGGATCTTGCGTTTAGAATCACCTGGCGCCGTTATTGCGTTTTGATCGCCAGACTAAGGGCATTGCTTCCCAGTTCGCCCGCCAAGTCCGATATTTTATTAAGCAACTTTTTCTGTTCCGGCGTGATAGGATCCACCGTTCTCAGATATGTTTCTGCCATGGTTACCAAGGTTCCTGACATTGTCTCAAGCAACTCTGCCGAAGCGTGCAAGTCTTTGTCAGGCGCCGCGGATGCAGGCACAGATGCCGCCACATCTTTTACAGCCAATGACAAAAGATCTTTGCATGCGGTCAGTTGAAGAAGCCCTTCCGATGGGAGGACGCCGAACAAGCGTGCGCCGCCGTCGGCAAGTTCATACTCTGCTCTGGCTGCTATCGCTGTTGCGCTCTGTCCCTCGGGAACAAAGGGCCCGGCCGGAGGATACGACCATGGCGCTATAACTACACCCTGCGCCTTAGAACCTGCCATAAAAAGAACCGCTGCCACAAACAGCACCTTCTTCATTATCATTTCTCCTTGGACAACACTATAAGTTTTTATGAAGCTTGCAATCTGGATATAGTTTAACCAATATACCACCGCCGATTTTAGAGGCAAAGTGCCCAAGTCGTTCTTTTTTTTGGGTCTACTTCCGCATAGGCCTTTTGCCGCCTTAAAGGTTTATCTTTGAATGAGGCCGAGCGTTTTTAGAAGGATGCCCGCCGCCGCTTGCGCGCCGTCGACCCTGGGAAAGACCGGTTCAGATGTTTTGGCGGAAAGGAGCCTTAACCGCTCAAGGAACGCGAAGGGAGGGGCGGAAAGTTGCGCTACCCGCAGCCCCAATCCGAGCCGTTCTACGGTTATAGCGTTGGCCAGTTGCTCGCCGTGCCCCGCGATCGGGAATACTATCATTTTCTTCCGGCGCGCTATGCATTCGGAAATGGAGCTTAATCCGCCCTGAACGAGCACGGCGCCTGCCCGGTCGATGAGCGGCCGGCCCTCGTTATCCAGGGCCTCCGCGGGCCCGGAGGCCCCCCAGATAACGGTCAGGCCGTACCGTCTCGCGTATTCCAGCAGCGGGGCCGCGCCGATCCCGGAACCGCCCGTCATTATATATAACGGGGCCACGGTCCCGGCGGGAGGTACGGAGGCGGTAAATTCCTCGCGCACTATAAGTGGAATATCCGTAACTTTGCCGTCCCTGGCGGCGCCGGGCTCAAAGCACGGAACCAGAACGAACCGGCTTACCAGCCGCTGGACCTGGAAATCAAGTTTCTCGATAAACAAGCTCCGGGGCGGGACCAAGTCCCCGCGCCGATAAATTTCACAGCGGCGCGCCACATCGCGCGCCTGACCCAGGGCCGCTATGGGCACGCCGGCGAAGTGAAGCGGTAAAAAATGATAATCGGAATCTATCAAAGCGAGATCGACGGCGACGCGGCTCAGCAGCGCCCGCAGGCGCAGATTGTTGCGCAGGCAGGCCGCGGCGTTGCAGGGCCGGATGAAACCGGACCAGCGGACGCGGCTTTGCGATCGCCGCCCGGAGAACACATACTCATCCAGGGCAACGACTTCGGCCTGGACCGAGGCGGCGTTGGCGTTCCAATAGCGCGCCGCCTTGCCCGCGGCGCAGATCACAAGACGGAGTTTCTCCGGCGGCACGCAAAACCGGCGGCGGATAGCCTGGGCGACGCCCATAAGACGGGTCGAGTTGCCCAACCCAAGGCTTGCGCACATCATCAGCAGGGTTTTAGTTCCGGCCACGGCCGCTCCTCTGAAGCGCGAAGGCGAAGCTGATAGGCGTGGCCTTGGCGGACTTCACGGGCGTAAGCCCGCAGCGCTGCGCCATCCGGAGATAGGCCGACGGCTCGCGGATAAAGACCGGGCAGCCCAGGAGCCGGTGGAGGACCTTATAAACCGTCCCCGCCGTACCGGTCGCGGGGACCAGACATACCAAACGGCCGTCCGCACGGAGCAAGCCGGCCATATTCGCCAGGGCGCGGGCCGGGCGCTCTACGAATTCAAGAACTCCCGCGATCAACACCCTGTCGTAACGGCGGCCGGTACCGAAGGTTTCGATGGAGCCGAGCCGTCCGTCAAATCCGTGCGCCCGATACTGCGCCAGCATCGCCGGGGACGGATCTATGCCCCCGACCTCCATACCTGCGCCGCGCAGGCGCAGCGAATAATAACCCGGTCCGCACCCGGCGTCCAGCGCCGAAAGGCCGGGCGCGGGGTCCAGACATGCGCGAAGCGCCTCCCATTCCGCCGACCGCAGGCGGCCCCACAGGCCTCTGCCGGAAGCCTGAAGATAGCCCCGGGCTTTCCGTTCGAAATATGCGGTCTGCGCGGTCAGCATAGTTTTGAGGCCGCCACTAGGCGGCCGGGGTCCAGGCGCGAAACGCGGATGACCCGGTCTACGCGATAGCCGGCGGAGCGCGCGGCGTCCACGATCTGCGATTCCGAAAAATCCCGCGCGCGATATATCCCGTCCGTTACGCGCCTGTACCGCCGGTAAAACAGGCCCGCCGCGCCGCTGTCGGCTTCGGTGAAGGAAAAACAAAGGCTGTCGCCGTTCAATCTGCCGAAGAGCGTACGCATCTCGGCTTCATCCAGCCAGTCCAGCAGACCGAGAAATACGATAAGCGGCGCCTCCCAGCCCGGTCCCTCAAGAACATTTTTTAGCTCGAAACGGATCCGGCCGGCCTGGAGGGAGAATCGGCAGCGGGCCGCGGATACGGCCGTTCTTGAAAAATCCACTCCCGTATAGCGGCGCTTATGGTCGTCCGAGACCGCCCGCGCCAGCAGCCCGCCGCCGCAGCCGAGATCCAGGATGTGCGTATGCCGTTTAAAATCCTCGCGCACCAGCCGGCCGGCCTCTCTCATCCTTGCCCGTACCGTCCGGGAGAACGGATCGAACCGCGAAAACCATGAATAACGGCTCGCTTCCCAGGCCGCGATCCTGTCATCCCAGAACGCGGCCTTATCCATAGCCGCCTCCCGGGCGGGCGCGGCGCGACAATTCCAGGAGTTTGTGGAACTGAAGGACCCGGTCTTCCCGGCACGGATCGAAATATTTCATGCGCGCAAGATCGTTCTTCAGCGCGGGATGCACAATGACGGGAAGCCCGCCCCGGGCTGAGATTTTTTTCTCCAGGGTTTCCACGGTGCGCAGATCCGAGCGGCGCAGATACAGGGCCGGCTGAAGACTGAACCCGCGGGAGCGGGCTGGAACGGCCATTGAAAGGAACCAGCGCCTGAAGATGAGCCCCGACAGCCAACTGGCCGGATGGCTCCTGTCGCAGGGGAGGCGGACCCGTTCTATCCTTTCCTCCCGGAGCGCGGGGGCAAGCGCCGAGAATACGCGCGGGATCAGATGCACATGATGATGGCCTTCAAGGCCGGTCAGCGGGACGCCCAGGCGTTTGAGGCGGCGGATCTGGCGGCGGCCCTCAAGGCGCAGTTCTTCAGCCCGGAGCCGCGAAAAAACGGCATTTTTCAACAACGCCGGCAGCCCATGGAAACCGCCGTCCGGCCCGCATAAAGACGCGACTTCTTCCGGACGACTAAGCGGCGGGCCATAAGTGAAATTAAGGTGGACGCCGAATCTCAACCTGCCGAACCGCAGAAGCTCGTCCAGGCCGTGTTCCAAATGCTCAAGATTTGCGAGCAGCGACACCCCGCGCACGACCCCGGCTTCGCAAAGCCTGAGAATGCCCTGATTTATGCCGGGCGACATTCCCCAGTCGTCGGCGACGCAATCCGGAGTCCGGGGAGCGGGACTCCGCGGAATTATAATTTTTTCAGCGCGGCGGCGGCGCATTATTTCCCTCCACCCGGACGGATAGTTCCCGTCCGGGCAAGCCTTCTATTTTGCGGGCCATGGAATAAGCGGCCGCGGATCCATAGCCTACGGAAATTTTTTCAAGGCGGCCCGGACATTCAAAGTGAAAAAAGCGTTCATAGGGGGCGAGCAGAGACCGGTTCATGCTCCTGAATTCATCCCTATCCAGCCCCAAAGAGCCGGCCAACTGCACGCGCCTGCGCGTCCCGGCGCAGACGGCGGTGAAGTACGGACGGTTAAGAAGCTGGTTCCACTGAAGGTTCACCCCGTCGCAGGCCTGCGAGAGCGGCTCGCCGGAAAAAACGACATGGGCCAGCCAGCGCCGGCCGTTAGTCCTGCGCAGCCGCACATCGGCCATGATCGCGCACCAGGCGGCGTGCCCGGGGCAATCGTTGAATGTCAGCCGGAAAACGCGCGAGTCCGGCGCGGTCTGAAGCGCCGGGTCCGGACCGGTCAGCGAATACCCCTCCGAACCGTTGTGAAAATAAGGAGGGAACCGCTCCGGATCCGCGACCTTGTAGGGAGTAAGGAACAGCCGGCCGCAATTTACCGTGACGCCCAAAAGGATCCCGCCCGAGACCAGCCCCTCTTTAAGCATCGGCGGGATGTCCTGGCGCAGGAGCCATTCTTTGCCGCCGCCGTTCCCGCGGCCGGGGGCCCTTTTCATCAAGAGCGCGGCGAAATACCCGTCGATACGGTCCAGGCCGGAACCGGCCGGGGACGGCGCGACTGCCTGCGCGGCGGCGGCGCGGTAGATATAGGAAGGCGTCGTCATCTCCCTGGTGTTTATATAAAAGATACGCCGGCCGGCTTCGGCGTAGTTCCAGCCCGTTTGCGAAAGTATGATGCGGGACATGGTTTCCAGGTCTTTACTCCCTGGGAAGTCGTCCTGCGAATAATGTTTGAGGGCGGGGTGGATCGTAGAAGCGAGAAGAAACGGCAGGGCGAGCGCCGTAAAGAACAAGGCGCCACGGGCCCCGACTGAGGCCTTCCGCCGGGTCAAAAAGGCCAGGGCAAACCCAGCAGCCGCCGAAAAGAGGACATAGCGCGGGGTGAACGGCATGTAAGCGGGCGACCATAGTACCTCGCGCCAGGCAAAGGTGAAGGCGAAAAGCCCTCCTATGACCGCGGGATAAAAAACAGCCGGCCGTAGGCGGCCCCCGCGGGCCGCGAAAAAAGCGCAGGCCAGGAGATCCAGGCTCAGCCGCGGGATGATGGAGTACCGGGTGGGGGAAAGGGCGAGGGACATCGCGTAGGTAAAAAATGTCAGGGCGGTAGAGACGGAGAGCACCTTTACGCAATTGCCGGCGAACAGGCGGCCTCCGGAAAGGTCCGGGGTCCGTTCGGCCTGTCCCTTTGCGGCCGCGGCGCCGGAATAAAAGAGCGCCAGCGGAATGATCGCTTCGAACGGCAGCAGCGTTATGGTGCGCTGGGCCAAAGCCCGCGCCGGGTAGCCGGCTCTTGCCCGGACCGCGTAATCCAGGATCTCCCGCAATTGCACGGCCGCGGCGCCCGTGAAAGGCAGGGCCGGCTGGCCTATGGGCCTTGAAAAATAGACGCTCGCGGCCCAAATCCCGTATGGCAGCATGACGGCCGCAAAAACCGCGCACCCGGCGGCGAAAACTTTCCAGGTCAAAGGCCTGAGCCCTATACGCCGGGCTCCCAGCTGTACGGCCAAGCCGGACAGCAAAAGCAGCATGAACGACATGTGGAACTGGAGCCCCAGTCCGCAGGAAAGGCAAAAAACAGCCCAGGACAGGCCCCGGTGGTTCGAGCGTTCGTCGAAAGCCGCGCAAAGCGAGATCAGCGCCGCTATGGCGAACAATGGGATAAAACTCGCGTTATAGGAGAAAAACAAGGTTTTATAATTAAAAAAAGCCGCGCAAAAGAGGGCGTAGCAGGCTGGAAAAGCGCCGAACCTCCGGCGGACGAAGAGCCAAAGCAGGGCGAACCCCGAGGCCATAAAAGCGAACTGGAGCTCCCAGGCCGCTTTCCACCCGAAGCCGAGCTTAAGCGGAACCGCCAGCAGGAAATAATAGAAACTGCCGGGAAGATGGCCGCCGCCGCTGGCTTCGGGGCCGAATAAAATAAGGCTCCCGTCCGCCAGCAGCCGCGCGCGGTCAAGGTCCCGCGCGGTGAAGATAGTGAATTTGGCTGCTTCCAGGCAGGCTTGCAGGGGAATAAAAAGAACAAGAAAGACCGGCACGGCCTCCAGGGCGAGGAAGCCGGCGTCCGATCCGTTTTCCCGTGACGGATCTATTTCAGCCACCTGCCCTCCTCTTTGCGCGGTCGCGTTCTTCGCGCCCCGGACCACGGGCGCGGGGAAATAAAATTAAAGAGCTTCCGTTTCAACAGTCCGGCCGACTCCGCCAGGATCATCCGCCGGCCGCGCACCCGAAATTCGCCGGTCGGGTCCCGGTGGAGCAGCTGGGTAAGGTTGGACACCATGAACGCGTTTAAAAACCCCGGAAAGAACCGGATCAGGTCCCGGCGTAAAAAAAAGTTTACGACACTCCGGGGGATCACCGGCATCAGCGCTATAAAACTAAGGTAACGATGCGCCGCCGCGCCCTGTTTCAGGTTGGGCGTCCAAAAACCCGCCGCCGGAGAATCCGGGCCGGTCCCGCCGCGGGAGCGCTCCTCGTTCTCAAGCTCCAGGAGCTGCTCCGGGGCCAGGAGACGGTCCTTTTTGGCGATGGAGAGGATCTCGGCCGCCGGATAATAGCGCAGCCAAAAAGCGAAAACATTCCAGGGCCGTCCCCTCCTTAAAAGCCGGACCGTGGCGTCCAGGTCCGCCTTGGTTTCGCCCGGCAGGCCGAGGATGACATCGACCTTGACGCGGATACCCGCTTCCTGCAACGCCCGCATGGCCGCCGTGATCCGCGCGTCGCTTGTATTCCTGTGCAGAAGGCGCGTGCGCAGCCGTTCGGAACCGGTCTGTATGCCCATTTCCACGGTGTCGCAGCCGCTGCCGGCCATTAAAGCCGCGGTCTCGCGATCGATAGTGTTCGGATAAACCCACGCGGAATAGGGAACGCCGGCCTCTTTTTTATAAAGCGAGCAGAACTCCCTGGTCCATTGTTTGTCGTAGCTGAAATCCTCGTCGTTAAACCGCACATGCGCGATCTTATAACGGGCCCTGGCCCAAAGGATCTCTTTCACCACATAACCCGGACTGTGCCTGCGGGTCCACTTTTGCGGCCCGGGGACATTTTTCCTGTACAGTTGTTTGGAGGTGTTGTTGTCGCAATAGGTGCAGCTGTACGGGCATCCGCGTCCGGTCATGGTCGTGTAGCCGAAATTGAGATAAGGCATGGCGTCGTAATAAAGGTCCTTATCCGGGAAAGGCAGCAGATCCAGGTCCGAGATCAACGGCCGCATGGGGTTGATCCGTATTTTACCGTTCTCCTTAAAGCCCAGCCCGGGAACCTCGCCGGGCCGGCGCGAACCCCGAAGAGCCTCCACCAGCTCCAGAAGGGTTATTTCTCCTTCGCCGCGCACCACATAATCCACGCAATCCCGGCCAAGGACCTCATCCGGATGGAAGGTGGGATGCGCATTGCCCAGGACGACCGGGACCTTCATGCGCGCTTTTATCCTTCGCGCCCACTTAAGGGCCCATCTGTAATCGTCGGTCACCGCCGGAAGCGCGATCAGGTCCGGCTTATGCGCCTCTATCCGGTCCAGGATAAGGCCGGGCTCTTCAAAAAAAGCTGAAAGCGCGGGGTAATGCACGTAAGCATTGTCGAAAAGGTTGGGATCGTTGACCAGCGCGGTCCGGTGCCCGGCCCGCTTTAAAAAAGCCGAAAGGCATTGGATCCCGCCCATTTCCTGCTGGGGATTAAGGAACACGACTTTCATCCGGAGTTCAACCTCCTCCGCGCTTCTTCCGCAAAGACGCCGGCCGGAAGCGCGGACGAATCCGTTCCGTTCGACGAGATCTGCGCGGGCTCTTGTCCGTTTGAAGTTTTAGGCGGGAAGAAGGATGGGACGCGGAACAATAGCGCGCATAGAAAGCCATGCTTCGCCATTACTCAAATATTATACAATTTGCCCTGATGAATGCCATTTCCAAAAAATGGCGTTTGCCAGCAATGCCGGTTATTATCCGGACGGTCCGCCTTTGTGCCGCGCTGGCCGCCGCGGCTCCGCTTTGCCGCACGGCCGCCGAGCCGGGACCTCCCCCGGCCGGCCGGTACCAGGGCCGCAACCTGCTTATGATCTCCGTCACGAATATAGGCGCGGAGCACATGAGCCTTTACGGCTATAAACGCAAAACCACCCCGAACCTGGATGCCTGGGCGAAAAGCGCCCTGGTTTTCGAGGACGCTTTTACCCAGGCGTCCTGGACGCTGCCCGTGGCGACTACCCTGTTCACCTCACTTTACCCGTATGCTCACCGGATCATGGGTCGGGAACGGAACATGCTGCTGTCGAAAAACTCCGTGACTTTGCCGGAGCTCCTTAAAACTTCCAACTATAAAACCGCCGCATTCACCGGCGGCCTGGATTATATGAAGTCGCTGGGACACATGCGCGGATTCACGACCGCCTCCGACAACCCCCCTTTCACCGGTTTCCCGGTCACGATCCCGCAGGCCTCGGCGTGGCTTGCGAAGAACCGCGGCGGAAAATTTTTCCTATTCGTGCACGGGTACGACGCCCACCCGCCGTTCATCCCGGAAAAAAGGTCCGAAGGGGTTTTCAGCGGCACGGAAGGCAGGCATGTGACGGTAGACCCGGCGTTCACCTACCGCGGCTACCAGGAAACCGCCGGCGACGAGGTCGCCGCCTATTATCATATACCCAGGAAGAACCCCTATGAAGGAAACGAAAAAACGCCCTCAACGGAGAAAAAAACCGTCCTGACGCGGGACGACATGGATTATCTGCGGGACCTTTACGACGAGAAGGTCCTGGACGCCGACCGCGCGGCGGGAGCGTTCCTGGCTTCGCTGGATCAGGAGCTGCTGGACAGGACGATCATAGTGATCTTTTCCGAGCACGGGGAAATGTTCGCCAGGCACGGCCGCTTCGGCCGGGCGGGCGCGATCCGCGGGACCTTATACGACGATGTGGCGCATGTGCCGCTGCTGATAAAGCTTCCCGGCGCGCGGGGCGAACGCGTGCGCGGGTTCGCGCAGCTGGTGGATATCATGCCTACCTTGCTTGAGCTGCTCGAACTCCCTGTTCCGCGAAGGGCGCAGGGGGTAAGCCTCCTGCCTTTGATCGAAGAGGGCCGGCCGGTGAACGACTTTGTCTACGCCGGCACAAGGTACAACAGCTACCTGCCTGAAACATACGGACCTTACGGGTTTGCCAGTATAAACGAATCCATCCGCGGAGAGAAATGGAAATTGATACACGAGATCACTTTTCCGGGCCCGAAGGACGGTCCGGCCGCGCGGCAAGCACGGGAAACCTTTGAATTGTACGATCTTAAGGAGGATCCCGGCGAGGTTCACGATCTGGCCGCCGGGCATCCCGACATCGTGCAGGAATTAAAACGGAAACTACGGCAATGGGCGGTTTCTTCGCGGAGATTCATGAACGCCGAACCTGCAAGCCGTAAAGTCTCCGAAGAGATCCTGGAAACCGCGAAGCAGCACGGATACTGGTAGTATCTCACCACAAGCTGTCCCAGAAGACTATAAGGAAACGGCAGGTCTGCGAGTTCGCGGGCGTGCCGGGGGCATGGGGCTGCCGGGCACGCTATCGTCCGTGGATCCGAAAATAGGCCGGCCGGTACGGCGGGCCTATTGTCGGATAATTACATTTCTTGCGGGGCCGACACGCCCAGGAGCCCGAGGCCTTGGGCTATGACGCGCTGAACGGCTTTCAGCAGGAACAGGCGGAAAGCGGTGGTCTCCGGCTCGGCCGGGTCCAGCACTTTATACTTGCCGTAGAAAGAATGGAACATCGAGGAGAGCTCGGTCAGATAGGTGGTCAACTGGTGGGGGGAGGAATCGCGCACGCAGGACTCAAGGACCTTTTCCAGCCACAGCAGCTTGAGCATCAGCGCCCGCTCCTCCGCGTTCGGAACGGTCTTCGCGGCATCGAAACTCCGCGACGGGTCGACGCCTTTGCCGGCCGCGTTGTTAAAAATGGAACAGATCCTGGCGTGAACATACTGCACATAGAACACCGGGTTGTCGTTCGACCGTTTCTTGGCCAGGTCTATGTCGAAGGTCATGTGGGAATTGGGGCTGTGCATCGCGAAAAAGAACCGGCAGGCGTCGGCGCCGACCTCGTCCACCAGCTCTTTCAGGGAAACGAAATCCCCGGCGCGCTTGGACATTTTTACCGTTTCCGCTCCGCGCTTTAAAAGGACCTGCTGGTGAATGACTATCTTAAAGGCTTCTTTGTCCCGCCCGAGGGCCGAAACGGCGGCTTCCATCCTGGGAACATAACCGTGATGGTCCGCGCCCAGGATATCCACCACCTTGGTAAAACCCCGCTGGAACTTGTCGAGATGATAGGCTATATCGTTCAGAAAATAAGTGTTCCGGCCGTCCGATTTGACCAGCACGCGGTCCTTATCGTCCGACTCCATCCCTGAAGAGGTGCCGAGCCAGAGGGCGCCCTCTTTTTCGTAGGTCATGCCGCGGTTCTTAAGTTCCGCCAGGGCCTTCTCCGGGCCTTTGGCCGCATGAAGATCGGACTCCAGGAACCAGCGGTCGAATTGCACGCCGAAAGCTTTCATGTCCGCCTTATGGAGGACCAGCATCTCCCGCACCGCGAATTCCGAGAACTGCCGGTCGGTCCACCCGCCGGCCTCGGCCGGAAGCGCGGCGGCCATATCTTTAAGATATCCGCCCTGGTACCCGTCTTCCGGAGGGTCCTGCCCGAGGAACCTGGCCTTAAGCGACCGGCCCAGCAACTCCACCTGCCGGCCGACATTGTTCACATAAAATTCTTCCTCCACGGTATACCCGAGGAAGCGCATGATCCGGGAGAGTGAGTCGCCGAGCGTGGCGCCGCGCCCGGAAGCCAGATGCATCGGCCCGGTGGGATTGGCGGAAACAAATTCTATATTGACCTTTTCTTCGGCGCGGGCGGGATCGGCGAAATAGGACTCATCCGAAACTATCCGCCGCGCGTCGACCATCAGGGAGCGGCCGCTCAGGCTGAGATTCAAAAAACCCGGCGGCAGGACCGAAACGGCGTACTCCCCGGCGAGCTCCGCTTTCAGTTCCTCCGCTATCTTTAACGGCGGTTTTTTAAGCGTTTTAGCGGCGGCAATAGGCCAGGCAAGCGACAGGTCACCGGCTATATGCGGCGGAGGGGCGGTAACGGCGAGATGCCCCAGCCCCGCGTCGTCCAGGCCGAAGACGGCCTTGACCTTCGCCTTCAGCGCCGTTTCAAGCTCTGAAAGTTTCATTTTCTTTTCTTTTTAAGGATCTTTTTCGCCGGGGCCTTCTTAGCCGCCGGTTTTTTAGTTCTCTTGGGAGCGGTCCGAATTTTTGCCGGCGCGGACGCGGGCTTCTTAACCGCGGACGCGGGCTTCTTTCGAGCCGGTTTCCGTACGGCGGCCGCCGGCTGCTTGCCGGAGGCGTGCGGTTTTTCTTGCCATTTTACGACGTTATAACCGGCATAAACTTTGTCGAAGGAGTAAAACTCGCGGGCCTGTTTTTCAAAAATGTGCACGATGACGCCGCCGTAGTCCAGAACCTTCCAGTTCTTGGATTTCATGCCGTCCCGGTACATGGCGTAAACGCCCTCTTTTTTAAGATTTATGGAGATCTCGTCGTCCACGGCGTCGAGCTGCACGGGGTTGTCTACCGTGACCACGACCACGAAATCGGCGAGTTCCGAACGGCCCGCCATATCGTAAACCGACACGGCTTCGGCTTTTTTAGCGTCGGCCAGCCGCGCGATCCGGACGGCCGTACTTTTGGGATCAAGTTTATTATCTGTCATAGATTGTCTTTCCGCGTTCTAAGTTTCCGCAGGAGAGCGTCCTCCATCCTGTGTTCTATATTCTCCACGGCGGAACCCATAATAGAGGATATTGTATTAAATATCGTGGTAAGATTGTTCCTCTCGTAGCCGGAAACGGCCGTGGACCTGGCAAACACGATATAGCCGGCCTTTTTTCCGTGCGCATGAAAGACCATGAGATAGGTGGACTCGTTCAGCCAGCCGCCGCAGGGCTCGCCCCGCGCTTCCTCGGCGGCGCCGCGGGCGAACGCCTCCAGGGAAACCACGGCCTCGAACTCTTCGTTGAACCGGTTATAGGCGTACCCGTAGAGATTCCAGACTCCGTCGAAATAGATCCGGATCTCCTCCACCGTCTTTTTAATGAACTCCGCCGGGGACTCGTGGTCACGCATCACCAGGCCGCTCATATCGAACAACATGGTCAGTTCGCTTGAAGTATGCTGGAGCCTTTTTGAGAGGACCCTCACTATCTCGGTGAAGAGGGCTATGCCGTTTTCCGGATGCTCAGTGATGAACCTGAAAAAATCCTCGCGCTTTATCACATAAACGGAGGAGTCCTTTTCCGCGCGGGCCTGGGCGAAACGGACGGCGCCTTCCAGCAAGGCCATCTCGCCGAAAAATTCCCCGTCCGACAGGATGGCCAGCTGCTTAAAATCCTTGTCCGACGCGTCCAGGGCCTTTTCGATGACCACCTGCCCGGTTACGAGTATGAACAGGGTGTCGCCGGGGCTTTTTTCCCTGAAGATGATCTCGCCCGCCTTGTAGGAAGAGCGGTTAAAAACGCCGCAGAACTCTTCCAGCATGCGGTCGGAAAAGTTCCTGAAGAGCGGAGCCTTCCCGAGAGCTTCCATATCCTTATCCATGCCTCCCCCTTGATACGATAACGCTTTTTGCGGCCCGGCCTACGCCGCGCATTGCTTTCTAAAACTCTCCTGGTCATGAGCCTTGGCCAGGGCCACATCGAACGCCACCTGGTTGCCTTTCACCAGGTTTATCAGCGCCTTATCCATGGGGACCATGCCGTTCCGGGCGCCGGTCTCTATGGCGCTGTAGATCATATGGGTCTTGCCTTCACGGATAAGATTGGAAATGGCGGGAGTCATGATCATGACCTCGCGCGCCGCGACCCGTCCTTTGCCGTCTTTGCGCGGCAGCAGGATCTGCGAAACCACGGCCTGGAGGGAACCGGCAAGCTGGACGCGCACCTGCGTCTGCTGATGAGGGGGGAACACGTCGATAATGCGGTCCACTGTGGAAGGGGCGTCCTGCGTGTGCAGGGTGGCGAACGACAGGTGTCCGGTCTCGGCGGCGGTAATGGTCAGTTGGATGGTCTCAAGATCGCGCATCTCTCCCACCAGGATCACATTAGGGTCCTCCCGCAGGGCGGCCCGCAGCGCGTTGCCAAAGGACTTCGTGTGCTGGCCGATCTCGCGCTGGCGGATGACGCAATTCTTGGACTCATATGTGAACTCTATGGGATCCTCGATGGTAAGCATATGTCCGCGCTTTTTCTGGTTGATCTGGTCCAGAATGGCGGCCAGCGTGGTAGATTTGCCGGAGCCGGTGGGACCGGTCACCAGCACCAGCCCTTTGGACAGGGACGCGAGGGCCGTGATGGCGGGGCTCAAGCCCAGCTGTTCCGGCGTGGGGATAACGGAAGGGATAACGCGCAGGACGGCTTCCACTCCGTTGCGGGCGACCAGCACGTTCAGGCGGAACCGGGAAACGCCGGTGACGGCGAAAGAACAGTCAAGCTCCCAGTTAGCCTCGAACTTGGCGCGCTGCTCATCGTAGAGCGCGGAATAGATCAGGGCTTTGGCCTGCTCTCCCGTAAGCGGCGTCATTGTGGAACTGACCGGAACGACCTCGCCGTTCAACCGCATCATGGGCGGCTTATTCACGCAGATATGGATATCGCTGGCGCCGCCCGCCACCGCGGTCTTAAGTATGGTGATCAGATCCATCATTTTATCCCCCTCTCGGTCTTTTCTATTTTTACCGCGTCGAAATCGGCGCCCAGTATTATCCTGACCTGGGCGATGGCCGGCTGTCCGGGCCTGGAATAGATCTCCAGGCCTCCGAGGCCCAGGGCGTCCCTGACCCCGCGCGCGGCTTCTATGTTCTCCGGGCAGCTCTCTATCCTGGTGGCCTTTTGCGCGCCGCCGTAAGTGCCGAAATTGATCACATCAAAACCTTTGGCGCGGAGGAATTTGGTCGCCAGGACCGCCAGGTCCTTCCTGCCGGAGGCGTTCAGCACCTCCAGCCTCACGGCCTGCGGGACCTGCGCCGGCGTCCCTTCCGTTTCCGCGGGACCGGGCCGGACGGAGGACCGGACCCTGTCAAGGTCCTCCCTGATAAGATCGGAGGAATTCATGCGGGACAGCTCCAGCGCCAGGAGGGCCAGATCGTGGGAGGAGAGGTTGGTGGCGCCGGTCCTTTTAAGTTCGTAAAGACGACGGACCAGCGCGGCGAGAACCGCCGGACGCGCGCGCCAGTTATTCAACACGCCTTCAAAAGCGTCCGGGTCCGTCTCCGGGACCTCGAGATACGCGGGTTCCCTCACCGGCGCGCCGGGCCCGTAAAAAGCCTTCAGTACCTCGCCGGCCCTCTGGTACGCGGAGCCGGCGCGCGCCGTCCGGCCGGGCAGCCGCACGGCGTTGACGGTCTTTGAAAAAGGGTGATAGACGAACAGGACGGGACTGCCCCCGCCGAGCAGGACGAGGTCCACCTCCGAGCCGGCCGCAAGCCGCCGCGCTATGGGGGACAGATAGTGCGCCGCCGACAGGGCGGACACTATAAGTCCGCCGGCCGCAAGCACTATCAATTGTCTTTTCCGGACAGACTGTTCCATATGTTTATACCGCCGGGATGGATCCATTTCCCGGTCCCGAAAGCATAGACAAGTTTAACATAATTTGCGGCCGCATAAGCCGCCCCCAGGTCCCGCCAGGCGAGCTCCCTGATCATGCCGGCCTCCGGGAAATCCCGGTCGCAGGACGCAAGATCCGCCACGAATATTATTTCAGCCAGGAGCCCCGGGGAGCCGGACCCGAGCGTGTGGCCGCGGATGGCGTTCAGCACGCCGCGGTCCTTCACGCCGAATTTGTTTTGCGCAAGATGCGCGCCGACGCAAGCGTGCAGCAGCGCCGGGGCTTCGCGCAGGATCTCTTTTAAAGCGGGGACCTTCAGCCGGTTCCTGAGCGCATACCGTTTAAGTTTCACGGGGCCGAGGTCCCTGGCTACATCGTGCAGCAGGCCGGCGAGGGCAGTTTTCTCCGGATCGGCCCCGTATCTGCCGGCCAGCTCCAGAGCGAGCCGGGTAACGGACAAAGTGTGGCGAAAACGCCGGGCGGTCATCAGCCCGGCGACCCTCCGGCGCAGGCCGGCCAGATAAAGGCCCCTGCGCGTTATATACCGCGAAACGCCCGGGAACAGACCCTGCCGGGCCGTCCCGGAAAAAAGACCGGTTTTAAGCTCGGTGGACGCGGTCAGGGGAAAAGAGCCCTTAAGCCTTAGGTACGGCAGGCCGCGCGGATTTTTAAACGAAAACCCCTCTCGCGCCCCTACCACCAGACGGGCGCAGGCCAGGATGCGGTCGTAATGTTTCCAGCGGTGGAACGTTTCAAGGCAATCGGAACCCATTAGAAAATAAAGTTCCGAATCCGGATGCTTTTTTTTAAAAAAAGCCGTCGTCCGCCAGGTATAAGTGAGCCGGCCGCGTTCGAATTCATAAGGGTGTATCTGCACGCGCTTATCGCGCGCCAGGCGCGCGGACTTAAACCCGGCACGGAGCATCGCCGCGCGGTCGCCGAACGGGGCGCAGGGCGCGGCCTTGAACGGGGACCGGAACCCGGGCACCACATAAAGCACGGCGGGGTCCAGCTCCGCCAGAGCGGCGCGGATAAGCTCAAAATGCCCCTTATGAGGAGGGTCGAAAGTTCCGCCGTAAATGATTATTCTTTGCCGGGTTTTCATTAAAAATTTTTGCGATAAAAATTTTTATCGCGCGTTTAACGGCTCCCGGCGCCCGGGACACGCCGTGTCAGGTCCGCTCCTTCCCTATCCGCCGGCCGCCTGAACGGCGGCGTTTTATAGTATAATATACTTCGAATTATCTTCTCAATGATTCCGCACGGACGCGCCGCGGCGAAGCCTCCGGCGCCTCAACGAACAGAAACGACCATTCGATATGAGCGACAAAAGAAACAACTGCATAATACTGATGGTGGAAGCCCCGACCCCGGAGAACGTAGACGCCGGACTGAAGGCCGCTTTCGGCGAGGAACGCGCCTCGCACATCAACCTGGACCTTCTCCAGAACGCCTATAAACTGGCCAAGAATTTTTCCAATTCCATGCTGCTCCTGTCTTTCGCGCCTTCGCAGCGGCACCCCGACCTGACCTGGCTGGATATAGAAGATCCCGGCTTCCTGGAGGCCAAACGCAAAAACCCGGAAGGCAGGATCCTGGACGCGTTCAAGCTGGCTTTCAACACCGGCGCTAAAAAAGCCCTTCTTTTGAGCCACCTTTCCCCGAAGGTGCCCGCCGAATGGCTGTCCCAGACCTTCGACTCCATAAACGAGAAGACCATAGCGCTCGGCCTGAACGACGACAAGTCCGTCTATATCGCGGGCCTGACGCTCAACAACCTTAAGCTCCTGGAAGGATTGTCTTTTTCCTCGCCCAAGATCTCCGAAGACCTGGCGGAAAAAGCTAAAAAGAACAAGCTCTCCGTCTTCGCCCTGCCCGAATCATTCGCCGTGAAAAGCGAGGAGACCCTTCGCAAGTGGCTGGACGCCAGGGAAGCCGCTCCCTCGCCCTTCCTGAAACTTCCGGACGCGGCTCCGGCGCCCGCGGCGCAGACGGCCTCCAGACAGGAAGAAAAAAAGCACTCGCGGCGCGGGCACAAAAACCCGCTCCAGCAGCCGGCCCTGCCGGATCCGGAACAAAAGCTTTAAAACCGCGGGGGAACAGAACGGGCTCCCGATCCGCATCCCCGTACCATTCCCCGCCGGAGACAGCGAACATGCAAAACCATAAAACCATCTGCGAAAGAATAATGCGCCTTGCCGGGAGGATCCGGGCGGAAGCGATCATAACCTCCGTAAATTCGTCCCTTACGCGCTTCGCCGACAATGTTATTTCCCAGAATGTTTCAAACGCCTCCACCGAGATCTCGGTGCGCGTGCTGGAGAACGGCCGCGTCACGCGGTTCTCCCTGAACCAGCCTTCGGAATCCGCCCTTAAAACGGCTTTCGCGGCGGCCCTAGCCGCGCTCAGGACCCAGAAAAAAGATCCCCGGCTTATGCCGCTTCCGGAACCGGGGCCGTCAATCGAAAGCACAAAACTGTACTTCCACGGCACGGCCGCCATGCCGCCGAAGGACAGGGCCGCGCGGGTCGCCGCGGTAATAAAAAAATGCAGAAAAGCCGGCGCCGTCGCTTACGGCGCCTATGAAACCGGCTCTACGGCGGTCACCGTCGCCAACAGCCTGGGCGTACGCGCCTTTCATAAGGAGAGTTCCGCCGTTTACAGCGTCACCGTCCGCGACAAGGACGGTTTCGGCTGGGCGGAGGCCCCCGCTTTCGACGCCGGAGAAATAGATTTCGACCGCCTGGACCGTACTGCGATGGAAAAAGCGCGGCTCTCCCGGGCTCCACGGAGCATAAAACCCGGGCCGTACACGGTGATCCTCGAACCCGCCGCGGCGGCGGACCTTCTGTTCTATCTAGGCTTCTACGGTTTCGGCGCGCAATTTTATCAGGAAGGGCAAAGTTTCGTCTCAGGCAAGCTCGGCAGGAAGGTAATGAGCCCTGAAATAACCCTGGAGGACGACGCCCTCGGCGGTTTAAGCGCCGGTATGCCCTTCGATTATGAAGGCCTGCCCAGGCAAAAAGTGACGCTCATCGAGTCCGGCGTGGCGCGGGCCGTGGCGCACGACCGAAAAACCGCCGCAAGGGCGGGAACAAGGACGACCGGGCACGCGCTGCCGCCTCCCAACACTTACGGTCCGGTCCCCATAAACCTGTCGCTCGCAAAAGGCTCCGTTTCCCTGAAGGAAATGATAAGGAACACGGAACGCGGCATCCTGGTTACGAATTTCCATTATACGAACCTGTTAAAGCCGCTGACGGTAGAAATTACCGGCATGACCAGGAACGGCACCTTTATGATCAAGAACGGCCGCATAGCCTACCCCGTCAGGAATATGCGCTTTACGGAGAGCGCCGTGGAGGCTTTCAACAGAATAGAGGCCGTAGGGGATAAACAGGAAGCCTTCATCCAATGGGGGCGGGTGGCGGCGCCCGCGCTCAAGATCCGGGGGTTTAATTTTTCCTCGTCCACCGAGTTTTAAAATTATTAATCGAAGGAGCCGCAAATGTTCAGTTTCGCTAAAAAAGCCGTTGAAATAGCGGAGAAAAACAAAGCCGCTTTCGGCGATATACGGATCATAGAGACCCGGCGCCAGACCCTCAGCGTAAAGAACGGCGAGATCGGCGCGCTGAACGACTCCGTAACGCTCGGTTTCGGGGTCCGCATCCTTTTTGCCGGCGCGTGGGGTTTCGCTTCCAGCGACATCATGACCTCCCGCGAAGCAGAGCGCGTGACAAAACTCGCCCTTTGCATCGCAAAAGCCGGCTCTTCGTTAAAAGAGCGGGCCGTGCGCCTGGCGCCGGAGCCGGCCTATCAGGATTTCTGGCAGACTCCTTTTATAACGGACCCGTTCTCGGTCCCGCAGGAGAAGAAACTGGACCTGCTTTTCGCCGTGGAAAAGGTCCTGAGAAAGGACCACAAGGTCAGGTCCTCGGTCGCCAACATGACTTTTATCAGGGAGCACCAGTGGCACATGACCACGGAAGGGTCTCGGATCGAGCAGGTGCTGCTTTCAAGCGGCGCAGGCTGCCTGGCCACGGCCGTGGACAAAGGGTCCATCCAGAACCGGTCCTACCCCTCCTCGCACGGAGGGCAGACGCTCTCCATGGGTTATGAACTCATTGAAAACCTTCGCCTCCTGGAGAACGCCGAGCGCGTCCGCGAAGAAGCCGTAGCCCTCCTGACCGCCCCCGCCTGCCCGGGCGGGAATAAAGACCTGATCATTTACGGGAACCAACTGGCCATGCAGATCCATGAGTCCGTAGGGCACGCTTCTGAATTGGACAGGGTGCTGGGCTATGAGGAATCCTTCGCCGGGTCAAGCTTCGCTACCACCGAAAAGCTGGGCAAGTTCCGTTACGGCTCTCCGTTAGTTAACCTGATGGCCGACGCCACCCTGCCCGGCGGCCTGGCGACCGCCGGCTATGACGACGACGCCGTCAAAGCCCAGCGCTGGCATATAGTCAAGGACGGTATCCTGAGCGGCTACATGACCAACCGGGAGTTTGCCGGGCGCATCGGCCGGGACCGGAGCTGGGGGTCCTGCAGGGCCGACGGCTACGGCAACATCCCGATAACCCGTATCTGCAACCTGAGCCTTATGCCTGGCGGGATACCTTATGAAGACCTTATAAGGGACACCAAAGACGGCATTATAATGGAGAACAACAAGTCCTGGAGCATAGACCAGAAACGCCTGAATTTCCAGTTCGGGTGCGAAGCGGGCTGGCTGGTCAGGAACGGTAAAAAAACAACCCTGGTGAAGAACCCAACCTATCAGGGCATTACCCCGCAATTCTGGAATTCCTGCGACGCCATAGCGGACGAAGATTCCTGGCGCCTGTGGAGCGTAACCAACTGCGGCAAGGGCCAGCCCGGGCAGACGGCGATGATGAGCCACGCAAGCAGCCCCGCCCGCTTCAGGAAGGTTAAAATAGGCGTAAAGGCGTAAAACGGAGCGGCGGCATGAGCTGGTCCCATATCTTTATTATCCTTAAGATGCCGCTGTTTTTCGCCGCCGCAACCCTTGACTTAACGGGCCAAAAAAATTATCATTATTAAGGGTTCTAATGCGCGCGATAAGATTTAACAATTATTTAACATCTTCCCATGGCAACTTGTTTATTAAAAAATATAAAAACAGTTATTAACAAAAAAACGGCTTATTTTTTAAACACTTTTTTGGTTTTGGTATATTCTACTAACAGTTGTGGATAGATTGTGGATAACTCCCAGGATATTAAAGAAATCTGGCCGGAAATATTAAAAAAACTTGAAGGCGAAATAGGCCTTGACGCGGTGGATCTTTGGCTTAAACCGATCAAACCGCTGGTCATGGAAACCGACAGCCTTAAACTGGAAGTTCCGGACCCGGTCATATATAAAACCGTCAAAGACAGGTATGAGGAACAGATAATAAAAACAGCCCTCTCTATCACCGGCAGGATGTTGACCGTCAATTATTCCCTTTCCCTCGCTTCGAGCGAACCTAAACCGGCGCCTAAAATAGAGGCCGTCCGGGAGGAACCGAGGAACCGCATCCCCGGCATGGGCCAGACCCCGGCCTTCGCCTTTAACCCTAACTACACCTTTGAAACCTTTATAGAGGGCGCCTCCAACCGGTTCGCTTACGCGTCGGCGGTGGGCGTTTCCCAGAACCCGGGGAAATCCAACCCGTTCTTCATCTACAGCGCCCCTGGCCTGGGAAAAACGCACCTGTTGCACGGCATAGCCAACGAGATGCTGAAAACAAATCCCTCCGCCCGCATCATCTATACCGCCAGCGAAAATTTCGTCAACGAATATATCGAGACGCTTCAGAACAAAACCCCGGAAACCTTCCGTAAAAAATACCGCAGACTCGACTGCCTGCTGCTGGACGACATCCAGTTCCTCGGCGGCAAAGACCGCAGCGAAGAAGAGTTCTTTTATACCTTCAACTCCCTTTTTGAATCCAAGAAACAGATCGTGGTAACTTCCGACAGGCCGCCCAAAGACCTGTCGTTAAGCCAGCGCCTGGTCTCCCGTTTTCTTTCCGGCCTCGCCGTCGACATCAAAATGCCCGACCTGGAGACCCGCATAGCGATCCTGCGGCAGAAAAAAGAATTCCATAAATATATCATCCCGGACGATGTCATCTCCTTTATAGCCGAGCATGTTAAAAAGAACATCCGCGAACTGGAAGGCTGCCTTATAACCGTGGGAAATTACTGCACCAACATGCGCACCCAGCCCACCATAGACATCGTCAAGGAGATCATAAAGGATTATATTTCCCCCGGGGACCAGGACGACAGCAGGATCAACATAGACCTTATCAAAACCGTGGTGGCGGACAAATATAACCTGGACCTGAAAGATTTTAAATCTCCGCGCAGGAACGAAGCCATAGCTTTCCCGCGCCAGGTGGCGATGTTCCTGGCCTGCGACCTTACCGAACTGTCGCTGCCGGAGATCGGCGCCGCGTTCAACAGGGACCACACCACGGTCATGTTCGCGAGGGATAAAATGAAACAACTGGTCCATTCCGATCCTTATTTTAACGAACTAATAAACCTGTTGATATCCAAGATAAAAGCTGTCAATAACTCTTCTAACCAGTAAAAAACCCGTGGTTTTGGGGAAGGTATCAGTTATTTTTTTTCACATGTTAGCGGTTTTCCGCAAATGGGACTAACAGGACTAACATTATAAACAACCACTCTTATAGACGGAGAATATGATGAAGATAAATAGTAACAGGGAAAATCTCGTAAAAGGCCTCCAGACCATCCAGGCAGGGGTGTCGTCTAAAACGGGCACCATCCCGATCCTGCAGAATTTTTTAATGGAAACGGAGGACCGGGGGCTCAAAGTGGTGTTTACGGACCTGGAAATGGCGGTAAAACACCATATTAATGTGGATGTTAAAACCGAAGGCAGCATCACCATCCCCATAAAAAAATTCATGGAGATCATACAAACCCTGGGCGGCGACGCCGAGATCTCTATTTCCGCGGACGATTCCAACAGGGTTTCCGTGAACAGCGGTAAATCCAAATTCAAGCTCAGCGGAGCGCCTAAAAACGATTATCCGGTCGTTCCCGACCTGGATGAAACCAACTCCTTCAGGATCCCCGCGGGAACGCTCGCCTCGCTGATAAGCGGCACTATTTTTTCCGCCTCCACCGAAGACGACAGGCATTTCCTTAACGGGCTCCTCTGGAAGTACGAGAAAGGGAGTTTTTCGGTGGTAGCCACCGACGGCCGGCGGCTGGCGCTCGGCTCCACCGAGAAGGTCGAGATAAAGAAAGACTTTAAGGTGATCGTCCCCTCCAAGATCCTGAACGAACTCGTTAAGTTCATAAAGACGGCGGATCTGGAGGAGAAAGAAGAGGTCGTGGTGGGGCTTTCCTCGAACCAGATAGGTTTTAAGATAGGCAAAACGGTTTTTATCTCGCGCCTGATAGAGGGGAATTTCCCGGCTTACGAACAGATCATCCCCAGGACCAAGGAAATTTCCGTGGAGATGAACACCCCTAAACTTGCGGCCGTGACCAAAAGGGCCGCCATCTGTTCGAACGAACGCAACGGGGCCGTAAAATACACTTTTAAACCCGGTCTGGTCGTGGTCAATTCCTCCTCTCAGAACATGGATTTCGAGGACGAGATAGAAAGCGACTATAAAGGGAAGGAATTCCAGGTCAGTTTTAATCCCAAGTTCGTGCTTGATATACTTAAAATTTTCGGGGAAAAGAACATTATCATGGATTTCAACTCCCCGGCCACGCCCGTCCTGGCCCGGATGCCGGGAAGCGGCGACTTTACATACATCGTGATGCCGCTGAGAACACAGTGATGTTTTTAACAAAAAAAACCTCCAACTGGACCAATATAGGCTATATCCGGACCTCCTGGAAAACCCTCGGCGGAATAGTTCCCGAAAGGCTTGTGATCCTTGACGCCGTATGGAAAAAAGAAACGGGGCGGCTTGGGGATCATTGCGAGCTTCTCGGGGTCGATAAGGGGTATATAGTCGTGAGGGCCGGTTCCTCGGTGGCGTATAACGAGCTTTTTATGCGCAGCAAACAGATCTTAAGGGGTCTTAACAAATATTTTTCCAAGCCGTGGCTTAAGGGGATAAGGTCGGCCTCCGAGATCTGAGAAAACGGATTTTCGCATCGAACAGGAGAACAAGTGTATGAATAAAATACCTAACGCTAAAACCGAAAGTTACGACGCGTCGCAGATACAGGTGCTGGAAGGCCTGGAGGCCGTAAGAAAAAGGCCCGCCATGTATATAGGTTCCACCGGCGTGGGAGGCCTGCATCATCTTGTTTACGAAGTGGTCGATAATTCCATCGACGAGATCCTGGCCGGCGGCTGCAATACCATAGAGGTCGTCCTAAAGGAAGAAAATATTTGTTCCGTCAGCGATAACGGCCGCGGCATTCCCGTGGACCCGATGAAAGAAGTGAAGGACCCCAAACTGAAGGGTAAATCCGCGCTGGAAGTGGTTTTGACCGTCCTGCACGCGGGCGGAAAATTCGACGGGGGAGGGTATAAAGTGTCGGGAGGCCTCCACGGGGTGGGCGTTTCCGTGGTTAACGCCCTTTCGGAGTGGATGGAGGTGGAGGTTTACCGCGAAGGGAAGATCTGGTCCCAGGGGTATCAACGAGGCAAACCCAAAGCCGATGTTAAAGCCAAGGGGGAGACCAGGGAGCACGGGACCACGGTGAGTTTTAAGCCCGATACGCAGGTTTTCGGGGACGCAGTTTTTTCTTTCGACACCATTTCCAACCGTCTCAGGGAACTGGCGTTCCTCAATCCCGGGGCCCGCATCACCATCATAGACGAGCGCGATGATAAAAAACACACCTTCTTTTTCGAGGGAGGCATCAAGCAGTTCGTAAAGTTCCTGAACACCAATAAGACCGTCCTTCACGAAGAGCCTATCTTTATTTCCAAGGTGGACGGAGATGTCATGCTGGACCTGGCCATCCAGTATAACGGCGATTATTCCGAGAATATCTATTCTTTCGTGAACAATATCAAGACCATAGAAGGCGGCACCCATGTGTCCGGCTTCAGGTCCAGCCTGACCCGGGTGATAAACGATTACATAAAAAAATATTCCCTGCTCAAGGACAAGGAGTACGCCGTGACCGGCGACGACGTGCGCGAGGGCCTTACCACGGTCATCTCGGTCAAGATCCCCCACCCGCAGTTCGAGGGCCAGACCAAGACCAAACTCGGCAATTCCGAAGTCGAAGGGATAGTTAAATCCATAGCCGGCGAGATGCTGAACGTTTTTTTTGAGGAACATCCCTCCATCGCCAAGGCGATCTGCCAGAAATCCATAGGAGCGGCGGACGCGCGCGAAGCGGCCAGAAAAGCCAAGGAGCTGGCGCGCCGCAAGGGTTCCCTTTCGGATTCCGGGCTGCCCGGAAAGCTGGCGGACTGCCAGGAGCGCGACCCTAAAAAAGCGGAGATCTTTATAGTGGAAGGAGACTCGGCCGGCGGTTCGGCCAAGCAGGGCCGCGACCGAGTGTTCCAGGCCATCCTGCCGCTGAGGGGTAAGATCCTTAATGTCGAAAAATCCCAGCTGGTGAAGATCATTTCCAGCGAGCAGATCCGGACCCTGATTTCCGCCATAGGCACCGGGGTGGGTGAAGGCGAGGACGGCTTTAATATCGACAAACTCCGTTATCATAAGATCGTGCTGATGGCCGACGCGGATGTGGACGGCCAGCATATCCGTACGTTGCTGCTGACCTTCCTTTACCGCCAGATGCGGCCGCTGATAGAAGGCGGGCATATATACATAGCCCAGCCTCCGCTCTATAAGGTCAAGAAAGGCAAATTCGAAAGTTATTTCGACAACGAGGAAAAGCTCCAGGCCTGGCTTACGAAAGAAGCCATCGCCTGCGTCACGGTGCAGAACAGCCGGGGGAAGAAAGTGGAACCCAAAGAACTGGGCGAACTGCTGGCCCTTTCCATTTCCCTCGATAATGTCATAAGGAAGATGGAATCCAAGAACCTGTCCCTCGCCGATTACGCCGGATTCTCGGCCGAAGGCAGGATCCCGGTCTGCCGTATCGAGACCGCCCCGGAAACGTATAAATATTTCTTCACCGAGAACGAGTGGATGAACTATTCCAACGAATATGTGGCCAAACGCAAAGCGGCTATTTCAAAAGAGCTGCCGGAAGGCGAGTCGGGAATGGAAACGGAGAGCCTCGGCCCGGAATTCCAGTCGCTGGGCGAGTTTACCCGCGTCAACAACCTTAACCTTAAACTTAAGGCCCTCGGCTATTCGGTCGCCGACCATTTCCGCCAGGAGGAGGACAGGAAGACCCCCCTGTTCGACATCTCAACGGAAAAAACGAACATGAAAACCTACGATCTCAAAGGGCTGCTGGAGAACGTGATGCGCATAGGCGCCGTAGGCGCCAATATCCAGCGCTATAAGGGTCTGGGTGAAATGAACCCCGAGCAGCTGTGGGAAACGACCATGGACCCGATGAAGCGCAGGCTCCTGAAAGTTTCTTTGCAGGATCCGGCCGAAGCGGAAGCTATTTTTACCACGCTCATGGGCGACAAGGTGGAACCCAGGCGGGTCTTCATCGAGCAGAACGCCCTTGAAGCCAGGAATCTTGATATCTAGGACGGCAGTTTTAGGGAGAAAGAGGTTTCCGCCCGTTTTATTTTTTAAGGAGCATTTATGACAGAACCGAAGGAACCAAAACACCAGCCTGTTGAAAACCTTTTCACCAATGTTATAGAGAGGGATATCAGTGAGGAGATGAAATCCTCCTACATCGAATACTCGATGAGCGTGATCGTGGGCCGCGCCCTGCCGGACGTCCGCGACGGCCTGAAGCCGGTGCACAGGCGCGTGCTTTATACCATGGACGACATGGGGCTGCAGCACAATAAGCCGTACAAAAAATCCGCCCGCGTGGTCGGCGACGTCATGGGTAAATATCATCCGCACGGGGACGCGGCCATCTACGACACCATGGTCCGCATGGCCCAGCCGTTCTCCCTGCGCTATACGCTGGTGGACGGACAGGGGAATTTCGGTTCGGTGGACGGCGACCCCGCCGCCGCCATGAGGTACACAGAGGCCAGATTGTCGGCCATCGCCGGGGAGCTCCTGGCCGACATCGAAAAAGAAACGGTTAAATTCGTGCCGAACTATGACGGCTCCATGAAAGAACCGTCTGTCCTGCCGGCCAAGCTGCCGAACCTGCTGGTGAACGGTTCGTCCGGTATAGCCGTCGGCATGGCCACCAATATCCCCACGCATAACCTTGGCGAGGTCTGCGACGCCACCATCGCCGTTATAAACAACCCGGACCTCGACACCAAGGAACTGATGAAGCTTATTAAAGGCCCGGATTTCCCCACCGCGGGCATTATCCGCGGCCGGCAGGGGATCAGGGACTATTTTGAGACCGGCAGGGGCTCGGTCAAGATCCAGGCCAGGGCCGAAATAGAGGAGATGAAAGGCAACCGCGAAGCGATCATCATCACCGAACTTCCTTACCAGGTCAACAAAGCCAGCCTGATCGAGAACATCGCCGAGCTGGTGAAAGAGAAAAAGATCCCGGATATCTCCGATCTGCGCGACGAGTCCGACCGCCGGGGCATGCGCGTGGTCATAGAGATAAAACGGGACGGCAACGCCCAGGTGGTGCTGAACCAGCTTTACAAGCATACGCAGATGTCCACTTCGTTCGGCGTCATCATGCTGGCCATCGTGGACGGCCGGCCGAGGGTGCTGCCCATTAAGGAAGTGATGCTGCAATATGTCCGCCACCGCCGCATCATGGTCTACAACCGCACCAAATACGACCTCAACAAGGCCCTGGCGCGCGCGCACATCCTGGAAGGCTATCTTATAGCCCTGCGCAACATCGACGCGGTGGTGGAGATCATAAAGAAATCCAGGGATTCCGCGGAAGCCAAACAGAAATTGATAAAACAATTCGCCCTTAGCGAGATCCAGGCCCAGGCGATCCTCGATATGCGCCTGCACCAGCTGACCAGGCTGGAGGTCGGCGCCATAGAGGAAGAGCATAAAGGCCTGATGAAGCTGATAGGGGAACTGCGCGCCATTCTGGCGGACCCCAAAAAGATCCTTAAGATCATCATAGATGAATTGCAGGAGCTTAAGGAAAAATACGGCGACAAGCGCAGGACCGAGATCACCGGAGAAGCCGCCGAACTGGACATAGAAGACCTGATCCCCGAGGAAAAAGTGGTCATCACCATGTCTCACGGCGGCTATATCAAAAGGATCCCCTCGGATACTTACAAAGTGCAGGGCCGCGGCGGCAAAGGCATCATCGGCTCCGACGTCAAGGAAGAGGACTTCATAGAAAAACTCTTTGTGACCTCCAGCCACGCGACGATCCTGCTGTTCACCACCCGAGGCAAGGTCTATGCCCTGAAAGGCTACGAGATCCCGGAAGGCAACCGCACCTCCCGCGGCAAGGCCATCGTGAACCTGCTCCAGGTAAAGGACGAAACCGTCACTTCCGTGATCGCCATAGAGTCCTTTGAAGAGGCCAAGGGCAGGGAATCCTACCTTGTGATGTGCACCCGCAAAGGGAACATTAAAAAAACCCCGATCAAGGAATTCGCCAATATCAGGCGCTCGGGCATCAACGCCATAACGCTGGAAGACGGGGACATCCTGACCAATGTCGGCCACACCGATGGGAAATATGAGCTTATGATCGGCACCAAGTGCGGCATGTCCATCAGGTTCAATGAATCCGATGTGCGGTCCATGGGCAGGAACGCCATGGGCGTGCGGGGCATCCGCCTGGACAAGGACGACCAGGTCATAGCCATGGAAGTGGCCGAACCGAAGAGCAAAAAAACGCTGCTTACGGTTTGCGAGAACGGCTACGGCAAACGCACCGACCTCGACGAATACCGCAACCAGCACCGCGGCGGTTCCGGCGTGATCACCATCAAGGCTACGGACCGCAACGGCTCCGTGGTGGCTATCCATCTGGTCGAGGACAAGGACCATCTGATGGTCATGACGGAGAAAGGCAAGATCATCCGGATGCCCTGCAAGGATATCCGCGCCATTTCCCGCAATACCCAGGGCGTCAGGCTGGTCCGGCTTGAGGACGGCGACAAGATAGCCTCGGTCGAGCCTATCGTGGACGACGGAGAGGCCGCGCTGGAAGAGAAAAAATAATACAAAAAGCCGGGCGGGCTATATAAGGGCGCGCCCGGCTTTTGTTGCAGGAGCAGGCTCCTAATATCGGCTGACTATATGGATATGCTCCAGTTATTTTCTGCGGTATTCACCCTTACGCTGGTCATGGACCCGCTGGGGAACATCCCGCTTTTCATGGCCGCGCTTAAAAATGTCCCCGAGGAACGCAGGAAAAAGATAGTGACAAGGGAGCTTTTTATAGCCCTGGGCATTATGTTGTTCTTCCTGGGTTTCGGCAACTATCTCCTCGGTCTGCTGGCGCTGGATGTCACCGCCATGTCGGTCGCGGGCGGCATAGTGCTGTTCCTCATCGCCCTTCAGATGATCTTCCCTCCCCGTCACCCTTCTTTCGGCGAGAATCCGGGCGGGGAGCCGTTTATCGTGCCCCTGGCCGTCCCGCTGGTGGCCGGCCCTTCGACGCTTACGACCATTATGATCTTCTCCATGAAAGATCCGGGGGCGTGGCCGACCTGGCTGGCTATGATAGGCCTGTCCTGGGCGATCAATGTGGCCATTCTAATCCTGGCCGGCCGGTTTTCCAGGCTGCTGGGCGACCGGGGTCTGCTGGCCGTGGAAAAACTGATGGGCATGATCCTGATAACCATTTCCGTACAGATGATAATGATGGGCGTGAAGAAATTTATAGCCGGTTGACGGCGGCATTTTCTCCGAGGACCTGGAACGGTGACAAAAAAATACGGACCTGTGAACGCTAAAAAAACCGGACACGGCGCCTTGGCGCGCGTAGACAGAATGCTGCGCCGGCCGTTCAGTTATCTCGGGACCTTTATAGGCGACTCAGGGGTCGCCGCCATCCATCCCAGCTCAAAATATCTGGTCGCCCGCGTGGTGCGCGCGGTGGAGCAGGGCCGCCCCCGCGTGGTGGTGGAATTCGGCGCGGCCGAGGGCGTCATGACAAAAAAGATCCTGAAAGGCCTGTCTCACGACGGAGTTCTGGCGGCGATAGAGAGGAATGCGGGGTTTTATAAGGAGTTGGCGGAGATCCGGGACCCCAGGCTTCGCACGGCGTTAGGCGATGTGAGGGAGATGAAAAAAATACTCGGCGGCCTGGGGATAGAAAAGGCGGATTGTTTCGTTTCCGGCATCCCGTTCAGTTTCCTTTCGCCTGCGGAGCGCGCGGCCCTGATCCATGAGGTGTATTGCCTGCTTCCGCGCGGAGGCCGGTTCGTGGCGTATCAGTGCACGACGCATCTGATCCCGCTGCTCCGGAAACAATTCCAGCAGGTGAAACTGGAGCTGGAGCTCCGCAATCTCCCGCCTCATTTCGTGTTCACCGCCATAAAAAATAAAATGTCGTAAAACGACATTTTATCCAGCCGCCCGGCGGTCCGCCGGGCTGGAACCGTGAAGATCTAAGGAGAACCGTAATGGCCGATAATAAACCGGATAAAATAATCTACTCGATGGTGGGGGTCAGCAAATTTTACGACAAGAAAGCCGTGCTTAAGGATGTTTATCTTTCTTATTTTTACGGCGCCAAGATAGGCGTGTTGGGCCTGAACGGCTCGGGTAAAAGCTCTTTGCTTCGCATCCTGGCGGGCAAGGACCAGGATTTTAAAGGCGAAACCGTCCTTTCCCCCGGCCATACTGTGGGAATGCTGGAGCAGGAGCCCGTGCTGGACGAGGCTAAAACCGTCCGCCAGGTGGTGGAAGAGGGCGTCCCGGAAACCATGGCCGCGCTCAGGGAATATAACGAGATCAACGAAAAAATGGCCGAGCCGATGGGCGACGCCGAGATGAACGCCCTTATCGAACGGCAGTCCAAGGTGCAGGAAAAGATAGACGCCCTGGACGCCTGGGATATAGATTCGCGGCTTGAAATGGCCATGGACGCCCTCGGCTGCCCGGACGGGGAGACTCCGGTCCGCGTGATCTCCGGCGGAGAAAAAAGACGGGTGGCCCTGTGCCGGCTGCTCCTGCAGAAGCCGGATATCCTTCTCCTGGACGAACCCACCAACCACCTCGACGCGGAGTCCGTCGCCTGGCTGGAACATCATTTAAAAGAATACAAAGGCACCGTTATAGCCGTGACCCACGACCGTTATTTTCTGGACAATGTGGCCGGCTGGATCCTGGAACTGGACCGAGGGCACGGCATTCCCTGGAAGGGGAACTATTCCTCCTGGCTTGAGCAGAAGCAGAACCGCCTGCGCCTTGAAGAGAAGGCCGAGACCGACAGGCAGAGAACGCTGGCGCGCGAACTTGAATGGATCAGGATGTCGCCCAAAGGCCGCCGCGTCAAGTCCCAGGCCCGCATCACCGCCTATGAGAACCTGCTGGGACAGAACAATGAAAAGCTGTCCGGGGACCTGGAGATCTATATTCCGGCCGGACCAAGGCTGGGCTCCGTAGTGATCGAAGCGGAGAATATTTCAAAAGCCTATGGCGACAAGATCTTAATGGAGGGACTCAGCTTCAAATTGCCGCCGGGAGGGATCGTCGGCGTAATCGGGCCCAACGGCGCGGGCAAGACCACGCTTTTTAAAATGATAACCGGCGCGGAGAAACCCGACTCCGGTTCCTTCAGGGTCGGAGAAACGGTCAGGATGTCCTATGTCGACCAGGCCAGGTCTTCCCTGGACCCTTCCAAGAATGTCTGGGAGGCTATCTCCGGGGGTCTGGATATAGTTAAGCTTGGCAAGCAGGAAGTTAATTCCCGGGCTTATGTGGCCCGGTTCAATTTTATGGGGCCCGACCAGCAAAAAAAGGTCGGGGACCTGTCCGGCGGAGAGCGCAACAGGGTCCATCTGGCCGTGATGCTGAAAGAAGGGTCCAACCTCCTGCTCCTCGACGAGCCGACCAACGACCTGGATGTGAATACCATGCGCGCCCTGGAAGAAGCGCTGGAAAATTTCGGCGGCTGCGCCGTGGTCATCAGCCACGACCGCTGGTTCCTTGACAGGATCGCCACTCATATCATGGCCTTTGAAGGCGACAGCAAAGTGGCGTGGTTCGAGGGTAATTTTTCGGAGTACGAGGAGAACCGCCGGGCCCGTCTGGGCGCGGAGGCCGAAACGCCGCACCGCATCAAATACCGCAAACTCGTCCGCTGACGCGTGGATTAAAAAATTTTTGCCGGCGTTTTATTTTTTATGATTTTTCCAAACATCCTTGATCTGTTGCACCTGGCGCTTTAGCTGGAGCTGCTGCTCCTTTTTTATCCGATTCAGGTATTCCTTGCTGAGTGCGGGAGGTTTTTCCACGTGCCGTATTTCCGGCTCCGTACTGACCGATACGACGATGGACGGGGGCGTATAGGGGCCGGAGGGCAGCTGCGCGGCGGCGGGGACCGGGAGGTCTGTGTGGGCAGGCAGGGGCACCCCTTCAGGAACAGGCCGCGGCATTGCGC
This sequence comes from Elusimicrobiales bacterium, assembly GCA_041665305.1. Classification (GTDB taxonomy): domain Bacteria; phylum Elusimicrobiota; class Elusimicrobia; order Elusimicrobiales; family UBA9959; genus YA12-FULL-51-18. The sequence continues at coordinate 40,937 of JBAYJD010000024.1, forward strand.
TTTCAGTGGGAAGAACGCCGAGGCTCCCCCGGTTCATTAACTGCAAAGCGGCCACAGCGGCTAGTAAAACAACAACGGTCAAAATGATCCATCGATTCATAAGATTAAAGTCAATACAAGGGTGTTCTCGCTACGAATGTGCAGGGATAAGCGGCCGGGAAGTTCGTATTCCAGGAGGCAATGGTGATTATCACCCCGCATCCCCAGTGCAGATGCAATTGACCGTGGCAATTTTCATTAACGCCGGAGCCCATAGAGGGCGTTATTGCTCCTACGGTCGTGATGGTCGGGCACCGGTATAACGGCGCCAGACAAGGTCTGTTGCTGGAGGCTTCCGGGGTGCCGGGATTGTTGCAGTTGGGCATTGCTGTCGTAAGAGCCGCCCAGGAGGCCCTTCCGTTGGCATCGGAAGTCAGGGTCCTGCCTGCCGCCTCTGTTCCGTCCTGCAGCTTGAAGGTGCCCACCACATGAAGGGAGGCCTGCGGGTTCCGGTTGGGCCCTATGCCTAAGCGGCCGCCGTTGGATTGCAGCACAAGCGACCGCACGCCGCCGCCGTCGTCATAGGCGTTTATGATCGAGCCGGCCACAACGCCCGGCCGGTGATAGCTGCTTAATTCCAGGCCCGTCTTCAAGCCGTTGACCGTGTCCATGACGCTTAATTTTGCCCGCGGCGCCGCCGTCCCGATGCCGACTCTGCCGTAGTCGCGGGCAAGCACCGTGTTTACTCCGGGCGCCACAGTCCCTCCGGTGGTCAGGAGGCTGATGTAACCGCCGTAGGGCGCGGGGTAATATGTCGTCAAGTTTAAGGATTCGGCTTCCAGAAATTCCGGGCGCCAGGAGAGTAAAAAAGCCGTCAGGACCAGAACACATTTAGTTCTCATAAGAAGATCCATGCCGTTCCCGCTCATATATCAATAAAAAGGGTAAGATCCCACCAAGGTACAAGGATAGGACTGTACGGCTGGAATAGGCCCCTGACCAGGGTCGATATTCCATACCGTGCATGTCGGGAACGGCTGCAATTGATCGTAACAGGACAAAGTGCTTCCGCTTCCGAAGTATCGTCCCCACGCGGAAATGTCATGGCCGCAGCGGTATATCGGCGCTAAACAAGGTCGGTTGCTGGAAGCTTCCGGGGCGCCGGGATTGTTGCAGGGCGGTAGGGTCGTTGGAGGCGCCCAGGAGGCCCTCCCGCCGGCATCGGAGGTCAGGACCCTGCCTGCCGCCTGCGTCCCGTCTTGTAATTTAAAAGTGCCCACCACATGAAGCGAGGCCCGCGGGATCAGGTTGGGCCCGATGCCGACAGGGCCGTCATTGGATTGCAAGACAAGCGACCTCACGGCCGCGCCGCCGTTATCGTATGCGTTTATAGCTGAGCCGGCCGCAACGCCCGGCCGGTAATAGCTGCTTAGTTCCAGGCCCGTATGCAAGCCGACAACCGTGTCCATAACGCTCAATTTTGTCCGCGGCGCCGTTGTCCCGATGCCTACTTTCCCTAAGTTACGGACAAGCAGCGTGTTAACGCCGAGAGCCGCCGTGCCGCCTGTGGTCAGGATCCCGGCATAGCCCGCGTAAGGCGCGGGATAATAAGTCGTCATGGTCAAAGATTCGGCCTCCAGGAACCCGTGCGGCAGGCAGAGTAAAAAAACCGTCAGGATCAGGGTCTGTAGAGCTTTCATAAAATATCCTGTCAGGTTCAGATCGAAGGTTAATACAACTGAAAAGTTCCGACCTGCGGGCACGGCCAATCCTGTACATTGGGGGGCCAGCCCTCAGCAAAAGAAATCCATACCTGGCATGTCGGAGACATCTGGATCTGGCCTTGGCAATATTCGCTGGCGCCTGTCGCCCCTATAGGGCTGGCTCCATTGGCATTGATCGCCTGCGGACACCGGTACAGCGGCGCCAGGCACGGTTTGTTGTTTGAATTCTCCGGGAGGAGGCGATTGCTGCAATTCGGCATGGAGGCGCCGGGGTCCGTCCAGCGGGCGCTCCCGCTTGCGTCGGAGGTTAGGACTCTTTTGAGACCCTCTGTTCCGTCCTGTAATTTAAAGGTCCCCACCACATGCAGCGAGGCCTGCGGGTCCAGGTTGGGTCCGACGCCGACCCGGCCGCCGTTGTATTGCAATACCAGGGATCTCACCGACGCTCCGTTCTCGTCGTATGCGTTTATTATCCCTCCGGCCGCAACTCCCGGCACATAGAAGCTGCTGAATTCCATGCCGGTAGTCAGGCCGGCGATGGTGTCCATAACGCTTAATTTGGTCCGCGGCGTAGGCGTCCCGATGCCAACCCTGCCGTGGTCGCGGGCGAGCAGTGTGTTAAGGCCGGGCGCCACCATCCCGCCGGTGGTCAGAAGATTGTTGTAACCGGCGTAAGGCGCTGGATAATAAGTAGTCAGTTCCAAAGATTCCGCCCCCAGGACGGCCGGCAGCCAGGAGAGGAAGAAGATCGTTAAAAGAAAAACCCCCGTTCTTCTTGGCGGATGCGGGGCAGGCGGGGTTTCGTTCTCCATATGGGGGCCCTGATAAAACGATGATTTACATACGGGTATAGTATAATGCAAAAATCCCCCGTTTTCAAGGCTTATTTTCGCGTATTGCTCTAGGAGCCTGTCCGACATAAGGAATTTTGGCTGCAATCGCCGTTTTTTGCCTGCACCTTTGTTGCGCGAAACTTACAGGTTCATTGGAGCCTGCGCGTTTCGCGCAACTTCGGTTCGGCC
>JBAYJD010000025.1:0-43615 GCA_041665305.1 Elusimicrobiales bacterium
AGGCCGAACCGAAGTTGCGCGAAACGCGCAGGCTCCAATGAACCTGTAAGTTTCGCGCAACAAAGGTGCAGGCAAAAAACGGCGATTGCAGCCAAAATTCCTTATGTCGGACAGGCTCCTAGGATCCGGGCCCTATTTGCAGAGCGCTTCGTGTATGACCTCCGCCATGGTGGGGTGCGCGTAAATGAGTCCGCGCATGTCGCGGCGTTTTAATTTGAATTTGACGGCCGCCGCCAGCACATGGATAAGCTCGGTCGCCGAGGCTCCGATTATCTGGGCGCCCAGTATGGTCTCGTCGGAGGCGTCGTATACCAGCTGGGCGAACCCCTCCGTCTCGTCGTGCGTTACGGCCTTGCCTATGCCCAGAAAATAAGCCCGCGCCGTTTTGACCGCGAGCCCTTTGGCTTCGGCCTGGGCCTTGTTAAGTCCTACCGTCCCCGCTTCCGGCCAGGTGTAAATACATTTGGGGACGATGTCCGCGTCAAAAGCGTCCCGCGCGCCCATGATGTTTTCAGCCGCTATTTCTCCCTGTCTGGAGGCGGAATGCGCCAGCAGCGAGAGGCCGTTGATGTCTCCGGCGGCGTAGATGTGCTCACGGACGGTGCGCATCCGGGCGTCGACCTTGAGCCCCTTCCGGTCCCACTCCAGGCCGAGTTTTTCAAGGCCCAGTTCCGAAAGGTCCGCAAAACGCCCCGCGCCCACCAGCACTTCTTCGGCCGAGATCCTCGAACCGTCGTCCAGCAGCAGGGTCTTCATTGCGCCGCCCAGCTCCACCGCCGCGGTCTTTTTCCCCAGATAAAATTTTATCCCGCGCTTCTCAAACGAGGTTTTAAGGGTCCGGACCACTGCCTCATCCTCTCCTGGCAGGATGGCCGGCATGACCTCTACGATGGAGACTTGCGCGCCCATTGAATTGAAAAAACAGGCGAATTCAAGGCCGATCACGCCGCCGCCCACCACTGTGACGGACCCTGGCAGTCTGGGCAGGTCAAAAACGCGGTCGGAATCCGTCAATTGGGCTTTGAAAGCGTCAAAAGGCGGGGGAAAGCCCGGTCTTGTGCCGGAGGCTATGACGGCGTAATCAAAACTTTTCACGACCGGACCCGCGGCCGTGGCTATGACCGCCTCATTCGGGCCGGTGAACGCCGCTTTGCCGCGTATGACCTCTATTTTTTTCATCTGAAAAAGTTTTTCCAGCGAGGTCCGCAGTTTTGATACGGCGGCCGCGCGGCGGGCTTTAATTTTGTCCCAGGAGAGCATTCCCGGAGCGAACTCTAGGGTTTTGCCTTCCGCCATCAGGTCTTTCAGAACCGTCAGGGAATGGACGCGGTATCCGACATCCAGGAGGGATTTTGAGGGAATGCAGCCCCGGTTAAGGCAGGTGCCGCCGAAATCCCAGGATTCCACGATGGTCGGCTCCGCGCCGAGTTCCTTCAGGCGTAAAGCCGCCGGGTAGCCGGCGGGGCCGGAGCCTATGATAAGTACCTTTTTAGACATGGTTTTCTCTCCTCATGATAGTCCGAAGATGCCGACGCGGGGTTGGATGAAACCCCGTGCCGGGTACGATAAAATGTCGTCTTACGGCATTTTATCTACCGGAAAAAGCCTTAATAACGCGGCGTTGATCCCTTTGATGACCTCCGTCAGTTTGCGGTTAAGGGTCGCCGACATGGCCGGAAGTATTTCGGGCCCGGACATCGGGCCTTTGGCCGTAAGGGCCAGTTTATTGTCGCCCGAGGCGGCCGCGAATTCCAGATCCACGGTGCGGGCCGGGCCGTTAAGCTCGTATCTGCCGGCCGCGTCCAGAAAATTAGTGTCCAGATCAAAGCGTTTTACGCGCAGGACGCCGTCTTTCAGCGCGAGATCCAGCGCCAGGAGGTCCAGCTCTATGTCTTCGCACCGGGGCGCCTTTCTGCCCATGATCTCGGAGAGCAGCTCCATGGCGCTGTTGACCGCTTGCGCGGCGCCGCAGCTTTGGGCCGGGATGGACAGGCCTTCCGCCTTAAATCCGGCCGTATAGTTCTTTTCAGGCGCGGGCCTGTCGATGTTGAACAGTTCCCAGTTCAGCGAAGCTTTTTTCAGCGTGGAGGCCCCCATGGCGGCCTCGGTCATTTCCATCCCGCCGAAAGCGGAGGTCAGTCCCGCGTATTCGAAATTGAGGTCGGTTTTAAATACGGCGTTCGCGGCGGCCAGCTGGCCTTTGAGGACGGTCTTGACCGCGCCGTTGATCTTCAGCGAGAAATTACCCGCCAGGGCGGAGTAGTGCAGCAGCGAAATGTCGGCGTTCTCAAGGGCTATGGAGTCGCCGGACGAGTCAAGATCTATTTCCAGGGAGGCGTCTTTCATCGCCAGCGTTTTCGCGTTCCAGGTCAAATAGAGGCCCTTTGAAGTTTTAGGCAGCAGGGCCAGCAGATCTTCAAAATCCCACTTGCCGCGGGTTTCCCTGATCTTTATAACAGGTTTTTCAAGCTTGACGCTCGCGAAATACAGGCGGTTCTTCATAAGCGGGGCCAGCTCCGGCCGGATCACCGCGCGCTCCGCGCAGAAGAAATTGCCCTTTGTGAAGTCCGGCGCGCGCGAAACGCAGGGTCCGTCTATTACAACGCCTTCCAGCGGCGCAAAAGAGATCCTTTTAAATTTCACCTGGCGGCCCAGTTTCCTGCCCGCCTGGGAATTTATCCGGTCTATGAGATAGGAGGAAAACCTCCTGTATTTCATATAGGCTATGCTTCCGGCGCACAACCCGAAAAGCGCTATCAGGATCATCACAAGTCTGGACCTGGAAATGTTCATGCACCTTTGATTATAGATAAGAAGGCCCGGACAGGGCAAAACCGGGAGCGCGGCAGGCTCCTGCCGGGCTGCCCCGCCGTCGCACCTCCGGGGCGCTCGATAGTTGTGAATATGGCGGCGAAAATTGATAATATTATCCATATTACATGCGGCCTGTGAAGGACGGATGATCTGAAATAATGCAACGGAGCGTAGCGTGACCAGCTTTACACCGGACGGACCCATCGGCAGATTAAGGATTTTTTCCAGGGAGTATGCGGCCACAAGCGAGAACTCCCTGCGCTGCGGCCATTTCGCCATTTTCGCCGTCTGCGGCTCGCTGCTGGAGGTGTGTTTCGGCATCACCGACATCCTTACGCACCGGTACTTGCTCAGCGGGATAATATTTTTTCACGCGCTTTCGCTTATCGTCGGCGCTCCGCTTGCGTACCGGCTTAAGGATCCGAGGCCTGTCTTCCGTTTTAACATCTTCGGGGCCGGCGTTCTGATCATGTCCCTTGTCGCGTCCGCGGGTGAGGACGGCTCCAAGGCTCTCTGGGGCTACCTTTTCCCGTTGTTCTCCTTTTTCCTTTTTGAAGCGTCCGAGGGCATGATCTGGGCGGTAATAATGTGCATCGGAGCCCTGACGCTGATGGTCTTTTCACCTTCCCGGATGGTGCCGCATGTCTATCCGGCGGAGTTTTACAGCAGGTTCGCGGCGACCTATATGTGGCTCAGTGTCGCCGTCTGGTGGTATGAGTTCCAGCGCAACCGCAGCAATATCGCGATGAAAGCGGCTAACGAAAAGCTCTCGGCCCGGCAGGTCGAGCTTACGGAAGCGGAGGAAAAATACCGGATCCTGTTCGAAGGCGCGCGGGACGCGGTTTTCGTTACCGACGCCGCGACCGAGATCGTGCTGGACGCCAATTCCGCCGCCGCAAGACTTGTCGGCATGAAAAAAGCCGAGCTTGTGGGCATGGATCAAAGGGCTCTCTATCCTTCGGGCGCGGGCGGGCCGTGTGTCTCCGGCGGGGCTTTCGGCGGCGACGTCTCCGGCGCGTCGGGGCCGATCGTTGAAACGCAGGTCCTTACCAGGTCCGGAGAACTGAAAGATGTGGCGATCATGCGGACCCCGCTTGAGATCAAAGGCAGGAAAGTGGTGCTTGGCCTGTTCCGGGATGTCACCGAACGAAAGAGGATGGAGGCCACCATGATCCAGTCCGAAAAAATGTCGGCGGTAGGCCAGCTTGCCGCCGGCGTGGCGCATGAGATCAACAATCCTCTCGTGGTCATTCTCGGTTTCGCTCAGAGCGTCTGTAAAAGGCTGAAAGAAAGCGACCCTCTGGTGACCCCGCTTAAGACGATAGAGAGGGAAGCGGTCAGGTGCAAACACCTCGTGCAGAGCCTGCTTGTTTTTTCACGGCAATCCTCCAGCGAAGAAAGGGAGGAGACCGATCTCAATGTCATGATAGGCGACTGCATCGCGCTTATTTCGGCGAGGACCAAGACCTCCAATATCGAGCTGGCCGTGCACTCCGCGCCCGGGCTGCCGAAAATTACGGCCAACAAGAACCATTTGCAGCAGGTCATAATAAATCTGGCAAATAACGCCATCGACGCGATGCCCAAAGGCGGGACGCTTACCATCAGCACTTCCCTTTCCGGCCTGCGCCCTGGGCAGTTGGAGATCCAGGTGCGGGATACCGGCACGGGTATCCCGAGAGAGATCCAGAAGAAAATATTCGAACCGTTCTTCACCACCAAAGAAGTGGGCAAGGGCACGGGCCTGGGACTGTCGCTCGTGTACGAGATCATCAACAAACACGGCGGGACCATCGAACTGGAAAGTGAAAGCGGCAGAGGAACGGCTTTTATCGTCTCCCTGCCGGTAAAGTTCCGGTGATGATAAATCTTTGCCGCAAGAATTTATAAAATAACAGCGGATTAGGAGGGGGAATTATGAAGATCAGCGTGATATTCTACAGCATGTACGGCCATATCTACACGATGGCGGAGGCCGTAGCCCGGGGGGCCAGGTCGGAGGGCGCCGAAGTGAGGCTTTTGCAGGTCGCGGAGCTCGTCCCGGACGCCGCCCTTGAAAAAGCCGGGGCGAAGGCCGCCAGGGCCGGATTCGCCCATATACCGGTCGCCGCCGTGGAGGACCTCGCCTGGTCCGACGCGGTGATCTTCGGCACGCCGACGCGCTTCGGCAACATGGCCGCCCAGATGCGCAATTTCCTGGACGGCACCGGGGCGCTTTGGATGAAGGGCGGGCTTATCGGAAAGGTGGGCGGCGTGTTCGTGAGCACCGGCACCCAACACGGCGGCCAGGAGACCACGATCACCAGCTTCCATACCACGCTGCTTCACCACGGCATGATCATCGCCGGCCTGCCGTACAGCCGGAAGGGCCTGATGAAGATGGATGAGATCTCAGGAGGCTCCCCTTACGGCGCGACCACCATCGCCGGCGGCGACGGGAGCCGCCGGCCTTCGGCGGCCGAGCTTGAACTGGCCGAATACCAGGGCAAATATGTGGCCGAAATAACCGGCGCCCTTCTGAAAGGCCGTAAGTAGTTTAGGATATCGTTATTTCGACCGTCATGCGGAATTTTTTGATCGGGTTTACGGTATTCGCATTTTCCCACGGACGGAGGTAGTTGAATTTCAGGTCTTTTTTGCCTGATTTCAAGCACTCGACCTTGAAAATGTGAAGGCCCTTGTTAAGATCATAGTCTTCGGAAACGATCTTTAAATACTCCGTATCAAGGCCGTCCGCGATCCAGGCGTATCCTGTGCTGGCATTTTCAGGCAGCCGGATCTCTATAACGGTTGCGACCGCGGCGTCGATTATGCCGCCGTTGGAAGTTTCGTCATAAGATGCCGTACGCTCCGTGGCCGTCATTGCCGGATTCCCCTGAGGTTCCTGCGCAATAGCCGCCGCTCCGGCGGAAGCGATAAAAAACGCCGCAAATAATGCTTTTTTCATGTTTGGTCTTCTCCTTTATTCCGTTACGACCCGTAGTTACAATTAATCCTATCAGCCGCGCCGTTCTATTGCGAGGGCCGAAGGTCCCCTGAAGTTGCGGGTAATGGACCCAAAATCATGGGCACTATGGCCCATGCAGGGGCAGGGTTCTTTTGCCCTTGCCGGACGAAATTTCGCTTGTTATACTATTGGCCATGAGGCTTGGAATTCCACCAATGTCCGCGGTTTCCCTGGCTGCCGGCCTGTGTCTTTTCGCTTGCGGGAGCATGGAATTTCTTTTTGCCGGAGCCATTGCCCAGTTGGAAACCGCGGCCGTATATGAGAGCGCGCCGCTTCCAGCCCCGGCGCGCGTACCTGAGGCCGGGCCCGGGAGAACCGGCGTAAATCTTGACTATTTGTTCTCCGATGGAACCGCGGCGGGCGGGAGAATGCGGGGACTGGTTCGGAAAGTGGATTCCGCCGGGTTGTTCGTGGACGGGGACCGCAATCAGGGCGCGGAAGGCACCTGCCACGCTTTTGCTTCGGTGGCCGTGCTTGAGGCTGCTTATGCCAGGAGATACGGCAGGAAGATCCGCTATTCCGAAGCGGACTTGTTCTTAAGGCGCGTGGTGATAGGCCGGCCTATGCCGCAGAATATGATCTCCGGATTGCCCGAACTGTTGCGGGCCGGTCTTGTATCGACCGACCTGGAATTCGCGCTGGCTCACGGCGTGGCCGACGGGCCTGATTACGGCGAATTTGTTAAAAAACTGGAGCGGATGCCCGCCTTTATCTCGGAGCTGCTTCCCTGGTATTGGGTCTTCCTCGGCACCCAGGGACAGCTTCAATTGTCCGACGAGCTGCGCGAAGAACTGATCGGGTATTTCGGCTTGAATACCTCCGATAAACGCGTGGAACGGGAACTGTTCAGATGGGATTTTAAAGGTTATACGGTCGCTTATGAAAGATTTTACGCGCAGGCCGCCGCAGAATTCGTGTCGCCGACCCGGCCCGGAGAAAGCTGCCGCCGGCGGTCCGAACGCATAGCGGCAAGCATCACGGCCGAACTGGACGCCGGACGCCCGGTCGGCGTCTGCATGTTCTGGAACGAATCGCGGTTCAGTTCGCATTGCGTCGTGTTTACCGGTTACCAGACGGAGGTTTCGCCGGAAGGCGGGGCGAGGACTTCGTTCAGTATAAGGAATTCCTGGGGCGACGCTAAAAAGAAGCCTATAAAGGACGACAGTCTGTGTCGGGTCATCGAGATCTCTTCTCTCATCCCTCCCGGTGAAAAAAGCGGCTTTCTCAGGTAAATGGTATAATCATGAGATCTTCCTCATGCCTAAGATCGCTCCCGAAATAGAGATGAACGGCCGGTTCCGTTCGGCGCTGGCCCTGCTGGACGATACCGCGCATAATGTTTTTATCACGGGCAAGGCCGGCACCGGCAAGTCCACCCTGCTTCAATATTTCAGGGAGCATACGCACAAGAATCTCGTGGTCCTCGCCCCCACCGGTATGGCGGCGCTCAATGTCGGGGGCGAAACCATCCACTCTTTTTTCAGGTTCGGACCGGACATCGCTCCCGAGGGCGTCAGAAAGCTGAGAGGCCGGAACGCCGCTGTCTACAGGGAGCTGCACGCCATCGTTATAGACGAAGTTTCCATGGTCAGGGCGGACCTGTTGGATTGCGTAGACGCCTTTCTGCGCCTTAACGGGCCGGTCCCTTCGAGCCCTTTCGGCGGCATACAAATGATCTTTATCGGCGATCTGTATCAGCTGCCGCCTATCGTCCCCCCGAATGAAGCGGGACTGTTTTCTTCGCGTTATGCCGGTCCGTATTTTTTTAACGCGCGGGTCATGGCCGAACTGGAACTTGAATTCGTGGAGCTTGAAAAAGTTTACAGGCAGAGGGACGCGGGCTTTGTCGGGCTTCTTAACGCCGTCAGGAACAACTCCGTCACTGAGCTGGAGCTGTCCGCGCTTAATACGCGGGTGGGACCGGGGGCGGAGGCCGGCGCCGTTAATCTGGTCGCCACCAACCAGGCCGCTTCCGTTATAAACTCGCAGCGGCTTGATGCTTTGGACGGCAGGGAATATGTTTACAGCGCCCGGATAGAGGGCCGCTTCTCAAAAGGCTCCTGCCCGGCCGATCCGGAACTGGCTCTTAAAAAGGGCGCGCAGGTAATGTTCCTTAACAACGACGCGGCCGGACGTTGGGTGAACGGCACTATGGGGACGGTGGCGGATATCATAAGCGACAGGTGTTCTATAGACGAGGTCGTGCTGGTGCGGCTTGCGGACGGCGGCCTTGAGAAAGTGAAGCCCCATGCCTGGGAATTGTTCCATTATAATTACGATCCGGCCTCCGGGAAGATCATAGCCGAGACGGCCGGCGTGTTCAGGCAATATCCGCTTAAACTCGCCTGGGCGATAACTATTCATAAAAGCCAGGGTAAGACCTTTGAACGGGCCGTTATAGATTTCGGGCGCGGGATGTTCGCCCATGGGCAGGCTTATGTCGCGCTGAGCCGCTGCGTGTCCCTTGAGGGTATGTCCCTTGCCAGGGCCGTGCGCAAGTCGGATATCCTGATGGACCGCCGGGTGGATAGGTTCCTCTCTTTAAGGAAGGAGCCGCATGACGCGCAGCTTTCTTGACCGCTGGAACAGGACCGATCCGGCTTTGAAGGCGTTCCTCGCCGGGGTCTTCTTTCTCGGTATCAACGCCGGGATCCTTTCCACCACTTTTAATAATTACCTTAATGACAGCTTCCGTCTGTCCGCCGGCGAGCGCGGCTTTCTGGAATTCCCGCGCGAGTTCCCCGGGTTCATGCTTATCTTCGTTACCGGCCTGCTGGCCGCCCTGCCGATCCGTTCCTGGGCCGTCATCACGGGACTGTTGTCCGCCGTGGGCGTTCTGGGCCTTGGTTTCCTGTCGCCCTCCGTCGCCGCGATGACGGTGTGGATGCTCTTGTGGAGCATGGGCGGGCACCTGTTCATGACCGTGGAAAGCGTCATGGGACTGCGCCTGGCCAAAGAAGGCGGGCATGGGCGCAGGCTGGGTCAGATAAGCGGCATGACCAACCTGGCCGCCATAGCCGGCGCCGGCGTGATCTGGCTGCTGGCCAAAGCCGCCGGCCCGCGCCTTTATCAGGCCGCGTTCTTTATAGGAGCGGCCGCCGCGCTGGCGTCGGCTTACCTCTTTGCCCGGGTCAGGACAGGCGCGGACGACGCGGCCCCGGGCGGCAAACGCTTCATTTTCCGCAGGGAATACAAATATTATTACCTTTTAAATATTATCTTCGGCGCGCGAAAGCAGATCTTCCTGACCTTCGCGCCCTGGGTGCTGGTCACCGTTTACGGCGTAAGTCCGGCGGTGATGGCGGCGCTGATGCTCGCGGCGGCTTTTTTCGGGGTGGTTTTCCGCCAGGCCTTCGGCATAGTCGTGGATAAATTCGGCGAGCGGCGCATGTTCATCGCCGACGCCTTGATCCTTGTCCTGATCTGCGCGGGCTTCTCGCTTTCCGCGGACAAATGGCTGCTTTACATCCTTTTTATCCTGGATAACCTGATGTTCGCCACCCGCATAGCGCGCACCACATACCTGAATAAAATAGTGGAGCACAAATCCCACATCGCCCCCACCATTTCGCTGGGCGTTACCATGGACCACGCGGTTTCCATGTCGGTGCCGGCGCTCGGGGGGATCTTATGGGCGGCTTACGGCTACAGGTCGGTTTTTATGGCCGCCTCGCTCCTTGCCGTCGCGGCATTCGCCGTGGCCATGGTCATAAACGAGAAGCCGTCGCGAGGCCCGGCTTCACAAGCCGCGCGCAACGGCATTCCGGCCCTGGACTAGGCCCGTATTTTATTCGCCAACCAGCCGTGATACGGATCAGGGTTGTCCCATAAACCTTTAAGGAAACGGCAGGTCTGTAAGTTCGCGGGTGCCGGGGGTATGAGTCTGCCGGGCACGCTATCGTCCACACCGTGGACGCGCTCCCGCTCGGGTTCGGCGCTTGCGTAAGCCTCACCCTGCGCGACGGCCCGTCAGCCCCACACCCCCGGCGCCCACTCCAGTTTATTCACCTGCCGTTTATTCAATATTTAACATATCCCCGCCCTGGAATTATGATAAAGCGTAATTAGCCCGCCCGGTGGTTTCTGCAACCTGATAACAACAGAAAGGTCAGAGCTGTTCTTTCGCCATTGCGTTGCGGCCTTACCGGCCCAGGAGGCTGTAGATGAGGATGGAGAGGACTGCCAGGGTGATCGCGACATACAGACGGTCTTTCTGCCTGGCAAAAGCGAAGACGGAAAACGCCACGCGGGCTACCGGCGTGGCTATAAGCATCAGCAGTCCCAGCTGTATCATTCCGCGTCCCCGGCCTGAGAATACCTGCCCGATTATGCCGCCCACATCCGAAAACTCCGGCGGCTGGCGGTGGAATATCCTGTAATCCGCCGCGGCGGAACCGTGGCGCAAAAGATATATGACCCCGCCCAAAGCGACCACGGCGGCCGCCGCGATAACTCCCGCCCGCAGCAGGGCGCCTATTACGGCCTCCGTATCATGGACCATGGTTCCCGGCGGCGTATTTTTCATCCCAATAATCCTTTCAGGCCCGTATAGATCATTTCGAGGGCCAGGAGGAAGATCATTCCCCCGAAGACAATGCGGAGTGTTTTAGTTTCCGCGTTGAACATCCGTCTTGCCCCTATCGAAGAGCCGAGCAGCACCCCGAGCATGACCGGCATGGTAAGCCCCGGGTCGATGTAGCCCCGCCTGAGATATATGCCCGCGCTTGCCGCGGCCGTGACGCCGATCATAAAATTGCTGGTGGCGGTGGAAACCTTGAACGGCAGGCGCATGGCCCTGTCCATAGCCAGCACCTTGACCGCCCCGGAGCCTATTCCAAGCAGTCCCGAGATCGCGCCGGCAATGAACATCAGGCCGAAACCATACGGGACGGAGGCGACATTATAGGCGACCGGCCCTTCGCGCGCAGGGTAGGTTCCGTTCAGCCTAAGCAGGGAGGCAAGCCTGTCGGCTTTAACCTGCCCCGCGCTTTCGTCCCTGTGGCGGCTTGAAACATACGCGGATTGCAAGAGCATAAGGCCGAAAATAAGCGCTATAGCCGGCGTGGGCATGCGTAGCGCGAGGAAAGCCCCGGCAAGGGCTCCGGCCGTAGTGGCTATTTCCAGGAACATCCCTATGCGGATATTGCTGAAACCTTCCCTTACATAAGCGGCGGCGGCCCCGGACGAAGTGGCTATTACCGACACCAGCGAAGCCCCTATCGCGTAGCGGATATCCATGCCGAAGACCGTTGTAAGGAGGGGGATTATAACTATGCCGCCGCCGAGGCCCGTAAGCGAGCCCAGAAATCCCGCCCCGAAAGACCCGGTGAAGACCAGTGTTGTGAACAGCAGGATGCTCATACCCCCGATTCTATCATTTTAAAAATTTTTGCCGCAAAAATTTTTTCCGGAGAGATCGGGAGATACGGAATTCAGGTACTGACTGTTAGTCTAAAGAGTTTTTTTTAGCCGGATTTATGCGAATTTGGGGCTATTTCTTTTTGGCGCGGGCCATGCCTTTCAAGGCTGCTTTGGCTACTTCCATCACGGTTTGTATCTCATCAGGCCGCCTATCGCGTATCAACTGGGCAAAACCGAGAGCCGCGTCATGCATCGCGTCTTTTCGCGGTCCGGGAACGGCGCTGAACAGCTCGCCCATCGCGACCCGCAGAGCCTGCGCCAGTTTGTAAATCGTTTCAATGCTGGCTTTCCTGCCCTTGGTTTCTATATAGGCCAGAAAACTTGTGCTTATGCCGGCCAACTCCGCCAGTTGCTCTATGGTCAGGCCCGCCCGTTTTCTTTCTTCCCGTATCCTGTCGCCCAAAATCGAATGAATATCGCTGCGCATTATGCAAGCCTCCGCCGGACCCGCCGCCGCTGTAGTATCGCTTAATTTTAGAAGAATAGGAGGTCGCGGCAAATAATATACAGGATGAACACAAGGTTGACTTGTGGTCGTTTAAGTGATAAAATCATCAGCAGGTTGCCTTGCGGTAAGAGGGGGTTGGCAGTCTGAAGATCATGGGCCATGATACGGCGCCTATGGTATTGGGGGGAAAGAAATCCTTTCCTCATGATATATGCCTTTGAGAGGTTTAGTGCCTAAAATAATCATAGTTCTTCCGGCCTACAATGCTGAAAAGACTTTGCCGCAGACCCTAACCGATATCCCGGTCGAATACCGGAATAATATTATACTTGGGGATGACTGTTCCAAGGACAACACAGTGCAAGTGGCCCGCAACTTCGGTGTTGTCGCTATACCACACCAAATCAATAAAGGTTATGGCGGCAACCAGAAAACCTGTTACCGCGCAGCTCTTAAGGCCGGTGCCGATATAGTTGTGATGTTGCACCCGGATTATCAGTACAACCCTAAGGTAATACCGCACCTGGTCGGCGTCATAGGCAATAATATCTGCGATATGATGCTGGGGAATCGCATACGCACTCGCCGTGAGACATTAACTGGTGGGATGCCTTTTTATAAATACTTTTCCAACCGTTTCTTATCGGTGTTGTGCAATATTGTTACCGGTGAGAATCTCGGGGAATGGCATAGCGGCATGCGCGCCTATTCACGCAAGGTCCTTGAGACCATTTCCTGGGAAGACAATACAGACGACTTTGCTTTCGATATGCAGTTTTTGGTGCAGGCTTCTTATTTTGGTTTTAAGATAGGAGACATTCCGGTGGAGACCAAGTATTTTAAGGAAGCATCTTCGATAAATTTCTATCGCAGCCTGAAATACGGTTTGCACACGCTGTTGATACTCGCTCAGTTTGCGCTGGAGAAAAGTGGCTTGGTGAAACTGCGCATTTTTAAGAGACAGTATGGCAAATTCTAGCGAAACTCCGCCGCGTGGCGACTGGCGTTCATTCTTTTCCGGTGAAGCAGCCTTTTTTGCCAGTTTACTATTGCTCTGTTTCTTTAGACTGGGCGAGATGCCATTGCCGGAGATGGACGACATCACCCACGCGGCAATAGCCAAATCTATATTGGTTACCGGTGATTGGTTCACGATGCACGAGGGTCAACTTATAAGTTTTCTCAAGCCGCCGCTTTATTTTTGGATGGAGGCTTTGGCATTTAAATTTTTCTCTGTTTCGGATTACTGGGCGCGCTTCCCTGCGGCTTTAACCGGTTTTTTTACGCTGGTGCTGGGCTATAAGATCATACGCACCGCCTGGGACAGGCAGACCGCTTTCTTAACTGTGCTGATACTTTGCTCAAGCACATTTTTTGTAAAGTATTGCCGCCGCGCCATGTTGGATATTCCGGCGGCGTTTGCGCTGTGTCTAGGTATTTGGGCCGCAGTAAAAGCGGACTATGATCATAAGCCCCGCTACTTGCTCCTCTGCGGCATAAGCGTCGCTATCGGCTATTACTTTAAAGGTGCGCAAGGACTGTATATCCTGGTTGTTCTACCGGTATATTATGTCGTTATACGCAGGCCGCTGCGACTATTTAATATGTGGATGCTTTGGGGAGCGTTTACGGGGTTTGCACTTATAGCCGCCTGGGCACTGCCGCAATACTATGTGAATGGAACAAATTTTCTATATTCACAATCAGCCATCGGCCCGATTATAAACCGTGGTATAGCGGGAAAGCATAATGCTTTTTATACACCGTTCATAAAATCCTTTAGCGTTTTCTATTTGATGCCGTTTACACTGCATGGTATAGGCCTGATTAAAAAACTCGCTCCCGCTGAAAATAAACCAGCAACGCTTAAATACTTTATGCTGGCCTGCCTGCTGGTATTGCTGGCCGTGCTGGGATCAAGCAGAGTCTTCTATATACGCTACCTTATACCGGCTTTCATTCCTATGGCTTTTTTTGCAGCTTTGTCCGCGCAGGAACTGTCCGCTTTTCTGCGCGAAGAAAGATCCCGGCCGCAGCTAATTGCCGCTTTTTCACTGGTGTTACTGGCTTTTTGTATTCTTCCTTTGCGTACTGATTCCGGACCCACTAAGTACTTAGGGCTTTATCGCTGTCTTGACAATATTGCTCCGAAGGCAGCAAAAGTTGTGCTTTACAAGGGTAAGAGTTATATCTTTAACCAGGGTTTGGTGTTTTATGGGGACAGGGTTTTGTGGAAGCAGGTCAATTCGCTACAGGAATTATACTCTGTTGCTGCGGATAACCCGTCATCCGTAATAATAGTGCCAGCCGCTTATTTCGGTGAAATAGACAGTGTCGAAAAATTTAATATTAAAAAAGTGGCGGAAGCGCAGGAATGGCGGTTATACTCAGGAATTTTGGGGCAGTATATTTAATTCAGAATTAAATATACTGTCCCCGGGTAAGGTTGAGGAGTTTGTTTAGGAGGTTTTTTTGCTGGTTGTGGTCGGACAGCTTTATGAAATACTGGAAGTAGCCGCTGGGTTCGCGAAGGATCGCTGTGACCGCGCCGCGGATATCTTCCAGCTTTTCTTTGTCAAGTTCAAACCCCACGGAGAGCGTCCGGCCTTTCTTAAATTCAAATTTGGACAGGAGTTCCAGCTCGTCCGGGCTTATGGCCAGGATGCGTCCCCAGTACGGCGCTTCCTCCATGGAGATCCGTATGGAAACCGGAATGTATTCGTTGCCCCGCACATTGCCGATGTGTTCTTTTTTCATTTATTAGGCTTTATTTCGGTTCGGGGAGATTGAACAGCCAGCCTTTGCCTTTGTCCTCGGCGGTGAACCAGATCCTGCCGTCCTTCGACCCCAGCCCCGTTACTTTCAGCGATTTTGAGGCGTACTGCGGTATTTCGGTCCTGGAAAGTATGGTTTCGGGATCGTCCGGGGACAGTTTAACCAGCGATTTCTGGGTTTCGTCGGCGATCCATAAAAAGCGCGGATCGCAGGCTATCGCGGCCGGAGTCCCGCCGGGATAGGTGAAGGATCTTAATTCGCTCAGCCCGTCGTTGGCGAGCCTTTTGGAGATGAGGTTGTCCTGCGCGTAAACCAGCCAGATGTAAAGTCCGTCGTAGCAGGCGCCGGTCGGGGGCTTCGGCCCGGGAGTGGTTTTGGAAAGCAGCGTGAATTTATCGTTCTTCATCCTGCGCTCGATCTCGCCGTCCGCGGCCGCCAGCCAGACGGCGTCGGCGCCGTCCGCCAGGCCCACGGGCACGGAGTCGGGAAAGGACGCTATGCCCGCTATCTTGAAATCGTTAATGTCGTGCTTGTAGATCGCCTGGGTGTACCAGTCGCTGACCAGCACCCGGTCTTTTTCAAAGGCGAGGCCTGACGGGTGCGCGTAAGGAAGTTCCGTCATGGAAGGGGGGGGCGCCGCCTTATTGTATTTCTTGAAGCTGTATAACCAGCCGGAAATAAATCCGAAGATGAGCGTCATGGCGAGGCCGGCCAGGAGCAGGACTATTTTCCATTTTCTGAACGGGTCTCCCGTGTCCAGCCGCAGGGTGGTGCCGCTTATATTGAGGGCTTTTTTGTAAAGGGGGCGGATCTCTTCTTCCGTCCAGGGGCTCTGGGCGCAATCGAAGGCGCCGAGTTTCATGTATTCGACGGCCCTTGAAGAATCGCGCCTTTTCAGGAGCACTATCAGCGGGAGGAAGGGGGCGACCCGCAGCAGCTCCCGTATTTGTATCTCCGGCGGCGGCTCGGAGCCTTCGGTTATGAACACCGCGCGCGGCCGGGTCCTTTCAAAAACCGCCAGGGCGTCGTTCAGGTCCCGCGAGAACACGGCGTCGGCGCCAAGGTTCTTGAAAACGCTTTCAAGTATAAGGCGCTCTTTTTGCGGCTCCACAACGATCTGTACGGTATTGGGCATAAAAGCGACGAGTTACTTCCCTTCCACCGGCGGCGCCGGGATCTCCAGGGTCGCGCCTTCGACCGGGAGGCCTCTTGATATAAATTTCTGGTTGGCTTCGTAAATGCGCTCCCACAGGCTGGGGTTGCCGTAATACCTGGAGGCTATGGAGCGCAGAGTGTCGCCCGGCATTACCTTGTGGAACTTGGGCCATTTCTCCGGTTTTGGAAGGACCGCGGCGGCCTTTACAGGTTTGGGGTTTTCCTTCCTGTGCTCGGCCGCTATGATCTGCAATTCCAGGTCCCTGAGCCTGGCCGTCATGTCGCGGATGCGGGACTGCATCATAGTCAGGTCGGTTTCCATTATGCCTTTGTTGGCCTGGGAAGTGGCGATGGCGTTCTCAATACCCGCTTTCTGGGCGCGCAGGTCGTCTATCTGGGTTTTAAGCGCCCCGGCTTTCGCCACTCCCTCTCCCACGAACCGCTCCGTGAAGGTGGGCGCGCCGAAACGGTAGCCGACATTCACTTCGTAAAGTCCGGCGCTCCGGTCGAAACCCTTCCAGGGTATCGAGGTGGCGAAATCTATGATCCAGGGCGCGGCGTTAAAGCCCAGCCCCAGGACCAGGTAATCCGGCCCGTTGAGCGCCACGCCTTTTCCCGCGCGCGCCTGCAGCAGGCTGTTGAAGAAGTTGTGCTCCAGGCCGTAAAATACTTCCGAATATGAGGCGCGCACCTTAAGGTCCACCGCAAAAAGGGTGTCATGCAGGCGGTAGGAATTGCCGATGGTGAAGGTAGTCAGGGAGCGGCCGAGGCCCAGATAGAGATCGGAGAGCACCAGCGCGGTGGTCAGGCCCATGTTGGAGGCGAACAGCAGTCCTCCGTCCGCGCCCAGACCCAGATGGCCGCTTTTGGGGTCGCGCAGGCTGAGGAGCTTGGCGGAGTAGCCGTAAAGCACCGGGTGCTGTAGGTACTTAAAGGTGAAACGGCCGCCCACGCCCGCGGCAAGCTCGCCCATGCTCCAGGTCCGGGCCTGGCGGACGGCGTAGTACCCCAGCCCCGCGATGAGGTCCGTGTTAGGCACGGGGCGGGTGTATGCCAGGGAAGCCTCGCCCGCAGGAGCCTGGGGGAAAAATCTGCGGCCCAGGCCGGCGCGCACATCAAGAGCGTTGAGGTTCATAAGGCCGGCGGGGTTGTAAAAAATCGCGTAGGGATCATTCGCCACACTTGAGAATGCCGTGCCCATGGCGTTGGCCCTCGCGCCGGGCTTTAGGACGGCGACATCGGAC
This sequence comes from Elusimicrobiales bacterium, assembly GCA_041665305.1. Lineage (GTDB taxonomy): Bacteria > Elusimicrobiota > Elusimicrobia > Elusimicrobiales > UBA9959 > YA12-FULL-51-18. Next base: position 16,865 of record JBAYJD010000025.1, read on the forward strand.
GCCGCGGACAGGGCGGGCAGAAGGATCATCAGGGAGAGCGGGCCTAAGTTTCTCATATACGCAAATATATTATAATACAAGGATACACCGCGGGTATTGAATTAATATTTCGCTTTCTTTAAATCACCGTGTCCCATAGGTATAATTCTATGAAATTCCGCTCCTTTTTCCTGATCCTCCCTGTCTTCTCCTGTTTCGCCGCGGCCCGGGCCGGGGAGATAAGGATCGTGTACCCCGCGGAGGGCGCCCTGGCGCCGTCCGTTAAAAACACCTTTATTTTCGGCAATATAACGCCTTCCACCGCGCCTTTCTATATCAACGGAACGAAGGTGTCAGTTTACAGGAACGGCGCTTTCATCGCCTACTTGCCGGTCAGCGAGGGGGAGTTCGTTTTTAAATGCGAACTCTTGGACGATACCACGGTGACCTACTTCCGGAAGATAAAGATAAGACAAAGCTCCCAGTCAGGTACCGCCGCGCGAAGTCCGCGGCTTGAACTGCTCTCCCCGTCTTCGGACCTCGATCTCTCTCCTGGAGACTATGTCAATGTGCAAGCCTCCGGCACTCCGGGCCGTACGGCCGTGTTTACCATTAAGAATATGGCTGAAAATATTGAAATGACCGAGCTGCCCAAAGGTTCCGGCCGTTATTTCGGCGTTTACCGCGTGAAAGATTCCGACGCGGCCGACGGCGCGCGGCTCAGCGTGAAATTTAAAACGGGGCTTTTCGGGGCCGGCGCGTCAGCGGTTTCCGGCGGCCGCGTCAGCGTCCTGCGGCGGCCGGTCATTGTCGAGACCTCCACGGACAGCGTGATCCTGCGCAACGGCGTGGATTCCGGCTATATGATGTTCCTTCCAAAAGGCGTCAGGCTGGTTTCCGACGGCCGGACGGGGGCCAGCAGGCGCGTCCGCCTGTCGTCTTCCGAGACGGGCTGGGTCGACGATTCCAAAATAGCGGTCTCAGCCGACACGGCTTTTCCGCCGCAGAACGAGACCGGCGCCATCCGGCTGAAAAAAACCGATTTCGGCGCAACGGCCTCCATTTACATGCCGTACCCCGCGGCCTATACCGCCGAAGAGCGGGAAAATTCCCTGCGCCTCACGCTTTATTACACCAAGCAGCATACCAACACCGTTATTTACGATTCTTCGGATACCTTCGTGAGCCAGGCGCGGTTTTCGCAACTGGCGGAAAACACCGTCGCCGTGGACTTCGAATTCGCTCCGGGCGCGGAACTAGGCGGTTATGACGTCTATCCCGGCACGCGGGCCCTGAACATCGACCTTAAAAGGATGCCGTCGGTGCAGGGGCTCTGGCCCAGGCCGTTGGCGGGGCTGCGGGTGGTGGTCGACCCGGGACATTCTCCCAAACAGGTCCCGCCGTACGACGGCGCCATAGGCCCCATGGGGACATTTGAATACCAGGTCAACCGCGTCACGGCCGATAAATTAAAGGACACCCTGTCGAATCTGGGAGCCACGGTTTTTATGACACGGTACGGCGACGAGAATGTGCCGCTGGCCGACAGGCCGCGTATCGCCAAAGAGTGCGGCGGGGATATTTATATCAGCCTTCACAACAACGCCGTCGGCGACGGGGAAGACCCGTTCTCCCAGCCCAGGGGGTTTTCGGTGTACCATTACCAGCGCCACAGTTACGGCCTGGCCCGCGCCATTCACCGCGCTTATCTCAGGGCGATCCCGTTGCCGGACGAGGGCCTGCGTTTCGGCGATTATGCCGTCGCCCGCATGACCTCTATGCCCGCCGTACTGGTGGAAAGCGCTTATCTAATCCTGCCGGAGCAGGAAGAGCTTCTTAATACCCCGGCTTTCCAGGAAAAACTGGCCGACACGATAGCCGCCGGGGTGCTTGACTTCTTTAAGGTGAACCCCGCCCCGTCCCTTTTAAAAAAGCGCGCGGTCGGAAGGCGGGGCAAACCTCTCCCCGCCCTTTCGGCCGCGAGACGGACGCCCGGCGGCCCCGGCATAAGTTCAGGGTCCGGACCTGGGGCCCAGGACGGGACAAGCTCCGCCCCTTTCGGCAATAAGCGGCGGGTGAAAACCAAAAGTTCCTCCAGGAAGGTGAAAAAATGAGCCGCGACCATTTTGCCCTGCTGTACGCCCTTTTTGAGGATTTTTCTTCCGGCCAGGCCAAAACCGAGGACGAGCTTTGGGACCATCTGATCAGGAAGACCTCTTCGGTGATCGGTTGCCACGCCGCCACTTATTTCGAAGCGGACGAAGCCAAACGGACGCTTACCTTCAGAAAAAGCATCGGTCCGGTGGGCGCGGACCTGACGGGTGTCAGCTTCGGTTACCAGGGCATAGCAGGCTGGTGCGCGGAAAACCGCAAGCCTATCCTGGTCAACGATGCCGAGACCGACCCGCGTTTCACCGGGAAAGTCGACCACAGCACCCGTTTCAAGACCAAGAGCGTCCTGGCCGTCCCCGCCGTTTCCGGTGGAAAGCTTTTAGGCGTGGTGGAATTCCTCAACCCCGCAGAAGGAGCGTTCCTTGCCGCGGACCTGGAACTCGCCGCCATGATCGTTTATTGCGCGGCCCGCGATATCTACATAAGCCGCCTGGAGACTACCGTCAGGCAGCTGAACCTTAAAGGGGAGAGCACCATCAACAACCTTTCCGGCGGGTTCATCGGCGCGGATATGGACGGAAAGATCATTTTTTTCAACCCCAAAGCCCGGGAAATATTCGAAGTGGGGGAGGAATATCTTGATAAGAACATTATTTCAATTTTCCAGCTTTCCCCGGACATAGTCGGCGCCATAGGCGATGTCCTAAAACAGGGCAGGACCGTACGCCGCCAGGAATTCAAATGTTCCATCAACGGCAAGGTCAAAGTGATCGGTTACAGCTCCATAAACATCAAAGGCGTGGACGGAAAAGTAAGCGGCGCCGGCGTGATCTTCCAGGACATCACCAACATCTAGGAAAAATGTCACACATAACCGTAGTTAAAAAAGTTTATCTGATAGTCGGCGTCTTTGTCGGCCTTATTCTCACCCTGATGATGGTTTTCCGTTTTCAGATGGACACCTCCGCCGCCATCCGCTCTTATGTGGGAGGAGAAGGGCTGTGGGCCAAGGCTCAAAAAGACGCGGTCTCCGCGCTGGAGCATTACTCCGTCTCGCATGACGAGGCGGACTATCAGGAATATCTGCGCATGATCCAGGTGCAGCTCGGAGATAAAAAGGCGCGCATGGAGCTGCAAAAAGCGTTGCCGGACTTTAATGCCGTCCGTGAGGGGTTCCTCCAGGGACGCAATCACCCGGACGATGTCGAACCCGCTATCCGTTTTTTTCGCAGGTTCCAGCGTTCGGAATATATGTCCGAAGTGATCACGCTCTGGAACTACGGCGACAGCGTGATGGAAGAATTGATGGAGATCGCGGAGGCGATGCATAGGGAGATCTCGTCCGGGGGCGCCGGCCAGAAAAACATGCGCGCGATCAATTCCAGGCTGAAAACCATAAACCGCAGGCTGGCAAAAGAAGAAGACCAGTTCTCCTTCGTGTTGGCGTCCGCGTCGCGCCGGGTGAACGACATCTCCCAAAAGGTGATCTATTTTATCTCGTTTTTGTTCGCCGCTCTCGGGACCTTTTTTTCGCTTAAGATCATCCGCCGCATACGCTATATCGAAGACGCGCTGGTGGACAGCGAGGAACGTTATCGCACCATCTTCGAGAGCGTCAACGATATTATCTACACCATCGAATCAGATGGGACGATCTCCTCCATCAGTCCCTCCTGCGCGCAGATCTCCGGCTGGCGGCCGGACGAACTGACAGGGAAACCGTTCGGGCCGCTTATCCACCCCGATGACCTTTCCCTGGCGCAGGAAATATTCCGCAAGGGGATGTCCGGAGAGGCGGTGCCTGTCGTCTCGGTGCGCATCCTCACAAAATCCGCCAAGTACATATACACGGAGATCACGGTCGTGCCGGTTTACATGGGCGGGAAGACGGCCATTCTGGGAGTCTTGCGCGATGTCACCGCGCGCAGGCAGGCGGAGGAGCGGCTGCAGGAGAACGAGGAACGGCTGAACACGATCCTGGAAACGGTGCAAACAGGCATTCTTACCGTAGACTCCGCGACCCGCGAAATAACGGACGCCAACCTGGTGGCGGTCAACTTGATAGGCCTTCCCAAAGAGCGCGTCATAGGTTCGGCATACGACAAATATATCAAGACCGGGAGCCTGAAGGACGGCCTCCCGTCGTATTCCGGCGGCGCGATCGACAATTTTGAAGGCACGCTGGCGACAAGCGGCGGAGACGCGCTCAATATCATCGCCAACAGCACCCCCGTGGCGTTCGGCGGGCGCGAACATGTTCTGATGAGTTTTGTGAACATCACCAGCCTGAGACGGGCCGAAGCGCAGCTTTCCGAGAGCGAAGCCCAACTGCGCCATGCGCAAAAGATGGATGCCGTAGGCCGCCTGGCCGGGGGGATAGCGCACGATTTTAACAACATTTTGTCCGCGATCCTGGGTTATGTAGGGCTGCTGCAAAAAAGCCTGGCGCCGGATGACGCGCGGAACTCCGACCTTAATGAGATGCGCAGCGCGGCTGAACGCGCGGCGGGGCTTACCCGGCATCTTCTGGCTTTCAGCCGCCGCCAGATCTTGACGCCGAGGATCTTGAACCTGAACACGATCATCGTAAATGTGGAAAAAATAATGCGCAGGCTGATAGGGGAGAACTACGAACTGAATTTTTTACCGGATCCGGTCCTTAAAAATGTAAAAGCCGACTCGTATCAGATCGAACAGGTGGTGCTCAATATTCTCATCAATTCAAGGGACGCGATGCCGGAAGGCGGAACGATAACGATCGAGACGCACAATGTCCGGCTTGGCGCCCGGACAAACGACGGCCCGGTTATTATAAAACCCGGCGACTACGCGCAGATACGGATCTCCGACACCGGCGACGGCATGGATAAAGACACGCTTTCGCACATTTTTGAGCCGTTTTTTACCACAAAAAGACCCGGGAAAGGCACCGGCCTGGGCCTTTCCACCGCCTACGGCATAGTAAAACAATCCAACGGGTATATCTTCGTGGACAGCGAGCCGGGCCGCGGAACTACCGCCAGGATATATCTTCCGTCCGTGGATTCCGCGGTCGAGGAGACGCATAAAGAAGCTCCGCGCGCGGAAACTCCGCGCGGGACGGCTTTGATCCTGCTGGCGGAGGATGAAGACCAGGTCCGTAATGTAATGGCCAGGATCCTTGAGGGGAACGGCTATCAAGTGCTCGCGACCTGCAACGGAGACGAGGCGCTTAAAGCCTGCCTCGAACGCGGAGAGGAGATACAGCTTCTGATCACGGACCTTATCATGCCTAAGATGGGGGGAATGGAGCTGGCGGGGAATGTGAAAAAGGCATACCCGCACATCAAGGTTATCTGCACTTCCGGATACACCGACGATACGGGCCTTATAAACACGGGGCTGGCGCCGGGCACGCAGTTCCTGCAGAAACCGGTGACCGCCGACGCCCTTCTGAGTAAAGTGAACGAAATCCTTAAATAAGACAGCGGCCGTTTATAAATGGCCGCTGTCCCTATTTAATAACCGCTCTAAAATAGATCTTTTTGCCGTTTACTACCTGGCCGTTCTTGATCTTCGTGAACTCCAGCCCGAATTTCTCTTTGAAGGTGACTTCGCGCACGGAGCCGGTTTCCTGGGTGGCTTCCAGGAGCTTCCCGCCGCCCGCGTACAGCATCACATGGTTGGTGTTGTCGTGATTGTCCTTCTCCGTGGAGCAGATGAGGTCGGCGGGTTTAAGGTCCTCGCGCGCCGCAGCGCGGCCGTAGAACTGCTGGTCGCAGGCGTTGCGGGGCAGGTCGATCCCCCAGACGCGGTAGGAGATGTTCGCCAGGCCGGAGCAGTCGATGCCGTAGCCGGAACGGCCGCCCCAGTAATATTTGTCGCCCAGGAATTGACGGGCCGTTTCCAGGATCGCTTTGCGCAGGCCTGCTGGCCCTGCCTTAACGGGCAGGAGGTTAAGGTCGTTTTTGTTTATGAGCGCCGTGCCTCCCCCCGGCAGAAGCACCCGCGCGAAAACTTTTTTTTCCCAGCCGAGGATCCTGACCCGCGAACCGATGGAAAGTTCCGCGGCGGGGCCGTCTTCCAGCGCCGCTTTTTTTGTCCTGACCACGGCGTCCGGCGCCGCCGGAGGCCGGAAAGCGGCCAGTTCGGCCGCTATCCAGCCGGGGTAGGGTGTGAAATTTTTATCGTTCCGTTTTTCTTTGCGGGTTTGTTCCAAAGCTTCCGTTTCCAGCCACGCGCCGCGCGAGCTCTTATACTTCACGCTTTCGAACGGCAGGATCTGGCTCTCAATAAGCCTGCCCTTGTCGTTTTCGGAGGCCGGAGGCGTGGAGAAAAGTTCCGCAAGCGGAAGCCTGGCCGTGAGGGGTAGGCGCTCAAGCGGGGCCAGGACATAGGCCGTTCCCAACTTGTTCTTCAGCCACGCCCCGGCGAATTCTTTGCGGTCGTAGACTCGTTCCACGGTTTTTTCTTCCGCGGCGGCCGGATCGTTGGCCAGGATGTCGCCTTTGGCGGTAAAACCTTTTATCACCAGCAGATGTCCGGTCGTTTTTTTGATAGGGGACCTTTTTAATTCGTCCGGGCCGAAGGTTACGCTGGCTATCAGCGGGAGGCCGGCGGCCAGGTAGGCGCGCGCGTCCTCCAGCGAATCGAAGCGCGCCGGCCAGGCGTAAAGGCCCCTGGTTCCGGCGTACATGGTGTTAAAGGTCCAGTTTCCGTAAATATTTTCCGCGGCATCCAGCACGCCGGCCGCCGCGTCCAGCACCCGCGTCTCCAGCCCGAAGTGGTTGAGGACCATCGCCACCGAGGCGGGGCTGCATATATCTTTGGAGTAATTCACCTGCTGCGCCATCTGCGAGCACGCCGGGACTTCCAGTTTCACGGGTTTGAAAGCGGCCGGCTTTTTAAGGGCGCACGCTTCGTCGTAGGGCGCGGCGGTGTCGGTGTAGGTGACGGAGGCAAGTCGCAATACCGCCACGGAACCGGGCGCGGTTTTAAGCGTCACGCGGTAGCGCAGATAGCGGGAGGCCCCGGCAAGCTTCAGGATGTCGGTTTCCATGCGGCCGAAGGCGTTCTGCTGGCCTTTGACGCTGGCCGTCCCGCCCGCGCCGAGGCCGCCGAACTCGAACCACGGGCTCCAGCCCCGTTCATCCTTCACCTGCAAGGACAGTTCAAGCCGGTCCTCCGGGCCCAGGGAGGCGTTGGCGCCCGCGAGGGCCTGGGTGAAGGGAAAGGCCGTTTTAAGCGGCGCGGAGATCAGCGTGGCGGTGACGGTTTTAGAACTGTCTTTTACGGTTTTAAGTACTCCGTACGGCAGGTCCGCCGTCTCAAAATTATCAAGCTCCGCTCCCAGGAAGTCGCCCGGCATCAGATGGACGGCTGAAACCGACCGGGCCTTGCAGGAAGCGGGTTGTTGTTTTTGGGCCTGGGTTTGCGTTGTCATAAGCGTAAGGACGGAAAACAGCAGTGTTCTTTTTTTCACGGAAGCGTCCTATTTCCTATAATAGTAATGGTATCAAAAAATCGGGAAGAGGTGAAATTATGAAAAAGTCGTACATCTTCGCTTTGGCGGTCATTTTAGGCCCCGCGTTTGCCTGGGCCCAGGAAGGCCGGACGCTTAAAGGCGTGACCCTGCCCGTGCAGGTCGCCAGGGAAGGGAAGGTCCTGGCCCTTAACGGAATGGGTCTCAGGACAAGGATAGTTTTCAAAGTCTATGTGGGGGGGTTGTATGTGGAAAAGCCCTCAAAAGATGCGGCCGCGCTGATCGCGTCGGAGCAGAATAAGCTGATGGAGCTTGTCTTTCTGCGCAATGTCGACGGGGGGACGGTGGCCGGCGCTATAAGCGAAGGATTTGAAAAAAATTCAAAGGAGCAGCTGCCGGCGCTTAAGGAGCGGGTGGAAAAATTCCGCAAACTTATTCCCGATCTGAAAAAAGGCGACAAACTTTCTTTTTTTTATGAACCCGCCAGGGGACTGAGCGTGGAATCCAACGGAAAGGCGTCGGGGCAAATAGAGGGAAAGGATTTTGCCGACGCCCTGTTCAGGTGCTGGCTGGGCGGCATTCCCGCGGATAAGGATCTTAAGAAGGGGCTGCTGGGAGAATAAATCAGCGGCTTGACCGCCGCCGTGCAGGCCGTCGCCTTGATATGACCAAAAAAGACCATCTTAAATTCATGGAGGAAGCCCTTAAGGAGGCCCGCAAAGGGCTTAAAGAGGGCGGCATCCCTATCGGTTCGGTGCTGGTTAAGGGGGGCGCGATCATAGGCAGGGGGCATAACCGGCGCGTGCAGAAGAAATCGGCCATACTTCACGCCGAGATGGACTGCCTTGAAAACGCGGGCCGGCTGAAGGCCGCCGATTACGCGGAGTGCGTTATTTATTCCACGCTCTCGCCCTGCCCGATGTGCGCCGGGGCGATCCTGCTTTATAAGATCCCTGTGGTGGTTATAGGCGAGAATCGTACATTTAAAGGTCCGGAGCGCTACGCCAAGAAATTCGTAAGGATGATAAACCTGGACCTCCCTGAATGCCGCGCATTGATGTCGGAGTTTATAAAAGAAAAACCCGGGCTCTGGAACGAGGACATAGGGAAATAAAGTGTTATCTTGTAATATTTTATTGAATAGCCGCGGATGCATATGTTATATTATCAGCAATACATTCCTAAAAAATCGAAATTTGGTTGCGCTATCTGACCTGGCAACTCGGTAAGCACGCGCAGAACGAATGGGGTTTGAAGGTTTGTTTCTAGGAGGAGATAACACTAATGAGCAAGAGAATATATGTGGGCGGTCTGCCTTTTTCGGCTAACGATACGCAGCTGAGCGCGGTTTTCTCGGCGTACGGCTCGGTCACCAGCGCTAAAGTCATCACCGACAAATTCAGCGGCCAGTCCAGGGGCTTCGGCTTCGTGGAAATGTCCAATGACGAGGAAGCGACGACCGCCATCGAGAAGCTTAACGGCTCCGACATGGAAGGCCGCAAGCTGACCGTCAACGAAGCACGGCCGATGGAGGCCCGCACCGGGGCCGGCGGCGGCCGGGGCGGTTCAGGCGGCGGTTTTAACCGCTGGTAAACCGTCTTAAAAATTTCCCGACCGGAGTTTTTCACCGGCTCCCGTGTTCGTCGGAACGGGGGCCGGTTTTTTTGCTTGCATTTTCCACGGGGTTATGTCATACTATATATAACAGCATTCCGGAAATCGAATTTGGTTGCGCTATCTGACCTAGCAATTTCGGTAAGGGCGCGCAGAGCGAATGGGTTTTACGGTTTGTTTGAAATGCTAGGAGGATACAACACAATGAGCAAGAGAATATATGTGGGCGGTCTGCCTTTTTCAGCCAATGACGAGCAGCTGAGCGCGGTTTTCGCGGCGCACGGCTCGGTCACCAGCGCTAAAGTCATCACCGATAAATTCAGCGGCCAGTCCAGGGGCTTCGGCTTCGTGGAAATGTCCAATGACGAGGAAGCGATGGCCGCCATCGAGAAGCTTAACGGCTCCGACATGGAAGGCCGCAAGCTGACCGTCAACGAAGCCAGGCCGATGGAAGCCCGCGACGGCGGCTCCCGCGGCGGTTTCGGCGGCCGGTCGGGCGGCGGTAATCGCGGCGGTTCCGGCGGCGGTAATCGCGGCGGCGGTAATCGCTGGTAAACCAGCCTCTAAAATTTCATAACGGAAGTTTTAACCGGTCCCTTAGCGGGGGCCGGTTTTTTTTTAGGTGCGCGCGGCGCTCCTGGGATGAAAACCGCCTGCGGTCGTGTGTCGTATATCTTCACGGTAAACCCTTTACCGGCCGCCGGTATCCATGCCGTCGCGCCATTCCACCGCGCCGAAATGCGGGTCGAACACGAGCGTATAGGCGAAGCTGGCAAGGCTGACGGTCTGGCGGCTTGAGGCCGCTTCGGGGAAACGGGAGGCCCGGCGGGTCTGGACATATTGCAGGCCGACGGCGTGAGGGCCGTGGAGAAGCACGGTGAACGAAATGTCTCCCCGGTCTATCCTCTCCGAACTATGCGAATTGGGGGAACTGATGCCGCTGAGATAATAAGAGCGGCCGTTGGCGTCGATCATGAATTTTTTGTCCACGATCAGCCTCAGGGCGACAAGCGCCTGCGCGCTCGCGCCGAGATGGTAGTTCCTCTGCCCGTCGGAGGGTGCGTAAGGCTCCCCGGCTAAAACCGCCGCGGGCGCCGTGAAGATGAACGCGAAAAGAATTGCCGCGGCCGGCGCCGGTAAAGAGGCTGGGAGGAACCCGGACATGCTCCCGCGTGGATATTGGTGGCGGTTCATTGAAAAATTTTGCCTGCACCTTTGTTGCGCGAAATTTAAAGGTTCATTGGAGCCTGCGCGTTTCGCGCAACTTCGGTTCGGCCTCAAAACCGTCAATTTCGCCTTAAAAACCTTATGTCGGACAGGTTCCTAGGCCCCGATACGGCCCTTATGCAAGTACGATGAAACGTTGTTCTACAACATTTCATCGCGGCGCGTCAAACAGCTATAATATCCGGTATATGGATGTTTTTGCAAAAAAGCGGCTCCTTATTCTGATCCTGTCGCTTTGTTCGCCCTCCTTTTCTTTCGCCTATGTGGGCGATCCTGTAACGAACGCCGCGAAGGACCTGGGTCATCTGCGCGGACTGCCGGCGTGTATGCGCGAACGGTCCAGCGTTTATCTTACGGCGGGTCTTATAGGCACGGGGGTTCTTCTTTATTCCTATGACCGGCAACTGCTGGCTTTGGCTCAGAAAAATAAATCGCGCACTGTGGTAAACCTCTCCGACAATGTGGAGAAAATAGGGAATGGCGCTTACGATCTGGCTTTGCTGGGCGGAGTCGCCGGCGCCGGGTATCTTTTTAAGGACGACAAGCTTAAAGATACCGCCTTTCTGGCTGCCGAATCCTTTCTGGCGGCTAATGCCATAGGCACGGTCCTTAAATATTCCATAGGGCGCGCCCGCCCCTATCACGGCGACAAGCGGATTTTTGCCCCGTTTTCGTTCAAAAATGAACATGCTTCGTTCCCTTCCGGCCATACTGTCAGCGCTTTCTCGATAGCGTCGGTTTTTTCCGCGCGGTACGATTCGCTGTGGGTCGGAGGCATCTCTTACGGCGCCGCTTCCGCGGTCGCCGTGCAGCGCATTAATTCCAACAACCACTGGCCCACCGACGTGCTTTTCGGAGCGTTCCTGGGGACGGTCACGGGCCGGGCCGTGGTCCGTTTTGTAAAAATGTGCCCTCCCGGCAAGAACGCCCTGCTGCTGCCGGTTTATCAGCCGGGTTACGCAGGCATGACGGCCGCGGTCAGGTTCTGATGTTCCGCCGCGCTTTTATAGAAATAACCAACGAATGTAATCTGGCATGCGGCTTTTGCGCGGCCTCAACGCGCCCGGCCGCCCCTATGCCGCTGGAGAATTTTAAGAATGCCGCCGCGCAGGTCAAGCCGTTCGCCCGCGTACTCTCTCTTCATGTGCTGGGCGAGCCTTTCATGCATCCTCGGTTCCCGGAGATCCTCGGCGTTTGCTCGCGGCTGGGCCTCAAGATCAACCTTGTGACCAACGGGACGCTGCTGGATAAGTTCGGCCCCGCGCTGTTCGAGGAAAAATGCCTGGTCCAGGTTTCATTTTCCCTGCACGCCCTTGCCGGCCTGCCCGCCGGGCTGAGAGCCCTGCATTTAGGCCGTTTAACGGGTTTTGCCGCGGTGAAACCCGCCCGCCTTATAGTGGGATTTCGTTTGAGAGGGAGCGCCGCCGACCCTTTTGTGAAGGAAGCCTCAGGCTTTATCTTTAAAATGTTCCCCGGCCGCGGTGAACGCCCGGAACCCGGCCGCGCGGTGAAGTTAAGCGACGATGTTTATCTGAATTTCGGGGAGTTGTTCGACTGGCCGGGCCGCGGGCCCGGTAAAGTTAAAAAAAGCTGCCTCGGCCTCCGGCATCACTTCGCGATACTTTCAACGGGAGAGGTGATCCCGTGCTGCGCCGATCATTCGGGGCGGCTTGCCGTCGGCAATGTGAATGAAAAGCCGCTGGCGGAGATCCTGAACGGCCGGACCGCGGCCGCATTGCGGGACAGCCTCGCCGAACGGGCGCCCATGCCTTCCTATTGCCGTTCCTGCGGCTTTTGCGCCCCTTGACCAAACCTGTCTAAAAAAAATTGGAAAGCGGCGAGTTGCCTGTTCGGGGTCCTGCCGGACATGGGGCCCATCGGGCCTGCGGCCGGCCCGGCGACTTCGCGCCGGTTCCTCCTCGGCCCGATCCAACCCATGTCCGGCCCCCCTCCAACTTTACCCCGCCGCCCTTCATGCAAACTGCAATCTAAACTGCAAATCTTGCCTACTGCGTTTTAATATTTAATCTGATCCCGCCCTTAACTAAGGTACGGCATTATTATCCCGCCCGGCGGTTGCCGCCATCTTAAACATTTTTAATATGCTGTCCCGCAAATTGGTTACTGTGAAAAACATGTCCCTTTTACGGAATTGCAAGTTTTTCTGCTCACTTTGCATGAAATTTAGCGTGAGAATGGACTTTTCTGCACCACATAATGCGAGAATTATTCGGATTTTCCTGGGATAGATCTGTGCCTTGACAAGCCCCCTTGACAAGGCAATAGGCCCCTGGTATAATCCTTATGATAAAGCTTTTGCCTGACATGCCTGGCGATCGGGAATGGGAGGGATTATGAGGATTCTGGCGGCGGTGATGATTTCCGTTTTTTGTTTCGGCAACAACTTCCTTTATTCCGGCGAACCGGTTAAAGAGCCTTTCTATAAATATCTTGAATGCTACAAAGCCCTTGTGGGTGTCGCCGAGGGCCGTAACTACATGTGTGATAACGACGGCAGGATGGTCTTAATACCGGCCAGGCGCGGCGCTAATGAAGGCTTCTATCTGTTCGACAAGTCCGGCGCCGTGTTCCAACCTTTGGAACCGCAGCCGGCGGATCACGGCAAGACCGATTATTATTATGATATTTCGGGCGCCGCGTCTTTCGACATCGCGCAGCCATACCTGATATATTCCTGTGACGCCGGAGAGCTCCATTCCCCGGGGATCATAGCGAGTATGTCAAAGGCTGAAGGTTTGTCGTATGTGCCTGTGAGAGGCAAAAAAATTATTGACGCGGAGGCTAAACATCTCATATCCGACGAATTATACAACCGTATTTTGACCGTCGCATGCCGCCCCCAGGAAGTGAGTAATATGGGCGTTCTGGATATTTGCAGATCGGTGCCTGATCGCTCAATAAAGGCCGCGATCTCGGAAGTTGAGAAGAATTGGGGCGTTAATTGCGGGAGTTATGACGGTGAGCGGTTTCCGGGAGGCCGCCGCTAGCCTGAAAAATTCCGCTGTTTTTATCGATTTGACAGCCTGCGGCATTTTGTCATATATTAGAGGTGAGGCGTTTCGCCGGCCTCAGAGCCGCAATTCACATTCGATGGTCAGTTCCAGCCACCTCACGGCCCGGTAACATTAAAAAATTTAATTCAAGGCAGTCACAAGGCTATGCTTCTTGCTGTTGTTTCGGTGGGCGTACTTATAGTCAGCGCGGTTTTCTCGTTTTGTCTGGGCCGTAATCCGCTGAAAGCCTCCGCGGCCGGCGCCGCCGGAGCGGTTCTGGCCTCTTTGATTGGCCTTGTTCCGACGATCAAAACGCTCATCTCCCCGGCAAAAGAAAGCTTCTCCCTCCCCTGTTCCCTGCCCATCGGTTCTTTTACCCTGGCCCTGGACCCGTTGTCGGCGGTTTTTCTTTTTCCGGTGTTTATCCTTACGGCCGCGTCCGCCGTCTACGGCCTGGACTACCTTAAGCCCCTGGCCGGAAAAAAACCGCTGGGTACGGCCTGGGCTTCGTTCAATCTTTTAAGCGCGGCAATGGTCCTTGTGCTGCTCTCGGCGGATGCCGTCCCATTCCTTATGGGCTGGGAAGCGATGGCGGCGGCTTCGTTCGTCCTGGTGGTTTTTGAGCATGAGAAACCCCAGGTCCGCAAAGCCGGTTTGATCTATCTTGTGGCCGGCGGCTGCGGCGCCCTTTTTCTGCTGTTCATGTTCGCTTTGCTCTCGCCTTCGTCCGGTTCCCTGGTTTTTTCAAGCCTGGCCAGGCCCGCCGGAGCGGCGGCCTCCGCCGCTTTCATGTGCGCCGTCCTGGGTTTCGGCCTTAAGGCGGGCTTTATCCCGCTGCACATTTGGCTGCCGGAAGCGCACCCGGCCGCGCCCAGCCATGTTTCCGCCGTGATGAGCGGCGTCATGATAAAGATGGGCGTCTACGGCCTTCTGCGCGTCCTGGCGATCCTAGGCGCGCCGCCGTCCTGGTGGGGAGGGCTCCTGATCGCCGTCGGCGCGGTTTCGGCCGCGGCGGGCGTGCTGTTCGCCATGGCCCAGCACGATCTTAAGCGCCTTCTGGCCTGGTCTAGCATAGAGAACATAGGCATAATCACCATGGGAATAGGTTTGGGCCTACTGGGCCGGGCGCTGTCCAACCCCTCCCTGGCCGCGCTCGGTTACGGCGGCGCCCTCCTGCATGTCGTCAACCACGCTTTTTTTAAAGGCCTCCTTTTTATGAGCGCGGGCTCGGTGCTGCATTCCGCCGGGACGGCGGAACTGGAGGCCCTCGGCGGGCTTTTGAAGAAGATGCCCTTCACCGCTTTCTTTTTCTTCTTCGGTTCGGCCGCCGCCTGCGCCCTTCCGCCCCTGAACGGCTTCACCGGCGAGTTCCTGATCTATCTGGGCGCGTTCAAAAATAGCGGCGCGGCCGAACCGGCCGCGTTCCCGGCCCTGATAGCGATAGCTTCCCTGGCCGCGACCGGGGCGCTTGCGTGCGCCGCTTTTGCGAAGGCGGGCGGCTCCGTTTTTCTAGGAGAGCCGCGCTCAAATCGTTTTGAAAAATTGCACGACGCGGGACCGCTGATGAAGGCCTCAATGGCTTTGCTGGCCGCGCTTTGCGCCGCGCTCGGGCTGTGTTCGCCTTTGCTGCTCAGGCCGCTGGCCGGCGCCGTAACACCGCTCTCCGTTCCCTTCCCGCTCCTGGACGCGGGCGCGAACATGCTTTATGTCTCAGCCGGGGCGCTGGCGCTCATCGCCCTCGCGGTATGCGCCTGGGCGTTCCGGAGCGCGCTCTCGCGCGGGCGGGCTCCGGCGCGGGGCGTAACCTGGGACTGCGGTTACGCCGCGCCGACAGCGCGGATGCAGTACGGCGCTTCCGCTTTCACCCAGCCGCTCACCGATTTTTTCCAGCCCCTGCTGCGCAAGGCCCGCGCGTATCCGGCCATAACGGAATATTTCCCCGGCGCGGCGTCTTTCTCCACGGAAGCGCGCGCGGTGTTCTATAACCATCTCTACGCGCCGGTCGGAGCCCAGTTGAAACGGCTGGCTTTCCGCTACACCTGGCTGCAGCACGGCCAGCTCCAGCTTTATCTGCTTTATATCGTGATCGCGCTGATGGCTCTTCTGGTGTGGAAACTATGATAAAGCCGCTTATTCAGTATTTTCTGGCCCTGGCCCTCGCCCCGCTCTTCTCCGGCGTCATCAACCGGGTAAAGGCTTTCTTCGCGGGCAGGCGCGGCGTGCCGGTTTTTCAGCTTTACTTCGACCTCTATAAACTGGTCCATAAAACGCCGGTTTACAGCCGCACCACCACCTGGCTGTTCAGGGCCGGACCCGTCGCCGGGCTGGCCGCTATGCTGTGCGCCTTGGCTTTCCTGCCGTTCGGAGGTAGACCGGCTTTCCTGTCTTTCGAGGGGGACCTGATCCTGCTGGCGTATCTGCTGGGCCTGGCGCGCTTCGCCACGGTGCTGGCCGCCCTGGACACCGGCTCAAGTTTTGAGGGCATGGGCGCCAGCCGCGAAGTGCAGTTCGCGGTATTCGCCGAGCCGGCTTTTTTCCTGGCCCTGGCGGCCCTGGCGCGCGGGGGCGGCGGGCTTTCCCTTGCCGGCATCTTCACGAACCTAACGCCGTCGGCCTGGTTCACGGCTTCTCCTGTCCTTATCCTGGTTACGGGCTCGCTGTTCCTGGTTTTTCTGGCGGAAAATTCCCGCGTGCCGGTGGACGACCCCAATACCCATCTGGAACTCACCATGATCCACGAGGTCATGGTGTTGGACCACAGCGGGCCGGACCTGGCCTTCATCTTTTACGGCGCGGCCCTGAAACTCTGGGTGTTCGGGTCGCTCATAGCCTGCGTCATCCTGCCCAGGCACTCAGGTTCCTGGCTGGTGGATGCCGGAGCGTTTATCCTGGCTATGTCCGCCATAGCGGCGCTAGTGGGCGTGGTGGAATCCGTGATGGGGCGGCTGCGCCTCCTGAAGGTGCCGTACCTTCTTATGACCGCTTTAACTTTTTCCATTCTGGCTTTGATCTTTCAGGCGGGACGATGATACCGTTGGCCGAACTTATAATAGTAGCCGTAATACTGCTGAATCTGGCTATGGCCGCTTCCGGCGAGCTTGCCGCGTGCATCCGCCTGGCGGCCGCGCAGGGGGTGATAGCCGCCCTCCTGCCGCTGCTGGCCGGCCGCGGTGCGCCTTCCGGGACCATAGTGTTTTGCGGCGCCGTCATCCTGCTTAAAGGCGGCATCTTCCCGTGGCTGCTTACGCGCGCCCGGGTAAAGGCCAATGTCCGCAAGGAGGTGGAGCCTGTTATCGGATATCCGGCCTCCATAATACTTTGTCTCGGGGCCTTCGCCGCCTCTTCGTGGCTGGGCGCCCGGCTGCCCCTGCCGGAGACGGCCAGCGTGGCCTGGATAGTTCCGGCCTCGCTCTCCACTATCTTTACGGGTTTCCTGCTCCTTACCACGCGCACCAAGGCGATCACCCAGGTGCTGGGTTATCTCGTGATCGAGAACGGTATTTATATCTTCGGCCTGGCGCTTTTCGTGGAGCAGCCTCTTATGGTGGAAATGGCCATCCTCCTTGATGTGTTCGTGGCGGTTTTTGTGATGGGCATAACCATCTTCCATATAAGCCGGGAGTTCGACCACATAGATACGACCGAACTCTCACAACTGGGCGACTGGTATCCCAACCCGGTAAAATCGGCGGCGGCCGAGGCCGCCGGGGCCGGGCAACGCGGCTCCTATGACGGCGGCGGACAAAGCGGAGGTAAAAAATGATCGGCCTCCTGATGCTTGTTCCGCTGCTGTCGGGTCTGTCGGCTTTTCTTATCCGGGACGACGGGAAGCGGCGCGTTCTGCTCCTGACGGCGGCCGCCGCCCATCTCGCGCTGACCGTATACGCTCTGGCCGCGAGACCGGGGATCGTTCCCGGCGACTGGTTCGCCCTGGATCCTTTGGGGCTATTGTTCCTGGGCGTGACCTCCGTATTATTCTTCGGCGCTTCGGTCTACGCGGTAAAATATTTGTCGCTGGAAAAACGCGATCCCGGAGAGGATTCCGAAGAGGGGTTCATTTTTAATAACGCGCCGGAAGCGGTCTTCACAGGCTGCCTGCTCCTGTTCCTGTCGGCCATGACGGCGGTGACCGCCAGCCGCCACCTGGGCATACTTTGGGCCGCCGTGGAAGCCACCACGCTGCTTAGCGCCCCGCTCATATATTTCCACCGCCACAAACGGTCGCTTGAGGCCACCTGGAAGTACCTGCTGATCTGCTCGGTGGGCATCGCTATGGCCCTGATGGGCAATCTTTTCCTGGGCGCGGCTGGTTTGCGGTCCGGCGCGGACCTGGACCTTGAAAGCCTGCTCGCCAAGGCGCTCTCGTTGGACCGGGCCTGGCTGAAAGCGGCGTTCCTGTTCCTGTTCGTCGGTTACGGGACCAAAATGGGACTGGCGCCTTTCCACACCTGGCTGCCGGACGCGCACAGCGAATCGCCGGCCGTGGTCTCGGCGCTTTTGTCCGGGGCGCTGCTTAACTGCGCTTTTCTCGGGATCCTGCGCGTGGCTCAGGTCTGCGCCGCCGCCGGCCTGTCCGCTTTTACCGGAGAGATCCTGATCTTTTTCGGCATCCTGTCCCTGATGACGGCCGCTTTTTTTATCCTGGCGCAGAAGGATTATAAACGGATGCTGGCCTATTCCAGCATCGAACACATGGGCATACTTTCGCTGGGCGTCGGCCTGGGCGGAGGGGCCGTTTACGGGGCGCTGCTTAACGCCGTTTCCCATTCGCTGACCAAGGCCGGGCTGTTCTTCGTCTCGGGCCTGGTCCTGGCCGCCTATAAAACCAAGCAGATCTCCGAGGTTAAAGGTCTTGTCAGGCGCGTCCCGCGCACTGCCGTTCTGTGGCTGACCGGCTTTTTTCTTATAACAGGCACGCCGCCGTCCGGCATTTTTCTGGGGAAATTTATGATCCTCAAGGCTGCCGTTTCGGGGGGGCATTACGCCGCCGCCGCTTCCTACCTGTTTTTTCTGGCGGTAGTGTTCGCCGGCATGGGCCGCATTTTCCTGGAGATGACCCTGGGGGAGGCCGCCGTTCTCAGCGAGGCGGAAAAGCCCTTTAAAGCCTCCCGGCAGATGCTTATCCCAGCCGCCTGTTTCTTTGCCGGAGTGATCTTCCTGGGCCTCTACATGCCCGCCTGGCTCAACGATCTTATAACCGGGGCCAAAGACCTTATCGGGGGGGCCGTATGACCGCGCCGCTTCCTTTAAAACATCTTGCGGCCGCGGAGTTCGCGGCCCTAGCGCCTATGTCCGCGGACGCATTCTACGCCGCCGCGGCCGGCCGGCTTAAAGCGGGAGGGCGCGCCGTTTCGTATTTCGCTTTGCCGGAAGAAGACCCCGCCTTGCTCGACAATAGTTTCGCGGGCCGACGGCTCATTTTGATACTCGCCTTCGACTCTGAACGGAAGCTTGAAGCCCTGGCGGCGTCGGTGAAGGGCGCGTCCTTCCGTTCCCTGACGCCGGAGTTCCCGCAGCTGCATCTGTTCGAACGCGAGATAGCGGAGCAGACCGGACTGCGGTGCGAGGGCCATCCCTGGTGCAAACCGGTGCGCTATCCTCTTTATGCCGGTTCGCCCGTTACCCCCGGGGTGACGGATTTCTTCCAGGTCCATGGCGGCAAAGTCCATGAAGTCGCCGTGGGGCCCGTGCACGCCGGAGTGATAGAGCCCGGCCATTTCCGCTTCCAGTGCCACGGCGAACTTGTCTTTCACCTTGAGCTCGCGCTCGGCTATCAGCACCGCGGCATAGAATCCCGCCTTATCGGAGGACCCGGCGGGCTTACCGCGCATTACATGGAAACGCTTGCCGGCGATACCACCATCGGGCACTCCATGGCCTATTGCCGAGCCGTCGAAGCTTTATCCGGCGCGCGGGTCCCCGAGCGCGGAGAGTTCCTTCGCGCCGTTATGCTCGAACTGGAGCGGCTGGCCAACCATACCGGCGACCTGGGCGCGCTGTCCGGCGATGTGGCGTATCTGCCCACAGCCTCTTTCTGCGGCCGGCTGCGCGGGGATTTTTTGAACATTTCGGCCCTTATCTGCGGCAACCGCTTCGGACGCAATATGGTCATACCGGGCGGGACGGCTTTCGACCTGGACGCCGCGCTGATAAAGGAAATAAAACTCAGGCTGGACGCGGCCTTCAGGGATGTTTCGGATGCGGCGGACCTGCTTTGGGCCGCTCCTTCGGTCATGGACCGTTTTGAAGGGACCGGCGTCGTTTCGAAAGAGACGGCCCTGGCCCTGGGATTGGTGGGCCCGGCGGCCAGGGCGTCGGGAGTGCTTCGCGATGTCCGGCACAATTTCCCGGCCGGGGTGTATAATTCCAGGGCGGCGCTGGTCCTGGACGCGCCTGAAAGCGGGGATGTCTACGCCAGGGCCTATATCCGCCGGCTTGAGATAAAACGTTCTTACGAATTGATAAACGGGCTGCTGGCCTCGCTCCCGCCTGGGCCTGTTTTTGCCCGGACCGGCGCCATGAAACCTGAAAGTTTCGTAGTGTCGCTGAACGAAGGCTGGCGCGGAGAGATCGCCCACGCTGCGGTCACCGACAAGGCGGGGAAATTCAGGCATTACAAGGTAAAAGATCCGTCGTTCAACAATTGGCAGGGCCTGGCCATGGCGTTGCGCGACGGGCAGATCTCCGATTTCCCGCTCTGCAATAAAAGTTTCAATCTGTCCTATTGCGGGCACGATCTGTAAAGCGTACAAAGTGAAACGTATAGTGTGAAATGTAAACGGCGATAATTATGTTCAAGGAAATCCTTGTCAGATTGAAACAGGGGCACAGGACCATGGTCTTCCCGGCGGAGGGGATAAAGCTGTCTCCCCGCTTTCTGGGGCTGCCCGAAGTCCGTTCCGGCGCGTGCAAAGGCGGCTGCGCTGGCTGCGCGGAGGTCTGCCCGACCCGCGCCATAACGGTAGCGGACCGGAAACCGGTTTTGGACCTCGGGCGCTGCATCTTCTGCGGCAAATGCGCGGCGCTGTGTCCCGCTGTGTTCAAATTCGGCGCGGATTATAAAC
This sequence comes from Elusimicrobiales bacterium, assembly GCA_041665305.1. Taxonomy (GTDB): domain Bacteria; phylum Elusimicrobiota; class Elusimicrobia; order Elusimicrobiales; family UBA9959; genus YA12-FULL-51-18. The sequence continues at coordinate 37,336 of JBAYJD010000025.1, forward strand.
TGGCCGCGCGGGAAAAAGGCGACCTGCTCCTGTCCGGGCGGATCTTTAAGCGTGCTGAAACTCTGGACGCGAAAATGAGGAAGCTTTTCGGGCGGTCCCTGAGGCTCAGGCAGGTAAGCGCCGGAGGCTGCGGCGCATGCGAAGCCGACTGCAATGTTCTTCAGACCCTTGTTTTCGACCTGGGCAGGTTCGGCATTCAGTTCGTAGCGTCGCCCAGGCACGCGGACGGCATTCTGATCACGGGACCCGTGACGCGGAACATGAAGCTGGCGCTGCAAAAGACTTATGCGGCGGTGCCGGAGCCCAAGATCGTTATAGCGGCTGGGGCCTGCGCGATCTCCGGAGGCATCTATGCCGGCCATCCCGAGACCGCCGGGATCCCGGAAGAGATCCTGGTGGACCTGTACCTCCCCGGTTGTCCGCCGCACCCCCTGACCATTCTAGACGGTCTTCTCCGCCTTCTCGGCCGAACAGAATAATAAAAGGCAGCATGAGCCTTTTGGGGTCAAAAGGCAGCAGGAGCCTTTTTGCAGGGGGGGGGGATTAAGTATCATGTCACCGGATTGTACGGCATTCATCCGCTATGGCGGAGAGGGTCACTCCGTGGAAAATCGGGCCTGTTTTTTTTCTGACCAGCTCGATCATCATCAGGTTGGCGGGAGAGTCGGCCCGTAATCCCAGCAGGTAATGTTTTTTCGGCAGCGCAAGCAGGCGCGCGCATAGTTTGCTCCCGTCCGCAGGTTCGTTCGGGCACACCTCAGCGCCCGCGGCGCACAACAAAGAATAAAAATTCGCTTCCGCGTTCCAAAGTCGGGACGCTTGCCGGAGCCCCGCTTCATCGGTCATGTTCGACAGCCTCATGATGGAGGCTTTCCGGTCCAGCAGGCTTTTTCGCGCGGCGTCATATTCCGCCCAGGTTACCCTTCTTATCGAAAGCGCATTCCCCAATTTTTTTAATGTTCCGATGCTGAGCCGGGCTTCCAGAGCGGGACAACCGCCTCCATCCAACAGAGTGGCGGGCGGACACAGAGTGCGGATGGTCCCGTCCTTATCTGAAAACACCGTGCCTATAAACGGCAGCCTGTCATAGACATCAAACCCCGCGCTTTCCGCCGATGCCGGGGTGTCATACAGCAGCGCCCAGGTGTTTGCCGGCAAAGCATTCACCCGCCCCGTAACGACCCGCATGGCGCGGAGTTTATCCATCGGGATCTCTAGCCGTATTACTCCTCTGTCATTGTCCCATGCCTGCACGCCCGTGTATCTTCCGGCATAGGCCAGTGACACGGTGAAACTCAGAGGCGCTTCGTCATTGTCCGAAGCCATGCCGGCCGCGGGCCCTCCAGGATCCAGCCATTTTCTGAATTCACGCTGCGACGGGGCGGCGCTGTGGTGATTCCCCATCGCGCTATCCGTTGAGCCGATGCCGCGGTAAAGGATCAGTTTCCCTTCAGGGCTGGAAAAGTACCCTTCATTGATCAGGTTCAGCAGCACGCGCTCGGGGGAGCCGCCTGCGCCATGGACCGGCAAAGAAGGATAGACTGCCGCCGCGAGAACGGCAAAAATCAGGACCAGGGTCTTATTCTTCATAACATTCTATTTCGTACTACGGACGGTTCTTCTGTGCGCCGGCCGGCCGTGCGTTCGTTTTATTTTTTTGTGCTTTATGATCCTGGCTTTGGCCGTCCACGACCGCACTTCTCCGGTGTCTACATGAATAAAACCAATGGCGGGATAGTAGCCGACGCCTCCCGTGTTATGAGCCTGAAGCGCCAGCGCGGCGTTCCTTAGGGTTTTAAGCGGCACGCCGGGAATGGAAATATCGGCCGCCATGCCGGACATATGCAAACTGTGCTTCGCAACAGCCGGATTTTTGCGGCCCAGGGCTTTGTTCAGCTTCGGGCTGCGGTAGCCGGACAAAAGCGTTATGGTTTTGCCTTCTCCGAATTTATGCTGCAATGAGTCCAGGATTTCAAGCAGGCCCGGCGTGATGTCGTGCTCTTCGTCCGTAAGGCGGCAGCGGAAAAAATGTTTGACCAGTTCGGCGGCTTCCGGGATATAATTCCCGGCGTAGTCCCTGTATCGGACTGAAAGGATCTCAAGGGTCTTGTTGTTTCGGATGGTTATAGAACCGTCTCCGTCAAGCCTTATGGAAGATTTTCCCGCGGCTTCATCCTGTTCGTCGTCGATTTCGTCGATATCATATCTGGTGCCCGCTTCATCCGCGATCGCCGGACTCGGCGCCGGATCCGGGATCGGAGCCGCGGAAATGCGGCTGGACAGGAACCTGGCGGTGTCGGGGCTGTTGATGTCCGGGAGGACTGTTTGCGACGGCGTTTGCCCGGCATACAGGACGGCCGGCGAAAGAGTTAGGACGATCAGTGCGTATAAAGTTCGTTGTCGCGATTTTGTGCGTCCCATAAACCCTCGTTCTGTGTTCTCCGGCCGGCTTCATCAATAGGATAGCGGAAATCGGCAAAAATAGAAGGGTCCAAAGGCCCAGGCCGGGTGAGACAAACGGTCCAGTTCCGGAATTGCGCGGATGTTATAGGGGGATCAGGAAAAATCGGCCGTCCGGCGGACTTTAAAACAACGGATCCGCGTCCCCCGGCCCGCGGACTAAAGTGCTCATGCGGCCATAGGCACAAATATCCGGCGATCCGGGACCAAGGTCCCGAAATTTTTGCCGGCGGATGATGCTGCTCTTCATGAGCATGTTTTCGAACAAGGCGGAAAAAGTTATAATTATATCCGGTGTTGGGTATGTCATGTCCGGAATATAGAGGGGGCGCCATGTCGGTTAAATTAAAAGAAAGGAAATTCCAGGAGGAGTATTCGATCATGGAGAACGATTTTAAAGTTAAAAATATGGCCCTGGCGGAATGGGGCCGCAAGGAAATAGATATCGCGGAGAAGGAAATGCCCGGCCTTATGGCCATTCGCGCGAAGTTCTCCGCGAAAAAACCGTTGAAAGGCGCCAGGGTCATGGGCTCCCTTCACATGACCACACAGACCGCCGTCCTTATAGAAACGCTTGCCGCGCTCGGCGCCGAAGTGCGCTGGTGTTCCTGCAATATTTTTTCCACCCAGGACCAGGCCGCTGCCGCTATAGCCAGAACGGGCATTCCGGTCTTCGCCTGGAAGGGCGAGACGCTGGCCGAATACTGGTGGTGCACCGAACGGGCGCTTGATTTCGGGAGCGGCAGAGGCCCCAATCTTATTGTGGACGACGGCGGCGACGCCACGATGATGATGCACCGGGGCGTCGCCGCGGAAAAAAATCCCCGGATCCTGGACGCCAAGGCCGGGGGCGAGGACGAACAGGAGCTTAACAACTGCCTGCGCGCGGAACTTAAACGGAACCCGAAGCGCTGGCACGCGGCGGTGAAAGAATGGAAAGGGGTTTCCGAAGAGACCACGACCGGCGTCCATCGGCTCTACCAGATGCATGAAGCGGGCGAACTCATGGTGCCCGCCATCAATGTCAACGATTCGGTCACGAAATCCAAATTCGACAATCTATACGGCTGCCGGGAATCCCTCGCGGACGGGATCAAGAGGGCTACCGATGTCATGATTGCCGGCAAGGTCTGCGTGGTCTGCGGTTATGGCGATGTGGGCAAAGGATCGGCCCGTTCTCTCAGAGGGTTCGGCGCGCGCGTGATCGTCACGGAGATAGATCCCATCTGCGCCCTTCAGGCCGCGATGGAAGGTTTTGAGGTCGCCACGGTGGAGGACACGCTCGGTGTCGGCGATATTTATGTGACCACGACCGGCAACAAGGATATCATCCGCGTGGAACATATGCTTAAAATGAAGGACCAGGCCATAGTCTGCAATATCGGGCATTTTGATAACGAAATACAGGTTAACGAACTCAGGAAAACCAGGGGCGTGACGGTCCTCAACATAAAGCCGCAGGTGGACAGGTTCAATCTCCCGGGCGGCAAATCCATGTATCTGCTGGCCGAAGGCCGGCTCGTTAATCTCGGCTGCGCTAAAGGGCATCCTTCGTTCGTGATGAGCAACTCGTTCTCCAACCAGACCCTCGCGCAGCTGGAACTTTGGACCAAGAAGATGGCCGTGGGCGTATACAGGCTGCCGAAGCATCTTGACGAAGAGGTCGCGCGCCTGCACCTTGAGAAGATCGGCGTGAAGCTGACCAAACTTACGAAGGAACAGGCCGCTTATATCGGCGTGAAGCAGGACGGGCCGTACAAGCCCGATCATTACAGGTATTGACCGGGCCGCGTGAGGCGACTCCAATAAAAAAGCCGGCTCCCGTTTTAATAAGGACGGGAGCCGGCTTTTTTTATTTTTTGGAAAGTTTCTCCACTTCGACCGCAATTTTGACAAAATCGAACGGCTTTGCCAGCACCGGTATCTCTTTCGGGATGCCCATATCCGCAAGCTCTCCTTCGGTGGCGCCTGTGATCACCAGCACGGGTATTCCGGAAAGGTCGGGATACATATCCACCATGGCTATCATAGAGTCGCCGGTCATCTGAGGCATATGCAGATCGGTCACAATAAGGTCGGGACGGTCTGAAAGGGCCAGTTTAACCAGTTCCACGCCGTTCTCGGCGCTTTTAACCGTGTGTCCCAGCCCTTCGAAAAATTCGGCAAGAAGGAGCCGCAGTCCTTCATCGTCTTCGGCGATAAGTGTCAACATTAGGGAATTATACAATAGTTGCGGACAAATTGGGGTGAGCTAATTTTCTTGAGGAACTCCCAGTTCGGACGCCGTTTCAATGCCGGCGGCGATCTGCGGTATTATGCCCAGGCGGGCGTAAACAGGCCGCACGCTTTTTTTGATCTTCTCGAGCCGGCTGGAAAAAGCAAGAGCTCCCGCAATGGCCATCACGCCGCTGAGACGGATGGTCGCCGGAGCCCCCAGCCGTTCGGCGGTCCAGCCCGCCAGGAGGCTGCCGAAGGGCGCCATCCCCATGAAGGCCATGGTATAAAAGGCCATGACGCGCCCTCTTTTGTCGTCGTCCGTCACGGTCTGGATAATGGTGTTGGAAGAAGCCATCTGGGAAACCATGCCGAAGCTCGCCATGGCTATGCAGGCCGCAGAAACCGGAAAATTCCTGGAAAAGGATAATCCTATTATGCCCAGGCCGAAAACGCCGGCGGCCAGGGGTATCCGTTTTTCAAGGCCCGCCACATTTTTTCTGGCTGTAAGCGAAAGGGCCGCCGCCAGAGCTCCTATGCCGGAAAAAGCCATAAGAAAGCCCAGAGTTCCTGGTCCGCCTCCCAGGATGTCCTTGGCGAAGATCGGCATAAGGACCGTATACGGCATGGCGGTCAGGCTGGTTAAAGCCACCAGCAGGACGATGAATTTTATGGGCGCGAAGCCGAAAGTGTAATTAAAGCCCTCGTTGAGGCGCTGCAAAACGGTGGTTAGCGCCGGTTCTTTTTTCCGGGGTGTTAGCTCCATGGCCAGTAAAGCGGCTATGACCGCCAGGTAGCTGATCCCGTTCATAAGGAAGCACAAACCCTCGCCCATAACGCTTATTATAACGCCCGCTATGGAAGGGCCCAGCAGGCGCGCGGAATTGAACATGGACGAGTTCAGGGCTATGGCGTTGCCGAGATCCTCTTTGCGCTCCACCATTTCAATAACAAAGGCCTGCCTGGCGGGCACATCAAACGCGTTTACCACGCCCAGGAGCGCGCTCAGGGTTATTATGTGCCAGACCTGCGCCTTCCCCGCCAGGACCAGCGCCGCCAGGCTGAAGGCCTGCAGCATGGCCAGCGATTGGGTGATTATCAGGATGCGGTGTTTGCTGTAACGGTCTGCGAAGACTCCCGTAAAGGGCGACAGGAGAAAAGCGGGGACCTGCGCCGCGAAACCCGCCACTCCGAGAAACAGGGCCGATCCGGTCATACGGTAGACCAGCCAGCTCATGGCGACGCTCTGCATCCAGGTGCCGATAAGAGAAACGCTCTGTCCTCCGAAGAAGAGGCGGTAATTCCTGTATTTAAAAGCACGCAACATCAACGCAAGTCTGGAAAAACGCGGATGCTGAGCGGCCGGGATGCGGATCATTGTGTTTTACGCTCGTTGGTCGTAAATGTTGAAACCGGTTATATCCCATAGTTTAGCACTTGCAAGCCCGCCGTTTCCTTGAAATTTTCCAGGGACAGCCTCGCCTCCCAAATCCTCGGATAAGCCGAGGCTTTGGGCATAGCGGCACCTTTTTCGCCATCTTTTCACAAACCACTTTAAATTTGTCAGCTTCAAGCACGCAAAACATATGTTTTAGATGTGTGGAAG
>JBAYJD010000026.1:0-43268 GCA_041665305.1 Elusimicrobiales bacterium
CCTGCACCTTTGTTGCGCGAAACTTACAGGTTCATTGGAGCCTGCGCGTTTCGCGCAACTTCGGTTCGGCCTCAAAACCGTCAATTTCGCCTTAAAAACCTTATGTCGGACAGGCTCCTAGGACTGCAAAACCTTGATAAAATGTCGTTTTACGACGTTTTATTCGGAGTCCAGTCCCGCCTTCAGGATCTCCACCGCGCGGTCGGCGTCGGACACATTGATAAGGATGCGGGCGGAACTGCCTCCAAAGGCCGTGCCGTAAACCGTGGTTATGTTGATGCTGTGGCCGGCCAAGGTTTTGGCCAGGTTGAGGAGTTCTCCGGGTTTGTCCTTCAGCTCTATGGAGATCATAGGGGTCTCAACGGTCGTAAAGCCCGCGCCGGTGAGGAGGTAACTGATCTTTTTATCGGTGTCCACGGTCACCCGCACCACGCCCGAATCATCGCGGATCTCGGAGGCTATGCCCACGATATTAATTCCCTCGTTGACGAAAAGCTCTATAAATCTGCTGAGCGCCCCCGGGACATTGGGCAGAAAAACGGTGTATTGTCTTACGACCTTGACCGACATATTCAGCTCCATCCGATTTTAGAGAATAGTTATTAATGTAATAAATTTAGCCGTCCGGTGCAATGAAAATCCCAAAAAAATCCCGTAAAATCAGGTAAAACCGATCTTTGGGGACCAGGTAGACGGCAGGAGGCCGGGGTTTTACCGGACTTGCCTGAGTTTATTCCGGAAAATATCGCATTGCGATCTTTTCCAGAGGATATTATATAATTGCAGATGATAGGAGCCTGTGAGATATGGAAACCGGATCCGACGTACGCGCGTTAAATACCGAAAGCCGCAGCCCGGCCGGGCGGCGCCTGGCCGGCGCAGCCGCTTGGGTGTTCATAGCGTTCGGGGGTTGGCATACCGCGCGGGCCGCATACGATAATTTCGCCATGGCGTATATGTTCTCCTCGCCCGGCTTTATGCTGGGTCTGGCGGGGGCCGCCATGCCGGTGGAACTGCCGCCTCTGGCCCGGTTCGCGGTGGAGCACATGAGGCTTGTTTTTGTTTTTTATTTCTTCGCCTCCCTGTCCGTCCTGATCGCCGGGGCCGGGTTATTGTTGAGGAAAGCCTGGGCTTTGAGCGCATCCAGATGGTTGTTCTATCTCGGCGCGGCCTGCTGCCTGGCCGTATTTATTTTTCCGGGGCTGCTTGTGCCCGAACCTTATGTATACGCCGGAGTTTCGCTGGCGCCGGAATTTAACGCCGCTATGGAGCATATAAAATTCCAGCTGCGTTTCATGTCGGCCGTCCCCGGCGCCGCCGCCCTCTGGCTGGCCGGACGGTTCGGAAAACCCGATATCAGAAGAGAGTTCGGCTTGAAGGATTAAAAATTTTCGCGGCGAAAATTTATAATCATAAGAAAACTTAACGACGGAATTATCCGCAGATATGGGATGAGGAATACAAAAGAGAATTAACATGGATATACAAGATGGACAGGATTTGAATTAGGAAGTGATGTTTTGTGGTTGTTGTTATCCTGTATATCCCGTGCATCGATGTGAATGCCTGAATCTGCGAAATCTGCGGATAGTTGTTTCTGATGTGCTTTATCATAAAAAGTTTGTAGGCCCGTCGTGCCCTTCCGGCCTGCGCGGCGGATATTTCTTGGTATAATCATATCTGGGGCGCCGCAGTGGTCCGGGGGCGATTTTTCGGAGGTGTTATGTGGGACTATACTGAAAAAGTTTACGAGCATTTTAAGAATCCCAGGAATGTGGGAGAGATAGAAAACCCCGACGCGGTCGGAGAGGTGGGCAGCATTATCTGCGGCGACGCCCTTAAACTTACGCTCAGGATAGACAAGGCAGCCGACAGGATCCTTGACGCCAGGTTTAAAACTTTCGGCTGCGCTTCAGCCATCGCTTCCTCCTCGGCCCTTACCGAAATGATCAAAGGCAAGACCCTTGCGGAAGCGGCCAAAATAACCAACCATGAGATCGCGCAATATCTGGGCGGCCTGCCCAGCGAAAAGATGCATTGTTCGGTCATGGGCATGGAAGCGCTGGAAGCGGCCATCAAGAATTACCGGGGCGGAAAAGCGGAGAAGGTCATTCTCGATTCGGGCGAGCGCCTGGTGTGCAAATGCTTCAGCGTCACCGAGGGGAAGATCCTGAGGGCCATAAGAGAGGAGAACCTCCGCACGGTGGAGGAAGTGACCAATTTTACCAAGGCCGGCGGCGGCTGCCGCCAATGCGTGGGCGAGATAGAAAAGATCCTGAAAGATTACTGGGCCCGGGCCGAGCATAAAGCTTTCGGCAAAATGACCGTGGTCGAAAAAGTGAAGATGGTGGAAAAAGTGCTGGCTGAGGAAGTGAACCCGAAGCTTAAGCTGGACGGCGGCTGGATAGAACTGGTCGACCTGGAAGGCGACAAGGTCAAGGTCCGGTTCCTGGGCATGTGCTCCAATTGCCCCTCTTCCTCGGCCACCCTGAAAAATATAGTGGAGAAAGAACTCAAGGAAAAGATCGACCCGGCGCTGGTGATAGAAGCGCAGTAAGGATCCCTTATGGCGAACGAAAAAGTTATTTATCTCGACAACAACGCCACCACCCGCGCGGCGCCGGAAGTGGTCGAAGAAATGAAGCCGTTCTTCACCGAATTTTACGGCAATCCCTCCAGTATGCATTTTTTCGGGGGCGGGGTGCAGAAACACCTGGATTCGGCCCGGGGCAAGCTAGCCGCGCTCCTGGGCGCCGCCCCGGAAGAGCTCGTTTTCACCGGCTGCGGCACCGAGAGCGATTCCACCGCGATCTGGTCGGCCCTGCGCGCCTATCCCGAAAAAAAACATCTCGTGACCACCAGGGTGGAGCACCCCGGAGTGCTGAATGTCTGTAAATTCCTGGAAACGCAGGGCTACCGCGTTTCATATCTGCCGGTGGACGGCGAAGGCCGCCTGAACCTCGAAGACCTTAAACTCGCCGTGACCCCGGAAACGGCGTTGGTTTCCATGATGTGGGCCAACAATGAGACCGGCGTTCTTTTTCCCGTCGAGGAAGCCGCGAGGATAACCCACGCCAAGGGAGCGTTGTTCCATACCGACGCCGTCCAGGCCGCGGGAAAGGTCCCGATAAATTTAAAGGACGCCAAAATAGACATGCTTTCGCTGTCGGGGCATAAACTGCACGCGCCCAAAGGCATAGGCGTGCTCTATGTTAAAAAAGGTTCGCGCTTCTCGCCGTTCATGCTGGGCGGGCATCAGGAACGGGGCCGCCGGGCCGGGACGGAGAATGTCCCCTATATAGTCGGCCTGGGCAAGGCCGCGGAGCTGGCGCTTAAGAACATGGAAAAGGAAACGGTATATGTAAAAGCCCTGCGGGACCGGCTTCAGGCCGGGCTTGCAGGAGCCGTTAAAAATGTCCGCGTGAACGGCGGCGGCGCGGAGCGCCTGCCTAACACGGCCAACATAAGCTTTGAATACATAGAGGGCGAATCGATCCTCATCATGCTCAGCGAAAAAGGCGTCTGCGCCTCGTCCGGTTCGGCGTGCACTTCCGGCTCGCTGGAACCGTCGCATGTGATGTCGGCCATGGGCGTGCCGCAGACCTACGCGCACGGTTCGATCCGTTTCTCCTTCAGCGTTTATAATACGGAGGAAGAGGTCGACGCCGTGCTCCGCGAACTGCCCCCTATCATAGACCGCCTGCGCGCCATTTCCCCTTTCGCGGATAACAAGCCGCTTTTCGGCATGGAAGCCTGCGGAACATAAAAATTTTTGCGGCAAAAATTTTTATCGCGCCCAGCCCTAAGGGGCGGGGCCGCTTTGTGGAAAGGGGAAGTTTGTTTTGTACTAGGGAAACTTTATAGAATAGGGTACAGGATTTTCGGGCCCGTAGCTCAGTTGGTTAGAGCAGACGACTCATAATCGTCGGGTCGTAGGTTCAAGTCCTACCGGGCCCAGTATTTAAAAACGGCCGCCTTATGCAAAGGCGGCCGTTTTTATCGGGCGCTCTTGCCGCAATTACTTCTTCACCGCCTGGTTCTCCTTATAGGCGTACTCGCCCTCAAGCGCGCCCGCCGGGCTGTACACTTTGAGCAGGAGGAGCTCGTTGCCTGAAAACAGGAATTCCTTTTCCAGTTTGCCGTCCTTGTCGTAAGCTTTGGCAGTTCCGTCCGGCACTTTGCCTTCCTTGGAGATCAAGTTGAAACTCCTGTCCAGGTGGAGTTTCGCCAGGTACTTGTTGTTAAGATAGAACATGAACCGTTCGCCGCGCGCAAGCGGCAGGACCTTGACCGTGACCATCGGTACGGAAGTTTCCGCGGCCGGCGCGGTTTGTTTCGCTTCTACGGCTTTGGGCTTTTCCGCGATATGGCCGTCCGCGTACAACAGTTCGGATTTCAGCGCGCCGGTTTCGTCGAATTCTTTGAACCAGCCGTTCGGCGTTCCGCCCTTGAAATTCTGCTCGAAGAGCAGCTTGGCGTTCTCGTTGTAGAGCCGCACGGTCCCGTTCAGGGCGCCGTCCGCGTAATAGGCCTCGCTTTGCAGCACGCCGCTAGGATAATAGGCCTTCAACGAGCCGGAAATCCTGGAGTTAATGACCGTCTTTTCCGTTTTAAGGTTGCCGTTATCGTAATATTCCCTGTAGGAGGCGTCTTTTATAAGCCCGGCCGATCCCAGGAGCTCTCCATTCGCCTTAAAAGTTTCGGTGGCGATGACCGCTCCGTTTTCGGCGTAGAGCCGTTCAAAAACCGAGGTGCTGAGGGTTACGGTCTTGAAGGTGTATTTTGGCGCCGGCGCTGGCTCGGCCGGAAGTTCGGCCTGTGGAACGGCTGCGGGCGCGGTTGAGACGGCGGGTACGGTTTGAACCGTTTGAGACGCGATCTCGGCCTTGTTGATGTTAAGGGTCCCGTATCTGGTCTTTACCATGGCCACGCCTTCCATTTCTCCCTCTATAACCCCTTCCAGGCGCGTGCCGTCCTTAAGCGTTATAAGATCGGCGTAAGTGTTCAGACACAAACCCATCGCAAGAAACGACAAAATAATTTTCATATGGGGACAGTATACTTAATTAAAACTTTTTGCCGCAAAATTTTTACCATTTTATTGAGCCGCCCGGGCAAAGTTTGATAAGATATCCTTATAAACGGCGCGGTGGCCAAGTGGTAAGGCGGAAGTCTGCAAAACTTCTATTCGTGGGTTCGATTCCCACCCGCGCCTTAGTAAATTTGAACAAAAGCTGGTTGAAGATTCCTGCGGCTCACGATAGAATAGCGCCGGTCGGCTTTGAACGGGTGGGATCCTTTCCATGAGCCGGGACAGGATAGCGTAGTCAAACCCCACCCGCGCCTTAGTAAATTTACAGACGAAGGCTGGAGGGTTAGATGGTTGAAGGATCGGTTTTGCAGGATAATACCTTCCTCTAACCTTCTAATCCTCTAAACCTCCAACCCTCGCAGTTTCTTTTAATCCCGAGGTTCTTATGTATCTTAGCCGGTTGGCGATGTCGGTGGGACAGTCCGCGACGCTGAAATTGAACGAGTTGGCCAACACCCTTAAGGCCGAAGGCAAGCCTGTCATCCATCTCGGCGGCGGCGAACCGGAAGAAAAGATCCCCCAGGGCGCGTACGAAGCTTCGCTGAAAAAACTTAATTCCAGGTATATCCGCTACACCGGCGCCGGCGGCACCCCAGAACTTAAAAAAGAAATAAGTTCCTATACTGAAAAGTATTACGGCCTTAAGCCCGCCGCCGGAAATATCGTTGTTTCCGGAGGCGCCAAGCAGGCCATTTACAATTTTCTTATGGCGGTGGTGGACCCCGGTTCGGAAGTCGTTTTCCCGGCGCCTTACTGGGTCAGTTACCCGGAAATGGTGAAGCTGGTCTATGGCACTCCCGTAATAGTGCGTCCCGGGCCGGGCAGGCTGCTTCCCGACATCCAGGATCTGGACCGGCACATTTCGTCCAACACCCGCGCGGTGATGTTAAACAGCCCCAACAACCCTTCCGGCATGGTCTACTCAGAGGAGTTCGTACGGGAGCTGGTGGAGATCTGCGAGTACCGCGGCGTCTATCTTATGATGGACGACATCTACAACCGGCTGGTTTTCGGCGGCGCGTGCGCGGCGAACGCCTTTTCGCTTTCCAAAAGGCCCCTTAACGACTCGATTATAGTGTCCATAAACGGAGTTTCCAAGATGTATTCCATGACGGGTTTCCGTATAGGCTGGAGCGTGGGTGGAGAGGCCATAACCCAGGCTATGGTCAAAATGCAGGCGCAGATCACCTCCTGCCCTTCGGAGTTAAGCCAGGCCGCCGCCGCCGGCGCTTTGGCCGAACAGGGGCCTTTTGTGGAGAACCTGCGCGTTCAGTTGGAGAAAAAACGCGACCTGATGGTCTCGGAACTGCAAAAGCTGAAAAAAGTAAAGGTCCATGTTCCGCAAGGCACATTTTACAGTTTTCCGGATTTCAGCGCGTACGAGGCGGATTCTGAAAAGCTTTCCAGGCTGCTGCTTGATAAGGCCATGGTGGTCGCCGTGCCCGGCAAGGAATTCGGGCTTGACGGGCACCTGCGCCTCAGTTATTGCGGTTCCGAAAAAGACATTGTTGAGGGCGTTTCCCGCATCAGAAAGGTCTTGGACCCCGAATAGCCCGGCGGACCCAGGCTGGAAGAAATTAAGCAAGGGAGAAATATTTATGTCTAATACTGTGCTGGCCGATCGCGGGCAGATAGCTCAGGAACTGGAAAAGATGGGCATCAGGACCTCCGGAAGGATCCACCGGAATCTTTGCGTTCCGGAGCTTTACGAACATATAATCTCGAAAGGCGAAGGCGTTATCGCCGATAACGGCCCCGTCGTCATGCGCACGGGCGTCCATACCGCGCGCGCCGCCCAGGATAAATTCGTGGTGAAGCAGGACCCAAGCGCCGGCCATATCTGGTGGGGGGAATACAATGCGCCTTTTGAGGCCGCGAAATTCGACGGGTTGTATAAGAAAATAACGGCGTATCTCAAGGATAAGGACGTCTATGTGCGCGACTGTTACGCCGGGTCGGACCTTGCCCATCGCCTGCCCGTGCGCATCATTACCGAATACGCCTGGCACAACCTGTTCGCGGCCCATATGTTCCTCGGTCCGGACTGCGGCGCGGCCCTTCAGAAGCATGAGCCGCAATTTACGGTCATCAGCGCCCCCGGCTGCAAGGCCGACCCGGCCGCCGACGGCGTTAGGAGCCAGACCTTTATACTGGTGAATTTTGAAAAGAAGGTCGTCATTATAGGCGGCACGGCTTACGCCGGGGAGATAAAAAAATCCATTTTTACGGTCATGAATTACCTGCTTCCGTTGAAAAACGTCATGCCCATGCATTGCTCCGCCAATATAGGGAAGGGCAACGACACCGCGGTGTTCTTCGGGTTGTCGGGCACCGGCAAGACGACGCTTTCTTCCGACCCGGAGCGCCGTCTGATCGGCGACGACGAGCACGGCTGGACGGACGACGGTGTTTTTAATTTCGAAGGCGGCTGTTACGCGAAAGTGATAAATCTGTCCCCGGAAGCCGAGCCGCAGATCCATGCGTGCACGCGCAGGTTCGGCACCGTGCTTGAGAATGTGGCGTATGACCCGGCCACCAGGAAACTGGACCTGAACGACGGATCGGCCACCGAAAATACCCGCGCCGGGTATCCGCTGGAATTTATCAATAACGCGGCCCGCGGCGAATATTTTCCGCATCCGAGGAACATCGTGATGCTGACCTACGACGCGTTCGGCGTGCTGCCGCCCATCTCAAAACTTTCCTATGAACAGGCTATGTATCATTTTATCTCCGGCTATACCGCTAAAGTGGCCAATACCGAAATGGGTATCAAGGAGCCCAAAGCGACCTTCAGCGCCTGTTTCGGCGCTCCTTTTATGAGCCATCATCCTTCGGTCTACGCGGAGCTGCTTGAAAAGAAGATGCGCGCGCACGGGGTTAACTGCTGGCTTATCAATACCGGGCTGGCCGGAGGTCCTTACGGGGTCGGCAAGCGCATCAGCATACAGCACACCAGGGCGCTCCTGAACGGCGCTCTCGGCGGCGCTTTGGCAAAGGTTAAATTCACCAAGGACCCTGTTTTCGGGTTCGACATCCCCGTTTCGTGCCCCGGGATACCCGCAGAGATACTCGCTCCGCGGTCGGCCTGGAAAAACCCGGCGGATTACGACGCGAAGTGCGCGGAACTGGCCGGGTTATTCTCCAGGAACTTTAAAAAATTCAATGTTTCCAACGAGAGCATCCTGAACGCCGGGCCGAAGACCGCCTGACGGCGGCGCGGGATTTTAAGGGAACGGCAGGTCTGCGGGTTCGCGGGCGTGCCGGGGGCATGGGGCCGCCGGGTACGCTATCGGCCTAAAAATTTTTGCGGCAAAAATTTTTACCATATCACGCCCGTTAAGACTAGATACCCTTGCGGTAAGAGGGACGATAAAATGTCGTCTTACGACATTTTATATTGACAAATACAAGGGGAAATAAGGTAATATCTCTTAAAGCAGTAAGAAATCCATAGGAGGAAGTACACATGCCCGCAGCTAAAACAAACTCGAAGTTCATGGCCCCCATCACACCCGACACAACCCTCGCCGAAGTTATCGGCCCCAAACCGATACCCCGGACCGAAGTCGTTAAAAAACTCTGGGCCTACATCAAAAAGAACAACCTTCAGGACAAGAAGAACAAAAGAATGATCAATGGCGATGAAAAACTCACCAAGGTCTTCAACGGCAAAAAACAGGTCAGCATGTTCGAAATTGCCAAATTCATCGGCAAACACACGAAATAAGCCGGTTCGCCTGATATCAAAACGCCGTCTTCGTAAGAGAAGACGGCGTTTTTTATTGGTGCGCGCGGTACGCGCGCACACCGGGGTGCGGAATCCGGAGGTAATGCGGGAGCGCCGGGCGGCGTCCCGGCGCCGTGGGCGGCTAACGAGGATCTGAAAAACCGTGCGCCGGTCGGCGGGCGGTTTTTCAGATCAGTCTTTGCGTTTGTCTAGGAGGTAGGCGCTTTTTTCCTGGTTTTTAGCGCCTTTTTTAAGCTCCGATCCTATGCTGCTCACCTGGGCGAAGGAAAGCAGCGGCCGCAGTTTGTTGTGGACGATGCCTATAGCGATGGAAAGGAACGGAAAATTTTTAATGTTGCTCTGGCGGTCGGTGGAAACTATATAGCCGCGCTCACGGTCTTCCTTGCTGTAGAAAGAAGGGGAGATCTCGTCGAAAGCCGCCACGATGCGGCCCGCAAGTTCCTCGGCCTTGCCGAAATCGGTGATGATGATAAAATCGTCCCCTCCGATGTGGCCTATAAAATCCCTGGAATTTTCGTTATGGATGGTGAGTTTGACCAGGAGATTGGCGGTGGCTTTTATCACCCTGTCGCCGGCCTCAAAACCGTAGATATCATTGTACGCTTTGAAATTGTTGAGGTCCAGGTAAAGCACCGCGAAGGTGGAGCCCTGCCGCAGTTCGCGCTCCACCCTGGCCTGGATGGAGGGGTTCCCCGGCAGTTTTGAGAGCGGATTGGTGTCCAGGACCAGTTTGTTGCGCTTCAGGATCATGCGGATGCGGGCGATAAGTTCGTCGGTGTCCACGGGTTTTATAAGATAGTCGTCGATCCCCATGCCGAGGCCTTTCATTTTATTCTTTTTCTCGCTTACGGCGGTGCAGATTATGATGGGCGTGTGCGCGAAAAGCGGGTTGTCTTTCAGTTCCTGGGCGACCAGCAGGCCGTTCTTGACCGGCATATTGTAGTCCAGGACCGCGATATCGGGGCGCGTTTCGAAAATGATCCGCAGCGCCTCGCCTCCGTCGCTGGCTATGAACACCTCGAAGCCCGCCGCCTCCAGCGTTTCTTTTATCAGTATAAGCAGTTCCGTCTGGTCGTCGGCTATCAGGACCTTCGGTTTCTGCGCCTTGGGCGCCTCGTCCGTCCCGCCCGCGCGGCCGCCTATTTCCCTATCTATGATACTGAGGAGCAGGTCGCCGGGGAGCTCTTTCGACACTATTTCCGGCAGGCCGGTGAGCAGGCCGCGCTCCTGGAAATTGTTGAAACGCAGGGCGCTCAGCACGATGATCGGGACATCCGAGGTTTCGGCCTCGTCCTGCATTTCCGACATGATCTGGAAGCCGTCCTTTTTCGACATCATGATATCCAGCAGGAGCACGGCGGGTTTCTCGGCTTTTATGCGGTCCAGCACCTGAAGAGGGTTGGTTACCACCACGGGCCTGTAATTATTGGACTCCAGGAACATCTTCAACAGGTCGGAGAATTCTTCGTCGTCGTCGGCCACCAGCACGGTCGTAGGGCGGTCCTTGTCGGGCCTAGGGGCCGCGTCCAGCAGCGCGGATTTAAGGTCCTCGAAATTAAGCGGTTTGGTCAGATATCCTTTCACCCTGGGGCTGGGGCCGGTGACGATGTCTACTTTGGGCGTTTTGGAGAAGATGATGATCTTCTGGTTTTCCGTAAAAGGGTTTTTTTTCACTTCGGCGAGAAAGTCGAAAGGGTCGAAGGATTCCAGGAGGATGTTCAGGATGACCAGATCCGGCTTCCAGTTCTGGATCGCGGCCAGAGCATCCCGGACCTGGAAGGAGCATCGCACCGCGTAGCCCTTGCCGCCCAGAAAACCGGCAAGTTCGGCCGCATGAGCGGCGTCGGTGTCCACTATGAGTATTTTCCTGTCCGGGCTGTCGGTCATAAAATGTCGTCTTACGATATTTTATTTTAACATTTTTACCGGCTCTAAATTGGTAGAATTTCTATGAGCCGCAGACGGCCTGTCCAAGGAAAATCAGATGAAAGCGGTATTTGTGCTATTAGGTTGCAGAAACCACCGGGTGGGCTAATTGTGCTTCATCATAATTCAGGGCGGGGATATGTTAAATATTGAATAAGCGGCAGGTGAATAGATTGGAGCGGGGCGCCGGCGGGGCTGGCTGTAGGGGCGTCCGGAGCCCGACCTTTACATTCAGGAGGGCGAGGATAAGGGCGGCCGCGCTGGCCGACCCGGCCCCGGAAGCCAACCCCGCCGGCACCCCGTGCACTCACAGGCCTGCCGTTTCCTTATGATTATGCAAGCAAAGAACGACATGGATTATTATAAATATCTCCAGATCGGGCTGGAACTGGCCGCCGGCGTGGGGCTGGGGCTGTGGGCCGGCTACCGCCTGGACGCCAGGTTCGGTTCCGCGCCCTGGCTGATGCTGGCCGGGGCCGCGGCGGGACTGGGCGCCGGGTTTTACCTGGTCCTGCGCGAACTGCCGGCGGAAAAAGATTATAAAAGCGGGAAGAAAGGCCCGGGAGAGGTTCCGTGACGGATCCCTGGTCCGCGGCCGCGGCCGGCGCCGCCTTCGGGACCGTGAACGGCGCCCTGTCGCGGTGGGTCTTGAAGAAGGCCCTGCGCATGAGCGATAAGGTGTTTTACGCCGCCTTCGCCGCCGGGTTTTTCTGGCGGCTTCTTTTTCTCGTCGGAGCGGTTTGGTTCCTTCGGGATAAAAAATGTATAATTCTCGTTCTGTTCGCCGGCGGTTTGATCCTCACGCAATTTATTTTCGAAGCCGTTCCTTTAGACAAGAATGGGACTAAAAGAAATACTTGAGCATCACATCCTGGACCACATCTGGACCTTTTTCAGCGTGGGCCCGCTGGTCCTGCCTTTTTCAAAACATGTGCTGATGATGCTCCTCGCGGCCGGTATCCTGCTGGCGGCGCTGCCCGTTCTAATCTCCTCAAAACTGCCCGCCCTCGCGCCTTTCAGGGCCATGGTGGAGATCATAGTGCTTTTCTTGCGGGATGAGGTGGTCGCGCCCAACCTGGGCCATAAAACCGCGGCTTACCTGCCTTATTTCGCCACGCTGTTCTTTTTTATACTCGTCATGAACCTCATCGGCCTGGTGCCCTACGGCGCGACCGCCACGGGGAACCTGGCGGTGACCGGCGCTTTGGCCCTTTCCACTTTTGTGCTCGTCAACCTGTCGGGCATGAGGGAGCAGGGGGTGGTCGGGTATTTCAGCCATCTTGTGCCCAAAGGCGTGCCGTTCTGGCTCTATCCCCTGCTTTTCCCGATGGAGCTTCTGGGGATGGTCACCAAAACTTTCGCGCTTTGCGTCAGGCTGTTCGCCAATATGATAGGGGGGCATATCGTGACCCTTTCGCTTATAAGCCTTATCTTCATATTCGGCGGCCTGAATACGGCGCTTGGCCTGGGAGTTACCGCTCCGATAGCGGTCCTTATGGTGCTTTTCGTCATGCTGCTGGAGTTGTTCGTGGCTTTTTTGCAGGCGTACATTTTCACTTTTTTAACATCGATCTTTACGGGCGCCGCGATGCACCCGCATTAGCAAAAGGGGCAACGCTCTTTTTGCCACTACAACGGGAGGATGAGTATGAATGACATGATGTTTTTGGGACTTGGTTACATCGGCGCGGGTGTGGGCGCCGGCCTTACGCTAATCGGCGCGGGCCTGGGCATAGGCAAGATGGCCGCCAGCGCCGTTGAAGGCACGGCCCGCCAGCCCGAAGCGGGCGGCACGATCCGGACTACGATGATCATCGCGGCGGCCCTCATTGAAGGCCTCGCGTTCTTCGCGCTGGTCATCTGCCTTCTCGCCCTGATGAATTTCGGCATGCCGAAATCGGAAGCCGTTTCAGGCGCGCCGGCCCAGACGGAAGCGCATAAATAACCGGCGATCGCCGGCCACCGGAGTTGCCTATGGAAGCGTTGATAAGGCCGGAATTCGGCCTGATGTTCTGGACGATCTTGATCTTCGTCCTGCTGGTCCTGGTGCTCTCCAAGACGGCCTGGAAACCGCTCATGAAAGCCGTCGAAGAGCGCGAGCGGAGCCTCCGCCACGACCGCGAGGCCGCGGAGAAGGCCAGGCTTGAGGCGGAAAAAATAAGGGCGGGGCTGGAAACCGGCATGGCGGTTTTTAAGGCCGAGATGGAGGCCCGCATGGCCGAAGCCCGCGCCGCCGGCGCAAGGGAACGCGACCTTATAGTGGAAGAGGCCCGCAAGAGCGCGGCCCTCCTCATAGCGTCCGCCGGGGCGGAACTGGAGGCGCAGAAGAACGCTCTGGCCAAGGAACTTAAGGACAAGGTGGCGGAGCTCGCTTTGCTGGCGGCCGGAAAAGTGCTCCAGAAGAACATAGACCAGAAAACCGACAAAGAGCTGGTCGGCCGGTTCCTTAAGGACCTGGAAAGCAGGGGCGCCAGGTACAAACTGGGAAATTAAAAATGAAACCCGCGGATAAAACACTGGCAAAACGGTACGCCCGGGCCTATATGGGCCTGGACGGGACCGCTTTCGATAAGCGCGGAGAAACCGCGGCCAGGGCCGGGATAACGGAGCTTGAAAAAGTCCGCAACGCCGCGTACCGGTTCAAAAAACTGTTCCTCCATCCCCTGGTCGGCTACGACGACAAGAACGAGATCCTCGCCAGGCTCCTCCCCGGGGACCTGATGACCTCGCGGGCCGCCGCGCTGATCCGCCTGCTGATCCGGGAGAACAGGTTTTATTTGCTGGACCAGGTTCTTGCGGACTGCATGAAATTTTACAACGCGGCCGCCGGCATCGTGAGCGCCGAAGTGGCCTCCCGCCACCCGCTCAGCGCGGAAGAATTGCGGCACATCGCGAAGGCGCTTTCCGCCGTTTCCGGCCGGAAAGCGCGAGTCACGCAGGTGGTCTCGGAAAGAGTTATAGGGGGCCTGGAGATCCGGCTGGGAGACCTGCTTATAGACGCCACGGTGAGCGGCGGGCTTGAAAGGCTTAAAAACAGCATTTTGAAATAGAGGGAACCATGATACGACCAGAAGAGATCACGCAGATCATCAGGAGCAGGATAGAAAAATTCGTGCCGGAAGCGGAGCTTTCCGAGACCGGCCAGGTGATCCAGGTGGGGGACGGCATCGCCCGCGTCTACGGCCTGAATAACGCAGTGATCGGAGAACTGGTGGAATTTGAGGGCGGGGTTTCCGGAATGGTGCTCAATATCGAGCGCGAAAATGTCGGCGTCGTGGTCATGGGCGCGGACTCCCTGATCAAGGAAGGCGACGGCGTGAAGCGTACCTGCCGCGTGGTGGATGTGCCGGTGGGACCCGGGCTGATAGGCCGGGTGGTGGATCCGCTGGGCAATCCCGTGGACGGCAAGGGCCCCATAAACGCCAAAAAAAGACGGCCGGTGGAGGTCATCGCCCCCGGCGTGCTGGAACGCGCCCCCGTCAAAGAACCTCTCCAGACCGGCATCAAGGCCGTGGACGGCATGATCCCGATAGGCCGCGGCCAGCGCGAGCTTATCATAGGGGACAGGCAGACCGGCAAGACGGCCATCGCCATAGACACGATAATAAACCAGAAAAAAGAGCCGGCGGACCGGCGGCCGGTCTGCATTTATGTGGCCATCGGCCAGAAAGAATCGACCGTGGCCCGGGTGGCCAAAACCCTGGAAGAGCACGGGGCCATGGAATATTCCATCATCGTGTCGGCGTCCGCTTCCCAGCCCGCCTCGCTCCTGTATCTGGCGCCGTATTCCGGCTGCGCCATGGCCGAAGGCTTTCTCTGGGAGGGCCGGCACGCGCTGATCATCTACGACGACCTTTCAAAGCACGCCCAGTCCTACCGCCAGATGTCGCTGCTGCTGCGGCGTCCGCCCGGCCGGGAAGCCTATCCCGGGGATGTGTTCTATCTCCATTCGAGGCTGCTGGAGCGCGCCTGCAAACTTTCCGAAAAGAACGGCGGCGGGTCCATCACGGCCCTCCCTATAATCGAGACCCAGGCCAACGACGTCACGGCCTACATCCCGACCAATGTTATTTCCATCACCGATGGGCAGATCTATCTTGAGCCTTCTCTTTTCCATTCCGGCATCAGGCCCGCTGTGAATGTGGGCATTTCGGTGTCGCGCGTCGGCAGCTCGGCCCAGACCAGGGCTATGCGCCAGGTGGCGGGCAGGCTCCGGGCGGACCTGGCCCAGTACAATGAACTGGCCGCTTTCGCGCAGTTCGGCTCAGACCTCGACAAATCCAGCATGGACCAGCTTAAGCGCGGGGAGCGCCTGGTGGAGCTGCTCAAACAGGAGCAGTTCAAGCCCATGCCCGTAGAGGAA
This sequence comes from Elusimicrobiales bacterium, assembly GCA_041665305.1. Taxonomy (GTDB): domain Bacteria; phylum Elusimicrobiota; class Elusimicrobia; order Elusimicrobiales; family UBA9959; genus YA12-FULL-51-18. Next base: position 15,133 of record JBAYJD010000026.1, read on the forward strand.
CAGGTGGTGGGATTCTTCGCCGGCACCCGCGGGCATCTGGACGACATTGAGCTGTCCAAGGTGAAAAAATTCGAAACCGGGCTCCTTAGGTTCGTGAAGGATAAATACGCCAACCTCCTGGCCGGCATCGCCGCCAGGAAGCAGCTGGACGCCGAGCTTGAGGACGGCCTGACGGAAGCGATAGCCGAGTTTAAAAAAACTTTCGCGTGAAGTAAGGAGCGTTTATGAGATATCTGGTCACCGGCGGCGCCGGTTTTATAGGGTCGAACCTGGCTTTTACGCTTACCGGCGAACGCAGGGAGCAGGCCGTAGTCCTTGATAATTTTTCATCCGGGAATTATAAGAACCTCCTGAACTTCAAAGGCGACGTCATCGCCGGCGACGTTTGCCAGCGCGACTGGTGGGACAAGACCGGGAAGGTGGACGCCGTTTTTCACGAGGCCGCAATTACCGACACCACCGTGCACGACCAGAAGCGGATGATGGACGCCAATGTGGAGGGTTTCAGGAACATCCTGCGCTTCGCCCTTGAAACCGGGGTCAAACGGGTCGTCTACGCCTCTTCCGCCGCCGTTTACGGCAACGGCGGGTGCCCCATGAAGGAGGACCAGGTCCTTACGCCGGAAAATATTTACGGCTTCTCAAAAGCGATGATGGACAATGTGGCGCGGGAATTCGCGGCCGCTCACGCGGACATCACGCTGGTCGGCCTGCGGTATTTCAATGTGTACGGTCCCCGTGAATATTACAAGGGCCACGCCGCCAGCATGATGTACCAGCTTTATATGCAGATGAAGGCCGGCAAACGGCCCAGGATCTTCAAGTTCGGCGAGCAGATGCGCGATTTCGTCTATGTCAAAGACATCGTCCGCGCCAACCTTAACGCGCTGGAAGCCGAAAGATCCTGCGTGGTGAACGCCGCCTCCGGCTCCCCGGAAAATTTCAACAGGGTCATAGACTGCCTGAACAAAGCCATGGGCGCGAACCTCGCTCCGGAATATTTCGACAACCCCTACGGATTCTACCAGCTAAAGACCCATGCGGATCTCAGGCACGCCAAGGCTTATCTGAATTACCGGCCGGAATGGAACCTTGAGAACGGAATAGCGGATTATGTCGGGGAAATGAAGAAATGGCTTCTTTAAGAGACATACGCAAACATATCAAATCCGTAAAGAGCATAAAGCAGATAACTTATGCCATGAAGATGGTTTCCGCCGCCAGGATCAAGCGGGCCCAGGCCGCCATCCTGTCGTCGCGGCCGTTCGCCGTTAAGATGGAAGAAATGATAACCGACCTGTACGCCGAGATGGAAAGCCATAGTTTTAAAAGCTCCCCGGCGTACGCCCTGTTCGCGGAAAAGCCCGAAGCCGCGGCCGCCGGGCTGGTGCTGGTGGCCGGCGACAAGGGACTGTGCGGTTCTTTTAACTCCAACCTCCTCAAAGCGGCCGCAGCCTGGCTTTCTGAGAATCGCGGCAGGAAACTGCTGGTGCTTTGCGTGGGGCGCAAAAGCCGGGACTTCCTGAAGCGCCTTAAAGGGCTGGACCTTGAAATAAGCTATGAGATGGTCGGCATCTTTCCCAAAGCCGGGTATGTCCACGCCGGCCTCCTGGCTGAAAACGTCCTCAAGGCGTTTTCCGGGAGCGAGGTCGGTTCCATCACGCTCATTTACAATGAATTCAAGTCCATGCTGACGCAGCGCATAGTCAGGGAAGAGCTGCTGCCGCTCAGGCGCCGCATACTTGAAGCGCCGGCGCCCTCAGGCAGGAAGCTGAGGGATTTCAGCTTTGAACCCGGGAAACACGCACTGCTGGAGGCGCTGCTCCCCAGATATATCGGCGCCCAGCTGTACAGGGTCCTGCTCGAATCGCAGGCGGCGGAACTTGCGGCGCGCATGAACGCCATGGAAGCGGCCTCAAAGAACGCTTCGGAGCTCATCGACGGCCTCACGCTCAAGCTTAACAAGATGCGCCAGGCCATGATCACCACCGAGCTTAACGAGATCGTGAGCGGCGCGGAGGCCCTCGGCGGGTAGGGGGGGGGAGGCAGGCTGAAGGCTAAAGGCTAAAGGCTGAAGGCTGAAGGCTGAGGGAAGGGAAGAGGGATATTTAAAGATCATCCAGGAGCGCTTATGAACATCGGAAAAATAGTGCAGATCATCGGCCCTGTCATAGATGTGGAGTTCAAGCAGGGGGAACTGCCCAGGATCCTGCACGCTCTCAAACTTAAATATAAGGATGAAGGGCAGGAAAAGACCCTGACGGCGGAAGTCGCGCAGCATCTTGGCGACAATACCGTGCGCGCCATAACGCTTGGCACCACTACCGGCCTGAGCAAGGGCATAGAGGTAAGGGACACCGGCGCGCCCGTCACCGTTCCCGTCGGAGAGGCGTGCCTGGGCCGCCTGGTGGATGTGCTGGGCGAGCCTAAAGATTCCCTGGGGCCTATAGAAACAAAGGATTATCTGCCGATCCACCGCGATCCGCCCCCCCTGACCGAGCAGCGGACCGAACCCGAGATCTTTGAAACCGGCATCAAGGTCGTGGACCTGCTGGCTCCGTTCATGAAGGGCGGCAAGATCGGCTTGTTCGGCGGCGCCGGCGTGGGCAAGACGGTGCTTATCATGGAGTTTATCAACAATGTCGCACGCGAACATCACGGTTACTCCGTTTTCGGCGGGGTCGGAGAGCGCTCCCGTGAAGGCAACGACCTTTGGATGGATATGAGCGGCTCAAAACTTTCCGACGGCAGCACCGTTCTTTCCAAGACGGCGCTGGTTTACGGGCAGATGAACGAGCCGCCCGGCGCGCGCGCCCGCGTCGGCCTTACCGCGCTGACCCAGGCCGAATATTTCCGCGACGCCAAGGGCCAGGATGTCCTGTTGTTCCTGGACAATGTGTTCCGCTATGTGCTGGCCAACGCCGAGGTTTCGGCGCTGCTGGGCCGTATGCCGTCCGCCGTGGGCTATCAGCCGACGCTGACCACCGAGATCGGCTGGCTTGAAGAGCGCATAACTTCCACGAAAAAAGGCTCCATCACCTCCATCCAGGCCGTCTATGTGCCGGCCGACGACCTGACCGACCCCGGCGTGGCCAATGTGTTCACGCACCTGGACGCCACCGTGGTCCTGTCGCGCCAGATCACGGAAATGGGCATCTATCCCGCCGTGGACCCCCTGGATTCCACTTCCAGGATCCTCGACCCCCACATTATCGGCGAGGAGCATTACCAGACCGCGCGCGGCGTCCAGAAAGTGTTGCAGCGGTACAGGGAACTCCAGGATATCATAGCCATCCTCGGCATAGACGAGCTTTCAGAAGAAGACAAGCTGATAGTGTTCCGGGCCCGAAAGATACAGAAGTTCCTGTCCCAGCCGCTTTTCGTGGCGTCGGCATTTAACGACCGGGCCGGAAGATATGTGCCGCTCAAGGAGACCATCCGGAGCTTCCAGGAGATCCTTAGCGGCAGGCTGGACCATCTCCCGGAACAGTTGTTCTACATGGTCGGAGGCATAGACGAAGTGCTGGAACGCGCGAAGGAGCAAAAAGCCGAAATAACCAAAGGGGCTGAAAAGCGGCAAGGATAGCCGGGCCGCTTGCCCCCGCCGGTCGCGGCGCATCGTTGAAGGCGCGTAATATTTATGTCGAATAAATTATCGCTTACCATTTTAACCCCTGAAAAGGCCGTGCTGACCGGCAAGCCCGTGGACTTTGTGGCTATTCCCGCTTTCGGCGGGGAGATGGGCGTGCTGCCCGGACACTCGTCTTTCGTGACGCAGTTGAAAGAAGGCGTGCTTAGATACAAGGATGAGCATAAAAAAGAGATCTTTGCGGTCCTGAACGGTTTTGCCGAGGTCCATGAAGACAAGGTCCTGATCCTGGCCGAAGCCGCCGAACTGGGCAAAGAGATAAACGAGGAGCGCGCCCGTCAGGCCTATCAGAAGGCGAAGGAAGTTCTGGCCATGCGCGGCAAAGACCTGGACCTAGACGCCGCCCAGGCCGCTTTAAGGCGCGCCGTGGTCCGCCTCAAGATAGCCGAGTTCAGGAAAAGGCATAAATAATGGAAACTCTCCGGGCCCCGGAAAGGCCGCGGCTGCTCTCCCTGGATGTGTTCAGGGGCCTGACTATCGCCGGCATGATAATAGTGAACACGCCCGGCAACAACGAGGCTTACAGGCAGCTGGACCACGCCGAATGGAACGGCTGCACCCTTACGGACCTGGTGTTCCCATTTTTTCTTTTTATCGCGGGAGTTTCGGCGGTGTTTTCACTGTCGAAGCGGCTGGAGAGCGGCGGTACTAAGGGGCTTATCGCGCAGATCCTGCGCAGGACCGCCGTCATTTTCGGCCTGGGCCTTTTTTTAAACGCCATCCCCAACTATCACCCGTCCATCATCAGGCTCCCCGGAGTTCTCCAGCGCATAGCCGTCTGTTACGCAGCGACCTCCATCCTTTTTCTTAAGACCGGCTTTAAGACGCAGCTCGCCGTCGCGCTGACCGCCCTGCTGGGTTACTGGCTGGCAATGACCTATATTCCCGTGCCGGGTTTCGGCGCGGGCCTCCTGACCAAAGACGGCAGCCTGGCCTCCTATCTCGACAGGCTGATCCTGGGCCCGCACACCTACCGCCAGGGAGTATACGACCCCGAAGGCATTCTCAGCACTATTCCGGCCCTGGCCACCGCTTTGTTGGGCGTTTTCACCGGGCTTTGGCTGAGGAGCGGCCGCGGCGACAACCATAAAATATACGGCATGGTTTCCGGCGGCGTCGTGTTGATGGCGGCCGGCCTGTTCTGGGACCGGTCGTTCCCCATCAATAAAGCGCTCTGGACCAGTTCTTATGTGCTTTATACAGGCGGCCTGGCCTTGATCGCGCTTGCGTTCTGCTACCGGCTTATAGAAGTGAGAGGCATAAAAAGCTGGAGCCGGCTTTTTGAGATCTACGGCATGAACGCCATAGCGGCCTATGTGCTGCCGATACTCCTGCTCAAGTTCCTGGTCCTTTATAAACTGCCCGTCCCCGGCGGAGAACCCATCCAGCTGCGGATCTGGCTGTGCGACCGCCTCTTCGGGACCTGGCTCTCGCCGCTGAACGCCTCCGCCGCCTTCGCTTTTTCCTACATGTTCCTTTGGTCGCTCCCCTTCCGGTTCCTTTACCGCAGAAAGATCTTCATAAAAATTTAAAGCGCCGCCGGTCCGTAGGCCCGGCGCTTTAACTTGGCCGTTTATACGAAATATTCACATCGATACACAGGATATACAGGATAACAACAACCGCGACACATCACTGTATAGTCAGATCCTGTCCATCCTGTATATCGCTGTCGATTCTCTCCGCATCCTTTCCAAAAACCGCATTAAATTTACCGCAGAGGCGCAGAGAGCGCAGAGTGCTTTAGCGGAGAGTTTTTACACTTTATAGACACTATGGGCGTTCCTCTTGTTGATTAACTCCGCGTACTCTGCGCCTTTGCGGTAGAATTAATTTCTTCTTCCTATGATAAAACAACAGAAACAGCTATCCGCAGATTTAGCAGATTAACGTAGATTCGAACATTAACATCGATACCCAGCTTTGAGGTATGAATAATAGCTTTGTTTGACATTGTGATTTTTGACGATAAACTAAAAATATTATATGATAAATCCCATGAAACGGAATTTGATCCTGGGGTTGGTTCTTAATTTGCTGCTTGCCGCCGGAGTATCGGCCTCTGTCGTAAAAAATTCGCGTATCTCCGCAGGAGCGGCCGCCGGCTTCTCCGGGCCGATAAAATCCATCGGGATCGGCGGCCTCTCCGGCCGCCATAAACAAATCAAAGCGGCCGAGCCGGTTTCAGTAAAACCAGCGGTTTCGCCGTTAAGCCCGGAGTTCATTTTAGGCGAAGTTTATGTCTCTCCCAATCCCGCCAAAGGCGGCGCGGCTCCTGTTTTTCATATAGAAACCGGCATAGCGGACAGTGTGAACATAAAAATTCACACTGTGTCCGGCATGTTGGCGCACGAATGTAGCATAACCGGTATGCCTAAGGTCTATGACAAAGGCGGGGCCTCGGTCTATGCCTACGAATATATCTGGGCGGGGAATATCCCAGGGTTGTATTATTACACCATAGAAGCAGAACGGTCCGGCAAAAAGCTGGCTAAGTCCGGGATGTTCGCTGTGACTAAATAGTTCGTGGCCTTGTGCGTTTTCTGGTTAAATCTTCGGAGTAAACACCAAGAACGCGAAGAAAATCAACATGGATAGACAGGATGGACAGGATCAGAATAAAGCATTATCGTTTTGTGGTGTCTGATTGTTATCCTGTCTATCCTGTGCATCGATGTGAATATTTAAAATTTTCGTGATTTTGATTTAATAAGGGGGTATATGAAAAAACAAATTCTAATGGCGGTGTTGGTAGCATTGTGCCCTATTTGCCTCATAGCGCAAACGGGAGAAGACCCCGCGATAGCTCAACATCGGGCCGACATGGAAGCCAAGATGAAGGCCCGAATGGAAGAGGATCGCGCTTTTGTAAAAAGTCTTGAAGGCAAAACCCCCGCCGAACGGGTGGCGGCGATCAAGGCCCGGCACGAACAGGAAAGGCAGGCCGCCGCTCAAAGGCAGGCGGCTTCCGGCGAGACCGTTAAACCTGAAGATCCGGTTATGGCGCAGCGCAGGGCTGAGATGGAAGCTAAGATGAAAGCCCGGATGGAAGAGAACCGTGCCTTCGTAAAAAGCCTTGAAGGCAAGACCCCGGCTGAGCGCGTAGCCGCAATCAAAGCCCGGCATGAACAGGAAAGGCAGGCCGCCGCTCAAAGGCAGGCGGCTTCCGGCGAGACCGTTAAACCTGAAGACCCCGCCATGGCGCAGCGCAGGGCTGAGATGGAGGCCAAGATGAAAGCCCGGATGGAAGAGGACCGTGCCTTTGTAAAAAGCCTTGAAGGCAAGACCCCCGCCGAACGGGTGGCCGCCATAAAAACCAGACATCAACAGGAACTACTAACGCATAAAAATTAGCCGCAAAGAAGCGCAAAACGCGCACAAAGCAAAAGAAATTAACATGGATATACAGGATGGACAGGATGAACACGGTACAGATTTAAAGTATGCGCGAATTACCGAAAGCATAATTGGATGTGCATTTGAAGTATCCAATGAGCTCGGGGCTGGTTTTCTTGAATCTGTTTATGAGAAAGCTTTGTTTATGGCGCTGCGACAAAAAGGTTTGTCCGCTACAACCCAGCATCCGGTTAGTGTAATGTTCAGGGGGGAAAGTGTTGGAGATTTTTACGCAGATATATTTGTTGAGGATAAAGTGATTGTGGAATTGAAAGCTGTAAAAGCGCTCATCCCGGAACATCAGGCGCAAACTATTAATTATTTAAACGCCACGGGGATAGAAGTTGGCATACTGATCAATTTTGGCAACCCTAAATTGGAATATAAGCGTCTTACCAGGAGCAAGGATTCTAAGCTTGGAAAGATAGAAAAAGTACGAGGTTAATATCGCTTTTTATCCTGTATATCCTGTGCATCGATGTGGATATTTAAAATTTAGTAGCTTTGGTGATCATTGCGGTTGACCTTTGGAATAAACCGCTAAGTACAAGAAAATCAACATGGATAGACAGGATGGATAGGATTCGAATAGGCAGTGACTCTTGTGGTGTTTAGTTATCCTGTATATCGATGTGAATACTCTAAAAGTCAGTTCCGGTGTAGTTGGTTGTAACTTACTAAAACAGTGGGGAGAAATACATGAAGATAATAATAGCAGCGTTGGGGTTTCTATTGGCGGGTTTCCCGGTATTCGCCTCGGAAAATTATAATTCCGTCGCCATACAGGGCACCCTGACCTCCACAGACACTATCTCCAATGTAAAAGTGGATGTATACGCCAACGGCAGCATAGTCGGCTCATCCGACACCGTCACTCTCTCCCCCGACACCGACGGCTTCTTCACCGTCTTCTTGCATAACATAGACCCCTCCTATTTCTCCAGTTCCAACGATCAATTTGAAATAGTTTTTTCCACCGGCGGCTTCGAGATAATGCGAATGCCTCTAACCAGTGTCCCCTTCGCCAAGGCCCTTAAAGGCCCTTCCTCTACAGACAACCTCATCGCCGCCAAAGGTAATGTAGGCATCGGTACCACTAGTCCGACCCATAAGCTGCATGTGGACGGCGGAGGCTATTTCGCAAGCTCTGTCACCGCCTCAAGTTTTCATGGTGACGGTTCCGGTCTGACCGACATTACTGTTTCCGGCGACAATTTGGGTAATCACACGGCCACTACGATTTTGAATATGAATAATCAGCAGATAGTTAATGTTTCGACAATTGTCACATCAGGCACTTCTATTGTCCTTAGTGCTAATTCTTATAACTATGGCAACAATGATGCTTATGCGGTTGCTATAGGAAGTGATGTCCATGATAACCATGATTGGGGAGTTGGGATTGGTTGGATGGCGCACTCTAACTATCATGGTGGTGTCGGTGTAGGAGCGGGTGCATTTTTAAATTATGATGGCGGTGTTGGTGCCGGTAATGGAACATATCACAACTATGATTCGGGTGTCGGTGTTGGTTCATATGCAGCTGATAATTATACAGGAGGTGTGGGTGTTGGTGAATTTTCAGGTATCAATTATGTGTATGGCACCGGTTTAGGAGCATTTGCACATCATAATCATAACTATGGTATTGGTATAGGATATGATGCCACTGAGAACTATAGCTATGGTATTGCTATCGGCGCATATGCTTTAGGTAATCATGACGGCGGGACTTCAGTCGGCGCTTACACCACAGCTCAGCCTTTTTCTGTGGCATTTGGCTATGCTGCCGTAGCTCCAAATGATCATGCTGTTGCGTTGGGCGCTGGTTCCCAGGCTAATGCCGAAGAGTCTGTCGCGCTTGGTGCCTACACGGTTAATAATGCGACCTCTTCTGTGAAAATTAAGGAAGGTTATGTTCTTTTTGTGGATAGTATATCCATCAGTGGTGCACAGGTTTTGACCTTCAGTACAAATGTTGTCGTTAATGGAGACCTGCACGCTACAAAGTTCTATGGCGACGGTTCCGGGCTGACCGGGATATCCGCAGCCGGCGACAATCTTGGCAATCATACGGCCACACAGGCCCTCAACATGGCGGGGAATCAGATCTTGAATGTGTCGTCGCTTACTGTTACGGGGAAAGATTCCAGCGGTTACAGTCTTTCGTTAAGTTCCGGCATCAATATGCCCGGCGGCACGGTCAATGCCGGGTTATTTATCGGTAATGGTTCCGGGCTGACAGGATTGCCCAGCGGCGGCGATGTTTATAAAGCCTCCACCCAAACCTTCACCGGTCAAAACACCTTTGCTAATCTGGTAAGCATTTCCTCGCATGTGGCCTTATCGCAGCCGTCTAAAATTCAATTTGCTAATGGCCAGTACATTAAAAACGACGGCGGCGGTGGGTTAGAGTTTTATTCCGGATCTAGTGGGCAATATTATTTACTTGGGAACACGGTGAATATTTCCTCAAATATTGTCGGCAGCGGTAATTTTACGATTCCGAACTCAAAACAAATAATATTTGATCCGACATATACCTATATTCAAGGCGCCCGGAGCGGTGCTGATTATCTCACCGTATCTAAAAACGCATACGCGAGCGGCATACAATTAGGGTTTGACACGAATGCCGGATTCGGTCCAACCATGACGATTGTTCCGGTTGCCGGAACAAACAATGCCGGCAATGTCGGCATAGGGACTACAAGCCCGGCAGCAAAATTGGAAGTAGATGGATTTACTATGCTGGGAGAAAATTCTCCCCATATCAAAATGATAAAACTGTCAAGCACGACTGCATCGGCACAGGATGGCGTAGCTTCATTCCCGCACGGCTTAACCGCGAGTAAAATATTATCAATGTCTGTCCGAGTGTATGACGGGATTAGCTACTATCCGCCCAACTCTCTCGCGACCTCCTTCGGTGTTGAATATAGCTATTTCTGGAATGGGACAAATATCGTAGTGCACAATTCGCCTACAAATTCTTCATATATCCTCTCAAAGCCCATATATATTTTTATCACATATGAGGAGTGAAGCAAGCCAACTGAATGCAAGATTACTTAAACTGCGTTGTTCGTCTCCATGTGTTTTATATTGTTATAGATGAATCCAAACTGTTATCATAACATTATGCATTTAAATTCAATAAAAAACCGTTTAAGCAATCGTATTATCTCCAAGGTAGAAATTGTACAGAGAGATTGTTTTTGTGAATGGGTCAAGCAATTGCCATTATCTAGCAAATCAGTCGCGCTTTCAGTTTCTACGGGTGATGGAATATGGGATTATTTTACATTTCTAAATAATAAGGCAGTGCATCGGATTGTCGCTACAGATATAGTTGAGAACCCTGTTAAGCCAGAGGATAAAAAATTATTGAAGACTTGCGGGGAGTGGGAATTTGTTAAAGTCAAACCCGATGCACCCTTGCCATTCCCCGTAGAATCTTTTGATTTGATATTTCATCAGGATGTCGTAGAACATGTTTCAAAGCCCTTTTTATTCCTTTCCGAACAATATCGTGTGCTTAAAAAAAACGGTGTATTAATAGTGGGAACGCCTAATCTGTTTAGACCTGTAAATGTAATTAAACTCTTATTTGGCCGGTTGGGATTCCCTGTTAAAATAGGCTTCAATCATGAGCTTGGGGATTATATACATATTCAAGAGTTTTATGAACAGCAAATGAGGATTCTCATTGGTGAAGTTGGGTTTAGAAATATTGAGATTAAACACTGCTTTTTTGGAGTCCATCCGCTAAACATCACATTTGCGAAATATCCTAAGAATTCTATTGGACAAAAATTGTGTCATTTCCTGATGTTTAAATGTTTGAAATAGTGTAGACAGGATGGGCAGGATGGAAGCGGGGAGCGGCAGCGGAAGCAAAAGAGCCAGGCACATTTTTCTGCTGAAAAATAAGCCTGGCTCTTTTGTCTTAATTTTTCCGTTAAAAATCAGGGCGCTGTTTTTTGGGGCCATGAAAATCGAAAGTATTGCTTTCGATTTTCATGGTATAATATGGTATGTATATTAAGCGTCCCGGTTTGATCCGGCATTTGAAGGCTTCGCTGAAACGCAGCCGCGTTACAGCCCTTATCGGCCCCCGGCAGTGCGGGAAAACCACTCTGGCGCGGCAGTTGGCAAATCCCAACTCCGTTAATTATTTCGACCTCGAAGATCCGGCGAGCCTGGCCAGACTGCTTGAGCCCGCTACAGCGCTGCGCGACCTGAAGGGCCTGATCGTAATCGACGAAATACAGCGAAAACCGGACTTGTTTCCCATAATCAGGGTGCTTGCGGACCGAACACCGCTGCCGGCGAGGTTTTTGGTTTTGGGTAGCGCTTCGCCGGAGCTCCTGCGTCAATCTTCGGAATCCCTGGCCGGCCGCATTGAAACCGTAGCTATAAGCGGATTCAGCGTGTTTGAAACAGGGTTAGAATTTCAATCGCGTCATTGGCTGAGGGGGGGCTTCCCTTCGTCTTTTCTGGCAGGCACTGACGCCGACAGTCTTGCTTGGCGAAAAAACTTCATACAAGCATTTATCGAACGCGACCTTAATCAATGGGGGATAGGCGTTCCCTCAGCGGCGTTAATGCGTTTCTGGGCCATGCTGGCGCATTACCACGGGCAGATATGGAATGCCGCAGAGCCCGCCAGGGCTTTAGGCATCAGCGAGCCTACGGTCAGAAAATATCTGGACATACTCTCCGGCATTTTTATGGTAAGGCAGCTGCTTCCATGGCACGCCAATCTGAAAAAAAGGCAGGTTAAAGCGCCCAAAATATATTTTCGCGATACCGGGCTGCTTCATCAAGTGCTGGGCATACGCAATGAAAAAGACTTGTTTACCCATCCTAAATATGGCGCTTCCTGGGAAGGCTATGTTATTGAGGAGACAATCAAGGCGACGGAGCCGGACGAGGTCTATTACTGGGCTACGCACAACGGAGCGGAGCTGGATCTTTTGCTGGTTAAGGACGGGAGGATGTTGGGGGTGGAGTGCAAGTGCGTGGACGCTCCGCGCTTGACGCCTTCCATGGCGGCGGCGCTTACGGACCTTAATCTTGAACAAATCTCCGTTATATATCCCGGAAAGAAACGCTATTCTCTGCGCGATAAGGTGCGCGCCGTGCCGTTTGATGCTCTGGCGGGTGGATTAAGCGGCCTATTCGGCAAATGATATGAATTCTGGAAAATTCTGGTGACATAATACTTAATTCTAAAATCTGTGATCTGTTTGAAACTTGTGAGCTTGACCTTCGTGGTTAAATCCTCGGGGGACCCACATGGGACATAAAAGAGAATCAACATGGATATACAGGATGGACAGGATTTGAATAAAGCATTGTCGTTTTGTAGTGTCTGATTGTTATCCTGTACATCCTGTGCATCGATGTGAATATTTAAAACCTAGTGGCTTTGGTATCTTTGTGGTTAAATCTTCGGCGTAAACCACTAAGAACACGAAGAACACCAAGTCCGGAATAGAAAGGTCGGCGCTATTTTTTTCGTTGCAACTTCGTGACCTTGGTGGCCTTCGTGGTTAAATCCTCGGATGAGCCCACAAAGGACACGAAGAGAATCAACATCGATATACAGGATGGACAGGATATGAATAAAACAACAATGCCGAGTGGTGGCTGATTGGTATCCTGTACATCCTGTGCATCGATGTGAATATTTAAAACCTAGTGGTTTTGGTGATCTTTGTGGTTAAATTTTCGGCGTAAACCACTAAGAGCACGAAGAACACCAAGTCCGGAATAGAAAGGTCGGCGCTATTCTTTTCGTTGCAACTTCGTGACCTTGGTGGCCTTCGTGGTTAAATCCTCGGATGAGCCCACAAAGGACACGAAGAGAATCAACATCGATATACAGGATGGACAGGATATGAACAAAGCGGTGCCGCTTTGTGGTGCCCTGTCGTTATCCTGTGCATCGATGTGAATATTTAAAGTTACTTTACTGCTTTGTGCACGGCTACGGCTCCGAAGAAACTGGGGGCGGTTTCGACGCTTGCGAAGCCGGAGTCCAGAAGGGTCCCGGTGAGCTCTTGGGCGCTGTGGAAGGTGTGAATGGAGCTTGCTAAAAAGGAATAGGCGGCTTTGGACTTCGGGAAAATGACGGCCGCCAGGGCCGTCATGGCGTTAACATAAAGATAAAAAATTTTCCGTATAAAAATATTTCCGGGACGGCTGGTCTCAAGATTTACGAAGAGCCCGCCCGGTTTAAGCACCCTCCTGAATTCCTTGAAAATTTCCGGCAGGGTTCCCGGGCCGGCGGCCAGGTTCCTGGCGGCGAAGGAGACCGTCACGGCGTCGAAGGTCGCGTCGGGGAACGGCAGTGCCCCGGCTTCGCCTCGGAGGAACCGGATCTTGTCGGTTCGGGCCCTGGCTTTGGAAAGCATGGACTCGTTGAAGTCGAGGCCGGTTAGGTCGATCCGTCCCCGGGAAAGTTCGTGGATGAGGACGGCCAGGCCGCCGGTGCCGGTGCAGACATCCAGGCAGGAGCCGGGCCGCGCGGCTAAAACCGTCTTGGCGGCTTTCTTGCGCCAATAAGCGTTAAGCCCCAGGGTCAGGAGGGTGTTGGCTGTTTCGTAACAATTAAAAATACCGTCATAAAACCCTGAGATCGAGCTAGGGGTCTTATCCGGCATTTTCAGGCGTCGAGAAATAAAGTTATTTCTTCTCTTCGGGCGCGGTGTCGTGTTCGGCTACGAATTTCTTGATCTCTTCGAAGTATTCGATGATGAGCCTGGCCTTCGAAAGCCCGAAGGAGAACGGGTATTTGTCGTTATCGTTCCGCTTAAGGATGATGACCGGCTGGCCTTTGTATTCTGTTCTTTCCACTGCCATAGTACTCCCTCCCGGCGCCGCGCGGGGCGGCGCGTATAATTATTTATCATAACACAATAAACCGGCTTGTTTCAACTCCAAATTCGCGGGATTGGCGATCCGGGCGCGCAGGGGGGCGGCCGGATTGCCTTTGAACTCCGTTTTTTCTATAGTAGGACGATGCTGCGGAGGATGGGAGTCCGGCCGTACGGCTCCCGCCGGGGGATTTATGATCAAAAGGGACCTGACGACTTATCTGTTGGTAGAAGCGCTTAAAACGACGATAGTTCTTTTTACCCTGCTGCTTATGGGCAGGTTCATAGAAACCCTGCCTTTCGCGGTCCTCCCGGTCTTTAATAAATTGGTAACGGCGGATGAATTGATCGCGGCTTTCATTTCCGCGGCCGCTATAGCGGTTTTTATCAAAGCCGGATCTAACGCCAAAACCGCCGTGGACGAGCTGCTGCCTCAGTTGCCCGGCGCCGGCAAGCTTTTAAATTATGTCACCGGCATAGTCGCGCTGTTGTTCGCGTACGCCGCGTTCCAGCCCGTGGTGTTCCCTTTTATCCCGGAATTCGAATGGGTTTACCAGTCGCTTTTTCTGGCGGCCACCCTTTTCCTGCTGGCCAAAGCGGCCCTGCATGTTTACGGGGCCAGTGAAAGCTTGAGCCGGTTCCTTGTTTCCGTCTTGCAGTCCGGCAAACAGGTCCCGCCCGGTCCCGGTCCCGAAAACAAATAGAATTTATCCGCCGGCGTACTCAAACAGAGAATCAACATCGATATACAGGATGGACAGGATCTGAATAAAGCAGGAATGCTTTGCGGTTTTTGGTTGTTATCCTGTATATCCTGTGCATCGATGTGAATATTTAAAACCTAGTGGCTTTGGTATCTTCGTGGTTAAATCCTCGGATGAGCCCACAAAGGACATGAAGAGAACCATGGATATACAGGATGGACAGGATATGAACAAAGCAGTGATGCTTTGCGGCTTCTGGTTGTTATCCTGTATATCCTATGCATCGATGTGAATTTTTAATCTGTGTTAATCTGCAAAATCTGCGGATCGTTGTTCGTGAGGGGGTTTATCACTTCCGCCCTGTAGGGCCGGGAGTTCGAAAAAGAAGCTGGAGCCTTTGCCTTTTTCGCTTGCGATCTCCAGCCGGCTGCCGTGCAGGTTGAGGAGTTCGTTCGAGATCTTTAAACCGAGACCGAAACCGTCCGCCGCGTTCTTTCCTTCCTGGGTCCGGTAAAAGCCCGCGGTTATGTGTTTAAGGTCCTCAAGGGAAATGCCTATGCCGGTGTCTTCCACCGAGAAGATGACTTTCGAGGGGGGCTCCCCTGAAGGGCAGATCTCCACCGTTATTCTCCCGTTTTGAGGCGTGTATTTTATGGCGTTGCCCAGCAGGTTGCTTATTACCAGAGCCAGGGCCGCCTGGTCGGCGTCCACCATGATGGGCTGCTCAGGCATTTTAACGGAAAGTTTAATGCCTTTCTGCCTTAAGATCTCCCGCGCCGTTCCTGTGGCTTCCAAAGCCAGGTCCCTCAGCGCCACCGGTTTTTTCTCCAGCCTGAATTTGCCCGCCTCCATTCTGGCTTCGTTAAGGATATTCTTCACATAAAGCGCCATAGCGCGCTGCGCGTCGTTGAGCATGGCGTAAATCCTGGGGCGGGTTTCATCCCCGCCGGACGGTTCGGTTTCCTGCAAAAGGAAAAGGCCGGCCGACATACTGGTGAGGGAATTATTGAATTCGTGGCTGACCGTGTGAAGCATGGAGGATTTAAGCCCGGAGACGGCCCGTTCGCGGGCCAGCAGGCCCTTAAGTTCCGTCAGGAGCTGGACCAGGGCCAGCATGGAGCCCAGGCGCACGGCGGCGTTCCAGAAAACTATCCAGGTCGCGTCGGTAAAGGCGGGCGCGAAAACCCTCGCATCGCCCAGCCAGGCCAGGGTCCCGGCCAGGGACATGCCGACGCCCCAGGCCCTGCCGCCGCGCCAGGTCACGATGAAGATGGGAATGAAATAAAATACGTCTATCGACACTTCGTCGGCCAGCAGATAGTCCAGGGCGCTTAGGGCGCAGAAGAGGAACAGGCCGGAGGATAGCGCCCGCCGCGGGGTCCCGAAAAACAACCTGTTTAAAAATCTTATCATGTTCGCGCCGCCTCGACGCGGCCTCCGGATCCCGCCGTCGCGCCTTTCAACATGCCAAATTGTACAAAAATATTGACAAACGATTTATTACCTGTAATAATTATACTGTACTATATCGGCGCGCTCTTTTTCGCACACGGCCGGGGCGGATGTTCGTTTCGCATTTAAACGATCCGGAGGGTTTTAAAACTCAATGAGCTTCAGCCTCACAAAACTGATCTTCCCTTCCAAGGAAATAGTCGGCATAGACATCGGTAATTCCGCCGTGAAGATCGTGTGCTTCAAAGAGGAAAAAAAGCGGGTAAGTCTCAAGGATTGGGGCCATCTCCCGCTGGCCATCAAGCCGGATACCCCGCCCGAAGAAAAAAAAGCCATCATCGCCAAAGAGATAAAGGACTATCTCAAAAAGAAAGGCATCCAGGCCAAGTACGCCGCCTCCTCCATTTCCGGCAACGCCGTTATCGTGCGGTATGTCAAACTCCCCAAGCTTTCCAGGAAAGAGCTCGCGCTTACCCTTAATGTGGAAGCGGAGCCCTATATCCCGTTCGACATCAAGGATGTCAACCTCACTTACTGCATCCTTAACGATGTGACGGAAGACGGCCAGCCCAAAATGGAGACCGTGCTTGTCGCCGCTAAAAGGGACGCCGTCCAGGACAAGATAGACATCCTCGGCGAAGCCGGCCTCGACCCCCTGATCATAGATGTGGACTCTTTCGCGCTGGAGACGCTCTACGACAGGATCCTGCCGAAGACCGACGCCAGCGCCGTCCTCATCCTGAACATCGGCCATAAAGTTACCAATCTTTCCATAGTCTCGCAGGGAGTGACCCGCGTGGTCAGGGATATTTTTATCGGCGGCAGCACTCTGGATAAAGCCGTGCAGAAGGCGCTGAAGACCGACGCCGCCGGCGCGGACGCCATAAAAAGATCCAAAGGCCTGCTTGTTTCCGAAGAGGACAAAGAGGCCGCCATAGCCGCTTTCGACAGGGACGGTATAGCCGTTTCCAAGGCGGCCTCAGGCGTGCTTAAAGACCTCTACACCGAAGTTTCAAGGTCCATAGATTTTTATCTCTCGCAGGGGATGGACCATTCCATCTCAAAGATCCTGCTGTCCGGCGGCGTGGCCAACCTGGGCAATATAACGAAGTTCCTGTCCAACGAGTTCAAGGTCTCCGTGGAAACGACCAACCCGTTCTCTTTCCTGCCCGAGCAGAAGAATGTGCCGCAGGAGATCCTGCCTTCTCTGGCGGTCGCAGCCGGCCTCGCCCTGAGAAGTCTTAAAGACTGGGAATAAGATGATAAAAATAAATCTGATCCCGCCCGAATACATCGACAAGCTTAACCGCCGGGCTATCATCGCCAAGGCGGTTGCCGCGGGAGTGATCACGGCGGCGCTGGTCGTGTTCCTGTCGGTCTGGCATTTTACCCAGGCAAAAACCATAGAGCTTAAGATGGGGCGTCTGCAGGTGGAGCTTAAAAATCTTCAGGGCGATGTGGACAGGGTCAAGGCTATAGAGGCCCAGATAGCCGAGGTGCAGCGTTATCTGGACGCCATAAACAGCATTACGGGCGGCAGGCTTATTTACACGAGGTTCATGCAGGACCTCCTCGCGGCCCTCCCCGGCACCATCTGGTTCACAGGCGTCTCTACCACCCTGAAAGACAATACTATCGCCGTGACCCTGCCGGTGAATTCCCATTCTATCTATGACCTGGCCTACTGGATCAACGCGCTTGAGACGGACCCTAAATATTCCGGGGTCGAGATAGGCGGCATCGCGGTAAACAATTCCGACACCGGCAAGGTGTTGTCCACGAACCTGACCCTGACATATGCGTACAGGTGACCTGATATGGGAAAAATACAGCTGACAAAAGAACAGGCGGGCCAGATAGCGGCGGGGGCGCTTTTCAGCGCGCTGTTCATTTATGTTTATGCCGTTTATTTCTGGCTGCCCATTTCAGCCAAGATAGAGACCAATTCAAAAAGCGTGGCTTCTATGGAGAGCGATATCTCGAAAGCGAAGGCGCAGAAAGCCAAATATAAGGACCTGGAACTCAAGCTTGCCTCGCTGAAAGCGGAAAAAGAGGCGGCGCAAAAAAGGCTGCCCAAGGAGCGCAAGCTTCCCGACCTGCTTAAGACCCTTACGCTCCTGAGCAAAAAATATAAAGTGGAGCTCCAGGGCATCACGCCCGGCGGCAAAATGAAGGGGGAATATTTCGACAAGGCGGCTTACCAGATCTCCGCGAAGGGCGATTATCACGCCCTGGGAAGGTTCCTGACCGCGCTTGGGCTGGAGGAACGGATCCTGACCATGGAGAACCTTGTCCTCTCGGCTACCCCCGGCGCGGCGACTTCCGCCACCGCCACCTTCACCCTTTTGGCGTATCAGTACAACGGCTGAAAATGAAAAACAAAATCCTGAAAACCGTCCTTTTGCCGTGTTTGTTCCCGCTTATCCCCGCCGCCGCCAGGGCCCAGGTCCCGGCGGCAGCGGGCTTTTCCACGGCAGCCGTGACCGTCGAACAAGCCTACCATCCGTCCAATACGAGGGATCCGCTCAAGATCTCCACCGTGTTCGGGGACGAACATGCGCCGACGGCCAGGGCGGCTTCCGCCGAACTGGCAAGGTCCACTTTCAGCGTGTATAATCTCACGCTAACCGGGATCCTGGAGGACAGCCGCTCGAAAGAGGCCATGCTCAGGGACCTCTCGACCGGCGTCGTCTACTTCCTCAGGGGCGGAAAACTGCTGGATTCCAGGAAGAAACAGCTGCCGGGGGTTTCCGGCGTCGTCAAAGGGAAACAGGTCATCCTGATGACGGAAGATAAAAAGATCCATCAATTGACCCTGCACGAAAAGGATTGAGCGAACGACCCGGAAACTGAAAATAGGAAGAAGATATGAAAAAAATAACGGTTTTGATCATGATCGCCCTTTTGTCGGCGCAGAACCCGGTTTTTATCTACGCCGCGGAAAATGCCCTGGTTAAATCGGTGAGGGTTTCGTCCGAGAGCGTTTATATCACCACGGACAAGCCCGTGAAATACAAATCCTTTATGATGAGCCGGCCGGCCAGGCTTATCGTGGAACTGGAGAATTCAAGGCTTGGAACCCTTCAGGAGATCCCAGTCAACGGAACTTTTATCGGCAGCGTGCGCACCGGGCAGTTCAAGGCCGGCCCGTCCGGCGTCTCCAGGGTGGTGCTGGAGCTGACGCAAAAAGCAGTTTACGACATAACCCAGAAAGGGACCGAACTGGTGGTGGTAGTCGGCGGCAAGTTCGGGTCTAAAACCCCCGCCCTGAAAGACGCCCCTGCCGCTCCCGAGGCGGTTCCCGCCGGAGTGAAGATCATCGCGCCCACTTCGCAGGATAAGTCCCAGGCCCTTCCCGACACGGAGCTGGTGAAGCCGGCGGACCTGGACCGCGAAAGCGTGCCGGTGATCCTTCCCAAAAAATCCGCGCCGTCCCGGGCCGAAAAAATTTCCAGGAACATCATGGATAACCTCCCTACAGAACCCGTGAACCTGGATTACACCGATGTGGAGATCCGCGACATTATCGGCATGCTGGCCGCCAAGGCCGGCATCAACATAATTTATTCCGACGATGTGACCGGAACCACCAGCATCAACCTTAACAAGGTCCCTTTCGACGAGGCCTTCAAGACCATCCTCAATGTGAACGGTTTTGCCGCCCAGCAGGTGGGCGACAATATTCTCAGGATCGCCGCGCCCCAGACCTTCCTGGCGGAGCAGAAAAAAGCGTATCTCCAGACCAGGGTGTTCTTTCTTAACTACTCCAAGGCCGCCGATGTCAAGGTCCAGCTGGACGCGGTGGCCGCGGCCGAGGTCGGGCAGGGGAAGTATACTGTGGACGAGTCGAATAACGCCCTCATAGTCACGGATTCCGCGATGGGGCTTGAGAATACCGCGCGGCTTATCAGGAACCTGGACCGCATTCCCAGGCAGGTGGTCATAGAGGCCAAGCTGGTGGAGGTTTCCCTGGACGATTCGCTGGACCTGGGCGTGCAATGGGGCTACACCTCCAAAAACGGGAGCAATACCCTGGGCCGGACGCTGGCCGTGGACGGGTACGATTTCGCCGGTCAGAAGGCGATCAAGGTTCCGGCTCCCGGTACGCCTCTTCAGGCCGGTTCCGGCGTGGACCTGGCGGCCAACAATATTTTCGGCGCCTTAAGGCTCGGCCGGGTTACCGCCAGCAACATGCTGGACCTCACGATCCAGGCCGCAGCCAAAAAAGGCAAGGCCAAGGTCCTTTCCAACCCGAAGATCGCCACCCTTAACAACAAGGAAGCGAACATCAACATCACCAACCAGACCCCTTACACCACCACCGAGATCACCAACGGCCCCGGCGGCTCCGTGACCACGCAGAAGATCACTTATATCACCACCGGCATCATCCTGAGGGTTACGCCGACCATCAATTCCGACGGCCGCATCTCCATGAAAATAAATCCGCAGGTCAGCCAGCCTTCCCAGGCCGCGTTGTTCGCCGCCCCCAGCGTCGATACCAGGAGCGCCGACACCAGCGTCATAGTGAAGAACGGTGAAACCATAGTCATCGGCGGCCTTATTCATGACTCGCAGTCCGACACTATTTCAAAGGTCCCGCTGCTGGGGGATATCCCCCTCTTAGGCTATCTTTTCAGGAAAAAAGCCCATACCAGGACCCGTGTGGAACTTCTGATCTTCGTCACTCCGAGGGTGCTCGAAGAATAAAGTGCCGGAAGACGGCATTGTGCCGTAAAAAATTTTGCGGCAAAAATTTTTAATAATTCTTCCGGGAAAACGCCGATACGTTTTCCCGGGTAACATGCTGACATCTTTTTTCTTTTCGATCCTCCTGCTGGCGCCCGCGTTGCAGGGCGTCTGGGATTTCCGGACGCAATTCGTGTTCGAGGCCGCCGTCTTCCTGACGGGCGGCTTCTGGCTTTTCAGGGAGGCGATGTCGGGCCGGACCCCCGCTTTTTTATACGAGAACAGGAACCTCCCCTTGCTGGGCGCGGCGTTCTTTTCCGGACTGGCGGCCGCGTTAAGCCCGGTGCGCGCGCTGGTCATGCCGGAATGGCAGCTGTTCTGCGCCGGGCTTTTTATACTGGCGTTGGGCGGTTCGCTGAAAGCCGGCGGCCTGCTTTATTCCGACCTCGCCTTAAGGATCTCCGCCTGGTTCCTGGCCCTTTTAAGTCTGTATCAGGCTTTTATCCTTAAGAATTCCGATGTTTCCGCCTCGTTCTCCAATCCCAATTCCCTGGCTTTGTTCATTCTTATGCTGCTGCCGCTGGCCGTCAAGTGGAAGGACCTTTTTCTTCTGTGCGCGCTGCTCGTCGCGCTGGCCCTGACCCGGTCGGAGGCCGCTCTGCTCGCCGGGCTTGTCGCCGCCGGTTTTTATGCATGGGATAAGATGAAAGCGGGTGATCTGAAAAAGCGCTGGTGGCTGCTGCCGGCGCTCGTCGCGGCCGCCGCGCTGGCCGTTTCGCAGATAGAGCCGCGTTCCGTCCTTGACCGGTTGAACTGGTGGCGCGCGGCGCTGGCGATGTTCGCGGACCACCCCGCGCTCGGTTTCGGTCCGGGCTCTTTCGCCTATGTTTATCCCGCCTATCACACGCCCATGACCGGGGGCGTGGCCACGGTCTACGCGCATAATTATTATCTGGAATTCCTGGCGGAAAACGGTTCTTTCGCGTTTTTTTTCTGGGCTTGGGCCGTTGCGGCCCGCCTTAAGGACATAAGGGGCCTGAAAAAATACGCGCTCATCGCCGCCCTGGCCCATTCCACGGCGGATTTCGGCCTGGCCGTGCCGGCCAATTTTTTTGTTTTCTGTTATCTGCTGGGCGTCCCCGCCTCCGGCCCGGAGAAACGGCCGCCGGGCGGAACGGCTCCGGCGGCCCGTAGGGAAAAGAAGGCCGCGGTTTTCCTGGCCGTTCTGGGGCTGGCGTGTTTCGCGGCCGTTTGCGGCGTCTTCGTTTCGCAGCTGAAGCTTGAACGGCTGCGCGCCCGCGCTCTCGCGGCCTTATCCGCCGGGGATTATTCCCTGGCCGAAGCGGAACTTGAGGCGGCCGCGCGGCTGGCGCCGGAAAATCCGTTCGTGCCGAGGCTTCTCGGCCGGCTGCGCATGCGCGCCGCCGGGGGGAAAAAGGACTCCGGCCTGCTTTTTCCCGCCGCGGTGGAGCTGGAGCGGGCGGTCCTTCTTCTTCCTTCCAACTTCGGCGCCTGGCGGGACCTTGAACGGCTTTACGCGGACGCCGGAGAGCGGCGTCTTCTAGAAGGCCTGCGAAAAAGGCGGACGGAGGTCTTCAGGTGAACGGCTTAACCACCCCGGTCCGGAGCCGGAGCGATAAACGGTATTTTATCCCGGCTGTTTTTCTGCCGCTGGCCGCGGTTTTGGGCGGTTTGAGGGACTGGGGCTTTTTGGCGGCTTTTTCGGCGGTATTTTTGATCTATCTGTTTTTCTTCGACGAGGATTTTTCATTTTCCGGCCTGGGCGTCTGGGGGGCGCTTGCGGCCTGGCTGGCGGCCGCCGTCGCGTTTTCCCCGGAACCGCTTAATTCTTCCTGGCAGTTTTCCAGGTATCTCTTGTTGTTCTCCTTTTATATCTTTTCAAGCCGCCGCGCGCTTCCGGCGCGCCGGGCCTGGGTTTGGGCCGTATTCCTGCTGGGGGCCGTTGCGGCGGGTTTTTCCGTTTACGAATATCTTACGGGAGCGGGCAGCGGCAGCGTGCTGGGCCTTAATCCCAATTACGGCGCCGCCTTCATGGCGGCGGCCCTGGCCGGGGCGGCCGTGCTTTTGCCGGCCGCTGGGAATAAAAAAAGCGGGATACTGCTTCTTGCGGCTCTTGCGCTGTTGTCCGCGGGGCTCCTTGCCTCCAATTCCAGGGGAGGGCTTCTGGCCGCCCTGGCGGCCCTGTTCTATCTTGCGTGCCTGAAGCGGTCCTGGCGGACCCTGTTCTATTTAACGGCCGGGCTGCTGCTCGCGGCGGTTCTTCTGCCCAAGGCGCAATTAGGCTGGATCCTGAAGCTGGATTCGCCCTTTTCCCTGGAACGCTTTAAGATCTGGCGCGCCGCCCTGGACGCTATAGCCGGCAGTCCTCTTTTCGGGTATGGGCCTGGTCTTTTTGAACGGGCCTTTGAAGTTTTTAAATTCCCGTTCTATAACGGTGTTTCATATTACGGCCATACCACTTTGCACGCCCACAGCGAACTTTTAAACCTTGCCGCCGAGGCCGGCATCCCGGCGGCGGTCCTTCTGGCCTGGGGGTGGGGCCGCGCCGTTTTCGCCGCGCCGGACGGCGACCACTGGGGGACGGCGCTCAGGGCCTTCGCCGTAGCTTTGTTCGTACAGGCGTGCGTGGATATAATCTTTTACTCCGGCGCCCTGCAAATATTCTTTTTCGGGACGCTGGGGCTGCTGGCTGCCGGCGGGGAAAGGCCCGCCGCCGCGCCCGGCTTGCGTGTCGCGGCCCTGTCGCTGCTGCTGGTCTGCTGGTGCGCGGCCTTTCTTCCGAAATTCGCTTTTGAGCGGAACAAAATCTGCGCCCTGTCCGCCGGCTCAGCCCCGGCCGCGCGGGAGGCCTGCCTTAAAAAAGCCCTGGTTTTCGCCCCCGGCGACGCCGATCTGCTGGCGGCGGCGGTCCCTTTATCGCTTGAAGTTTACGGCAATTACGCCTATACCGCGGCCCTGGCCGGGGAGGCCGCGGTAAAACGGCCCGTGGACCCCTTCCCGCGGTTCGCCCGGGCGCAGGCTTTTTATATGGCGGGCGCGTACGGGCCGGCCAAGGAGGAATTCTATAAGGTGCTTGCGGTGGAGCCGGCTTTCCTGCGCGCCCGGCTGCGCCTGGCCGAGATCCTGGCCGCGGAAAAAAACTACCCGTCCGCGGCCGCGGAACTGCTCCGGATCAAGGAACTGCTGGCTAAACCGGGTCCCGCGCCCCGCAGCGCTTACGACCGGGA
This sequence comes from Elusimicrobiales bacterium, assembly GCA_041665305.1. GTDB lineage: Bacteria > Elusimicrobiota > Elusimicrobia > Elusimicrobiales > UBA9959 > YA12-FULL-51-18. Next base: position 39,155 of record JBAYJD010000026.1, read on the forward strand.
GTTGCTCTCTCTCCCGCCGGGCTCTTATGCTAAAATAACCGGGGCTTTAAAAAATAAAATATGACGGAAAACACAGGCTGGCGGGAATACTGCTTTAAACCCGAGAACGCGCGGGGCGGCAACGCCGTTAAGCTGCTTAAGAACGGGTCCGAGGCCTTCGCGGAGATCCTTAAGACGCTGCGTTCGGCCAAGGAATATATTTTACTGGAGTTTTATTCATTTTCGGACGACGCCGTGGGGCGCATGTTCCGGGACCTGCTGCTGCAAAAGGTAAAAGAAGGGGTCGGCGTCTATCTGATCTATGACGCCGTCGGTTCCGTCCTCACCGACAGGGATTTTTTTTCCACCATGGCCGCGGGCGGGATAAAAGTGGGGGAATTCAGGCCGGTAGTGCTCTGGAAGCCGTATTGGAACTGGATCAAGCGCGACCATCGCAAGCTCATCTGCGTGGACGGGAGGGCGGCGCTGGTGGGCGGTTTCAATATCAGCGTTTACGACGCTCCCGTCTCTATGGGAGGCCGCGGCTGGAAGGATGCGCAGGTCCGCGTGGAAGGCCCGGTGGTGGAGGAAGTGGAAAGGCTTTTTTGGGAATCCTGGGCCGCCAGTTCCGTAGCGTCGGGCGCCGAGCCGCCGCCCGGTCCCGGCAAAGGCCTTGCAGCCGGCAATATTTACGCTTCGGTGGTATCGGCTTCGGGTATGCGCAATTTCCGGTCTATCAGGCGCAGCTACAGTTACGCCATAGACCGCGCCAAAAGATATATCTATATAACCAACGCTTATTTTCTTCCCGACCGGTTCGTTTACCGCAGGCTTATAAAAGCGGTGCGCCGGGGCGTGGATGTGCGCATTATAGGGCCGTATAAGACCGACCACCCGTACATCCGCTGGGCCACCTGGTCAATATATCCGCATATGATAAAAAGCGGCATCAAGATCTATGAATGGAAGGGGGAGATCCTGCATTCCAAGACCGCGGTCATAGACGGGATCTGGTCTTCCGTGGGCAGCCACAATCTGGATCACCGGAGCCTGCACTACAACCTGGAGATCAATATAAACGTCTATGACCGGGATTTCGGCTCCGAAATGGCCCATTTTTTCAGGGACGACCTTAAAAATTCAAGGCCCGTCACGCTGGCTGAAACCAGGATGCGGCCGCTCCTTTCTAAAGCCTCCAGCAAACTGCTGTACCTGTTCAGGTCCCTGTTATGAACGGCCGCGGACTAAGAGCCTTCGGTAAATATATGGGGCTGGGCGTCGTTTTAGCGCTCATGCCGGTAAATTTCTCCGGCCGGGCGTTTTCCGAGGGAGGGGGGTTCGAAGTGCCTCCGGCTTCCGTCAATACCGAAGAGCTGGGCGTCGTGCGGGACAGGCTTTCGACCAGTCTTTTTTTCAGAGGGGAGTTGGCCGACAGCATAATAGAGGCCGGCCTGGCTGCCCGGCTGGTCGGGCTGACAGGGCGTGAAACCCGCTCGGAGGTCAGGCTGGCCCTGATCGGGTGGGCTAAAACCGATCTGATCCGGGCGGCCGACATGTATTTTTATCTTAAGAACCGGCAGCCGGGAGAGTCCGCCCCTCCCGAGGTCATAAGTTATAAAGTGCCGTCCTGGGTTATAAATCCGAATTTCGTCGAGCTGGTAGAGGATGTTAATAAGGCGGCACGGGACGCTTCCGCGGGCGGGGAGGAGATGAGCGTGGCGGCGCAGCGGCTTTTTGAGGGGCCGCAGACGCTGCCGGAGGCTTACGCGCCCCTGGTTCCCGGCCGGGCTGCGCAATTTTTCCGTACGGACCAGCGCGCGGGGCAGGGCGGCGCCGGGAACATCGGTTACGCGGATTACAGGCTGGACCGCGGCCGTACGGAGCGCGAAAGCCGGGCGCTGGGGGGCTGGTTTGAAAGCGTGAAATCCGCCATGAAAGCCGAGAGCCGGGGCGCGGGAAAAGAAAAGGGGCTTACCCCGCAGCACAGGCTTTTCGACGAAACTTTTTCCCTGTACCGGGATTTCGTGGTGGCGCTGTCCGGTTTAAAAGGAAGGACCAAAATAACCGGTGAGGAAGCCGCCCGGCTTGAGGCTTTGCGTCTTTCCCTCAGAAAAAATCTCGGGGAACTGGAAACTCTTTCCGTGATGCGCAGGATCAACGACCGGGCGCAGCTCCTGCCGGCCCGGTCTCCCGGCGCCAGGATCCTTAAGGCCGACGCTTTACGCATTGAAAAAGCGCTTATGTCTTTCCTGGAAGACCTTGGAAAGGACCCGGAGAGCGTAAAATCCGCCGGAAGCCGGCTTTATGCGCTGGAAAAAGCTTTTGATTTCTGGGAACTGAGATTTTCGGCCCACGAGCGCCTGGCCGGCCTGAAAGACAGGATCTCCGACCGCGGTTTTTCCTGCGTGCTCGATAAGCTTATTTTCGAATACCTGTCCAGGGTGCGTCCCGGCGCGGCCTATGTGACGCTGGAGGCCGGCCTGGCCGCGCGCGCGAAAGCCATAGATATTTCGCTTGAAGGCGTGGCCGCGGGAGATTATGAAACCGCCGCGTTTTTTTCCGGCGGGAAAAAAAAGTCCCTCGCCGGACGGATCTTTGAGGCGGAAGCCGAAGCCGCCCGTCTGGAATCCTATTCCAGGTTCAACCGTCGTTTGCAGTTCTTTTTTTGGGATGCGCTGGTCAACCCTTTCGGCCTTGTTCCCGGGCCTAAAGGAATAAGCGCCGAAAACATCTTGCAGGGCTGACATTCCCGACACGGGGATCGATAAAACCCCGTGCCGGGTACGATAACATGCGTTTTACGACATTTTATTACCGGGGGTCCAAAAGAGCGTAGCTGCTGAACTCCTGGTCGCCTTTATCCGAGACGAATTTCTCGGTGAACATGGCGATCAGCATCTTTTTCCCGTTGTCGTCTATCTCCCGCACCGCGACGCTCGCCGTGCCCTTGTTATTCGGAGAGACGGACATTTTTAGATTCTTCAGCGCTACGGAGCCGGCCGGGACATAATCGGCTTCATATGCGAACGTATTATTCAGTTTGGCGGATACCCCGTACACGGGTTCGGCGTTCTCCAGGCGGCCTTTATCCTGCTCAACCACCGAAAGATAGACCTGCCCCCGTTTCAGTTTGCCCTCTTTATCCATGGAGATCATCTCCGCCTGCCGTACGCCGAACGGGTTGCCCCCGGTCAGATTGCATATCGTGACCAGGCCTCCGCTCTGGAACCGCTCGCCCATGTCCTGATAGATCTTCTGAAGCATTTCTTCAGGAGTAGGTTCTGGCTGAGGCGCGTCCGGTACGATTATTACAGTCGCCGTTTTGTCTGTCTTGGCCTGGTCGGTAAGCGTCTTCATGGCGCTTTCCGCGGCGTAAGCGCCGCCTGTCACCCCCAGCATTGCTACTATGGTTATGATCTTTTTCATTTGCTTGTTCCTCCCCGCTTAGTCGTTCCGTGCTGCCTATAGAGATAGTGTAAGGTACGGGAGCGCTTTGCGCATGAGCATAAAGGCCGGATCCGCGCGAAAAAAAGGCCTACACCGGTGTAGGCCTTTTAGAACACGGCCGTCCCGCTTTTAAGGAAACGGCAGGCCTGCAAGTTCGCGGGCGTGCCGGGGGCATGGGGCTGCCGGGCACGCTATCGTCCGCACCGCGGCCGCGCTACACTAGGTTCGGCGCTTGCGTAAGCCTCACCCTGCGCGACGGCCCATCAGCCCCACACCCCCGGCGCCCGCTCCAACTTATTCGCCTGCCGCATACTCAATATTTAACATAATCCCGCCCTGGAATTATGATGAAGCACAATTAGCCCTCCCGGTGGTTTCTGCAATCTTACAACAAACATACCGCCATTAATGAGATGATAAAACTCCGGCGATAAGCCGGAGTTTTATCATTCCCGAAAGCCCGTGCAACATTAGGAGCTTGTCGTGCTCAGGTCCGTTTAGGAAATATCAGGTGATGTGGACGATAGCGTTCCCGGCGGCAGCCCTGTCCCAGGAAAATCCGGACAATTCTCACATTAGGTGGCGCAGAAGAGTCCATTCTCCCGCTAAATTTCATGCAAAGTGAGCAGAAAAACTTGTAATTCCGTAAAAGGGACATGTTTTTCACAGTAACCGCTTTGTGGGACAG
>JBAYJD010000027.1:0-41748 GCA_041665305.1 Elusimicrobiales bacterium
AGCCGAGCCGAAGTTGCGCGAAACGCGCAGGCTCCAATGAACCTGTAAGTTTCGCGCAACAAAGGTGCAGGCAAAAAACGGCGATTGCAGCCAAAATTCCTTATGTCGGACAGGCTCCTAGGGCAATAGCCCGGAGGCGCCTGGGGCTTTGTGTCAATAACCGGAGGTTAATAATATGGCTAACGACTTCAGTTTCGACGTGGTTTCAAAGGTGGAATATACGGTGGTGGACGAGGCTATCGCGATCGCGATGAAGGAGGTCATAAACCGTTATGACTTCAAAGACTCAAAGTCCGAGATCTCGTTCGACAAAAAGAACAACAGCATCCTGCTTCAGTCCTGCGATGATTATAAAGTGAAGGCGCTTTTCGATGTGCTCCTTACGAAGCTTTCAAAACGCGGCCTTCCGCTGAAGAACTTCGAACCGCAGAAGGTCGAGAGCGCTCTGGGCGGAACGGCCAAGCAGGCGGTAAAAGTGCAGCAGGGCATACCCCAGGACAAGGCCAAAGAGATCGTGAAGTCCATCAAAGAGCATAAGCTGAAGGCCAATGTTTCCATACAGGGGGATACTCTGCGCGTTACTTCCAAATCCAAGGATGAGCTCCAGACCGTGATGGGTCTTCTGCGCGCCGGGGATTTCGGCGTGGCCCTTCAGTTCGAGAATTTCAGGTAAAAGCAAAAAGCGAAGGCTTTTGCCGCCGTGCGGAACGAGCGGGGAATTTATGGCTTTACTATTGACCGGCATCACACAATTGCTGACCTTTAAGGGGTCCGCCGCGCCGCGTTCCGGCCGCGGGCAGGGGTTTGTCGGCCTTGTTAAGGACGGCGCCGTCCTCATCGAGCGCGGCCTCGTCAGATCGGCCGGGACGGAAAAAGAGGTGATGCGCCATCCGCTGGCGAAAAAGGCCCGGGCCATGAAGGCGGCCGGCGTGGCCCTGCCGGCTTTTGTCGACAGCCATACCCACGCGGTCTTCGCCGAGCCCCGGCTCGGGGATTTCTCGCTGCGCACCCAGGGCGCGACTTACGCCGAGATCAAGGCCGGAGGCGGAGGGATCCTTTCAAGCGTCAGGGCGGTCCGCCGCCAGGCTCCGGCAAAAATGGCCGAACAGCTGGTGGAGCGCGCCGAGCGGTTCCTTGAATGCGGCACGGGCACGATAGAAGTGAAAAGCGGCTACGGCCTGGACAAAGCCTCGGAGTTTAAAACCCTCAAGGCGGTAAAGGCCGCCTCGGGGCGCACGCGGCTTGAGATGCTGCCCACGCTTCTGTCGGCGCACGCCGTGCCTCCGGAATTCGAGGGCGACTCGAAAAAATATCTGCGTTTCGTGCTCTCGGAAATAGTCCCCGAAGTCGTTTCAAAAAAACTGGCCCTGTTCGCCGATATCTTCTGCGAAAGGGGTTATTTTACCCCCGGTGAAAGTTTGTCTTACCTTAAGGCCTGCGGGGAGGCGGGGCTTATCCCCAAGATCCACGCCGAGCAGCTCTCCAATTACGGCGGCTCCATAGCCGGGGCCCGGGCCGGAGCCGTGAGCGCGGATCACGCCGATTACGCGGAGCTCCGGGACCTGCGGGCCATGCGCCGCGCGGGGACCATCGCCACGCTCCTGCCGGTTTCCAATTTCTTCCTCGGACTTTCCCGCTACCCCGACGCCCGCGCTTTTATAGCCGAAGGCGTGCCTGTGGCCCTGGCCACCGATTTCAATCCCGGCACCTCGCCCTGCTGGAATATGCAGCTTGTGCTTTCCGCGGCCTGCACCCACATGAAGATGACCCCGGAGGAGGCTCTTTGCGCCGCCACTATCAACGGGGCCTGCGCCCTGAGGGCCGGCGGCCGCCTGGGCTCCATAGAGCCGGGCAAGCAGGCCGATATTTCAATTTTTGACGCTTCGGATTACAGGGAATTGTGCTATTATTTCGGCGCGAACCTCAACAAAATGACCATAAAGAAAGGCGAGATCGCGTATTGCGGGAAACCCTGACGAAGCGTCGTTTTACGACATTTTATTAAGTCTGGAGGAGCTACAGTGAAAATCGTATTATTCGACATCGACGGCACGCTTATAAAGGCCGGCGGCGCGGGCGCCAGGGGGGTGAACAAGGCCATAAAGGAAATGTGCGGCGTGGATAAGGTATGCGACAAATTCTCTTTGCAGGGAGCCACTGATAAGGAGAATTTTACCACCGCTTTCAAGCACGCCTGCGGAAGAAAACCGACCGCCGGGGAGTTCCGCCGGCTTGAGATAAAATATCTGTCTTTCCTGCCCGGGGAGGTCAAGAGCTCCATAAAGGCTAAAAAGTATTCCAAGCTTAACGGCGTAGAGAAGCTCCTTGTCATGCTTTCAAAAAGAAAGGATGTTCTGGTCGGGCTGGGGACGGGTAATCTGAAGGGCGGCGCGCTGATAAAGCTCGAACCCTCCGGCCTGGGCAAATATTTCGCTTTCGGGGGCTATGGCTGCGATTCCCATATAAGGAGCCGGGTCCTGATGAAAGCGGTGGAGCGCGCGGAGAAGCTTCTGAAGACCAGGGTAAGGCCGGCCGATGTTTTTGTGATAGGTGACACGCACCTGGATGTGGCCGCCGCCAAGGACGCGGGGTATCATTCCGCGGCCGTCCTGGACGGTTTCGGGGACCCGAACCTGGTGCTGCGCAGCGGCGCGGAACTGATAGTCAAGGATTTTAAGGACCTCTACCCATGGCTTATCTGGCTTGGGCTTGAGAAGGACTCCAAAGGGGTGCGCCGCGGAACTTACATCTGTCCGGATTCTCCCATCGAACACGCCCATTACGGCCGCACCGGCATGGATGTGAAGGACATCGACGATAATATGCGCGCGCTCAGGGCGCTGAAACGCAAATCGGTTAGGGGGTGAGGGGGGAAGGCTGAAGGCTGAAGGCTGAAGGCTGAAACAGCCTTCTATTTGCTTGCTTCCGGAGGATTTATGAAACCGCAGGATACGCTGACCTACAAAGATATAATGGAGATCCCTTCCCTGCTGGAGGACTTTTCACGCCGGGCCCCGGGGTTCGGAGCCGCCGCGTTAAGATCGAAGGACAAGGCGGTGTATCTGGTCGGCCGCGGCTCGTCGGGGAACGCCACGCTTTTTGCCAAGTATATCTGGGAAGTATATTCCGGCGTCATCACCAATTTCATTCATCCGCATTCCATTTTTGAGGCGCGCGTCCCCCTGCGTTTCAAGGATCAGTCGGTCTGGGCTTTTTCACAGTCCGGCAAAAGTTCGGATATAGTCGCGGCCCTGAAAAAGCTGATAAGTTGGGGCGCCAGAGGGGTGGCCGTCACCAACGAGCCCGACCTGAAAGCCAACCCGCTGGCCCGCCTGGCCGGTTCCCATATCCTGCTTTCCGGTTCCAGGGAAGTGCCGGTGGCGGCGACCAAGAGTTTTATCCTGCAGCTCTGGGCTGTTTTGTGGACGGCCAGGCTTTGGAGCGGCTGCTTTAAAGATAAAGATTTTACCGATACTATCGCGCTTATCAGGGAGTTCCTAGCTTCCGGGTTCGATCCGTCCAAGGCGGGTTTCTGGCCGAAGCTTAGAAAAGCGGGCGTTATAGGTTTTGTAGGCCGAGGGCCCTACAACGCCGTGGCCGACGATTCGGCTCTTAAGTTCAGGGAGATGGCCAGGGCGCACGCTTTGGGCTATTCCGCAGCGGAGTTCCTGCACGGCCCGGTCGGCGCGTACACTTCAAAAGATTTCGTATTTCTTTTCAGCCCCTCAAAGGAACTGCCGGACGACATGGAACAGGTGAGACTGGCTTTGAATGACAGGAAGACCCCTTACTGCGTGATAGCGCCGGCGAAGGGCAGGTTCCCTTTCAATTGCCTGCTGGCCGACATCGAGATAAAGCTTACGGCCCTGCATCTGGCAGCTGCCAAAGGCCTGAACCCCGACAACCCCAAAGGCCTGAACAAGGTCACCCAGACCTTTTAACCTGAATTCCGCAGTTCAAGATGGTTCTCATCGGCGGAATCAGGGGCTGGAATTATTCCGTGAAGTTTTCAGAGGCTCAATAGCCCCAGTCCAGGGAACGGATCCTTTTCAGCGCTTCCCGGAGCACGGCGTCGGGTTCCGTAAGCGAGAACCTGACGAAGCCTTCCCCGAATTTGCCGAAGCCCGAGCCCGGCGCCGTCAGTATGGAAATTTTGTCCAGCATATAATAGACGGCGTCGAAGGAAGAGCGCCTGGCCGGGGGCCTGGCCCAGACGAAACAGCTTCCTCCCGGCCGGGTGAACTTCCAGCCGCTTTCGGCCAGTCCGTCGCAGAAAAATTCCGCCCTTTTCCTGAACCGGTCCCTTACCGGCGGCGTGAGGCGTTCGTGGTTCCTGAGGGCGAAAGCCGCGGCGTTCTGGATCGCGTTGAACGGGCCGGAGTCGATGTTCTCCTTCAGCTGGTTCAGGGCGCGCACTAATTTGCCGTTGCCGACCACCCAGCCTATGCGCCAACCGGCCATGCAATAGGTCTTGGAAACGGAATAAAATTCCACCGCCACCTTGCGGGCGCCCGGCGCCTCCAGGATGCTCGGCGCCGGTTCGCCGAAATAGAGCTCGCAGTAGGCGGCGTCCTGCGCTATTATGACGCCGTTCTTCCCGGCCCATTTTATCAGGTCCTTGTAAAAATCCAACGACGCCGCCGCGCCCGTGGGGTTGTTGGGGTAATTCAGGAAGAACAGTTTCGCCTTTTCCGTTATTTTCCGGGGTATGGCGCCGAGGTCCGGCAGGAATCCGTTACCCTCCTCCAGAGGGACATCGTGGATGCGCCCGCCTGAAAGCAGCACGCCGGTCTTGTAAGTCGGATAGGTCGGGTCCGGGATAAGGCAGTAATCTCCGGCGTTCAGGACGGTGAACGGCAGGTGGGCGAGGCCTTCCTTGGAGCCTATAAGTATGGAAACCTCGTAGTCGCAGTGAAAGTCCAGTCCGTGGCGCCTTTTGTGCCAGGCGCAGATCTCCTTTCTCAGATTTTCATTGCCTTTGGTGTTCGGATATCTGTGATTGGCGGCTTTGCGGACCTCCCGCGCGGCATAAGCCGCTATCTCCGGCGCGGTGGGCAGATCTGGGTCCCCTACCGCCAGGCTTATTATTTTCCTGCCTTTGGCTCTTTCAGCGCGTTCTTTTCTGTAAAGCTCTTCAAAAAGAAAAGGTTTGAATTGTTTCAGCTTGTCGCTTAGTTCTATTTTCATGGGTTTAAAACTTGTTCCAGAGTTTTTTTGCAAGTTCGGAGGATTTGCGGGAGATTTCCTCCTCATCTAGGTCAAGTTTGAGCTTTTTATTCTCCATCAGGACCCGGCCCGAGGCTATGGTGGTGTCTACGGCGCTCTGGGAAAGTCCGAACACCAGGTGGCCGTAAAAATTATCCGTTTCAAGCGGGGTGGGGGGGCGGTAGTCCAGCAGGATAAGATCGGCGCAGAAGCCTTCCTTAAGGATCCCCACATTTTTAAACTGGCGGCAGGCTATCTCCGCGTTGTTGGCGAGCAGGGCGTAAACGGCTTCCCCGAAGCCCTGCGAGGGGTCGTGTTTCAGGTGCTGCAGCCACACCGCCGCCCGCACTTCCTCCAGCATATTGACCGTCATGGCGTCGGTCCCAAGCCCGACCAGGACGCCTTTTTTTGCCATGGCGGTTATGTCCGCTATGCCCACCGCGTTGTTGGCGTTCGACTGGGGGTTGTGGACCACCGCCGTGTGCGTGCGGGCCAGGATCTCCATTTCGCGCTCGTTTATATGCACGCAATGCGCGGCTATGGACCTCGGCCCCAGGATCCCGAAACCCTCCAGGCGTTCTATAACGCGCATCCTGTAATGCGCTTCGGCATAAAGCTGGTCCGCCTGGGATTCGGCGGCGTGAATATGAAAGCCGGTTTTCAGCGTATGGCCGCGGTAAGCCGCTTCCTCCATCGTGGCGTCGGTCACGGTGAACGAGGCGTGCAGGCCGAACATCGCCCTGATGCGGTTGTCTTGGAGCGCGGAGGCGTATTTTATGAATTCCGTGTTCTCTTCAAGCCCCGCCTGCGCGGGCTCTTTGCCGTCCCGGTCGGAAAGTTCGTAGCAGAGCGAGGCCCTGAGCCCGGTTTCCCTGACGGCCCGTTCTATGGACCTAAGCGAACCTTTCACGGCGAAGGGGCTGGCGTGATGGTCTATCAGCGTGGTAGTGCCTTTTCTGACGGCGTCTATCAGCGGCGTGAGCGCGCTGTAATAGGAATCCGCGTTGGTAAGTCGTTTATCCAGGCGCCACCAGAGGTTCTCCAGTACCTCGGTGAAGTTCCTGGAAGGCCCGGCTTTGCCGAGCCCGCGCGCGAAGGTGCTGTAGAAGTGCATGTGCGCGTTGATAAAACCGGGCATGGCCAGCTTCCCGGAACCGTCTATTACTTTCGAGTAGCGCCCCTTGAAGGATTTTTGCGGGCCGATCCTTTTAATAAGGCCGCCTTCGATCAGGATGGCGTGATTTTTCAGCAGTTTATTGCCGGCGCCCAGCGTGGCGATAAGAGCGTTCTTGATCAATATCGTTTTCATATTGCGGGTGCGGTCATTCCGGGGTGAGCCGCCGTTCCCTTTTGTTCCGTTCGCGCATCCGTAGCGCGCCGGAAAAGCATTTTTTGACGCAAAGCGAGCAGCCGACGCACCTGGAGGCGTCGACTACGGGGACCTTGCGCTTGTCCAGGCTGACGGCCAGATAGCCGCAGCGCAGGCAGTTGCCGCAGTGCAGGCACAGGCCGGCGTCGGCTTCCGGGATGCCTTTTACCGCCGAAAGGTTCATGAAGTCCGTGACGGGGTCCGGCAGGGCCAGCCCGATAAGCTCGTCCACCGATCCGAGGCCTTTTTCCTCCAGCAGATGGCTGAGCCCCCAATTCAGTTCGTTGATGACGCCCAAGCCGTGTTTCATCACGATCGTGCAGAACTGCACCGAGCCCGCGCCCAGGGCCAGGAAACGGGCGGCGGCTTTGTAATCCATCGCCCCGCCGTTCCCGGAGATCGGGACCTTAAGTTTTGAAGCCTTGGCTATGGTCAGGTTGCTGATGGGCGCCACGCCCTCGCCGCTCATTCCCACGATCATGCCTTCCTCCCACGGGCCTTTGCCCTTGCGGAAAGCGAGAGCGGGGAAGGAATTGGCCAGCGTAATGCCTGCTTTTTTGCGCGGGTATTTTTCATAGACCTTGCGGATAGCGTCCACCACCTGGTAAATGGAGGTCACGGCTCCGGTCAGTTTGAAGAGCTTGGGGATCTCCGGGTCGGAAATTTCCATGACCCAGCCGATGATCCTGGCCGCGAGTTCCGGGTCCTGCGAAACGATGTCGCCTTTAGTGCCGTCCCCGCCCTGCGGGCAGGAGAGCGAATATTCCACGGCCATGGCCCCGGCCCGTTCAAGTTTCAGCGTATTGGCCTGCCAGGTTTTGCGGTCGGCCTTGTCGTTGGCGGTCACGGGGCCGCCGGTGGACGCCGCGGTCAGGCGGTCGGGATATTCTTTAACCAGCTTCGCCACTTCGCGGCATACGCGGTCAAGAGAGTGCCCCGAGACATTGTCGGAATTGCCGTAGGTGGAATCGTTGAAGGTGACCATATATTCCGAGGGAATATGAATAGCCAGGCCGTCGAAAGCGGTTTTCATCACGACCCCGGGCCAGCCCGCCTCATAGGCCGCCTTCACCTGCGCGTAGCCGTCGGTATGGGGGGCGGCCGAGAGGAGAAAGGGGGAACTGAGCCTGCGGCCGAAAAAGTCGACGCTCAGGTCCACGGGCAGCAGGTCGCGGCCCGCCAGCACCGTAGTGCTTTTCCGGTCGTCGGGAATGGAAGGCTTTTTCCCGCCCTGCATGAAAGCGTGGGCCGCCAGCGCGGCGTTCTTGCCGGAAGCGGAACTTTCTACCACGGTGGCCGCGCCGTTGCGGCAGTCTCCCGCCAGGAACACGCCTTTGCGCCTCGGGTCTTCCAAGACCGGGAGGTTCTTAATGGCCAGGATCGTAAAACCTATATCCGCCCGCGTTTGTTCCGTGCCGGGGATGTCTTTCGCCTTGCCGTCGAGGCGGATTATCCCGATCCCTTTCCCGCCTCCGTGTATCGCCGTTATGCGGCTTCGGGCGTTTATATTGATCCCGGCTTTGAGTATGCCGCGCAGTTCGTGTTCCGGCAGTTGTATGCCGCCTATGTCCTTACGGGTGAAGATCTCGGCTGAGGCGGCGCCCCGCTCCAGCGCCTTCGCGGCGCAGTCGGCGGCGACGGCGCCGCCGCCTATTACGGCCACGGACAGTCCCCGGACCTTGTATTTTTTGAAATTACGCAGGTATTCCACGCCTTCCACGCCGAGTTCTTCGCCTGCGATGCCCAGTTTTATCTGCGAGTCGACTCCCGCGGCGGCGATAACGGCGTCGTAGGTCTTTAACAGGGTTTCCGGGGTTTTGACCTTCCTGCCCGTCAGGATGGAAATATCGCCCAGGTTTTTTAAAAATTCCAGTTCGGTGCGCAGGATCTCTTTCGGAAAGCGCGCGTCCGGTATCAGGTTGCAGGCGCCGCCGGCCTTTTTTTCTTTTTCAAAAACATCCACTTTGTACCCGAGCTGGGCCAGCACCGCCGCGGCGGCGAGGCCGGCGGGGCCCGAACCGATGACCGCCGTTCTTTTGCCGTTGGGTTTCGCCTTTTTAAAGCCGCCCATTACGCCCAGTTCCTTGGCTTTCCGGATTATGGCGGCCTGGACGGCCGGGATGTTTATCGGGTTGTCGAAAAGTTTCCTGGAGCAGGCTTTTACGCAGAAACAATCGGGGCAGACGGCCCCGCAGACGCCGCCGAACGGGTTGCTTCCCATTATAAGTTTGGCCGCGCGTTTGAAGTCCGAATTTTCCATCAGGCGCGCCGCCATGATGAAATCGGCGGGGGAGCAGTCCGCCGGGCAGGCGGCCTTGCATGGCTTTTCTTCGCAATAAATACAGCGGTCCATTTCCGCTTTAAGCTGGGCGTCGGACAGGAATTTGAATTTTTCGGGCATGGCGGTCTCCGTGGCAACGAACCTGATAATATAGATTCTATAATTTTTCTCAATTCCGTGGACAGTCTATCTCCAAAAAATCAGTAATACTGATTTTTTGGGACGGTGAAAAATGTTTTGACGGGACTTTCGCCTTGCATGAGTTTTGTTGGGGAACTTGCCCATATCGACAAGGCAATTTAGTAAAATGTCGTTTTACGACACTTTATAAGGAGTTCTTATGGCCTATAGATCCATACTGATAAAGAACGCTCTGGCGCTGGCCACGATGGACGGCGAGGGCCGCGAAATAAAAGGCGGCGAAGTCTATATAGAGGGGCCGGAGATAAAAAAGATCGGCAAGGGGCTTAAGGTCGGGGCCGATCTCATTATAGACGCGAAAAATTGCGTGGTCCTGCCCGGTTTCGTGAACACTCATCATCATCTTTACCAGACGCTGACCAGAAATCTGCCGGCCGTGCAGGACGCCAAGCTTTTCGACTGGCTTGTGTACCTTTATGGGATCTGGCGGCATATCTCCCCGGAGGCCGTTTACGCCAGCGCCCAGACCGGCCTGGGGGAACTGCTCCTCACCGGCTGCACCACCAGCGCCGACCATCTTTATCTTTTCCCCAAAAAGAACAGCGGCCTTTTTATCGATACGCAGATAGAAGCCGCGCGGGAAATAGGCATCCGTTTCCATCCGGCCCGCGGCTCCATGTCGCGCGGCCGTTCCAAGGGCGGCCTGCCGCCGGATTCGGTGGTGCAGAGCGAAGACCACATCATGAAGGATTGCGAACGGCTGGTGCATAAATTCCGCGATAACGGCAAATTCCCCATGACGCGGCTGGCGCTGGCGCCGTGTTCTCCCTTTTCCGTCACCACCGAACTGCTTAAGCTTACCGCCGAGATGGCGAAAAAATGGGGCGTACGGATGCATACGCATCTGGCCGAGACGAAGGATGAAGAGGCTTTCTGCCGGAAACTTTTTAAAATGCGGCCGCTGGATTATATGGAATCGGTGGGCTGGGTTTCGGAGGGTAACGCCTGGTTCGCGCACTGCGTCTATATTAACGGGAAAGAGGCGGCAAGAATGGGCCGGACCGGAACCGGAGTGGCCCACTGCCCGTCTTCCAATCTGCGCCTCGGCTCCGGCATCGCGCCCGTGAGGATGTTCCTGGACAATAAAGTGCCGGTAGGCCTGGCCGTGGACGGCTCCGCCTCCAACGACAGTTCCGATATGCTGGGCGAACTGCGGCAATGTATGCTGGTGCACCGCGTCGGCTCCGGCGCCGGGTCCATGCCCGCGCGCGAGGTTTTTAAAATAGCCACCCGCGGCGGCGCCGAAGTCCTGGGCCGCCGGGATATAGGCTCCATAGAACCGGGCAAAGCCGCGGACCTGGCGATCTTCGATGTGAGCGGGCTGGATTTCGCCGGTTCAGGCTCCGATCCCCTGGCGTCCCTGCTCTTCTGCGGCGCCGGCCACAGGACCAAATATACGATCGTGAACGGCAGGCTCGTGGTCAGGGACGGCAGGCTGGTCAACATAGACGAGTTCAAGCTTGCCGAACGCGCCAACAGGCTCTCCAGGCGGTTGATTGAAAAGGCCGGATAATATGATAACGGCGCTGGTGCTTGCCGGCGGCGGTTCCTCCAGGATGGGGCGGACCAAGGCGCTGCTGGAGTATGGCGGGAGAACTTTCCTTGAAACGGTCTGCGCCGGGGCGGCGTCGATCCCGGCGAGAGAAACGATAGTCGTGCTTGGCAGGAGTCGGGCGGAAGTACTTGCCGCGTGGAAGCCGGGAAAAATAAAAGTGGCTTTCAACGAGACCCCTGAACTGGGCCAGATCTCTTCGGTCCGGGCCGGGCTTGAACTGGCCGCTCCGGACGCCGAAGCCGCGATGATCTGCCTGGTCGACCAGCCCCTTATAAAGCCGGAAACCTATGAACAGATAGCCGGTTTCTGGCGCTCTCATAAAGAATCCCTCGTGATCCCCAAATGCGTCAGGACCGGCGCGGCCGGCCCTCCAGCCCTCCGATCCTCAGATCCTCTATTTTACAAACGCGGCCACCCGATCCTTATTCCGCGAAAATATTTTCAGCTCTGTTTCGACGGTCCGCACGACAAGGGACTGCACTGGGTCACGCATCATCCGTCCGTAAAGGTCCTGGACCTGGCGGTGGACGACGACGGCGTCATCCGCGACTTTGATACTCCGGAGGAGTATCAAAATTTATGTTCCCCATAATAGTTCTTATTCTTATTTTTCTGCTTATTGCCGTGAGGCAGGTGGGAAATTTCCGTCTGCAAATATGGCAGATCATGACGGCTGGAGCGTCCGCTGTGGTGTTGTCCGGCGACCTGAGTCCGGCGGAGGCCTTGCGCGCGGTGGACCCGGATGTCATGCTTTTTTTATTCGGCATGTTCGTGACGGGGGCCGCTCTTGAACTGAGCGGTTATCTGGCGCACCTGGAATATTCATTCTTCAAGCGGGCGGGCTCGCTGGACCAGTTGGTGTTTTTTGTGCTTTTCGGCTCGGCTTTCGCCTCCGCCGCGCTGATGAACGATACTCTGGCCATTATCGGCACGCCGGTGGTTCTGCTGCTGGCTAAAAAGCACGGGATGTCCCCCAAACTCCTGCTGCTTGCGCTGGCTTTCGGCGTCACCATCGGCAGCGTGATGAGCCCTATCGGAAACCCCCAGAACCTGCTGGTGGCCGTGAAAGGCGGCGTGGCCGCGCCCTTCCTGACTTTTTTAAAATATCTTTTCCTGCCCACGCTCCTGAACCTGTTCGCCGCTTTTTTCCTGCTGAAGGTCATGTACAGGCCGCACTTTTCCGCCGGTCGGCTGGCGCATTCCCAGGAGCCGATAAAGGACCGTCGTCTTGGTCTTCTTTCCAGAGCCTCGCTTGCGGTCCTGGGTGTTATGATAACCGTTAAGGTCCTGGCGGTTTACCTGTCGCCCGCGGCCGACTTTAAGCTCACCTATATCGCGCTGGCGGCTATGCTGCCCCCGCTTCTTTTCAGCTCCCGGAGGCTGGAACTCCTTAAAAAAACGGACTGGAGCACCCTTGTTTTTTTCGCGGCCATGTTCATCCTTATGAAAAGCGTGTGGAATACCGGTTTTTTTCAGAGGGGTATGGCGCGGACGGGTTTTGGGCTGGCCTCGACGCCGATGATCCTGGCCGTGAGCGTGATCGTAAGCCAGTTGATTTCAAATGTGCCGCTGGTCGCGCTGTACCTGCCGGCACTTTTGCGTGCGGGCGCCGGGGTCCCCGGACTGATGGCTTTGGCCGCGGGTTCCACCATTGCCGGCAATCTGTTCATCCTGGGCGCGGCCAGCAATGTCATCATTATCCAGGCCGCCGAGAAAAAAACCGGTGCGACCCTGACTTTTTTTGAATTCGCCCGCGTCGGCGTCCCGCTCACGATCATCAACGCGGCGGTCTATTGGCTTTTTCTGTAACGGCCGAACACCGCCCAATGGGCGGTGTTCGCGCCTTCAACTCCGACACGGGGATGGATAAAGCCCCGTGTCGGGTACGATAAAATGCCGTTTTACGGCATTTTATTGGATCCGTTCCTTAACGGCTTCCAGCAAAGTTTCGGTCCGCGCCAGCTGCCTTTTCAGTTCTTCGCGTTCTTTGAGCGCGCTTTTGTAGTTCTTCGTCCAGGCTTCGTCGGCGCTCATATTCGGGTGATAGGCGACCGGGTCGAAACTGTGGTAATTCAACAGCTGCCTGTCGGCGTTGTGCAGCAAGAGGGTGACGCCTGCAACGCTTTTCTTCAGGTCCGCCTTGGCCATTTTCAGGGCGGTCCCGTCTCCCGACTGTTTGATCTCCTTGCACAGCAGCGAGAAGACGACGGTTTCATCCTGGCCCGGTTTCCAGTCCATAAGTTCAACACCGCCTCTCCATTCCCCGACCAGAGTGGTCAGATATGCCTGTTTAACTTCGACTTCTACCGCCGAGGCGGGATCGGCGCACCCGCTGTTAAGGATCGCGGGGTGTATATCCTTTGCGGTGATCGTGTTCAGCACAAAGTTTTCGGCCCGCGCCGCGCCGGATACGGCTACAAGCGCCGTTGCGATAGCGAACATGGTTTTCTTCATTTTAAGTCTCCTTATTAATGCGACTGTCGTTGTAAGGAAGTTCCGTTAAGTCCGGCTCCCTCATGGTAAGTTTAGCGCGCGCTTCCAGGAAGCACATGGACATATAGGTCCCATTCTGGTGGAATAATGTCCGTACAAACATAGGCCTTTGGGGCTCTTTTTGGGGCACAGAACCGTTTAAAAATTTACGCTTCTTCCGCCGCAGGCCACTTGCCCGCTTGAACTTTGATAACAATCATTCGTCCCGCCGCCGCAAGCTACCGTCTGTCCGTTGGAGGACTGTGCGCAATAATCCGCCCGGCCGCCGCAAACTACAGCCTGCCCGTTGGAGGGTTGCGCGCAATAAGTCGCATAGCTGGAGCAAGCTACAGTCTGTCCGTCGGAGGACTGTGCGCAATAATCCGCCCGGCCGCCGCAAACTACAGCCTGTCCGTTGGAGGGCTGTACGCAATAAGTCGCCCGGCCGCCGCAAACTACAGCCTGTCCGTTGGAGGGCTGTACGCAATAATCCGCCCGGCCGCCGCAGGCTACAGCTTGTCCGTTGGAGGGCTGCGCGCAATAAGTCGCCCGGCCGCCGCAAACTACAGCCTGTCCGTTGGAGGGCTGTACGCAATAAGTCGCCTGGCCGCCGCAGGCTACAGTCTGTCCATTGGAGGACTGCGCGCAATAAGTCGCATGTCTGCCGCAAGTAACAGTAGTTCCGGCGCCGTCTTGGTAACATTCGTAAGCGTTCGGCATTCCCATAGCCGCAACGGCCGCGGCAGGCGCAACCGGCGCAACGGCCGCGACTGGCGCAACAGGCGCAACGGCTGCGACAGGCGCAACCGGCGCTGAAAGCGCGTAAATCGGGAATATTACTATTGATGCTATTGCGAACAAAAATGACTTATTCATTATTAACTCCTATGAGTTTATGTTTGCCCACAGTGGTGTCTCGCAGGCATAATGGTAGTATAAGGTTTTGCCGAATGGCTGCAAAGGGCTGAATGACCTCGGAAATAGAGGCAATGGGCCCGCAAATCCATAGGCATTTTGGTCTTGGGAAATCGCAAAAATAAGGTAAAACAGAAGATGTAAACTCGTTTTTGGAGTAGCAGAAATCGCATCGTGGAAATAAATCACGAAGGGCTCAATAATTGAGCCCGGTGGGTTTGGCGCCGATAATTTATATAATATAGTCGCGATTCCGGATCATAGGATACTGTCATCATGAGGTGGCTGTTATGGGTAAGACCAAGAAGTGTTACAAGTGTTCAACGGAGACCGAAGAGAATGCGCGCCTCTGTCCAAGGTGCAATGTGAAACTCGGCGCCAGGACCGAATCAGGAATAGCGGGGAAGCCGGGCTCGCCGGCGCTGAAAATACTCTTTGTCGTTCTTTTGCTTGCCATAGCAGGCAGGATAGCGGGGCGATCTTCTTCCGCCGGTCCGGCGGCGCTTCCGGCGCCGGAGGCGGCCCCCGCCCCGGCGGTTGCCGTTTCTAACGACGCTAAGGAACAGTTGATCCGCTCGATAAAGGAAAAAGGTTCGCGGGAACTGAACGCCATGGGAGTGGCCGATCTGGGCTACAAGGATGACGCTTTGCGCGTTTATGTGGACCAGCGGTTTAATAATCTCGCGAGGTCCCAGCAGGAACAACTGGTGAAGATCGTGGCGAACGAGTGGGCCAAAACCCTGGCGAAGGATTCTACGCCGATCGAGATCCTGGAATACGGCACGGGTAAAAAGCTGGACGAGTGGGTGTTGAAATAAATGAAAGGCCCCGAGAACCTTATTAAGATCCTGGGCGAGGCTATAGACGGCGGGAAGAACGCCGCTTTCGTGATAGTCGTCTCCGTGGACGGCTCCACGCCGCGCGAAGCGGGCGCCAAAATGCTGGTGTTCGAGGACGGCTCCATAGAAGGCACGATCGGAGGGGGGGCGCTGGAAGCCCTCGCCATAAAACAGGCGGCGGCCTGCATCAAGCAAGGCGCCGGCGGAAAATTTATTTTCGACCTTAAGCCCGAAGGCAATACCGGCATGATCTGCATGGGCCGCGCGGAAATATTCATAGATGTGTACAAGAATCCCCTCAGGCTCCTGATCCTGGGCGCGGGCCATGTGGGGCGGAAGATCGCCGAAGCCGCGGACCTGGCCGGGTATCCGTATGCCGTCGCCGACGACAGGCCGGAATTCGCCAACAGGGAAAGATTTCCGCGCGCTTCGGCCGTGCTGCTTAAAAAGCCGCATGAAGCCGTGGCGCGCGCCGGCGTCGACGAGCACACCTATGTGGTCATAGTTACGCGGGGCCACGCGCTGGACCGGGAATGTCTTGAAGAGGCTATGCGGACGCAAGCGCCCTATATCGGCATGATAGGCAGCGCCGCGAAGGTGCGGGAGATCTTCCGTCTTGTCGGGAAGAAAAAACTTTACCCTCTAAGCGACAAGCGGGTGTATTCGCCCATAGGCCTTGATCTGGGCGGCAAGACGCCTGGCGAAATAGCCGTTTCGGTGATGGCGCAGATCATCATGCTGCATCATAAGCGCGACGGGCGGCATATGAAAATAACATTGGAAAACCGGCGGGTGGGATAATTGTGCCTTATCATAACTGAGGGCGGGGATATGTTAGTATTAAATGTGCGGCAGGTGAATAGATTGGAGCGGGCGACGGGGTGTGGGGCTGACGGGCCGTCGCGCAGGGTGAGGCTTGCGTAAGCGCCGAACCCGAGCGGGAGCGCGTCCACGGTGTGGACGATAGCGTGCCCGGCAGACACATGCCCCGGCGCCCGCGAACTCGCAGCCTTGCCGTCTCCTTAAAAGTTTATAGACAGCTGTGAGCCGGAAGATTCGGACTGCGGCCGGCCGCGACTCGGAGTGCGCTCTTATGGATAAATTTTCTTATGTGGGGAGATCCTTGCCGCGCAAGGACGCGCTGATAAAAGCGACCGGCCGGGCCGGCTACGCGGCCGACCTTGAATTCTCCGGTATGCTTTACGCCGCCGCCGTGCGCTGCCCCAAACCCCGCATAAAGATCCTCTCCGTTTCCGACGCCAGGGCCCGGAAAATACCCGGTTATGTGGCGCTGGTCACGCACAAGGATGTGAAAGGCGCGAATAAATGGCCGCTGGTGGCGGACGATTATCCCTTCCTGCCGGAAACCGCGGCCCGGTTCCAGGGAGAGACCGTGGCCCTGGCTGTCGCCGAGACCAGGAAGGCGGCCGTCGCCGCCGCGCGCCTTGTGGAGCTGAGATATAAAGAGCTTCCTTTTATCGAGGACCCGCTTAAGTCCATGGATAAAGGAGCCGTAAAAATACACGGGGAAGATAATGTTTTCGCCAGGTTCGTCATCAAGAAAGGCGACCCGGACAAAGCCATGGAAGAAGCTTATGCCGTGGTGGAAGATGAGTTCTCGACGAATTACCAGGTGCACGCCTATTTGGAAACCCAGGGCGTGGTCGCCGTGCCGGAACCGGACGGCGGCCTGACAGTCCACAGTTCCACCCAGTGCCCTTTTTATGTGTTGGACGCGGTGGCGGCGGCCGCCGGTCTCGGATATCACAAGGTCAAGGTGGTCCAGACCGTGACCGGAGGCGGTTTCGGCGGCAAGGAAGATGTGCCGGCGCTAGTGGCGGCGCACGCGGCCGTCTGCGCCCTCAAGGTCGGCAGGCCGGTCAAACTTATTTATGACCGCAAAGAAGATTTCAATTCCATGTCCAAACGCCATCCGTCCTGGTCCAGGGTGTCCTATGCGGCAGATAAGGACGGAAAGATCACCGGCTGCACGGTCAAATATATCCTGGACGGCGGCGCTTATTCCACCCTTTCGCCCATAGTCCTGTGGCGGGGCGCCGTGCACGCCGCCGGACCCTATAAGATAGACAACATCCGCATAGAAGCGTACGCCGTAGCCACCAACAAAGTGCCCTGCGGCGCTTTCCGCGGTTTCGGCCAGCCTCAGATCTGTTTCGCGCAGGAATCGCTTGTGGACGAGCTGGCCCGCGAACTGAAGCTGGATCCCGTGGAACTGCGTCTTAGAAATATTCTGCGCGCCGGAGACAGGACCGCCACCGGTTCCGTTATAAGCGCGCCTTGCGCTCTTGAGGAGCTTTTAGAGACCGTAAAAAGAAAGTCGGGTTGGGAGAGAAGGAAGGCTGAAGGCTTAAGGCTGAAGGCTGAAGGGGATAAGGTAAGGGGGCTTGGAGTGTCGGTGGCGTATTACGGGGTGGGGCTGGGCGCCAAAGGCCGTTACCTGGACCGCGCCGGCGCGTATGTCAATATTTACAAGGACGCCACCGTCGGCGTGAATGTCGGCAACACCGAGATGGGGCAGGGCGCCCTTACCGTGCTCAGCCAGATCTGCGCCGAAACCCTTAACGCTCCCTACGAAAATATAAAACTGGAGGAAGTGGACACTTCCAAGGTGTCGGATTCCGGTCCCACCGTGGCCAGCCGCACCACGCTGATGAGCGGCAACGCCATTATAGAGGCCGCCGCTCCGCTGCGCGCCAATATCTTTAAAACGGCTTTTGACCTGCTGCTCGCCAAAGGCGCCCGGGCCGCCGGATCCATGAAGGCCGCCCGGGGCGTTTTCTCCATAGACGGAGTTTCCGTGTCGTTCGGTGAAGCGGTCAGGGAGTGCTGGAACCGCCGGATGAAGATGGGGGAACAGGGCTGGTATGTCTCGCCTCACACCTCCTATAATATGGAAGACGGCCAGGGCGACGCTTATGTGACCTATTCCTATTGCGCCGATGTCGCGGAGGTGGAAGTGGACCTGAAGACCGGCGTGGCCAAAGTGCATAAGGTCTACGCGGCCTACGACGCGGGCCGGATAATAAACCCGCAGCTCGCGCAGGGCCAGGCCCAGGGCGGGATCTTGCAGGGCCTGAGCTGGACCCTTTACGAGAACCTTCTGTACAAGAACGGCATTATGCTTAATCCTAATTTCACCGATTATGTGCTGGCCACTACCGCCGACAAACCGGAATATGATATAACTTTTATAGAGAAACCCTATGCGGAAGGCCCGTATAAGGCCAAAGGTCTGGGAGAAGTCCCTTTAATAGGCGTGGCCCCGGCCATAGGCAACGCGGTCAGGAACGCTTCCGGCGTAAGAGTGAAAAGCGTACCCATCCTGCCGGAGAAGGTCTGGGCCGGACTTAGAAAGATAGAACAGCAGGCTGCAGACTTAAGGCTGAAGGCTGAGGGCTGAAGGTTGTGTGCCGTGTCCTTGATCCGAACGATTTGAGCGGGAAGTGCCGTAAACTTTAGGAGGATGGAATGAAGCGCAAATTTAAAATAACCGGGATGCTGATACTGGGCGCCTTATGTTTCAATTTCGGCGCCGCCTTCGCGGAGGACAGCTACGACCAGATAGCCAGGGAAATAAGCGAGGCCGGGGCCAATCTCACCAATAAAAAGATAGCCATTCTGCCGTTCTCCTACGCGGACGGACGGACCGCGACGAAGGACGGAGCGATAGTTTCGGAACGCATCACCATGCGCCTGATAAAACAGCAGAAATTTGAAGTCGTTGAGCGCAGTATGCTGGACAAGGTCATGGGCGAGCTTAAACTTCAGTCCACCGGCGTGATGGACGCCACTTCGACCCAACAGCTGGGAAAGCTCCTGGGCGTGCAGGCCATCGTCACCGGCACGCTGGTTGAAATGCAGGCGGGCAAGATAGAAGTCAACGCCCGCCTCATAAAGACCGAGACCGCGCAGGCTATCGGCGCTTCCCAGGTGAACCTTGATAAAGACTGGGTGGGCGACGCGGCCACGCAGCAGGCGGTCCAGCCGCAGGTCCAGACCCAGGTCCAGCCTCAGCTCCAGCAGCCCGTTTACGAACAGCCGGTCTATCAGCAGCCGGCCGCCAAGCAGGCCGCCTCCGCCCAGCCGCGTGGGAAATATCAATATGGTTTCTTTGATGTGTTCGCGGGCTTCGGGTCCCCTAAAATGGACCTGGAATTTTCCAATTCCAACGGCAATATCAGGCTGGATAATACTTTCACCAACGACCTGGGCATAAAGATAGCCGCTCCGGCGTCTTACAGGAGCGTGACATTTGAAAAGCTCAAGACCGAAGGTTTCGGCCCGCTGGCCTTCCGTGTCGGCGGTTTCGGCAATAAGGCCCTCGGCGGGGACCTGGAGCTCTCATATGAGAAACGCAATATCGCGGCGCAGGATACCACCTGGTCGCTGAACGGCGGCGCCCCGGCTAAATTCACCTTCGGCACCAACGACTATGCCACCGTCAATACTTTCGGCATCAGCGGCGATCTGCTCATCAGGCATCCCGGCGAGAGGGTGGACCCGTATCTCGGCATGGGCCTTGGAATGTCGCTTAATTCCATCACGCTGCCGTATGTTAAAGGTTTTACCAACGGCTCCTTCGTCAAACCTACGGAGGAATTCGCGCTGGGCCTGATGTTCCGCATCCCCGTGGGCATGAGGATACGGCTGGCGGACAAAACCCAGCTTGTGGCGGAACTGCGTTATGAAATAAACACCATGCGCTTTACCCGCGGCGGCGTGAGCGGAGAAGCCGACACCCTGACGCTGAGCGGCGTAAAATTCCTGTTGGGCATGGGTTTTGATTTTTAAAAATTTTCGCGGCAAAAATTTTTGCCGCATTCCATTTTCAGGCGGGACAGCGTGACGGATAAGAAAAGCAAGAACGGGAATTACGCCGGCTTCTCCCTCAAATGCGTGGTGAACGGGGAGAAAATTGAAAGGGACCTGGATTCCTCCAGGTCCCTTATCGATTTTATCCGGGAGGACCTCGGCCTGAAAGGGACCAAGGAGGGCTGCGGCGAGGGTGAGTGCGGGGCCTGTCTTGTGCTCGTGGACGGCAAAGCCGTCAACGCCTGCCTTATGGCGGCCGTCCAGCTGCAGGGCAAACGGTTGACCACCATAGAAGGCCTCAAAGGCCGCGACGGCGGCCTGCGTCCCCTGCAAAGATCGTTCATGGAAGAAGGCGCCGTGCAGTGCGGTTTCTGCACCCCGGGCCTGATCATAGCTTCGGAAGCGCTGCTGGCCGAAAATCCCCGGGCGTCCCTGGAAGAGATCAAGCTGGCTCTGGCCGGCAACCTCTGCCGCTGCACCGGTTATGAGAATGTGATAAACGCCGTGGAAAAAGCAAAAACTATTCGGGATTAAAATTTTGTAGTGGGCGGCGGATCCCGCGGCCGCCTTCCGTATTCCGCCGGATCCCGTTGAATCGCGCTTCGCCTTCCGCGCAGGATTTGGAAAAGTAGTTCTTACATCACTATGCCCGAACTTATTTTAAAACCCCTTACATTAAAAGAACTCTGGCGGCTGCCGCCTTCGTCCGGCGGGCCGGTAAAATATCTGGCGGGGGGGACCGATCTGATGACGGGCCTGAACGCCGGGGTGGACACGGCGCCGGTCTGGGTGGATATAAGCGGCCTCAGGGAATTACAGGGTATAAAAGAAACAAAAAACTCCGTCATCATAGGCGCGGGCGTAAAGATCTCCGAGCTCGGGGCCTCGCCGCTTGTCCGCCGGTGGCTGCCCGTCCTCCACTCGGCCGTTCCGCATTTCGCCAGCCCCTCTTTAAGGAATATGGCGACCATCGGCGGCAATGCCGCCACCGCCAGCCCCTGCGCCGACGGCGTCTGCGCCCTTTGCGCCGAGGGAGCCTCGGTCTGGCTGGAGCTTAAAGGAAAAAAACGCAGGCTCGCCCTGCCCGACCTTTTCAGGGGGCCGAAGAGAACCTCATTGCGAAAGGGCGAACTGATAACGGCTTTCGAAGTCCCCAGGCGCGACCACGCTGGAGCTTATTTAAAACTCGGTCCGAGGGCGTATTTCGGTATTTCCAAGGTTTCCGTGGCTGCGGCTTTGGAGTTGGACGGGGACAAAATAAGGTCCGCTTCCATCGCCCTGGCTTCCGTGGCACCCGTGCCGCTTATGGCTTTTAAAACGGCCAATTACCTGGCAGGGCGCATCCTTAACGAAGAGAACGCCCGCACGGCCGCCGCATTGGTCAAGACGGAGGTCTCGCCTATCACGGATGGCCGGTCCGATGCCGCTTACCGTCGTGAAATGTCCGGCGTCCTGCTTGAAAGCGCGCTTAAACTGATAGCCGGCAGGCGGTAAGGAGGGATTTATGAAGGAGATCTTAGCTGCGGCCGTTATCCTGTGTTCCGGGCCCCTCATGGCCCAGGACGCCAAAAGCGATGTTCTGCTGAACGCCATGACTTCGGAACTTACGCGCTCCTACGAAAAACTGAAGAACGCCGAAAAGGCGCCGCTTTATTACATAGGCTATGAAGCGTACGACGAACGGAATTATTATGTGTCCGCCGTGGAAGGCGCCGTAGACACCGAGAGCGACATCGCGGACAGGAAGTTCGATGTCGATATCAGGGTAGGCGATAAAACCCTTGATAATACCCACGAGCTGAAAGGCGGGAAAGAGGACGAGAATTCCAAAACGCAAGCCTATGGAACCGCGCCGGTGGAGGCGGACGCCGACGCCATAAGGAGCAAGCTTTGGGTCCTGACCGACATGCGGTACAAGAGCGCGCTGGACCAATATGCCAAGGTTAAAATGAATAAAAGCGTCACCGCGGAAGAAGAGGACAGGTCCGGCGATTTTTCCGCGGCTCCGGGTGAGGCGTTTTACGAGAAGGCCGCGTTCCCGGCCTTCGACAGGGAAAAGTTCAAGGCAATGGCGGCGCGACTTTCCGGCAAATTCAAACAATACGATTTTATATACAACTCCTATGTGTCGTTTTCCGTTGAGACCGTGAACCGTTATATGGTCAATTCGGAAGGCTCCTCTATCGTGACCGGGAATACATTCGTGCGGTTCGTCTACGGGCTGAATACCCGGACGAACGACGGCATGGGGCTGTCGCGCACCAAAATCTACGATTCCGACTCCCCGGGGGAGGTCCCGGACGAGGCCGCGATAGCAGGAGATCTGGCCGCCTCCATAGCCGAACTCAAGGCTCTCCGGGCGGCGCCCCCGGAACAGCCTTATTCCGGCCCCGTCCTCCTCGGGGCCCGGGCCGCCGGGGTTTTTTTTCATGAAATCCTGGGCCACCGCCTGGAAGGTCACAGGCAGAAAAGCGAGGCCTCCGGACAGACTTTTTCCAGCAAAGTCGGGCAGCGCATCATGCCCGAGTTCCTGACCGTTTACGATGATCCGACCCTCTCCCGGCGGGACGGCCGGTTCCTGCGCGGGTCCTACCGTTATGACGACGAGGCGGTCGCGGCCCGGAAAGCGCCGCTGGTGGAGAACGGGGTGTTGAAGGGCTTCCTGATGGGCCGTTCCCCGATCAAGAATTCCCCGGTTTCCAACGGGCACGGCCGTCGTCAGGAAGGACACGAAGCGGTGGCGCGCCAGGGGAACCTGATAGTCGCTTCTTCAAAAGCCTTCCCCTACGCCGAACTGCGCCGGCGGCTGATAGAAGAAGTGAAGAAAGCCAAAAAGCCGTATGGGCTGGTGGTCGATGATATCGAGGGCGGGTTCACCATAACGGAACGCAGTCTGCCGCAGAGTTTTTCGGTGCAGGTTACGCTGGGTCACAAGGTTTATCCGGACGGCCGCCCGGACGAACCGGTGCGCGGCCTGAACCTGATAGGGACCCCTCTGCAAACCTTCTCCAGGATAATCCTGACCGGCGACGATTACGGCGTTTTTAACGGCGACTGCGGGGCCGAGTCCGGCTGGGTGCCGGTTTCCTCCGTGGCGCCGAGCCTGCTGTTCTCCGAGATGGAGACGGAAAAAGTGCAGAAGTCCAACACAAAGCCGCCGGTGCTTAAGCCGCCGTATACGGACAGGTAAAGGAAAAATTCATGCGGATTATAAAACGATCGTGGCTTAAAAAAATGCCGGTCCGGACGCTGCTCCTTGCCTGCGCCCTGGTCCCCGCCCCCTGCGCCCTCCCCCTGTGCGCCGCAGGCGATCAGGCGCTCGGGGCCATGGAAGACGAAATGAACCGTTCTATAACCAGGCTTAAGATGGACGATCTGGCCGCTCCGTACTATGTCTCCTACTATCTGGTGGATTCCACCACTACCGCGCTTTCCGCTTCTTTCGGCGCCGTCATTAACGAGGACACTTATGCGACCAGGCGGCTGGCGGCCGATGTCCGGATAGGCTCCCGCGCTTTCGACAATACCAATTATGCCGGGAGCGATTTTTACGAATACAAGCCTTTCTCCGACAGCATCCCGACGGAAGAAAATTACGACGCTTTGCGTTTTTCGATCTGGTCGCTCACCGACCAGGCGTATAAGTCCGCGCTTGAGACCTATTCCCGGAAAAAAGCGTACATGGAAAAGAAGAATCTCCGGGAGGTGTACGGCGACCTTTCCGAGGAAAAGCCGGAAACGCTCATAGCGGAGCGCCCCGCGGCCGCGGCGTTCGACGCGCGGAAGTGGAAAGAGACCGTCAGGCGGCTGTCGGCCGTCTTTAAAAAATTCCCCCGGATCCAGAATTCGGATGTCGAGCTGACGCGTTCGGCGCGGGTCGTGCGGTTCGTCAACAGCGAGGGTTCCAGGTACCGGATATATCGTGATAATTTCAATCTGGATATTTCCGCCGCCGTACAGACCCGAGAGGGCCTTAAGGTGAACGATTCCATTCAATTCAATTACGCTTCCCCGGCTTCCGCGCCGGGTTATGAGGCCCTGGCGGCCAGGACCGAGGAATTCGCGAAGAGGATGAGCTACCTGGTGGAGTCCTCCACCGCCGAGGTTTACCTGGGTCCTGTCCTGTTCGAGGGCCAGGCGGCCGCCGAGTTTTTTAACCAGTTATTCGTGGAAAATATTTCTTTCACCCGGGCGCCCTGGGCCGATGACGAAGAACGCCGGAAATATTATGTGGAGTCCGGGGCGCTTGCGGACAAGTTTAACATGCGCGTCATGGCGCCCTTCCTGAGCGTTTATGACGACCCCGCGCGGACGGAAGCGGCCGGTTCGGAGCTTATAGGCTCGTATGAAATAGACGACGAGGGGGTGCGGCCCGGCAAGCTTGAACTGGTGAAGAACGGGAAACTTGTAAATTTTTATATGTCCCGCGCTCCGGTCAGGCAGTTCAAAGCCTCCAACGGGCACGGCAGGCGCCGCTATGACGAATTCGCCTCCGCGCGGCCCGGAAATGTGTTCATCGTGTCGGAAAGAACGGCGTCCAACGAAGAATTGAAGAAAAAACTGCTGGCGACGGCCAAAGAGATCGGGCTTGACTATGCGATAATAGTCAGGCGCATGGCAGGCGGGGGTTCAAAACGGACGGAGGACCTTCTGGCAAAGCCGGTGCTGGTTTACGAAGTGTCGGTTAAGGACGGCTCGGAGGAGCTGCTCAGCGGGATGGAATTTGAAGACGCGGGTTTCAGGGCGTTGCGCGACATCATGCTGACCTCCGACGACCTTTATGTGCATAATTTTTACCAGCCGGGGCCTTTGCTATATAGACGAAGTTCCGTGCCCGCGGCTATTGTCGCGCCTTCCATTCTGGTGCGGGAAATGGAACTTCAAAGGTCCAGGCAGAAGCCGGACAGGCAGCCCTACCTGCCGCACCCGTACTTCGGGCATCAAGGAGACGCCAAGTGAAAAACATAAAATACTTTAGTTTTCCCGGGACGCCCAAGGCGGCTTTGTCCGCCCTTTTGGACCGTAAATCCGAAGCGATGGCCGTGGCCGGGGGGACCCTGGCGGCGAAGACCCTCCCTGAAACGGTCGAGAATTTTGTCGGCCTGAAGAACCTGCCGCTGAACTACATTAAAAAGCGGGGCGCCGACCTTGTCATCGGGGCGCTAGCCACCTTTGACGAGATAGACAATTCAAAACTGGCGAAGAGCTGGGCCGGCGGGGCCGTTTCCGCCGCGGCTGCGCGGTGTTCGAGCCAGCTTATCCGCAACATGGCCACCATCGGCGGGAACATAGCCAGGCCCCATTCTTTCAATATTTTTCCCGTGGTGCTGCTGGGCCTGGACGCAAGGGTCCGGCTGCTTGCCGGGCCGGGCGTGAAGACCGTTCCGTTCGCCGATCTTTACGGCGCGGACCTCAAACTGAAACCGGGCCGGGATTGTCTGATCCTGGAGATCATCATCCCCGGCAAAACACGGAACTGGTCCTGCCGGTTCGAGAAATTCGCCAAAACAGAGGCCAGTTGGGAGGCTTATCTGACGCTTTTTATGGCGGCTTCGGCGAAGGCAGGGACCGTGAAGGAAGCGCGCGTAGCCGTGGGAGCGCTCTCGCCGAAACCCTTCCGGGCGCAGGCCGCGGAACATGCCGTCTCCGGTGAGAAACCCGGCGCGGCCGTGATAAAAGCGGCGGCCCTGGAGCTGGGCCGCGAGCTGGATGCGGCGAGGGCCGGCGACTTTAAGAAGGCGGCCGCGGCGAGCCTGTTTGAAAGGTTTATGCACGATTTCGCCCGAAAACTTCGGCCGGGCGGGGTGAAAAAATGAAAAAGGAAAACACAAAGCTTACGGCGGTAAACGGAGTTTTCGACATCAGCCTCGAATTGAACGGCGTTAAAAAAACTTTTGCGGTCGGGAATACGGAATTCCTGCTGGACGCCCTGCGGCGGTACGGCTATAAAGGCGCCAAAAAAGGCTGCGACACCGGTGACTGCGGCTCCTGCGCCGTCATCTTCAACGGCAAACCGGCCTTGGCCTGCCTGATCCCGGCTTTCACCGCCCATGGCGCCGCGGTTACGACGATCGAGGGCATCGGGACCGTTCAGGCCCCCCACGCGCTTCAGGAAGCTTTTGTAGAGGCGGGCGCCGTACAATGCGGCTTTTGCATCCCCGGCATGATAGTATCCTCCAAACACCTGTTGGATATAATTCCGGAGCCGTCCGAAGAAGAGATAAAAAAATATCTGGATGGGAACCTCTGCCGCTGCACCGGCTATGTGAAGCAGATAGCCGCGGTGAAAGCCGCGGCTGAAAGGCTGAAGGCTAGAAAGGCTGAAGGCTGAGGGCTGAAGAGGGGGGTATGTCTAACTATAAAAACTTGATTGCCTGGCAAAAGTCGCATGAAATGGCATTATGCGTTTATAGAATTAGTGAAAATTTCCCCAAAAAAGAAATGTTCGGTCTGACTTCACAGATTAGAAGAGCGTGCCTCTCAGTCCCAACAAATATAGTCGAGGGATATAATCGTAAACGTAAAAAAGAATTCGCTCATTTTCTGGATATTGCCCTGGGTTCTTTGGCAGAAACCCAGTACCTAAGTAAGTTTGCCGTTGCTATCGGTTATATGGGTAACGATGATATGCGTAAGATCCGTGAGCTTGTGGATGAATCAGGGAAATTGCTATGGGGTTTGCAAAAATCGCAGTTCCCTCCTTCAGCCCTCAGCCTTTAGTCTATGGGAGAATTTATGGAAACCAGGAATTTAAAAACGGTAAATAAACGGGTGCTGAAGATGGACGCGCTGGGGCTCGCCTGCGGCGAGCCGGTCTTTACCGGCGATGCGGACCTCAACGGGATGCTCTATGGGCGCATTTTATGGAGCCCCTTCGCCCACGCACGCATTAAAAAAATAGATACCCGGGAAGCTGAGAAACTTCCCGGAGTGAAGGCGGTGCTGACCTATAAGAATGTCCCGCGGGTGCCGCATACCACGGCCGGACAGGGCTATCCCGAGCCTTCGCCTTACGATTCGTACATCCTGGACAATAAGGTGCGTTTCGTCGGCGACCGTGTGGCCGCCGTGGCCGCCGAAACCCCCGACGCCGCCGACGCCGCCCTGAAGCTTATAAAAGTGGATTACGAGCCGTTGCCGGCCGTATTCGACCCCTTCGAGGCCGTAAAGGACGGGGCGCCCGTTATCCACGACGAAGAAGATTCAAAGAACATCCCCGACGCCGGCCATAATATCGCCGCCAAATTCGATTTCGAGGTCAGGAACGGAGAATGGTTCAAGGATGCGGATTTTGTGATAGAGCGCAGTTACAAAATGCCCTATCTCCAGCATTGCGCCATAGAGCCGCATACGGTCATAACGAGTTTCGACCATTTCGGACGATTGGTGATCTGCACCTCCACCCAAGTCCCGTTCCATGTCCGGCGCATCGTGGCCCAGGCGCTCAAGCTTCCCGTTAAAAAGATCCGTGTTATCAAACCCCGTATCGGCGGCGGCTTCGGTTCCAAACAGGAAGTGCTCCTGGAAGACATCACGGCCGCCCTGTCGCTTAAAACCGGCAAGCCCGTAAAAATAGAATACACCCGCAGGGAAACGTTTATTTCCTCGCGCACGCGCCACCCCGCCGTGGTGAGGCTGAAGACCGGGGTCCGCAGGGACGGCACGATAACCGACGCGGAGATGGATATCACGCTCAATACCGGCGCCTACGGCTCCCATGCGCTGACGGTCATGATGTGCGCCGGTTCCCATACCCTGCCGATGTACAAAGTGAGGAACAATATAAAATTTATAGGCAAAAGCGTCTATACCAATCTGCCGGTCGCCGGAGCTTACCGCGGTTACGGCGCCACCCAGGGTTTCTTCGCCTGGGAATCGCAGATGGACATCATGGCGGAACGGATCGGCATGGATCCGGTGGAATTCCGCAGAAAGAACTACATCAGCCTGGGAGAAGGCTCGCCGGTCTTCAAGGCCATGGGCGAGGGCCGCGAGGGCGTGGAACAGGTGATAACCTCGATCGGCCTTTATGAAGGCATAGAAGCCGGGCTTAAAGCCATCAAGTGGGAAGAAAAGAAGGCAAGGTATAAGGGTCAGACCGGGCCGGTGAGAAGAGGGCTCGGCATGGCCTGCATGATGCAGGGGTCCGGGATCCCCGAGGTGGACATGGCCAGCGCCACGCTTAAGATGAACGAGGACGGGTCTTTCAACCTGCTGGTCGGCGCGGCCGATCTCGGCACCGGTTCCGATACCATCCTGGCCCAGATAGCGGCCGAGGTCCTCGGCGTTAAGGCGGAAGACATTATCGTTTATTCCTCCGATACCGACCTTACGCCTTTCGATGTGGGGGCATACGCGTCCTCCACCACCTTCATTTCAGGCAACGCCGTGAAAAAAACGGCGGAAAAAGTCAGGGAAATGATCCTGGCGGTGGCGGCGAAGATCCTGGACAGGAAGCCTGAGCGGCTGCGTCTTGAAGGCGGCAGGGTCCTGGCTGAAGACGGCGCGTCCTGCGGCCTCTCAGAGGTGGCCAATACCTCGCTTTATTATAACGACCAGCACCAGATCGCCGCGTCGGCCTCGCATTACGCCCACACCTCGCCGCCGCCGTTCGCCGCCAATTTCGTAGAAGTGGAGGTAGATACCGGAACGGGCAGGATAAAGATCCTGGATTATGTTTCCTGCGTGGACTGCGGCACCGCCATTAATCCGGAGCTGGCCGAAGGCCAGAATGACGGCGCCGTGCTGAACGGGATAGGCCATACGCTTTCGGAAGAGATGGAATTTTCCGCCAACGGCACCCCGCTCAACGCCAGTTTCCGGCGCTATAAGATCTTCAATACCGCTGATATGCCGCCCGTCAGGTCGATCCTGATCCCGACCTACGAGCCCAACGGCCCTTTCGGCGCCAAATCCGTCTCGGAGATCGGCATCAACGGCCCGCTGCCGGCCGTGGCCAACGCGATTTTTGACGCGGTCGGCGTGCGCTTATTCGACCCGCCGTTCACGCCCGAGAAAATCCTGGCGGAGATAAAGAACCGCGGTTCCCGCTGATGGGAACCGCGGTCTTTACCGCCGGTAATCGTTCTTTGCAAGCGTGATACCAACCGAACTAAACATACATTAAATATACTGTCCCCCGAATTCCCCTGATCGCAAAAAGCAGCATAAAAATTTAATGTGAGGGATTGAATAATGACATGGACTACCTGGATCGGGCTATTGCTATGTAATCTTGTTTGGGCGGTCAATCCTTCTATTGCCAAGAGGATTATTCTGGAGATCGGGCCGCAGCATACGGCGTGGCTGAAATATGTGGTGGCATTGCTGACCTATGTGACTGTTATGGGCTGCTTGCGGTTAAGGTCTCAAAACAAGAAGAACAAGCTTTTTATGCCGTTGAAACCGGACAAAAACTTGTTGCTGGTTATTCTAATAGGATTTGCGACCTGCTTTGTTTCTCCTATGACGCAAATGTCCGGCCTTAAGGCCTCAACCGCCGTTAATAACTCGATCCTTGTGACTTTTGAACCGATCTTTACTGTCGTTTTCGGCTGTTTGATATTTAGGGAGCGTCTCAAAAAGTCCCATTATTTATCTTTTCCCCTGGCGATTATGGGCTTTCTGTTCCTGTCGAATATTTTTGAGAAATCCGCAGCGGGACAAATGCGGTCGTTCGCCATGGGATATGGCGATCTGCTGCTGTTGGCCGCTGTCGCGGGGGAGGCCCTGTATTCCGTGCTGGCGCGCGATCTGATTAAACGATATCAGGGTCCGATGATTTTCGGGAGCGCTATGCTGGTGGGCGTAATACTTTTGTCAAGTGTGGTTCTCCCCTGGAAGGGCCTGCCGGATCTCGCCGGTTTATCCGTAACCGGCTGGTTCGCGGTAGTATGGCTGGGAGTTATGGGTACGGCGGTCCCATATCTCTATTGGCTGCATGCGTTGAGAAAAAGTCTTTCTCTGGGGTCCGTGGTCCTTTCTCTTTTCCTGCAGCCGCTGCTCGGGAGCATAGCAGCGGTGGTGTTTTTGGGTGAATCCTTCGGGACAAATCAGATTATTGGCGGCGGCATGATCTGTCTGGGCATCGCTTTCCAGGCTTTTACTGAAAATCGGAGCGCCGTGAAGCGTGAGGCGTTGAGTTTCCCATAAAAAAGGATGAGAAGATGGACAATATACAGATAGATATATTTTCGTCTAATTCAGAAGCAGCGCTTAGGCGGATTGTAGGCGATACAATAAGTGTTCAATCATCACTTCTTGTCACACGAGAGACAGCGCCGGAAAAATCGGGTTTTTTAATCAGTTCCTTTGCCCCCGAAGAGCTTATAAGGCTTGTTGTGGAGAACGGCAAGCTTGTTACAGCTAGACAATCGAGGAGGCTTGTGGGGTATGTGCTGGTTACTCCAATTTCTGAGTTCTCATCTCTTTTAGAAAATGATAATAATCATGCTTCCGGTGGACATTTTATTCCGAATAAACCTGTGTGCTTTGCTGATTTCGATTACATATATCAGATCGGTGTTGTTCGTGATGCATCTGGTATGGGGGTGGGGGGGGCATTGCTGAAACGGGTTATGCGGGAGACTCGAAAAAATCTTCTTACTGACATCCTTGTCTCACCTATTTCCAATAAGGCATCTTTGGGTTTTTTTATAAAAAATGGGTTCAGGGAAGCCGGCTTGCTTGAGCTTTCTGAATACCGCTCATTTGGTAAATTGAAATCCAAGGTGTTGATCTGGAATAATCCCGAACGGATGTAAAATTATGAAACAAATGCTGTCAAAGGAATCAAAAATATTCAGTGGTTTGGCCTTAGCCTGGGGTGTTGCGTTTGTTTTCTTTTGGCAGGATAAGTCGCAAGGTGGGGCTATCTTCCCCCCCGGTGTGTTGACTGTGCTTTTGGAATGCGGCCTTGAGGCAATGGCTATATGGCACATTATCTCTTCTGGTGATTGCCGCAAGCCGGTAATGAGATGGTTCTTTATTATGTTTTGTTGTATCCTACCAGCTGATTTTTCTTACCTTATCGTCCATTATGCTATGAAAATGGATAATGGCGCAGTAACTTTTATTACAACAACTTTGCCCTATTCTACAGCGTATCTGTTCGGTATAGTAGGATTTTGGACAGCTCTTAGGCGTTGGATGGCACCAATTACAAAAAGAAATTTTCTCAGTGTCGTTTGGCTGCCGATTCTTTTTTCGATCCCGGTGTTGTTTACAATTCTAATCCCATTAATGTTCTCATACTATCGGAATGATGGGTGGAGCTTTCTGTTATTTGAGTTGGTCTTTAATTCGATATTCGCAATGAGCTTCTTTTTCTTTGCGGTTATTGCATTCGCGTTTTCTATCGATAAGATAGTTTCATTTTTGGCTTTGGGCGGAATCCTCCTTCAGTTGGGCAATTGGGGCATATACTCGGCCCTGCTGAATGGTGACGCGTATACTTTGACGGAGTATGAGTTCTTGTGGCTGTGTGGTATTATTGCGTTATGTTATGGGATCGTGATTGTTAAAAAAGAGTCTTTAAATGGCTTGGTCTTCGGGATTTGTACGCTGGATAATAATAGACCGCGGCGAAGTCTTATCGCTCAGCAACGGCAGATGGCGGTTGGTTTTGTCAGTACTGCGATATTAATAACAGTTGTTTTGCTGCATAGGGGGCTGTGGTCTTATCGCATCGCTTTCTTTGGGGTAGGTGCCAGTTGTTTTATTTCTCTTTTTTTAGGTGAGCTTTTAGGCAAGCAGATAATGCATTATTCAACCTTGTTTGGAAAAGTCGTTAAATATACGGCAGTTGATGTGGCGCAGGAGATAGAAACGAATGATATCCCATTAGAGCTATGGCAGATTTATCAGTCAGCTTTTCAGAGTGAATTGTTTAATCATAGAATTGGTATGGCAGTCCGGGAAAATATGACTGAATTAGCCGCGCAAGTGGCGCATGATATACGCTCTCCGCTGGCAGCGCTGGATTCGGTGATGGATAAAACAGCCCAGCTTCCTGAAAAACAACGCATTATGGTGCGCCATGCTATCAACCGGATCCGTGATATCGCCAATAACCTGCTTGAGAAAAACCGGCAGCAGCCAAAACCGGTCGCTATGCCTGGTTCTCCCGCGGCCGAAAACAAAGAATTAACGGAAACCCGCCTGCTTTCAAGCGCGATAGATCCGGTTATTACCGAGAAACGCCTGCAATTTGAGTCGAAGCCCGGCATTAACATTGATTTTGAATTGACGCGGGAGGCCTACGGCTTGTTCGCTAAAATACAGCCTGTGGAATTTCGGCGCATCGTTTCAAATCTGGTGAACAATAGCGTTGAGGTATTGGGCGATAAGGGCAAAGTGGCCATAGGTCTGGCCCGTGACGAGGCGAATATTATTTTGACCGTTGCCGACAACGGTAAAGGCATACCGCCTGAAATTGTGCCTAAACTGGGCCATAGGGGGGAGACACACGACAAAGCCGGAGGTTCCGGCCTGGGTTTGTATCATGCGCGGACCGCCGTCGAGAACTGGGGCGGCGGCTTGACGATAGCTTCCGAAGTGGGCAAAGGCACAACGGTCACGATCAAATTGCCCAAAGCCGAAGCGCCGCAGAATTTCGTTCCTGTGCTAGAACTTGTGTCCGGCAGGCCTGTGGCCGTCCTGGATGACGACGATACGATACACCAGATATGGGATGGCTTGTTTGAATCTTCCAGGGTCAAAGAGCAGGGCATTGAAGTGGCCCATTTCAGCGTGCCGGATAAACTGCGGGAATGGGTTAAAAACAACAAGGCAAAGGCCGAAAAAGCGGTTTATCTGTTCGATTACGAACTGATCGGTTATAAAGAAACGGGTCTCAGCCTTGCCGAAGAGTTGAAGCTGTGCGGCAAAGCTATCCTGGTGACCAGCCGTTATGAAGAGAAACGGATAATTGACGAATGCAAACGGCTTAAAGTGCGGATGATCCCTAAAGGTCTGGCAAGTCTGGTGCCGATAAGAATTCAGGACTCGGCAGACGAATCTGAAACGGCGTCTTCCGCCAGGCAGGCGGACGCGGTTCTGGTTGATGACGATGCCCTGGTCCGTATGAATTGGAAATTCGCGGCGCAAGCAAAAGGCGTAGCACTTGTTATCTTTGAGAGTCCCGGAGAGTTCGTCGCGCAGGCGGGGCGGTTTCCCAAAGAGACTCCGATTTATCTTGATTCGGAGCTGGACGACGACGAGGAGAACGGCGTCAAAGGCGAGAATATAGCTCAGGATCTGCGCAACAAAGGTTATGTCGATATAACGCTTGAAACCGGCCACATGCCGGAGAAATTCGCCCACTTGCCCTGGCTTAAAGTGATAGACAAAACTCCGCCCTGGAATTGTTAGCCCTTTTAAATCCTTCTTAAGCCGGTCCAGGCCATGGCCTGGACCGGCTAGGATCTTCAAGGTGTCCGTGCGGCATTTTATTTTACGGTCGGATAGCCGGCGGAGATCCAGGCGTTTATGCCGCCCGCTATGTCGTGGACGTCGGTAAAACCCTGCTCCTGCATTATCGCCAGGGCGGCGGCGCTCCTTTTGCCGCTCCTGCAATAGATCAGGTATTTGGAGGTCTTCTCAAGCGCGGCCAGCCGGTCCTTGAAATCCGCGGCATGATAGTCCAGGTTTACGGCGTTCTCAAGATGTCCGGCCGCGTATTCGTCAGGAGTCCTGACATCCAGCAGCGCCGGCTTTTCCGCTTCCAGATAAGCTTTGGCGTCGGCGGGGGGGAGGTTCAGCGGCAGCGCCGCGGCTTTTACGGGTTCGGCCGGCGCGGGGATAACTGCGCTTTCCGGTTTAACGGGCTTTGACGAGCCTTTGTTCCCGGAGAGGGCGTAAGTCGCGGCGGTCAAGACGGAAGCCGCCAGAACGGCGGCGAAAAAATATTTCATAATAAGTCCTCCATTAGCTCCGGCATGGGGCTTTATTCATGCCCGTGCCGGGTACGGTAAAACATCGTCCTGCGATATTTTATTATATCATTGTTTTTCGACCTTGAACGCCGGCCGCCGGCGGGCCCGGCCTTTGACCCGGCCGGGCTGCCGGGTCAATAGCTTCCCGGATCCAAAAAAAGCCGTCCTCAAGATCGGGGGCGGCTTTTTTTGGATTTAGAACTTATGCCAGAGCATCTGGTTCGTCACTTCGTGGTGGAAGAGGACTTCCGAAGATTTTACGATCCCTCCCAGTTCCTTCGGGCTCCTGTCGGCCGCGGCCTGCTTGTGTGCGACATATTTTTCATGGGACGACGCCCCCATGACCTTTTTAATGAATTCGCTGGCGCGGAACATCCGTATCGCGTCATAGATGTTCCCAGGGAGGAAGCGCACGCGGTCCCGTTTGCTTTCGTCTTTGGTGAGCGGCTCTCCGTCCAGCGCGGTGCGAAGAAGCGCGTACAGGGCGAGATAGGGGTTCGCGTCCGGGCCTACGGAACGGATCTCTATGCGGGCCGAGTTTTCGTTCCCGGCCGGGATGCGGATCATCGCGCCGCGGTCCACCGAGGAGACCTTGATCTGGTTCGGCGCTTCGAAGCGCGGGTCCAGGCGGCGGTAGGCGTTCACGCTCGCGTTTAAAATAAGCGAGAGCTCCTGGGCGTGGTTCAGGATCCTTGAGATCGCGTCCCAGGCAGCCGGGGAGAGGCCGTCCTCCCCTTTTTTATCATGGAAAATATTCTTTCCGTCCTTGAAGAAGGAAAGGTTCAGGTGCATTCCGCTTCCGTTAACGCCTGAAATGGGCTTGGGGAGGAAGGTCGCGGTCATGCCCATATTCGCGGCCACCTGGCGGCAGACGAGTTTGTACAACTGGATCATATCGCAGGCGCGCACGACATCCGCGTAGGAGAAGTTGAGCTCGAACTGGGAGGGCGCCACTTCGGGGTGGTCTTTTTCGTTCCTGAACCCCATCGCCCTCTGGGCCTCGGCGGCGGTGTCTATGAACAGTTTCAGGCGGTCCAGCGGCAGGGAATGGAAATATCCTCCGGTGGAGATCAGGGTGAATCCCGTGGTCCTGCTGTAGCTTTGTTCGGCGTTAAGCCCGTTCACCAGGAAGCCTTCCACTTCCGCCGCGACATTGGCGGTTAGGCCCCGTGTTTTTTTCAGGTCTTTCGCGAGCCTCGCCAGGTGGGCCCTGAAATCAGATTCGTAAAGCGATTTGTCCCGGTTCAAAACCGTGGCGAAAATAATTACTTTGCCCGGGCCGAACACATCGGAAGGAAGCCAGACGATGCTGCCCCAGTCGATGCCCAGCCTCAGATCGGATTCTTTCTGGGCGGAAAACCCGCGGATGGAAGAGCCGTCAAAGGTGAGGTTGTCGGCCGCCTTCAGAAAGAACTGTTTGTCGTAATCCAGCATGTGGAAGCGCCCCTCGATGTCGGTGAAGCAGAGCGTCACTGCTTTGAGCCGTTTTTCTTTCAGCAGGTACGCGCGGTATTTCTTTTCCAGTTCGGCGGCGGACAGCGTTTCGGCGGCCTGGGCGGCTTCAAGGTTCATGGCCTCGAGCTCGTCATACGGGATCTCAAGGAAATTTTTAAGGATCACTGCTCCATCGGATTTTGTTTTAGGCATACGTTCTCCTTTCGCCGACTAAAATAAGTGGAACAAATATAATTATAGCATAAATTAATATAAAAAGCAATAGATATATAACAAAACACAGTATGGATACCGTACGCGTCGCCAGCCGCACGACTCTTCGCAAGAGCGCGGGCATAGTGTAGCGCTTGTCCCGTAAAAACTGTTATCGGATTGCAGAGCCCGCTGGCCGTGTTATTTACGCCTTATCATGATCGAGGGCGGGAAGGGCTATCCTTTTCTAGTCTACTAACATATACCGGCATATTAACTATTGATTTATTGTGTTTACCATGCTAAAATATTGATATGAATGTGGATATACGGTCGAAAATAGTTGGTGAGGAGTTTGACTACCAAACCCTTGTTTCGCTGCTTTCAGAATACAGTAATCCTGTGATGAAGGTAGGCGCCCTTGTCAGGGCGGGAGATCTTATCCGCGTAAAGAAGGGACTTTATGTTTTCGGGGAACGCCACCGCCGGCGGCCTTGCTCCATGGAATTGCTTGCAAATTTGATTTACGGGCCCTCCATGGTTTCTTCCGATTATATGCTTGCGCATTACGGCCTGATTCCCGAGGCGGTTTTTGCTTTAACCTCTACCACCTTTAAAAGAGCTAAAATTTTTAAAACTCCGCTGGGCGTATTTATATATAAGCGGGCGCCGGCTCAATATTACCCCGTGGGGATGCGCCGGCTTGAATTTAAGGGCGGAGCGTTTCTTGCCGCTTCTCCCGAGCGCGCTTTGGCGGATAAGATCCGGGAAGATGCCGGGAATATTTTTAATAACCAAAAAGAAGCCGAGCGGTATTTGTTTGAAGATCTGCGTTTGGATGAGGATGGCTTCCTTTCCATGGATCACGCGCTACTGGGGGAATGCGCCCGGAAGTCGCGGTCGCGGAAAATAAGGTTCTGTGCCGCCGTGCTGAAAAGAATGAAGGGGGGAAAATGAATCCGGCTATCGAAGCGATGCTGTCGCGCTATCCTCGCGTTTCAAACGCCGACAAGCTCAGGGCGTTGAGGGAGATCCTGCAGGAAACCGCGCTGCTGGGGCTATGGCGGGGTAAGTTTTTCGAGCGCGCCGCCTTTTACGGCGGCACGGCGCTGCGGGTGCTTTACGGCCTGGACCGTTTCAGCGAAGACATGGATTTTTCTCTTTTGAAGCCCGATCCGGACTTCCGGCTGGAACCGTATTGCGGTTTTATAAAAGACGAACTCAGGGCGTTCGGATTTACGGCGGAGATGGCGGTCAAGCAAAAAGCCCCGGGCGGGCACATCAAGTCGGCTTTTCTTAAAGCGAACACGCTGGAGCAGCTGCTTGTTATCGGTATGGAGGGAGATCGGGAAATGCCGCTGACTAAAATTAAGATCGAAATTGACGCCGACCCTCCGCCGCGGTTCAAGACCGAGGCGCGGTTATTGCTTAATCCGGTTCCTTTTAATGTTAAGGCCTTTGCTCCATCTTCCATGTTCGCCGGCAAAATGCACGCGCTTCTTTGCCGCGGCTGGAAGACCCGTGTAAAAGGCCGCGACTGGTATGATTTTGTGTGGTTTGTCGGACGGCGTACGCCTGTTGATCTGCGGCATTTGGAGCAAAGGATGCGCCAGAGCGGAGACTGGATCGAAGACGGGCCGCTTACGGAAGAGGCGCTGCGCGATCTGCTGCGCCGGCATATCGAGTCTGTGGATGTAGCGCAGGCAAAAGATGATGTCTCCCGGTTTTTGACGGTTCCGGATGCCGTTGCCATCTGGTCAAAAGATTTTTTTCTCGATGTCGCCGGCCGGGTAGCCATAGAGTAAACGGTATAGGCGCCATGTTGCGCCTTTAGCGGGCCTGTTCCAAGAAAAAACCGATTTTTTGTATCATAGTTCCTGTGAACAAGAAGAAAATCCTGATACTTTGCGCGGCGGCGGCCCTGGCCGCGCACCTTATCATGGGACTGGGGTTCATCCGGGCGTCCGCCCCGACTTACGACGAGACCGTCCACCTGTCAAGCGGCTATTCTTATCTGGCCACCGGCCAATATGTCATGAACATCATGGACCACCCGCCCCTGGCGGAAATGGCCGACGCCTTCCCGCTGCTCCTGCTGAGGCCTAACGCTTTCCTGGGCCATCCTTATTTTATGCGGGCCAGCCCTTATCATTACGGCGACCTGTTCCTTTATCAGAACACCGCCTCGCAGGAAAAGCTTTTAAACACGGCGCGCATCTTCTCTCTTGTGCTATGGAGCGGCCTGCTGGCTTTTTTTATCCTGCTTTTTGCTTCTAAGGCCGCCGGGTTTGAAGCCGGGGTATTCTCCGTGGCGGTCTTTTCTTTCATGCCGGTCTTTATTTCCAATCACGCCCTCATAACCACCGACGCCGCCCCCGCAGTTTTTTACTTCGGAGCTTTCTGCCTGGGGTATATGTTCTCCACGCCGCCGGCCGCGGGTTTTGCCGCCAGGGGGCGCAA
Organism: Elusimicrobiales bacterium; assembly: GCA_041665305.1. Lineage (GTDB taxonomy): Bacteria > Elusimicrobiota > Elusimicrobia > Elusimicrobiales > UBA9959 > YA12-FULL-51-18. The sequence continues at coordinate 37,712 of JBAYJD010000027.1, forward strand.
GACGGTTAAAACCGAGGATAGCGGGCGGCGGTATCTCTATGCTTCGCTGACCGGCCTGGTCACCGGCCTGGCCATGGCGTCCAAATTCAGCATGTTCATTATCCCGCCGCTTATCATTTTGTTCTGGATAGCGCATAATCTGTTCGAGCCGAAGATCTCCCTGCCCGGGCTTCTGCGGTACTCGGCAGTCTATCTCGGCGCCGCAGTTTTAACTCTGGCTTTGGTCTACAAATTCGACCTGGCGCTGTATTTCGCCGGTTTGAGCGAAACTTTGAAAAGACTGGACCAGGGCCGGTCTTCGTTCGCCTGGGGGGGATATTCGGTGGGAGGGGTGTGGTGGTACTTCCCGTTCGCTTTGGCCGTCAAGACCCCGTTGGCGGTGCTTGCGCTGGCCCTTGCCGGTCTGGCGGCGGTTAAACGCTTAGGCAGGAAGGAGCTCCTCTGGATCCTCCTGCCGCCTATAATCTATCTGGCCGTTTCCATGAACGCCAGGGTCCAGATAGGGTCCCGACATATCCTGCCCGTGATGCCCTTCCTGGCCGTGCTGGCCGGCATGGGCGTCGTCTATGTCCGCGAGAAAAAAGTCCTGCTTTACCTGATCTCGCCGCTGGCGCTGCTCTGGGGGTGGGGGTTGGTCAAAACGGGTCCGTATTATCTCGCGTATTTTAACGAGCTGGCCGGGGGCGCGGCCGGCGGGTACAGGTTCCTGGTGGATTCCAACCTCGATTGGGGGCAGGATGTGAAGACCGTGTCTGCCTGGCTGAAACATCGGGGGGATCCGCCGGTGGTGTTCTCGTATTTCGGAGTGGCCCGTCCGGAATATTACGGCATGAAATATCTGCCGCTGGGCGTGGTTTCCAACGTGGAACTGCCCGGAACCGGGGTGGATGTTTGTGGCATGGACAGGCTGCTGCTGGCGGTTTCGGCGACTAATTTGCAGAGTACCTATTACCCCGACAAAACGACTTATGACTGGCTGAAGGTCCGCAAGCCCGTCTTTGTCGCCGGATATTCCATTTTCCTCTATGACCTGACTTCCGACACGGATGGGAGGGGCAGACTGGCCGATCTTTTCGACCGCAACGGCCTGAACCGCGAGGCGGACTGCGTCAGGGAAGGAAAAAGCGTCAAGTGACCGGCGGGCTTCTCCGCCGTCCTGCGCTTCAGGCTGACCTTAAAGTTTCAGTTGAATCGCAGGATCCAGGCTAATTTTCCGGTTCGAATTCGTCCTTGCCCGCCCCGCAGAGGGGGCAGACCCAGGTATCCGGCACTTTTTCGAAAGGGGTGCCGGGCGGCACATTGTTGTCCGGATCGCCTAGTTGCGGGTCATAGATGTAGCCGCAAAGTTTGCACACATATTTTTTCATGATCGCTCCCATCCTTTCCTGATCCCCGGTGACCTTTCATGTTCCGGACGGATCACGCCTTCCATAAGCCATGCAGATTGCAGTATGCGCGGGCGTAGAGTTCCTTGGGCTGAAAGCACAGGCAAAATACGGCCTCCGGCGCGGCGCCGGGTTTCAGGAACTCCCTGAAAGATCTGCCGTCGGCCGCAAGCTCTATCCATTCTATGAAGTGTTTTTCTTCCATGGGGTGGGGGACGCTCCCCACTTTAACCTTATATCCCGCCGCGGTTTTCTCTATGACCGGGACATGCTTTTCTTTTGAGGCGTCGGTGGTGTTCTCGGAGAAAAGGCGCATCCCGGCGCCGCAGCAGACCGGGCTGCAGGAGCCTTCGTGCAGGACTTCGACTATGCTGCCGCAAGCGTCGCATTTGTAGATCTCTTTTATTTTAGCCATATAACCGCCTCCGGAAAATGTGATCTCCGGCCTCTTCCTATATCAGCGCTTTCAGGGCTGTAAGAACTTCGTTGTAATCCGGTTCCTTGGAAACTTCCGGCAGGACCTGCGCGTATTTCACTATGCCGTCCTTGTCCACGATAAAGACCGCGCGGGCCAGCAGGCGCAGTTCTTTGATCAGCACGCCGTAGGCCTTGCCGAAATCCGCTTTCTGGTAGTCGGAGTAGGTGTGCACGGCTTTCACGCCGGCCGCGCCGCACCAGCGTTTTTGGGCGAAAGGCAGGTCCATGCTTATGGTCAGCACATTCACTTCGGGGCCCAGAAGTTCGGCTTCCTTGTTGAACCGGCGGGTTTCCAGGTCGCAGACGGGAGTGTCCAGCGAAGGGACCGCGGAGATGATGGTGATCTTGCCGTTGTAGGTCCGGGAGAACTTCATCGGCAGCATATCGTTGTTGACGGCTTTGAAGTCAGGCGCCGGCATTCCGACCTTGAGCTCTTCGCCGACAAGCGTCATGGGCCTGCCTTGCAGCGTGACGGCGCGTTTTACGATTTCTTTTTTTATCTCTTCGTTGATATTTTCATCCATAAGTTCTCCCTTCTTTAATCACCAGTTTTCCGCCAGTACTTCGAAATAAGCCTTGGGGTGCGCGCAGGCCGGACAGGCCTCCGGAGCGTTCGCTCCTTCATGAGTGTACCCGCAGTTGAGGCAGCGCCAGCCGGTCTCGCGGTCCTTTTTAAAAACTTTGCCGTCCGTGAGGTTCTTGTGCAGCGCGCGGTATCTTTTTTCATGCTGCTTTTCCGCGACCGCGATATGCTCGAACGCCTGGGCGACGGCCTCTAAACCCTCGTCTTTCGCTTGTTTGGCGAAGGCGGGGTACAGTTTGGCCCACTCAAAAGCCTCGCCGTCGGCCGCGGCCTTAAGATTGTCCCTGGTGGAGCCGATGACGCCGGCCGGGAAGGCCGCTTCCACCATTACATCCCCGCCTTCCAGGAACTTGAAGAATCTTTTGGCGTGCTCTTTTTCCTGCTCCGCCGTTTCTTCGAATATTTTGTAGATCTGGATATAACCTTCCTTTTTCGCTGCGCTCGCGAAGTAGGTGTAGCGGTTCCTGGCCTGCGATTCTCCGGCAAAAGCCGCCAGCAGGTTCTTCTCCGTTTGTGTGCCTTTCAATTTCATTGTTCCCTCCCGCAGTCTCGTTGATATTTTAACAAATAAAGGAAGCTCCAGGCCGTTATTAAAAATTTTCGCGGTAAAAATTTTTATAACATTTTATTCCGTCTTATCCCCTCGCGCGTCAGGCAAAAGTCGTAGCGGACCGGGTCCAGCGGGCTGACTTTCCTGAAAGCGGCGGTGATCTCAAGAGCCGTTTTCATGGAAGTGTCGGACCTTGCCGTGAGCCCCATCTTTTTCGCCGTTTGGAACATGTGCGTGTCGAGCGGGATTATCAGTCTGGAGGGTGGGATCTCCTTCCAGACCCCGGGATCCACAGCGTCGCGCCTGACCATCCAGCGCAGGAAAAGATTAAGGCGTTTGAACGAACTTTTTTTCTCGGGACAAGGGGTAAGGGTGGGGGCGCAGGCCGACCGGTTAAAGTCGTTCACAAAGGTGTAAATTGCCCCGGCCAGGGTCTCTTCTGCCGGCCGGTAATGCTTTAAAAAAAAGCTTTCAAGCGTACGGTGCTTTTTAAGCGCGGTCTTCATGTTTATAAGGAAGACCGCCAGCTCCCGTCCGGTCGTAAAACGGTGCTTGAACGAGCTGAAGGCGCCCGCGATCTCGCCCGGTGTGCTTTTCAGCAGCCAGCGGACGGGCGCGGCGCCCATGGGCGCCAGAACTTTTTCCACGCTTTTAAGGATCTGCGTGACATTGCCGTAGGCCAGCGCCGCGGCGATAAAGCCGGCGGCCTCCCTGTCTCCGGCCGTCTCATAGCGATATACGAACTCAAGAGGGTCCGGATGTATGAATTCTCTTTTATTGAACCTTGCGTAGACGGCTTCCAGAAGTTTTTTGTCGATCATATTGAAATACTGGCTGCAGGGGGCCGGGCGGAGGGCGGGTCCGGCCGCAGTCAGGCTCCTGACGCTCCGGCCTTCGCCCCCGGCCCGTACCGGGCCCCGCCTAGGAGCCTGTCCGACATAAGGAATTTTGGCTGCAATCGCCGTTTTTTGCCTGCACCTTTGTTGCGCGAAACTTACAGGTTCATTGGAGCCTGCGCGTTTCGCGCAACTTCGGTTCGGCC